>CAZZKV010000055.1:0-2069 GCA_964654665.1 uncultured Caulobacterales bacterium | reverse complement strand
CTCACCTTGGCAAGGTGATGCTCTACCACTGAGCTACGCCCGCTCAAAAGACGTATATAAAAGGGTGCATGCACCGCTTTGGTCGAGGCGGCTGTATGGCGCAATAGTGAAGGCAAATCAAGCCAGTTTTCATATTTTTTACGAAACGCTGCTCAGGCACAATCTATGGCTATAAAGTGGTCGCCTATGAGGTGCCTTTATCTCATGTTATGATGATTTAACCCCACCACCGCGCAAATCCTGAGCCGGTTGAAGTCGGCGCTTTGTATCATGGTCTTTGGCTATACGCTCGGCCGATGGCGGAATGCCGCGCATATAATGGCGTTGCCAACCTTCGGAAATCGCCCCCGCATCCCGCGCCTCTAACCGGGTCATAAAATCAGTCCGGCTTTCGCGCCAAGCCGCATAATCTCGCGCCATTTGTGAGTCTTGGTTAAGACTGCGTAAGTGTGGCTGTACACGATCCAGCCGCCGATGCTCAGACAGGGTTATAAAACAAAACGGTTCATCTTTTTTAAACGTAACCCGGCCCGCCCGCGTCATTTGCCAATTCATTGTAAAGGGAAAGGGAAGCCAGTCTGTCTCGACAAGGCCGGAAAGCGGATAAACCCCGTCTTTAGGCCAATTGGGCGGACCACCGCACCAAACCGCCCATCCAGGCGGGGTCCTGAAAAGATACCCTGTATGGAACGTTATGATCCCGCGTTGAAAATGGCTTTGCGCAAATCCGGTAATATGCGCTTGTGGGTCTGGGGCACTGATAGTTATATCGACCGCTAACGGGCCGCCATTCCATTCAATCTCAACATCAAACGGACACAGTAACTCCCACCCTGTCGAATTAGCCATGGTGAGCGGCAAACAGCGATAGGGATGGCGGTCAACAAAACGATCCATCCATTGCCGTCGTGCACGTGCGGGGCGAAAAATAGGAGCCGGATCCTGCATTTGGAATAAATCCAAAGCCGGAAAATTGTCTGCTGGAGCAATTGGGGTTTCTTTATCATTTTCCATTGTGATAGTTTGCCTGAAATGAACCGATAAGAAAAGTAAAAGCCCCAACAAAGCCTGTATAAAGAAAGCCCCTTATGTCCCCGACCTACGCAACCCGCGCCGATCTATTATCTTTGCTCGACACACTTGGGATTACTCATGAAACCGAAGACCATGATCCCATTTTTACAGTTGCTGAAGGCCTAGACATTAAATCACGCCGGTCCGGTGCCAGTACAAAAAATCTGTTTTTGAAAGACAAGGCCGGTATATTTTTCCTAATCTGTGCCCAGGCGGATACGCAGATTAAAATTAACAAGTTACATCCCCTGCTGGGCTGTAAACGTCTGTCCTTTGGCAAGCCCGAGGCTTTGTTGGAACATTTGGGCGTTACCCCTGGCTCTGTGACTTTATTTTCTGTCATGAATGATACACATAATTTAGTGACACTAATTATCGACAAAACCCTGATGGATTATGATAGTGTCAATTTTCATCCCCTAAAAAATGATGCAACCACGGCTATTAGCCGGGACGATATGATCACATTTGCTAGGGCAACTGGGCATGAACCGCTGATCATTGATTTTTCTAGCCTATCAACACCATAAGTTTTTATACGCTTAAGGACAATTAATTTGTTCACTTAATGTTCCGTTAACATTTCGACGCTAAACCAATCATATGACCCGACATTATTACGTTTATATCCTAAGCAACCCAAATGATACTTCTCTGCATATTGATGCGGGCCGTAGCCTTAGCGATTTACGCAACACAGCCGCATTCCAGCGCCCAGTCCATATAGAATATTACAACTGTCTTGGCGTCGCCGTTGCCCGGTCCGAACTTTTGAAACGTTGGCCCCAAAGTTGGGTTCACGCCCTTATCGCTGATAAAAATCCAGATTGGCACGATATAAGCCATCAAGCCCAAAGAGCCGCCTAAACAGGTCAGAGTTGGCTATAGCAAGACAATGCGAATTCTTTTAGAATGTAAAACAAATTACGATTCCGATAACCATTAAAGATACATCCTGTTCAAATGGCCACTGCGATATTGTGTATGTTCAGAGT
>CAZZKV010000054.1:0-2497 GCA_964654665.1 uncultured Caulobacterales bacterium | reverse complement strand
CCTTCGGAGGGCAGCGCTCTATCCAGCTGAGCTATAGGTGCTTGCGCGACGCTCTTTAGGCCAGAAGACAGGGACTGGCAAGCAGGCTTTTCTGTGTATTTCCACTTTAACCGTCTTGGAAGCCAGACGTCTTGCGCATAATGTGGCGGCGAATCGCAAGGGGCGTTAAGCACATTTAGGGAATAATTATGGATGAAACAATATTGGAACAACTTTGGAAGTTTGCCCCAACTTTCACCGAAGAAACACCCCATGCCAAAAAACTGGGTATGAAATTTGTTTCGATAGCTCGCGGACAGGCGACGCTCTCGCTGCCCTATAATGTAAAATTGATAGGCGATCCCGATAGCCGTGTTATCCATGGCGGCGCTGTGACCACCTTGCTTGATCAAGTCTCGGGACTGGCCGCGATTTCTGGCTTCCCGCAGCTCACCAGTACAGCGACGCTGAATCTGTCCATCGATTATATGCGTGCGGCCAAACCCGGCGAGACCATTATTGCCAAGGCCCATTGTTATAAAGCAACGAAACATGTCGCCTTTGTCCGGGCTATTGCCCATGATGGTGACGAGGAAGACCCTGTTGCCACCAGCCAAGCGACCTTTATGGCTACGGCTTTAAATGCAATTCCAAAAGTGGGGCCAACCACATGAGTGCCGACACTATGAATGCCGACAATCACATAAAACGTGTTCTGGCACGTATTCCCTATGCTCAGACATTGGGCGTCGAGCCCTTTTTCATGGGCGATGAATTTACCCTTATTCTGCCCTTTTCCAAAAATAATATCGGTAATCCGGTACTGCCGGCATTGCACGGCGGCGGGATCGGCGGGTTTATGGAAATTACGGCCATTGCCGAATTGTTGCTGATCACCAATGACCCCACGGGCGCCATGCCCAAACCGATTGGTATCAATATTGACTATCTACGCCGAGGAAAGGCCGACATAAGCTATGCTCGCGCGCATGTGTTTAAACAAGGCTCCCGTGTTGCTAATGTGCGGGTACAGGCGTGGCAGGAAAGTTATGAAAAACCGATTGCGATTTTGCATGGGCATTATCTAACAGCCAAAACTGTGTAATGCCGACTTCTGCACAGGCCTCCGCTTCCGCACTGCGGCGCCCGCTGACCCGCAGGTTCGTTGCCGCACAAAGCTGGCCGATTATGCTGGCCAATGCAACGGCACCGATTGTCGGCCTTGTCGATACATTTGTCATAGGCCGCTATGCCGGTACGGCAGCGCTGGCCGGTATTGGATTGGGGGCTGTGATTTACAGCATTGCCTATTGGAGCTTTGGCTTTTTGCGTATGAGTACGGCCGGTCTGGCCGCGCAATCGGACGGGGCGGGTCATGAAGGATCGGTCCAAGCGCATATGATGCGCGCCGTGCCGTTGGGCCTTTTGATTGGCATATCGATTTTCCTGCTGCAAAATATCCTCCTTATCGGGGCTTTTAATGTTTTCACGGGAACGCCGGATGTTGAAAAAACAGCGGCTATTTATATCAAAGCCCGGCTTTGGGGCCTGCCAGCCGCCTTGGCGTCTATTGCCTTGATGGGCTGGTTCGTCGGCATTTCCCGTGCGGGACTGGCGCTTAAAATGCAAATTGTCCTTAACCTCGTTAATCTTATTCTCTCTCCGCTTTTTGTGATTACCTTTGCATGGGGACTTTACGGCGTCGGCATAGCCTCGGCCATTGCCGAATGGTGCGGGCTGGCGGCGGGGCTGTGGTTGGCTTACCGCGAAATTCAGCGTCGCGGCGGGTTTCGGCGTAAAGCCGTGTCCAAATCAGCCTTACTTAATCCGGATGATTTAAAACGGCTGGGTGTCACGAATAGCAATATTTTCATCCGTACGTTATGTCTGACCCTCGGCTTTAGTTTCTTTGGAAATGCCGCCGCGGCTCAAGGGGTTATTTTTTTGGCGGGCTATCATATCTTGATGCAATTCATCACCATGATCGCGCTGGTTCTGGATGCCTTTGCCCACACAGCCGAGGCTGCGGTGGGCGCGGCCTTCGGGGCCAAAGACCGTACCCGCTTTGATCGCGCCGTCCGGTTGACCACAGAATTTTCTGCCCTGTTTGCCGTGTTGACCGGTATCTTGATTTATTTTGGCGGGCCATTTTTCATAGGGATTTTATCCAAAGACCCTCTGGTTATTCAAAGCGCCATGACCTATCTGCCCTATTGCGCGCTGGCCCCGATTGTCGGATTTGCGGCATGGCAATTTGACGGTATCTTCATCGGCACCACCAAGACCCGCGAAATGCGCAATGCCGGGATTGCAGCTGTCGGATTTTATATTAGCGCGCATTATGGTCTGACTCCATATTTTGACTCCCATGGCATATGGATGGCCTTTTTGTTTTATTATCTGATGCGCGCGGCCACACTGGCGGTTTATTATCCGGGCATCCGGCGCGAAATGGGCTAAGGCTTTAGCCTACTATCCATCCATGCGGTATTGCAGCCTGCCATCTATGGCAGCCATA
>CAZZKV010000053.1:0-6281 GCA_964654665.1 uncultured Caulobacterales bacterium | reverse complement strand
GAAAGTGTGACATCTCTAACGGGCTTAAGTGGGACATTACTAAAGGGCTGCTACATCCATTGATCGCATAATGTTTATTATGAGAAATAATGATTTCTAATTATTGTTATATTTCAATTATATAATTTATATACTTAATTCCATGGAGTCATATGCTACTTGATGATTTCCGGGCAATTCTTGTGATAAAACCGAGTAATCCATATCGATATGTAGATTTGTTAAAATACCTTGGCGCGTTTTTGTTTTGGCGAACCATGCGAGTGTTTTATCGGCATTAGCATGCGTTGGATGATCGCTATACCGAAGCGCGTCAACAATCCATATCGGTATATTATTGAGCCGATTAAGACTATAATCCGGTACATCCCAAACATCTGGCGAATAGGCCAACTTACCGTCAAAAATAAACCCGAGAGAGGGCGTAGGACCATGGCTTAGTTCTAAAACGTCAATTGACACCATACCGCCAGGCCCCGCAATGCTGAGTTTATCTCCATTTTTAATTAAAGTTTGCAACTCAAGAATAGGTGGATGAACCCGACCATCAGGCATTTCAAAACAATATTTAAACCGGTCAAAAAGATGTATTTTACTATGGCCGTCCATATATGCGGGAATACGCTGTCGCATGCGATAAGCAATAGCCCTGAGGTCATCAATCCCATGGGTTTGATCTGCATGATCATGTGTATATAGCACAGCGTCCAGACGTTTGGTTTTTGCGCTGAGAAGCTGTTCTCGTAAATCGGGCGATGTATCGATTAAAACGGTTGTTTGTTCTTTGATATCCGGCTCGGGCCCCGTAGCCCAATAGCTGACAAGCAATGAACACCGTGTACGCCTGTTTTTTGGATTTGCCGGATCACAAACTCCCCAATCCCCGCCAACTCGCGGAACGCCACCGGATGATCCACAGCCTAGAATACGGGCTTTAAGCGGCATGTCCGGCCCCTACTCTCTGGCGCAAGCTGGCCGGTCTGTCTGCCTTCTTAAAGAGAGTGAAAAAAGCATCTGTAGTGCGTTGCGCTGTTTCCTCGATATCCCACCCCTTGATACGACCTAATTCGGCGGCCACATGTGGCACATAGGCTGGTTCATTACGCCGTCCACGATAAGGAACAGGGGCTAGATAAGGACAATCTGTTTCAATCATAATACGGTCATCTGGCATATGGCGCGTGATTGCACGGACATCATGTGCGTTTTTAAACGTCAAAATTCCAGAAACTGAAAAATAAAACCCTAAATCCGCAGCAATACGCGCTAATTGCGGGCCAGAGGTGTAACAATGTAAAAGCGCTGGAAAGGCACCATTTTTCATCTCCGATTGCAATATATCAGCCATCAAATCATCAGCTTCACGGGTATGGATAATTAAGGGCAATTGGGTTTGGCGCGCGGCCTCGATATGGGTGACGAAGTTTTTAACCTGATCGGGTTTTTCGCTATAATTATAATGAAAATCCAAACCGGTTTCACCAATGCCAATGACTTTTGCATGATGTGATAAAGCTATGATTTCATTTGGTTTTATATCTGGGTTTTCACGAGCTTCATGGGGATGTGTTCCGACACTGGCCCACATGGCATCATTGGACTGGGCGATATCTAATACAGCACTAAATTCGGATATACGGCAGCAGATTGTTAACATAGCCAAAACAGAAGCCTCTTTGGCCCGCGCCAATACATCTGGAAGATCATCAGCGAATTTTTCACTGTGGAGGTTTACATGGCTATCAACAAACATTAGGCGGCTCTTATATCACTCAGCATCGTTAACATAACCGTTTTTTTATCCATATTCAGGGCTTCCTCTCGTTCGCGTAAATGTTGAACACGGAGCCAAAGTTTTCGCCAGGCTTCAGACGATTTCGTTATCGACAAGGGTTGAAAGGCAGAGTTCCACTGCCCTGTTGCGGTAAAAACACTCTGGGCCTGTAAAATATCTTGCAAAGCATCCCAAAATAAATGGCGTGAATAGGCCGCATTAGCCAGAGATAGTAGATTGGATATTTGATGATCATAACTGGGGTCCTGATCGTCAAAACTCTTGAGTATTTTCGATAGGGGTTTTAAAACATTATCCGCATTTTGGCTTAAAGCGAAGGCTTTGCCCGGCGCTCCGCGCGATAGTTTTACAGCCGTTTCTAAAATATTAGCCGGTTGATCAAGGTTGCGACTGCGAAGCCATGGTATAATTTCGGTATCACGAACCCCTCGTAATGGTAAGTGGATACACCGCGATTCAATGGTCGGTAATAATCGTCCCGGCATATTTGCCAGCATAATGATAATTGCTTTATCCGGTGGCTCTTCCAGAGTTTTCAAAATACCATTTTCAGCATTCCTATTTAACTCATCAGCACTATCAATCAAACAAACACGCCATCCCCCTTCGGATGGTTTTTGCGCAAAAAAATCGCGCAAACGGCGGGTTTCGCTAACGGGTATTTCAGATCGTAATTTTTTTGTCTTCACATCATAGGGACGTCGCAAAATAAAAAGATCACCATGTCCCAAGGACTCAATACGCTGTGCTGCCGGATCCGTCGCCGGAATATCAAGACTGTCGGCTAATAAGGATACTCCGCCTAATATATGGCGTATAATACGGTAAGCCAATGTGGCCTTACCAACCCCCTTTGGACCGCTAATAAGCCAGGCGTGATGCAGCCTCCCAGAGTTTTTAGCCGATAAGAACCGGGATTCGGCTGCTTGATGTCCTATAAGATCATAGGTAGCCCGCGGATGTGGACATCCATCAGCGCGATCAGATTCGGGGATATTATCGGGCTCGCGCGCCATAAGGTGTTAAACACTATCCGCAGATAATTTGCCGGCTAATTCAGGAAATTTTTGCGTGATTGCATATAATATACGCGTATGGACAGCATCACGTTTGGCGGATGCATCTAAGGTAAAAATACGGTCCGGATCGTTTTCTGCAATTTCCAAAAACGCTGTCCGCAGAACATTATGGAATTCAATAGACTCAGAATCAAATCGGGATAAGTCTTCGCCGCGAGTTTCCACTCTTTTCTGTGCCAACACAGGGTCGATATCAAATAATATCGTCAAATTAGGTTGAAACCCGTCCAAAGCCACACGGTCAAGAGCTTTAACCCTATCCGCGCCTAATCCGCGTGCATAGCCTTGATAGGCCAGACTTGAGTCTGTGAAACGGTCACTAATAACCCAAACACCCCGGTTTAGCGCTGGACGGATCAGTTTTTCAACATGGTCAACGCGGGCTGCATACATTAATAAAAGCTCTGTCATACCGGACCAGCGATCCGATGTGCCTTCCAATACAAGGTCTCGAATAGCTTCGGCCCCGAAAGTTCCGCCCGGCTCTCGCGTTAGTAAAACCTCATGACCTGCGGATTCCAGAGCGGTCTTTAACAACATTGCTTGCGTTGTTTTGCCGGCCCCTTCGCCGCCTTCGAATGTAATCAAGACACCCTGTTTCATATTAGCCCCTAATTGTGTTGAGTAAGACTGTCCAAGCCTTGGATAAGGCTGATTTTGCTTTGACTTCAGTTGCGGCAACAAGCGGGAATTCGCGCGGCGCTTTCCCGGGTTCATTGATGATTAATGTAGCGATTGTGTCCCCTTTAGCTATCGGAGCTGCGACAGTTTCTTTATGTTCCATCTTAGCCGTGACATTTTTGCGATCAGCCCGAAAAAGAGCTGATCGAATATTGTGCAATAAGGCTACCTCTACAGTTTCGGCCTTGCCCATAAAGACGGGGACAGAGCCGATAATTTGGTCCTTTTCATAAAGATCGTAAATTTGGAATTGATCAAAAGCGGCTTGCATTAATCTTATACTTTCATTTTGGCGAGAAACTTTACTCTCCAGTCCATTAACGACAATAATTCTTCGGATTCCATTTCTAACCGCCGATCCCACAAACCCATAGCCTGAGCTTTCGGTATGTCCCGTTTTCAAGCCATCTGCGCCTGTCATTTTACCCAAAAGCGGGTTGCGGTTTCCTTGCCGAATATCGTTCCATATAAATGATGTTTCTGCATAAATGGGATAATAGTCAGGATAGGTTTCAATGGAATGTTTTGCCAGCTTTGCCAGATCATATGTACTGATACGGTGTTCCGGATGTGGCCAGCCCGTAGCATTTCGAAATGTCGCACTCTCCAGACCTATTTCGCGGGCGCGCCGAGTCATTAAATCAGCAAAGGCGGTTTCGCTTCCGCTTATACCTTCAGCCAGTACAATACAGGCATCATTTCCTGATTGAATAACAACGCCCTTTAGTAAATCGCTAATAGATACACGGCTACCCAGTTCGAGGAACATGGTTGACGATCCAGATTTTGCACCGCCACGGCGCCACGCCTCCTCGCTTACTGTGAATTGCGTGTCCGGAGAAAGGCTTCCGTTTTTAAGTTTTTCAAAGACAATATCCGCCGTCATTATTTTTGTCATCGAAGCCGGGGCCATAGGCGTGCGGGCATTTTTTTCGAATAAAACCATACCTGTTTCATAATCCATAATAACGGCAAAAGGTGCCGGTGTTGTGAATTCACTCTCTTGGGCATAGGTCAGAGACGGTAGACACCCCATGAGGATAATTAAAATATGAGTGAATAGTCTCAAAGGAGTCTCCAGAATCAATCAACACGCCAAAAAAGCGCGTTGATTAAATCCCATAGCTGTGGTGCGGCGTAAACCCCGAAGAGACGTATTATCTTTATTTTTGTGTTTTATAGCGTCGCCGATTAACAGCGTCTATCCAGGCGGGCTGATCATCATCGCTCTTTTGGGTGGCCATATGCACGGGCCCTTTAATTGTCAGCGTGATTTGACCTTCGCCGTCAAGGTCCTCGGTATTAGGAACTGGTGTTGGCGCTTGGGGGGCGATAGGCGTGGGCAGTTGAGGGCGAGCCTCTTGCGGCGCAGGATCATAGGACGGCGGAGTAAAGGGCGCTTGAGCATGTGGTTGCTGACGCAAAGGCCTGTAATCCGGTACAGATAGGGGGGCTGCCGGGCGCGGCGCTTCAACAACTTGCGGAATAGAGCGGCGCGGCGGCGCAATGGCTTTTCCAGCCGCATTCGGGTCAGCAGGGCCAACGTAACGGACACGTACCTGAGATAAGCCTTTAGCCGTTGTAATGCCGAGGGCTAGCGCGGAAGCTTCTGAAAGATCAATAATCCGTTTACCAACAAAAGGCCCACGATCATTGAGGCGAACCATCAATGTTTTACCATTTTCCAGATTCGTAACATGTAACATACTATTAAGCGGCAGTGTTTTGTGAGCGGCTGTAATATCATTTTTATTAAATATTTCACCTGTCGCTGTCGGTTTTCCGTGAAATTTATCGCCGTAAAAGGACGCTATGCCGGTTACATCATAATCAGGCTGGTGTTTGGGCGTATAAGATTTTCCAAATACGGTATATCGCTTGCCAACACGTTGGTGCTTGTAAAGGTCACGATCAACCATGTGTGTATTAAATTCTGACGCGCCTTGATTATGCGGTATTGATTTATAAGGTATAGCGGAGCGCGGTGTCGGTACAGCTTTAGGAGCCGCCGAATAAGGTCGTGATAAGGATCGAGGCGTGTTTGGCAGTGTTAATGACGCATATTTTGCACTGCCCTCACCTATTTTATAAGTGATGGGCGCGGCATGTGCAACTTTAACTGTACTGGATGTCGAACAGGCTGAAAGCCCAGCAATCATACTGATTGCGACGCTTATCACACATAACTTTCCCACTATTTTCGTTTGAGGTTTACTCATATCACATCACCTTTTACTCGAGCTTTCGCCCCGTCGAGTTTTGACCCACATTACTTCGGATATCAGCAGCTTCATCGTCTTGTAGATATCCTTCATTAGGTAGTAACCTAAATGAGTAAGTTTAAATGACGGTTAGGTAATAGGCTTAACGGCTGATTTTTATTTAAAGTGAGCAAAAGGTTAATACCGTTTTTATCCCTTTAAAATAAAATATTAAACATTCTGCCCCAGCCAGTATAACTCGCTGATGAAAATATCAAAAAGAGCCATAAAGCCTCTTGCAGCTTGGATAGAATATCGCTAATGCCAGCGGGCTTTGCTTTAAACCGCAAACTCACATCCGCGGGCGGGTGGCAGAGTGGTTGAATGCACCGGTCTTGAAAACCGGCATAGGTGAGAGCCTATCGGGGGTTCGAATCCCTCCCCGCCCGCCACTGGACTTGCAAGTCATTGTTATTGCTATGTATTATGAATTCTAAAGCAATTTCGGCCCAGTTTAGGCCTAGT
>CAZZKV010000052.1:0-6340 GCA_964654665.1 uncultured Caulobacterales bacterium | reverse complement strand
GATTGCAGAATATACATTTCCAAAGGATGATGGCAATGAAGAGAAATTTACAGAAATCATCAAGATTAAAAAAAGTTTCGGAGGTTACGCGGGGAACATTCAACCTGATGCTAGGAATTATCAAACCTTAAAAGCTGTCGAACATAAAAGCCCACGGCGGCTAAGAGCTGAAAAAATCAGTGATAAGTTATTAACAGGTATTTGGTTTCATCCCGTTGCTATCAACCATAATCATGGAAGTTTTCAGTTATCGATTAGTAGTGATGGACAAACCATGAATGGAATTTGGGTCGGATCAAGCCAACAACAGGATAAAATTATATCAGGCTCATGGTCTTTTTCGCGGGCAATATAAATTTGCCAAAATAACACTTAACGCTGGAATGGGTAAAACCCGCTGCCTAACCCCATAATAACGGTTAGTGCATCAAGAGCTGCGAAACTCTCATTCATTAGAACAGGATCACGCATATCTTCGGGCGCTAGTGTTTCACGATAATGCTCATTAACCCAATCCGTTAAACTCCTTTGCAATTGCAATGAAAACTTATTGCCGGGATTAACCTGTGCCCACTCATCATCTGTCAAAGTGATCCGCAAACGTAAACAGGCAGGGCCACCACCATTGCGCATAGATTGCCGAACATCAACATATTGTACTCGTCCTATAGGTCCATTCCCAGACGTTAAACTATCGCAATAAGCTTTTGTTTTTGCATTATTTTGCGTTTCCAACGGGGCTATTAATGTTAGCCGCTTTTCACTAGGCATTTGTACCAGCATTGAATTAAACAGATAAGATTTAATCGCATCCTCAATGGGAACATCCGCATTAGGTACTTCAATAAAGATCGGATCAAACAAATTTTTTGCTGCTTTGCGTATATTGTCTTGAACGATATATGCATTTTCAAAAGCTAATTCATGATAAAATAAAGTCTGCATAGATCCAACACAAACAACATCATTATGAAAAGCTCCAGCATCAATAGCGGCATTTGACTGTAAGGCGAATACCGTATGTTTCTCTCTTATTCCATGTGTGCGAGCAACTGCTTGACTGGCTTGTAAAGTCTGGCGTGCAGGATAACCGGACCGAGTTGGAGCATAACCATCCCGCCCATAAACGAAAATCTCAACCCCTTGATGACCCCGTTCCGCGCAAAGCCGGACATGATTGGCCGCGCCCTCATCGGCAAATATAGTTTGCTCAGGCAAGGCTGGGTGAACAACAGCAAATGGAAACGCTGTGCCAAGCGCACGTTGTGTTTGTTCATGTTCAATAGAGCGGTGCAACATAGTGGACAAGTTAGCGGGCGTAAAATGTAATATCCCATCTGCGCAATCTGGCGAAGGGCTCACTGTAGCGGCATTGGCTGCCCACATGGATGAGGCCGATAGGCAATTCTTCATCAAGCGCGGTGCATGTTTCCAAGCCATCTCAAATATGATCTTATCGGAACCCTGGAATCCTGCCGCACGTAAAGCTGGCAGAAAGGGCCGTTGCTGAGGGGGTAGTATACCTTGCCAAAGACCTGCATCATATAAGCTTCGCATTTTACTTAAGCCTTGCAATGCGGCCTCTCGCGGACGGGAAAGCAACCCTGCATTCCCTGCCGATGCCAGATTCCCATCCGACAACCCCCCATAATTATGGGTTGGCCCAATAAGCCCATCAAAATTTGCTTCCTGCGCCACTATTTCAACCCTTTAATGGCAATAGGGTCAATAGATCGGGACACTTGACTGGCCATTGGCCAGGCACAAAAATCAGCGGCATAAAATGCGCCCGGATTATGATTGCCTGAGGCTCCCGGACCACCGAAAGGCAACGTACTGGCTGCCCCCGTTGTCGGCCGATTAAAGTTAACGATTCCAGCACGAATATGACGACGAAAATCATCCCATAAATCCAGATTGTTTGATATTAAACCGGCCGCAAGGCCAAATCGCGTATTATTCGCGACTGCCACAGCGCTTTCCCAATCATCGACGCGTATAACTTGCAATATAGGGCCAAAAATTTCTTCGTCCTCTATATCACATCCTGTCACATCATACAGTCCGGGCGTAATAAAAGCATCCCCGCGGGTTGCCGCTTTAGCAGCACGAATAGCAATAGCGCCCTTTTCAACCAGTCCATTGCTTGCAGTTATTATATCCTGCCCAATTCTAGCTGATATAACTGGGCCTATTGCGGCCTCTTGGCTGTCATTCCAAGCCCCTATGCCCATACGATCTATCAGGGCAATAATACTCTCGATAATTATTTCACCCGTTATTCCGTTGGGTATAATCAACCGTCTGGCGCAAGTGCAGCGCTGCCCTGATGTAATAAAGGCTGATTGAATGGCAAGACTGGCAGCTGCATCAATGTCAACGGCGTCCCAGATAATGAGCGGATTATTCCCCCCCATTTCCAGAGCCAGCATAACCTCAGGGCGGCCACCAAATAATTTATGAATATAAGCACCGGTTTTCGCAGAACCCGTAAATAAAACACCGTCAACATGGGGATGAGCTAAAATTGCCGCGCCCGTATCACGCCCGCCCTGAACAAGATTAATCACACCTGGCGGGCATCCGGCAGCATCCCATATTTTTACCAAGCGTTCACCCGTCGCCGGTGTCAGTTCGCTGGGTTTAAACACAACTGTATTTCCAGCTATCAAAGCTGGTATAATTTGACCATTCGGCAAATGAGCTGGAAAGTTATAAGGACCTAGAACCGCCATAACACCATGCGGACGATGGCGCAGGCTGGCCTGTCCAAAGGTTGTATCGATATCACTCCGGCCTGTACGCGCCTGATAGCTTTTCACTGAAATATCGACTTTATTCGCAATTGCTCCACCTTCACCGCTGCTGTCCCACAACAATTTACCGGTTTCACGCGAAATAAGTTCTGCAATTTCCGGCGCGGCCACGCGGGCAAGATCTCTGAATTTATAAATATACCCTAGACGGTCTTGAAGCGAGAGACGTGACCAAAGTCCAAAAGCCATATGGGCAGCATTAAAAGCTGCATCAACATTCCCAGGGTCCGCTTCTTGGCTCGACCAGATAACATCACCATTGGCCGGATCAATACTGTCTAAAACAGGACCATAGCCTTTTACCCACTCACCATTGATATATTGTGTCATCGTTTAATCCATATTCGTGCATTAGCCCCATCAGAAAGCCCGAGTGCGCCCAAATCTTTTTGAGCCAAAACCGCTATATTCCCGTCAAAATCCATAGATGTCAGTATACAACGAAATCCTGCAATATCATCATTACTGACAAGAGCCGTAAACGATTGTTTACCAGTTCCGGCCTTTACAGTTAAAATCCGGCTATCAGAAATAGTACGGATATCATCCCGCGGCGCACTTACGGATGGTCCAGCATCAAAAATATCAACAACACCATTATATCGGAAACCCTCTTTACGCAGATAACGTAACGCGCCCTCACCCGCGGGATGAACCTTGCCAATCGCGGTACGGGCTGCATCGGGCAACATCGCAGCATAGATCGGGTGTTTTGGCATTAAATCAAGGATGAATTGATTATCTTTCTCTGCCGATATTTTATCAGCTTCATTGAAATCCATATGGAAAAAAGGGCGTCCAACCGCTTCCCAAAAAGGCGAAAAACCTGCTTCGTCAACAACACCGCGCAATTCGGATATAACCGTATCGCTAAATCGGGTCTTATCCGCTGCCATGAGCATATAGCGTGCTTGAGAAATCAAACGACCAGCTCCGCGCCCACGTGCCTTTTCTGTTAAAAACAAAGATCCGACCTCCGTTGCCCCTGCATATTCATTAACCAGCATCAGAACATCCATATCAAAACGCTTGTCAGCGACTGTTGATTTTTGCGCCACTTTGAGAATACGAAAGTTAAAAAAAGGGTCGCGCATACCAATTTGTGCCTTCACAGCACTCATTCCCAAAATTTCGCCTGTATTTGTCTCCTCCAACATTAATAAATAAACATGGTCCGGCGAAATACGGCTTTCACTCTTAAAGCTTTTTTCTGATTTTTCTAACCGGATCCGTAATTGCTCATCACCGACAGCTAATGAGGTAAAACCTGCACCGGCTTGACGAGCTAGATCGAACAGACTCTCGGCATCATGCGTTGTGGCTGGGCGAACAATTAACATTACTACACCCCTGCTCTAGGCTGAGCCGCCAAACGCTTAACTGCATGTGCGTCAAATTCCCCGCTTGCTAATTTCATCAAAATTACCGCGGACAACCGCGCTCTCTCAATAAGGCTCGGAACAATCATATATTCACGATCTGAATGAATATCACCCCCGCGAACGCCTAATGTATCAACATTAGGACAACCCGATGCCCAAAGATTATTACCTTCGCAAACGCCCCCGCTAGGGGTCCAGCGGATAGTTTGCCCTAATAATCCACCCGCTTGTTTCACCCAATTAAATACTGTTTCATTTGCTGGGGCCATAGGTTTGGGCAGGCGCGAAAACCCGCCTGATAACTCTGCTGTAATACCGTCTTCAGCCACAACCTCTGAAACTAACCTATCAATTTCTGCCTTTATCCACTGCGTATCCTCTGGATGTTTCATACGTGTATTAAAACGGCCAATAGCAAGCTCAGGCACAATATTTGTTGCCCCGCCTCCATCTATTTTGCCTATATTAAATGTTACGCCCTCTCTCTGGCCGTTGAGCGCGTCAAGTTTTGTAACGAAACGCGCCATAGCGGCAATCGCATTTCGTCCTAAATGATGTTCACGGCCTGCATGGGCTGCACGCCCGCGTATAACCAATACAAAATTTCCACTCCCTTTACGCGCGCCTGCCATCGACCCATCCGCCAAAGCGGGTTCATATGTTAGCCCGACATGGCTGCGGCGACCCAATTCTGCAAGCCGTACAGCTGAACCGGGGGAACCTATTTCTTCATCAGGACTCATCAAAATTGTATACCCAATGTTTTTGGCTATATCAGAGCGCTCTAGGGCTGCAAGCGCCATAAACATAACCATTAATCCGCCCTTCATGTCCGCCATACCAGGCCCATTAATACGGTCTGTCCCTTGTTTAATTGGGTGTTGAAAATGAGAATCTTCAGGGAAAACCGTATCATAATGCCCGGTCAGAACCAATTGAACCGGTGCATCAGGGCGCGCGGTTATTTCAAGGGCTGGTTGCAAGGCAATATTAGTTATCTGACCCTGTAGATTAACGCGTTTATCCATTGGCAAATCTATTTCAGTCATTACCGCAGGCAATTCGGCAAATTGCTCGATGAGTAAACCTCTCATATTTGCAAGCCCCTCATTATTTCGGCTACCCGAATTTTGCTCGGACCATTTTAATAACGTCGTCAATCGCGCATCAACTCCGTCATCCAGAGTATCAACAATGCATTGTTCGCTTCGGGATAATGTCAAAGGGTCTGGCAGTGGTCGCTCCATAAAATAACAGTTATGCATAATGGGATAGCAAGCCGGGTAGAGAAACAAAACACTCATTTCGTGTATTAAACAGGTCAGTTATGCCTCACCAAGCAACCATAAAAAAACGGAGCCTAAAGGCTCCGTCTTAAAATCAAAATGTAACCGATTTAGTTACAGGCATACATATAGTTACCACATGTCTTCATGAAGTGAATAACTGTTCCGTTCGCAGATTGGATACGGAAGGCCTGACGATCACGATCAGATGATGGCAGTACTGAGTACTGATAGTGATGCTGTGCACCCAAACCTAACATACCGCGTGTGCCAACAGGCAGTGTTTCTTCTGAGAACATATAGCTTTGTGCATCACTAAAGCCATTTGAATAGCCCATCTGCTTAAATAGATAGTTCAAATAAGCCCGATCACCAGCATTGGATGCATAACGCGCTTGCAGCTTCTCAAAGAATTGCTGTGAGCTCAACCCGTGCGAATCGCCAAATTCAGGCAAAGTGCCCAAACGGGTTAACTGCTTCGGTTGTGTGCTCGGCACATTGAAGATTGCAACATTTGAAGGGCCACAATTATTATAGCTGGCCACAACTGGTTGAACAACTTGCGCCGGACAGAAGGCCGCATCAGATGTAAATGATCCATCCCAACACTGTACTTGTGGCGGCGGGGCTGGTTGAGCTGGACATGTTGCCAAATCAAATACCGAGCTACCATCCCAACATGTATATGTCGTAGGCGGTGGAGGCGGAGGCGGAGGCGGAGGCGGTGGAGGCGGCGGAGGCGGAGGCGGAGGCGGCGGTGGCGGTGTTGAGCCACCAAAACGATACCGGAAACCCGTCAACAATGAATGAACACCAACATCTTCCAATGTCGTGTTAATCAAAGAACTACCGGTGC
>CAZZKV010000051.1:0-6809 GCA_964654665.1 uncultured Caulobacterales bacterium | reverse complement strand
ACCATGCAGGTGCTCTCGCGCCGGTCTAAGAATAATCCCCTTCTCATTGGCGAACCCGGCGTTGGTAAAACGGCCATTGCAGAAGGCCTTGCTAACCGTATTGTCTCGGGTGATGTCCCAGAATCTATAAAAGATAAACGCCTGCTTGCCCTTGATATGGGAGCACTGATTGCCGGCGCGAAATATCGCGGTGAGTTTGAAGAACGCCTAAAAGCCGTCTTAAAAGAAATCGAAGCTGCCAATGGTGAAATCATTCTTTTTATTGATGAAATCCACACCCTTGTTGGGGCCGGTAAAGGTGACGGCGCTATGGATGCCGCAAACCTGCTCAAACCGGCTCTCGCACGCGGGGAACTTCACTGTGTCGGGGCGACAACATTGGATGAATATCGCAAACATTTGGAAAAAGATGCGGCCCTTGCCCGCCGGTTCCTCACCGTTTTTATTACTGAACCCACCGTCGAAGATACCGTCTCCATCTTGCGAGGCCTTAAGGACAAATATGAAGTTCATCACGGCATTCGTATTTCGGATGGTGCGATAGTCTCGGCAGCGCAGCTCTCTAATCGCTATATCACGGACCGTTTTCTTCCCGATAAAGCCATTGACCTTATGGATGAAGCCGCGTCTCGTTTGCGTATGCAGGTGGACAGCAAACCGGAAGCGCTCGACGAAATTGACCGCCGCTTGGTACAGCTGAAAATAGAAGTCGAAGCTCTCAAAAAAGAGAAAGACAAAGCCTCCAAAGATAGGCTTGCTAAACGCAAAACCGAAATTGAGGATCTGGAAGGTCAATCTTCTGAAATGACCGCTGAATGGCAAGCTGAAAAAGCTAAATTGGCCGGCGCAACTGATGTAAAAGAAAAGCTCGAACAGGCCCGGTTTGAGCTACAAGACGCTGTACGCCGCGGCGATTACGCAACGGCAGGAAAACTTCAGCATGAAGATATCCCCGCCATGGAAGAACAAATGGCAAAGTTAGAAGAAGCTAATGGTGACACGTCGTCCCTCGCCTCCGAAACGGTGACGTCAGAAACTATTGCTGCCGTCGTTTCGCGCTGGACAGGAATCCCTGTCGAAAAAATGCTCGAAGGCGAGCGTGAAAAACTTCTCTCTATGGAACAGGTTTTAGGTGCCCGCGTTGTCGGGCAGGAAAAAGCTGTAACAGCGGTGTCCGATGCCGTGCGCCGCGCGCGCGCGGGATTGCGCGACCCAGCACGGCCGATTGGTAGCTTCATGTTCCTTGGTCCAACAGGTGTCGGTAAGACGGAACTCACCAAAGCCCTCGCCTCCTTCATGTTTGATGATGATACCGCCATTACGCGCATGGATATGTCCGAATATATGGAAAAACATTCCGTCGCCCGCATGATCGGAGCACCTCCCGGCTATGTCGGCTATGATGAAGGTGGGGCCCTTACTGAGGCCATTCGTAGACGTCCCTATCAAGTCGTACTCTTTGACGAGATTGAAAAAGCCCATCCCGATGTGTTTAACCTACTCTTGCAAGTGCTCGATGATGGACGCTTGACCGATGGTCAGGGCCGCACGGTGGATTTCCGCAATACGCTGATTATCATGACATCCAATATCGGCGCGCGGCATCTGCTCAATCTGGCGGATGGTGATAATGTCAATGCAGCTCGCGTCGGTGTCATGGCAGAAGTCAACACGCATTTCCGCCCTGAGTTCCTAAACCGCCTTGATGAAATCCTATTATTTGAACGGCTTCAACCCGAACATATGGGAGCGATTGTCGATATTCAGATGAAACGCCTGCAAGGCTGGCTGAAAGATAAACAAATTACATTGGAATTAACAGACGCCGCGCGGGATTGGTTAGGCCAGCAAGGCTATGATCCATCTTACGGTGCAAGGCCGCTCAAACGCGTCATCCAGAAAAATGTCCAAGACGAGCTCGCCCGAGACATTCTGGCAGGCCATATTGAAGACGGAAAAACCATCAAAGTTGATATCAAAAACAACAAGGTCACATTACATCTTCATTAACCCATAATGCAAAGGCTTGAGACTTCGTATTGTAAGCTAAAGAACGATTGTTTTTTAATGAAATAATTATTGTATATTTAGAAGGCTTTGCTTTTTCTATATATTGTCAGCAGATATTAATCTAGAAGAATGCCTTCTTTGTTTTTTAACAATACTTGCAGCTTTCATTGCAGTGTAACTCATTATAGCTTCCTAATGTTTTGATAAAACTCTTTGGTCTTTTGGGAAAATATAAAGCACTAATAAACCTATTAAAAAATAGCCACATATCAAAATAACATGCAGATATGGCAATATAACTTCACTATATTCCACACGTAATATATTTCTATGTTGCCAATTGAAAAATGTATGCACTAGAGCCAAACTTAATATTGAAGCTCCTCGCCATCTTGCACTTGCATAAACAAAGCCAAGGCCCAATCCAACAAACCCGGGTAGCAATCCATTAGAAAAATGAAGCGCTCCAAAAAGTAATGTCCCCAGAACAACCGATAGAAAAAAATCTTCGCCCGAAGCCCAAAACCAAACTCCCCGAAACAATATTTCTTCAACTAAAGCAACAGTAAATAGGATAAATAAATAACTTTTAATTGCGTCTGTTAAACTAAAATTGATTAAGGTAATTTTATGAGATGGCAATAAAATTAATAGCTGTATTGTGATTAGTAGAAGTAAAACAATCATCCATTTCTTTTTATCAAAGTTCTCTATCATTGGGGGGATAAATTTTGAAGTATAAGTATTATTTTTATATTTAATTCGAATTAACTTGAAGCCTGAATACTTTTTATCATTGATTGCGAACAGTTCCGTTTCATACTTGAATGTAATATAAACAATGTACAAAACCCCTGCGATTATTGGGTATAACACGCCTAATGAAAACCAACTAAAACTATCCATTAAATCAATAGACAGCCCTATTTTTTTTGCAAAAAGGTAAAAATAAGGCGTAAAAATAATAAGAAAAAACAGTATCGCCTTAACAGGCTGCTCTGATTTTGGCCGCCCAAATTTGAATAAATTTAAACTATAAACCTTCATATTAGTTCACTATATTCCAGGAATACTTGGGATTAAATCAATTCCGCACCTTTGAGTAAAGCATGCATTAGTACTACAAAAGTCAATTACACAACCATCAGCGCCGCAAGCATCACCACTACAAGCATCTGCGCCACAAACACAGAGAGCTTTTGAGTTATTTGAAATTATTGTCGAATCTGATAGCAGGCCGCTATTTTGGGCAGCCATAAACTGATAAAATTTTAACTTTGCTATAACTGATTTAAAATAAGGGTTCATAACCACGTCGCACAACGACGACAGAGCTCCGAACAAACCTGCTAAGAAAGCATGAACAGCGAATCCATAATTATTGGTATTGTGTTCGGAAAAGTGATCCCTATAATCTGGTGCGTCATAATGCTTAAAAATAATAACATCCTCTTTAGATACTGTAATTTCTTTTGTTGCACTTACTAGCCGGACGCAAAATTTACCGTCCTTGTAATCTATACTGGCCGAGCAACCCAAGCCGAACATATTCGGATACAAATAAATACATCCTGTGACCTAAGCTTTAATGCATTATATATGTATGAACCATGCGGTTCACCCAATGACGTGATAATTATAAAACGCTTCATATTCACAGATTAAGAACTTTCTAACAGCGCCAGAAAGTTACTATTTAGAGCTATAGTCTAAAAGCTACCGATAGCTTGTCCTGATGGCTTGTTCTTTGGGTGGCCGTCATCATCGTTGTCAACGGCGGATTAAAACCCTACCAGATGGCAGTTTAAAAGCCGGCCATTGTAGCCGCGGCCTTTTGCCGTCGCGGGCGGGGTAAAACTCGTCCAGTTTGTCGAGAGTTAAGAGGCAGCCAATCTAGCTTTGCTTTGAGCAAGGCGGTAACTGTCACCATTCATCTCTAAGATGCTAACGTGATGGGTGAGCCGGTCAAGCAGCGCCCCTGTCAGGCGCTCAGTGCCAAAGGTCTCTGTCCAGTCTTCGAACGGCAAGTTGCTGGTGATGAGGGTCGAGCCTGTTTCATAGCGCCGCGCAATCAGCTCGAACAGAAGTTCTGCCCCTGTTTTGGATAAGGGTACAAAGCCAAGCTCGTCAATGATTAAGAGCGATACTTTGGCGAGGGACTTCTGCAACCTAAGAAGCCATTTCTCGTCTCGTGCCTCCATGAGTTCATGCACCAATGCGGAGGCTGTGATAAAACGGACTGTCAGCCCTTTTGGCAAGCCGCCAGACCCCGCCCAAGCGCGATATGGGTTTTACCCGTGCTGACGGTCCAAGGGTAATGAGGTTCACGCGCCGCCCTACGCGGCACAGCACTAAATGACGGATGGCGTCAAAACTAATGGCGCGGCGCAACAGGGCGCCTTTTATGGCCGCATGCACAACTTCCATATCAAAGCGCTCCTGCAGACGTAGAACCTACAATACTCCCGCTTGCCTGATGTCCCAGAGCGGCGCTCTAATATGCGCTGTAAGGACGTAAGAGCGCGGATGGACCGCTATACTATCAGTTTTATGGCTGATAAGACTGACCGTTCCAACCGAAATATCTGTAGCCTAGCGCACGGCCACGAAAATATTTGAACCCCCGCGTTCAATAGACAGGGCAAAGGGACCATCTTTGCCGTCAATAAAGCGTTCAAAGGCTTTTAAATCTGCAACGTCGGACCGGTTTATTTTACGGATGATATCCCCTTTGACTAATCCGGCGCGCTGGGCTTTGGAGCCGCTCGCCACTTTGGCAACATAAACCCCTGCATTACCGCCGCGCGGGTTAACATCATCCGGAATATTGGTCAGCTCCGCGCCAGAAAAACTTTCCATCGCTGGAATATCATCCACCGTCTCTTCACTTAAAACCTCACGATCCTCTTCGAATTCTTCGACTAAAATCCGCGTCGTTCGTTTTTTCCCATCCCGTAAATAAGTTATATCCGTCCGCCGCCCCGGCTCGACAAGGCCAACAGCGTTGCGAATATCTGAACTATCCAAAATGGTTTCTCCATTGAAGTTAGTAATAATATCTCCGGTTTTAATCCCCGCTTTATCGGCCGGGCTATCGTCAACAACTTCGGATACTAAAGCCCCTTTATTAGTTGATAAGTTGAGCGCTTCTTTAAGGTCTTGCGGGATATTTTGAATTGCAACGCCAATACGCCCGCGTTTAACTTCGCCATAACGGACCAATTGTTTCATCACCGCATCAGCAATTTTAGTCGGCACGGCAAAACCAATACCATTATTCCCGCCGCTGCGCGTTACAATTGCCGTGTTAATTCCGATTAATTCCCCCTTGGAATTAACCAGGGCTCCGCCGGAATTTCCCGGATTGATCGACGCATCTGTCTGAATAAAATCGGCATAATTACCGCCGCGGGCATTATCACGGCCTAGCGCCGATACAATACCAGAGGTCACAGAATGAGACAGACCAAATGGATTGCCAACGGCTATAACATAATCCCCAACGCGCACATCACCCGATCGCGCAATCGGCAAAGCGGTAAGCCCGCTCGCTTTGACTTGCAAAATTGCGATATCTGTCTTGGAATCACTGCCAACTAATGTCGCTTCCAATTCACTACGATCTTCAAGGCGAATGTAAATATCCTCGGCCCCATCGATTACATGATGGTTCGTCATAATATAACCCTTGGCCGCATCGACAATAACCCCAGAGCCAATACCCTGGCGGCGACGTTGCGGAGCATTTTCAGTATCCGGCAAAGAACGGCCAAAAAACCGTTCCAACATTTCCCGATTTGTATCAGATAAAGATGTTTTTGCCGCTGATGATACTTCGATACTGACAACAGCCGGCGTCACGCGCTCTAAAAGCGGAGCCATCGTTAGAACACCGCGCGATTGATCAATGGTAAGCGCCGATGTTTGCCCCAAAGCCCCCGGCGAAGCAAATAAGCCTTGGGAAATAGCAAGAGGGGATACGGCCATAACAGTCAAAGCCGCGGCGATAAAAAAGGGTTTACGCATATATGTCTCCTAAACAGGGATCTTTCTTTTACATATCTATGATGTATACCCGCGCGGCGCAGTTTCAAGGGCACTATACAGACTCTAACGTAAAAGTAATTCTAAGGCTCTGTAATCTACCCGTTATAAGCGTATAATCTGATAAATAATTCAGTTAATATATAAAAAATTCAAAATTTTTCAAAGATACAATCGCTTGTTAAAACCGCTTGCGAAGCCCCCCGCCCTATGGCATATGCGCGTAACTTTCTGAATGCAGATAGCGGCATAATGGGAAGGGGCCTTAGCTCAGCTGGTAGAGCGCTTCGCTGGCAGCGAAGAGGTCAGGGGTTCGACTCCCCTAGGCTCCACCATTCTGCTTTTGTAGGATGAGAAACCCCCTAACACATTGAAAGGTATAGAGGTTTTTACGTTCGAAAACCCCTTCCCGCGTATATAGGGTATATTGTCCAAAAAGGCCAATCTAAGCACCATTCGCTTACCCTCGAAACCACCTTTTTCCCATATTTTACAAGGGTTTGCGAGAAATGTGAGCGCACGTTCGAACAACTCCTCAAAGGGGTAACGTGTTTTGCCCTGATTTTGGCTCTTTTCGAGTAATGCGAGCTTCTTTCGTTCCAACCGCGCGATGCGGTTTTCATAGGCATCAACAACAGTTGCAGAGGTCGCATTCATAATGCGATCCAGCAACATTCCTATTTGTTTTTCGACACTTACCAGTGTCTGACGTCAGCGCCTGTGAGACAGATTTAAGTCTGGGCTAAGCGAGGGTT
>CAZZKV010000050.1:4523-6827 GCA_964654665.1 uncultured Caulobacterales bacterium | reverse complement strand
GCGGGATTCAAAATCCCGTTCCATTGGAGTGTCGGTTCGATTCCGACCACCCGTACCATCACTAATTTATGGGATGTGTATCCTATTGACTGGCTGCATTTATATAAAATGCCCAGGTTGAAAGGTCTCAGGTTTGGCTTCACAATATTACGGGGTAAATATGATAGCGTGATGCACGTTAATCTGTAATTTTATGGCCGCTTTTATATCGTGATGTGTTGTGCCGCTCTAAGGTCTTGAGTTCTATTTGTAGCGTTCAATAATCAGAGGTTGATATGTATTCATGGTGCGGTCTTGTAAACGAGAAATTTTCACCTGCCATTCTGTGTGTGATTGATTAACGGGGCTTCCCTGCTAAGCTATGTGCTATTGCGTCAATGGTAGTCGGGAGGACATTATGCGGGGATATTTATTTATAAGAGCCAGCATTTTGGGGTTCGGGGCCTTGCTTATGGCAAGCTGTTCGCCATCCAAAAACGAGCAGGCGGTGGCCGGGGCTGTTGTCACAGAAAATGTTGAGATGGCTGATATTGTGGCCTTGCACGGCCATATGCTGACGCTGGATACTCATATTGATATACCGTTGACTTATATGCGCGAGATTGATCCAGCCGGTGATACAGAGTTGCAGGTTGATTTACCCAAGCTAGCTGCGGGGCAGCTTGATAGCGGATTTTGGATTATATATACTCCGCAAGAGAGTTTGACAGAGCCGGATTACGCAACGGCAGCCATGATTGCTGATACACGGTTTCAGGCAATTGACTCGCTGACGCGGGCTTATCCTGAAACCGTTGCGTTGGCGCGTACAGCACAAGATGTACGCATGATTGTCGCCTCTGGTCGCCATGCGGTATTGATAGGGATGGAAAATGCTTATCCACTTGGGCCGAGCGTCGCAGATGTACAGCTATGGGCGGAGCGAGGTGTGCGCTATATGGGACTTACCCATTTTGGTCATAATCAATTTGGCGATAGTTCCAACCCGCATCCGCTGCGCGATCATGGCCCTAGCCATAATGGTCTATCTGATTTGGGCCGTGATTTGGTGACAGCTTTGAATGATGCCGGTATTATGGTTGATGTATCCCATACCGGTAAAGAGACGATGATGCAGGCGGCTGATCTATCCCGTACGCCAATTATTGCCTCGCATAGTGGGGCGCGGGCGATTGAGGACACTGCGCGCAATCTGGATGATGAACAGCTCCGCAAAATCCGCGATGTTGGCGGGGTAGCACAAATGGTGGCGCTGGGGGCCTATGTGAAGGGGTTAACGGATAAGCAAGTGGCTTTTCGGGATGAAGTAAGGCGGTCTTTGGGGCTCAAAACGGATAAGGATTTGGCGGGAATGAGTGCAACTATGACGGCACAATATGAAGCGGCTTTAAAGCTAATGTCTGATATGGCTCCACCCGCCAGTGTCGCCGATTTTGTCGACCATATTGATCATGTCGTAAAGGTAGCAGGTATTAATCATGTCGGTATTGCCTCCGATTTTGATGGCGGCGGAGGTATTGTCGGCTGGCAGAATGCGTCCGAAACGCCCAATGTAACGGCTGAATTGGTTCGCCGCGGCTACACCGAAGAGGATATAGCCAAAATATGGGGTGGTAATCTGCTCCGCGTCATGGAAGCGGCGGAGTCTGCCCGAAAATAACATGACTAGATTATAAGGTCACTGATATCCAAATCGGTGAGTTGAAAGTTTTGTAAAATCAAACGGGTTTCATTATTAAGGTAATTTCAGTATCATCGCCATCTTGCACCATTAACGCCAAAATATCGTCAAAGGTGCTCAATCCAGCAAAGCTTTGCAAGTCGATCAGATCGCCTTCGGTAAAATCCGTAATGACATCAATGCCCGCATTAAAGATAAAAATATCTGCTCCGCTACGGCCAAGCAGAACATCATTCCCGTTACCCAGCCCGATGGTGCCAATGATACGTCCCCCATTCCCCTCATATATATCATTAGCTCCGCCCATATCGACAAAACCGACAATCAAGCCATCGGTTGGAATCAACGAAGCCCCCGTTGCTACGCTTAAAAAACTAACGGCTGAAATTGTACCAATATTTTCAAATTCGGTGTGCCCCGTAATGTCAAAATATCCTACAGCATCATATATAGTTGAAACCGCTACCATCTCACCTTCATTCCGGAATAGATCGACATTTCCACTAGCTACAGCATAGGAGCAGATGAATCGGAAATAAAATCTGATGGCGGACGTTCAATAAAATTTATCCGTCCTCGGCAAAAATTAAACTCTGATTTATAAACGATGTATCCAATGTATT
>CAZZKV010000050.1:0-4423 GCA_964654665.1 uncultured Caulobacterales bacterium | reverse complement strand
GATGTATCCAATGTATTAATGACAACGGCAGAAAGACCAAATTCATGGCTTTGAAATAAAATTTCATCGGGGGCGACTGTTCGGTCGGTTAATATTTGCAAACTTTTTTCACCGATTGGATTTATTTCTGGTCTGTCAGACACTTGAGGCAGAGCAGTCCAGGGAATATATCCCGCCGGAAAGAAAATGGCTAAACCTTGGGGTACAGTTGCTGTCAGCGGAATAACCGTATAATGCCCAGCTGTTTCTGATCCTGTATCGATGCCAAAAGCAGGACCCGCAAAAACATCAAGATTATATGTTCCAGTTTCAGGAGTGATAAATTGCACTTGGCTATTTAAAACTGCCCATCGAAAAGGGCAAAAACATCAGTATAAGCAAAGCTCTCGACTTATCGCCATTGGCATCGCGAATGACCATACGAACAAACCCGATATCGATTAACTCCACAAAGTCCAGAGCAAAACTTAAGGCCTGTCCTTCCTGAGCAGTAAATTCAAACCAATCATTAACATCTGCTGTTCCAATAATCCCGCTAACCGTTGAAATATCAATATTTAATCGACCTTCTGTTGATGTATTCCCGGCAAAATCATCTTCCATCATTTGTGATGGTAGGATTTTAGAGATATTTGCAAATTGTTGATTAACTGACGGATGCCCTCTGTCGAAAGAAAATGAAATATCGGTTTTTAATAGCGTTCAATAGTTCGCATCATGTTTTTTTACTCTCACAATTATCCCTATAGCTGATGTGAGGCACAGCCGTCGCTATGGTTTGTCAAACTGCTGTGTAGTCTGCCCGCAAACCATGATTATACCGGTTGTAGAGGTGTTATTACTGAAGCCGCCGCTGCCTATACAGAGGCATCACAGTCGGCTTTACGGTTGGGAAACGTATTAAGCGGGGTGGACGAAATCGGTAATAAAGGCATGAATACCCCATTGGTTATGTTGTTTAAAAACCGGGTATTATCATAAGGGCGAAACTTGGGGCGGCTCAGAGTATAGTATAACGGTATAGCTAATAATATGGCAAAGCCGCTATAACTCCTAATTATGGGGACTTAACGCGGTGATGAAACCCGGTAGGCTCTGAAACGCTATGGCTGTAACGGGGGTAAAAAAATCGCAATTGCCCTGTTGACGGGGAAAGAATCGGAGCGTATACGCCGCCCACGTTGATGGAACTGCTGTCTGGGGATAACCCTAGAAACCTGTTCTACAACAAAAAAGTTTTATTGAGGTTGCTCTGTTGTCCGATTTGTTTCGGGGGTGCGGGGTGGTTTTGTTGCAAATGACCTGTCGTTTCACCTTAAAAGGGCGGGCTATTTGCTTTTTGTGCAGGAAAGAAGGCGAACAATGCCAACTATTCAACAGCTCATCCGGAAGCCCCGGCAAGATAAGCGTAAGCGGAATAAGGTTCCGGCTCTCGAAGCCTGTCCTCAGAAGCGCGGCGTTTGTACGCGAGTTTATACGACCACGCCGAAAAAGCCGAATTCGGCTTTGCGTAAAGTGGCTAAAGTACGTCTTACCAATGGGTTTGAGGTGCTGTCATATATTCCGGGTGAGGGTCATAATCTGCAAGAGCATAGTGTTGTGTTGATCCGCGGTGGACGGGTAAAAGATTTGCCGGGTGTGCGTTATCACGTTCTTCGCGGCGTCTTGGATACGCAAGGTGTTAAAGATCGTAAGCAGCGCCGGTCGAAATACGGCGCTAAGCGTCCTAAGTAAGGGTAGAATAAGATGTCACGTCGTCACCGCGCTGAGAAACGCGAAATCCTTCCTGATCCAAAGTTTAACGACTTGGTTCTGTCGAAATTCATGAACGCTATCATGCTTGATGGTAAAAAATCAGTAGCCGAGCGTATTGTTTATGGTGCGCTTGATATTGTTGAGGATAAGGCGAAAACAGAGCCTGTCCGTATTTTTCATGACGCGCTGGAAAATATCAAGCCGGCTGTTGAGGTACGCTCGCGTCGGGTTGGTGGTGCGACATATCAGGTGCCTGTAGAGGTGCGGCCCGACCGTCGTCAGGCGCTGGCCATTCGCTGGCTTGTGTCTGCCTCGCGGTCTCGTAATGAAAACACGATGCGCGAGCGTCTTGCGGGCGAGCTTATGGATGCCGCCAATAACCGCGGTACGGCTGTTAAGAAGCGCGAAGATACACATCGGATGGCCGAGGCCAACCGTGCTTTCTCGCATTATCGCTGGTAGTCGAGGTTAAAGAGTAAGATTATGGCACGCGAATATAAACTCGAAGATTATCGTAACTTTGGTATCATGGCGCATATCGATGCAGGTAAAACAACCTGCACCGAGCGTATCCTCTATTATACAGGTAAAAACCACAAGATTGCGGAAGTGCATGATGGTGCAGCCACAATGGATTGGATGGAGCAGGAGCAAGAGCGTGGTATTACGATTACCTCGGCTGCGACGACATGTTTTTGGGATAATAAGCGTCTCAATATTATTGATACGCCGGGTCACGTTGATTTCACGATTGAAGTTGAGCGTTCGTTGCGGGTTCTTGATGGTGCAGTTGCGCTATTGGATGCTAATGCGGGTGTCGAGCCTCAAACAGAAACTGTGTGGCGTCAGGCTGATAAATACAATGTTCCGCGCATGATTTTTATCAATAAGATGGATAAAATTGGCGCAGATTTTTACGCCTCTGTCCAGTCTGTTAAAGATCGTTTAGGTGGTAATGCGCTTGAAATGCAGCTGCCTATCGGTTCGGAAAATGAATTTAAGGGTGTCGTCGATTTAGTTAAAAATTGCGCCTATGTGTGGGCGGATGATGCTGATTTGGGTGCAAAATACGATACAATTGATATTCCTGCGGATATGGCTGATGATGCGGCGACATATCGCGAAGCCCTGATCGAGGCTGTGGCTGAAATGGACGATGCAGTCATGGAAGCCTATTTCGAAGGTGAGATGCCGGATGTTGAAACGATTCAGCGTCTTGTACGTGCGGCGACGATTGCAGGCAAGGTCGTGCCTGTGTTCTGTGGTACAGCTTTTAAGAATAAAGGGGTCCAGCCTCTACTTGATGCGGTTGTAGCTTATTTGCCAAGCCCGCTGGATATTCCGGCGATTAAGGGAATTGATGTCAAGACAGGCGAAGATGTTGTGCGCCGTGCGTCTGATGATGAGCCGCTCTCAATGCTCGCCTTTAAAATCATGAATGACCCTTTTGTGGGAACGCTTACATTTTGTCGGATTTATTCCGGTAAGCTGGAGACGGGTGTTACGCTGCTTAATTCTGTTAAGGAGAAGAAAGAGCGCGTTGGCCGGATGTTGATGATGCATTCTAATGATCGTGACGATATTAAAGAGGCCTATGCTGGTGATATTATCGCTGTGGCGTCTTTGAAGCAGTCAACAACGGGCGATACATTGTGTGATCAAAATCACCCTGTTATTTTGGAGCGTATGGAGTTTCCGGATCCGGTTATTGAAATCGCAGTTGAGCCTAAGTCTAAGGCGGATCAGGAGAAATTGGGTATTGGCTTGCAGCGTCTTGCTGCTGAAGACCCGTCCTTCCGCGTGTCGACAGATCATGAATCAGGTCAGACCATTATGGCGGGTATGGGAGAGTTGCATCTCGATATTCTTGTTGATCGTCTTAAGCGCGAATTTGGTGTTGAGGCGAATATTGGTCAGCCGCAAGTGGCGTATCGCGAGGCTTTGGCTGCTCCCGTTGATATTGATTATACCCACAAGAAACAATCGGGTGGTTCAGGTCAATTCGGGCGCGTCAAAATTCGTTTTGAGCCGCTTGAGCCGGGTACTGGATTTGTTTTTGAATCCAAAGTTGTTGGCGGTAATGTGCCAAAAGAATATATCCCGGGTGTGGAAAAAGGTATTCGTACAATGTCCGAAAGCGGGCTGCTGGCAGGTTTCCCGGTTATTGATTTTAAGGCTGAGCTTTATGATGGGGCCTATCATGATGTGGACTCCTCTGTTATGGCGTTTGAAATTGCGGCCCGTGCTGCTTTCCGCCAGATTAAAGTTGAAGGTAAGCTCAAATTACTTGAGCCTATCATGAAAGTCGAGGTGGTGACGCCCGATGAATATATGGGCGATGTGATTGGCGATCTCAATTCACGACGCGGTATGATTGAAGGAACGGAAATGCGCGGAAACGCCAATGTCGTTAATTCTATGGTCCCGCTTGCTAATATGTTTGGTTATGTGAATGATTTGCGGTCTAAAACGCAAGGTCGAGCGCAATTTACCATGACATTTGATCACTATGCGGCTACGCCGCAAGCTGTTGCAGATGAAGTAATTTCCAAGCAGGGCGGCGCATAAGCGCGGCCTTGATTTAATTTGTAAACTCCAAAAAGGAACGGAGAGCGAAAATGGCAAAAGAGAAGTTTGAGCGTAATAAGCCGCATGCGAATATCGGCAC
>CAZZKV010000049.1:0-6854 GCA_964654665.1 uncultured Caulobacterales bacterium | reverse complement strand
CCTTCAAAATCATCTTTTAAGATAAAGTTTACAACGCCCGCAACCGCATCCGCACCATAAACAGAGGATGCACCACCTGTCAGAACTTCAACATTTTCGATCAAACTGGTTGGAATTGTGTTCAAATCCACCACGCCGTTCTGGCCAAAAGGAATCATCCGTGTTCCGTTCACAAGAACCAAAGTCCGGTTCGCGCCGAGACCGCGAAGGTCAACAGTGGCCGATCCGTTACCCGGGTTATTAGATGTCCGGTCAAGTCCCGGAACCGTTTGCGGAAGCGTGTTGAGCAGGTTCTCTGTATTGATTGAGAATGACGCTTCAAATTGTGCGGCATCAACCGTTGCGATCGGTGAATTGGAGACAAAGTCTTTTTTCTTAATCCGCGACCCGGTAACGACAATTTCATCATCCAAAGATTGTGCGAATGTTGGCACGGCTGTGGTGCCAATCATGGCTCCTGTCAGCAGTGTTGTAAGCAGTAACTGCTTTTTGCTAATATTAATCACTAAAAACCCCTTCAAACTGGTTTTGGTTATGGCTCATGAGACCCTATGGAATCATGTGTCGCCGCGCGAAAGACGCACCGACTCCCATGTTCTCTAGTAAACACCCTCTATAAACTCAAGCGCGTTTCTAAATTATTTGTCACCATTTTCGAAATATATGGAAAACTGTTGCATTTTTGCACAACTGTCCGCAGAAATGCATTGGTAACTTGCGGCCCTACTGATTGCTGGCTTATAAAGACCGCGAACAAGGGGCATAAAATGTCTAGAACCACTGCAACCCTCATCCTTTTCACTTTAAGTATGTCGTCAAGTGCGCTTGTAACGGCGCAAACAAATCCGAGCCCATTAGCCGATATTTATGCATGCGCTGAAATCAGCGACCCTATCGCGCGCCTTGCCTGTTATGATAGCAAAGTACCGATTGTGAAAAAACGCGAAGCGGCTCAAGAAATTGTCGCGCTGGACCGAGAGCAGGTAAAAGAAGAGCGCAAACGGAGCTTTGGCCTTCCAACACCAAATTTTGCCAAAGTCTTTGGTGATAAAAACGCCAAAGATGATGACCCTGTTGTTCTGGAGGTTCTGGAAGTTATTCAAAAACGCGGACGTCCAACCTATTTCCGTCTGGAAAATGATCAACTCTGGGTTCGGGGCGATTCCAAAAAGGTGCGATATCCAAAATCGGGTCTGACCGCTGAGATTGTACCCGCTTCACTCGGCAGCTTTATGATGACGCTCAAAACGCCAACGGGTACAATGAGAGGAATTCGCGTAAAACGTATCGAATAACGCATTTGTGACGGTTTTACCGTAAAGCCCCCTTGAGTTTACCGAGAAGATTGCTAGGTGGTGCGCTATGAGTATACCTTATGTCAGGCAGTTTGAATTTGAATATGGCCGTTGCGACACTATCGCACCGGGGGTTAATCGTGTTATCGCGGATAATCCGGGCCCTTTCACCTATACAGGAACGGGCGTCTATATCATTGGTGATAAAAATGTTGCCGTTATTGACCCTGGTCCCGACACAGACGCGCACAGCAAAGCCTTGCATAAAGCCCTCGATGGCCGTCGTGTCACCCATGTTTTAGTAACCCATCACCATATTGACCATTCCCCCATGGCCAAACCACTGGCGGCTAAACATGGCTGCAAAGTTTATGGATATGGCTTGCAAGCCTCCCTGCCCGCCGGCGGCGAGATCCGGCTGGAAGCTGGTGACGATTTATCATTTAAACCCGATGTAGAGATTCGCGACGGCCATATTTTTGAAGGCGATGGCTGGACAATCGAAGCCATTCATACGCCCGGCCATACGTCTAATCACATGTGTTATGCTTTAAAGGAGGAGAACATTCTCTTTTCCGGTGATCACATCATGGGGTGGTCAACCAGTGTCGTGTCTCCACCTGACGGGGATATGGGCGATTATCTCGCCAGTCTTGAAACCATCAAAGACCGCCATTTCCGCCAAGTCTGGCCAACACATGGCCCTGTGATCACGGCCGTAGATGAATTTATACAAGCTTATATTGATCATCGTCATAACCGCGAAGCCCAAATCTATGATTGCCTGAAAGACGGCCTTGGCTCTATTCCCGATATGGTCACACGCATCTATGCCGATGTCGATAAACGTTTACACCCCGCCGCCGCCCACAGCGTTCTGGCCCACCTTATTCATATGTGTAAAACGGGCCATGTGCAGGGCTGCGATATTGCCGGAATTAATGGGCAGTACACTCTCACCGGCACGGCAAAATAGATCTATAAACCCTAATCAAACGCAGCGCTTTGTGGGCCATATTTTGGGCTAACCCCATATTTGTTATCGCGCTTTTGGCCATCCAATAGCGTTAAATAAAACACATAAGCTGTTAAAAATAACACACTGGCACTCAACGCCAACGCGCTTATATCAGATAGTGTGAAGCTTTGGGTGTTCGATTGAAGATCAGAAACACCTTGCCATAATATATCAATAGGACTGCCCACGGCCCGTTCCACCAATTCATAAGCAATGAGGGATATAACCCCAATGGTGCCGCTCCGGCCAATATCATGTAACCGGCGCATCGTTAACGTCATCAGCGTGGGCAATAAAATATAATAGATAAGACCAGCAATCCAGTCACTAACGACCTGACCCGTTAGACCACCGGGTTCAGTTACATCGGCAGACAGGCCTGCAGTAACACCTTCAATCAGCCCCTCAAAAAAGGCTGAAGCGAAAATCAAAAGCGCAATAAAAAGCTGAAACCACCAATATTCCGAGCGGCGGGAGCGCCCCGAAATATCAAAACTACGCCGAAATGCCTGCCTAACAGCTTTGATAAATGTAAGGTGTTTAATCTGCACCGCCAAACCGGATTGTCCAATCGGCAACATCGCCCTCTTCAATTTTCGTAAATAATAAATCTGGCGCGCGCACCGCCAAACCAATCGGTAAAGCCTCAATAAGCGCCGCAATATCAGAAAAATCACCGAAATTCCAGGTTCGATTCTCATTCGGTATATTCAGACTATCCAGAATTTTCCCCGCAGTATCCGGAATAATGGGCTGGGCGATAATCGCGAATAAAGCGGCCAAATTCAAGCCTGTCCGTACACCGATTGCAGCCTGATCAACATCGGTTTTATAATGGGTCCACGGCGCAGCCAATGTCAAATATTCATTACCTGCCGCCCAAATAGCGCGTGTTTCAGCCATAGCTTTACGAAATTCCCGATTATTGTAATAATCCAACAAAGCTGGCAACCGCTCTTGCAGCGCGCTAATCAACCAAGCTTCTGCGTCACCGCTAGCGCCGCCGCCAGGCACTTGGCCGTCAAATTTACTCTCGGTATATTTCGCAATCCGGTTGACAAAATTACCGAGAACATTAGCCAAATCGGAATTGATCGAGGATTGAAACTCTTCCCATGTAAAGGCCGCATCCGAGCCTTCGGGCGCATTCGCCATCAGGTGCCAGCGCCAGCAATCAGCCGGCGCAATATCCAAGGCTTGATCCATAAAAACGCCTCGTCGTCCAGAGGTAGAGAACTTACCCCCATACCATGTCACCCAGTTAAACGCTTTCAGGCGGTCAACCAGTTTCCATGGCTCGCCTGACCCTAAAATCGTTGTCGGAAAGGAAAGCGTATGAAAAGCTACATTATCCTTACCCATAAATTGGACATACTGAACATCATCTGCGCCCTTATCTGTTCGCCACCACCGTTCCCAATTATCGCCTGCGGCCTCTACATGATCTTGCGCGGCCCAGTCTTGCGTCGCTGCGATATATTCAATAGGCGCATCAAACCAGACATAAAACACCTTGCCTTCAAACCCTTTGCGCGGTTTACCCGCCGCATCTGTGACCGGAATACCCCATTTCAAATCCCGCGTAATCGCCCGGTCCCGCAACCCTTCGTCCAGCCATTTCAGCGCAATTGATGTCGCCAGCGGTGGCCAGCCTTCAGCGGCCTTGACCCAACTTCGCAACTTATCGGACATGACCGATTGCTTGAGGTACAAATGATTGGTTTCGCGAATTTCCACATCCCGGCTACCAGAGACAGCGGAATAAGGATTGATCAAATCAACGGGATCTAGCAATTTGCCGCAATTATCGCATTGATCCCCGCGGGCCGCCTCGAAATCACAATTCGGGCACGTACCTTCAACATATCGGTCCGGCAGAAATCGGGCATCAGCTTTGGAATAAACCTGTTGTGATACACGTTCTTCTATCAGGCCCTTTTCTTCCAATAACTGTGCAAAATGTTGCGTTAAAGCATGATTACTTGGTGCAGAAGAACGGCCAAAATAATCAAATGAGAGATTAAACATGGCTCCGGCCTGTTTTTGTGCGTCATGCATTTGCGCACAATAATCAGCCACTTCGATACCAGCGTCTTGCGCTGCCAATTCGGCTGGCGTTCCATGTTCATCCGTCGCGCAAATATAAAGAACCTCATGTCCCATCAGGCGCATAGCCCGCGCATAAACGTCAGCTGGCAACATCGAGCCGGCTAAATTGCCCAGATGTTTTACCCCGTTAATATATGGCAGGGCTGATGTAATCAGAATACGGTTCTTTGCAATAGACATAGGCGCGTTCTAACGCCCCCATTCATATGCGCAAGTGTTGAATGTCTTGCTTGCCTATCCGATCGCAAACCGCTTCTTTGGGTTGATTGTGAAAATCTCTATTTTTTGCTATAAAGTGATCAGAGCCGTAAACGGCCAAACATTTAAGGGGAACATAATGCCTAAAATTTTTAATACAAGCTGGCTCGCAGTCGGGCTGGCAACACTTGCTTTTTATATAGTTGGATTTATCTGGTATAGCTTCATTTTTCATGACGTCTGGCTTGCCGCATCCGGCATGACAGAGGCCGAAGCCAAAGCAGCGGGCGAAGCCAAAGGCGCGATGATGTTTGTTTGGGGTATAATACTAACCCTCGCACAAGCTCTCGGTCTTTTATGGGTCATTAATCTGGCTGGGGCCAAACGCATGCCCGCTTGCCTGAAAACAGCCTTTTGGCTTTTTGCCATGATTGCAGCGCCGCTACTATCTTATGCCTGTCTTTATGGCGACTATAGCTTGCACGGCATTCTGGTCGACTTCGGGCATATTTTAATCGGCTACCTAGCCATGGCGGCCATTTACGCCGCCTTCCGGGGGAAAGACAAAATAGAGATTGGCGACTAATCTTAATAAAGACCACCGCTCAATGAATTCGAAAAGAGGCCCTAGCTGGCCTCTTTTTTACAGCGAGCTATACGCCTCGCAGAGAACAGGCGCAACAACCGACCGTTAATATGGCAGCAGCAGTATAAGAGTAAAATAACATTGCAAATATCATTTTTGTACGAATTGATAATGTTAAGTCGAAAGAATTATAATGCTGTCGGCCACTCTATTGTTTTATGGTAATGACGCTGGCAGAGATTATCCATTAAAGTTTCATAGCGCGTTTCAATAGAGAATATACTATGCTCAATTCTTCGGCCAAAATTAACATCTTGCTCCGCGAACTGGATGATCACGGCATTTTACGCCTGACCTTGAATGATACAAAACGCCGAAATGCTTTATCCGAGGTCATGCTGACAAAACTGGAAACCGCATTACTCGAAGCCTCAGGCAATGCATCCGTGCGGGTTATTATACTCGCCGCAACGGGCTCGGTGTTTTGCGCAGGGCATGATCTCAAGGAAATGACGGCAGGACGAGAAGCTCTGGACAAAGGACGAGCCTATTTTACGCACCTTATGACGCTGTGTTCCAACGTCATGCAGACAATTGTAACCTGCCCCAAACCCGTCATTGCCGAAGTCAGCGGTGTCGCAACAGCGGCGGGTTGCCAATTAGTAGCCAGTTGTGACCTAGCTATCGCCGCCGACACAGCGAAATTTGCCACGCCGGGGGTTAATATAGGCCTGTTTTGTTCAACGCCAATGGTAGCCTTATCCCGAAATATCCCTCATAAAAACGCTATGGAAATGCTGCTGACAGGAGAGATGATCCCCGCGAGCCGAGCCGCCGAAATCGGTTTGATCAACCGCGTTGTTACCCCCAAAAGCCTCACCGCGACAACGATGGCACTGGGGCAAAAAATTGCCTCTAAATCGAGCCTGACACTCGCCACTGGGAAGCGTGCCTTTTACGAGCAACGCGAACAGTCCTTGCCAGACGCCTATCTATACACATCCAGTGTCATGGTTGAAAATATGCTCGCAAAGGATGCGGAAGAAGGAATTGGGGCTTTCATCGAAAAACGCTCCCCTAAATGGCAAGATGAGTAAAGGGACCATGGTTAACCCTTAAGGCATAGGTCTTGATCGTAATTCCGCAAATTTTCAACCCTTAACACCCCTAAGCTTTCTGGAACGGGCGGCTAGGGTTTTTCCGGATCACACAGCCATTATTCATGGTAATTTACGCTGTAATTATGCACAATTTTATACGCGGTCACGTCAACTGGCCTCTGCCTCTCACACCGGGGTATTAACCGAGGCATAACTGTCTCTGTGCTTTTAGCCAATACGCCCGCTATGCTGGAATGTCATTACGCTGTACCGATGTGCGGCGGGGTATTGCATTCAATTAATACGCGGCTGTCCGCCAAGCCAATACAGCTGAAGTCAAAGGGCTACGGTCTGAGGCCCGCGAGCTAAAGGAATGCGTGGCTGAGCTGACTCTTGAGAACCGCCTTCTCAAAAAAGTATGATCGGGGATGGGGAGGATAAATCCCCCCGAAAAGTGATGGTGAGGTTGCTTGATAGGTCAGCAGTTCAAACCTAAAGCAACCTAGTGCCTCATTTTTTAATTTAGAAAAATCCGAGAGGGTCTGTGC
>CAZZKV010000048.1:0-6899 GCA_964654665.1 uncultured Caulobacterales bacterium | reverse complement strand
ATGGACGGGGCCAGAGAAAAGGGGTTGAGCTTGAATACATCTGAAATGTCAAAAATATTTGGCTTTCAACCTGATGCTTTAGCGGCGCTTAAAAATGTCTCCAATCCTCGCAAGACTTTAAATTATTATGTCATGCGCTTAATGCGTAAAATAATACGTGTAGGTCCTCAAGCTCTGCATGAAGTCAGCCCATCAGCGATCATTCGCTGGGGCGCGCCTAAGGATATGCTTCCAGAGAAAAAACCTTACAGACCCGGCACGCTCAGCCATCTCAAAACTGAAATGGATATGGCGGCAAAACGCTATCCGGAAGATATTTACAGACGAAGACAGACCTATCAATCTGCTGCAGAATCGGTTCCTGAAACCTTACAGATAGACGGAAAAACCTATAGTCTTCATGTTGTCAAAGGAAGTGATACATTAAGCAGGATTGCAAAACATTATTATCTTGATCCCCGAAAATATCTACTCATTGCTGAAGCCAATGCGACGATGGTCACAAATCCAGACCGTATTTATGAAGGCCAGATATTACTTGTCCCACATATATAATTAGACGGATTATTTACATTGCTTGAGACACTGAGCTTTAGTGATATCTGCCATTAGCGTAGCATTCCCTCGTTATCTTTACGAACAAATTATACCGATGGCTAAGCGGCTATATCATCAGGATAGCTTTGTCATAAGACTTAGGCCATTATACCAATACCTTATATGGAATGTAGATTTTATCCATAACAATCTGAGTTTTGGCCAGCCTTATAAGATGCTGACAGTTCGCGAGCAATACACACGACAGATCCTAAGTGTTGAGCTTAGGCAAGTGAGTAATTAAGCGGGTCGCACTCTTGCGAGTTTTTAGACCCGTCCGGCATATCCCAACCATGCTCACTCTATAATTCGTTCGAGATGGATATCAGGCAGTGTGTATAGTGTCAGAGCTTAAAAGCTTTCATCTGTTGCGCATCAATACGTGACCATACGCAATGCGTTTGGCGGCGGCCTTTCTTCTGGTAAAGACAAAAGCGCGAGGTTGCCCAGTTAGACCCAAATTATCTTCAATGCGCCAATGGCGGTTTCAAATGTCTTAACCGATAACTCAGCTCTCTCTGGGAGATTAAGCGATAATAGGAACGACACTTCTGCCATTGCATTGCGTAAGAAATGACTTTGGCTTACAAGAAAGCCCCGAGCCAGTCATTTTTAAATGAAGGCCTCACCGCTGCACACATGTGTAAGATATGTTTGTGGAGCGTCTCGCTTTTCTGAATAAATTTACACATAAAGAAATCTCACCATTGACAAACTAGCTCTCAATATTTTAAATTTCGTTAATCAATTAATTATTTATTTAATTCGAGAAGCAAAGCCTTTTAGGTTAAGTGTTAGTCTTGATGTGGACTAATTTAATATCATAAATTCAACATGATTCATTTGATGATTGAGTTAGAGTGAAAAATTAGAATTTATGATTGCCAGAGTAAATAGTATGCAAAAGTCCAATACAACAAATTCTCAAAAAGGTAAGGCATCAACACGCAATATTCTACTGGATACGGCTGCTGAATTCATGACTGAACGAGGCGGCATTGATATTACATTTAGCGAGATTGGAGAACGTTCAGGGTTTAATACAGCTCTCGTCAGATACTATTTTGGTCACAAACGCGGGATGATGTTTGCTCTCATTGAACGTACACTTAAGGGCGCATTAGAACGCCTAGAGGGTCTAATGAAAACAGATTTACCACCCGAAGAAAAATTAGCGTTACATATACGCGGTATGATTAACACCTATTTTTTTCATCCATATGTGAACCGGCTTTTAAGCCATATTGCTCATGATGATGACGGAAATTATGCTGAAAAAATAAGTTCGGAAATATCAGCGCCTATCATAGACGCTCAAACTCAAATATTGGAAGAAGGTATAAAATCTGGCACTTTCCGAAAAATTGACCCTATGCTTTTACACATCCACATAAATGGAGCCTGTGATGCCCTATTCCATTACGATGCTATTTTAAAAAGAAATTTTAATGTCGAGGAAATTTCTCTTGAAATTAAGGAAAACTATATCACGCATATTTCAGAGACCATCTTAAAGGGTATACAAAAATCCGAATAACTTTTCACAGTTGCCTTGCCATGTAATCGCTTGTAAAATTCAATATTAAACCCCTTACATCAAGAATTTATACCATACCCAAGGGTAAAGGCTTTACATTTTTAATTAACTGATTAAATATTACTAAAAGTCGATTGCATCGAACATTAAAATCGTAAGGACAACAGCATACAGGAAACCATCCTAATTAAGGAAAACACGTCAAATCATGTCTACAAATAACCAAATGCCAATGCTGGTTGAACGCTTTTATCATTGGGAGTCGACGACCCCTAACAAAATCTTTCTGCGACAGCCCAAAGGTGAAAACTGGAAAGACATCACCTTTGCTGAGGCTGGTCATCAGGCCCGAAAATTGGTGAGTGCCCTTAAAGCGCAAGGATTAAAACCAGGTGACCATATTGGTCTATATTCCAAGAATTGCTATCATTGGATTATTGCCGACCTCGCTATTCTCATGGGCGGGTTTGTTTCTGTACCCTTTTATTCTAGCCTACCTGGGCCTCAACTTGCCGAAGTTATAAAGCTTGGAGATATCAAAGCTATTTTTGTTGGAAAGCTGAATCATTGGGACGATACACACAACGAGGCTGTGTCTGGCGACTTATGCGTTATAAATTTTCCTTATTATCAAGGCAATGCGAAAGTCTCTATTGGGTTGGAATGGGAAAAATTAATTGAGGATCATGAAGCCGTCACCGAAAACTTTATACCCGATCCAAATGATCTATGGACCATTAAGTTTACCTCCGGAACAACGGGTACCCCAAAAGGGGTAATGCATATCCATAGGACTCCAGCCCTTTATATGCTTAATGAAGAAAAGACGAATTGGATTGGTATTTTCACACTTAACAGAGCAAGATTTTTCTCTTTCCTGCCACTCAATCATGTCGGAGAACGATTCGGCATCGAAATTCCAGCCATTTGGATAGGCGGTATTATTTCATTTGCAGAAAGTTTAGAAAAATTTTCAAAGAATATACAAGATACACAACCTAACCTATTCTTTGCAGTTCCAAGAATATGGATTAATTTTTATTTGGGCGTGATTAATAAAATTCCGGAAAACCGTTTGAATAACCTATTGTCTTTACCAATTATATCGTCATTGATAAAAAAGAAAATACTGACCGTTTTAGGATTTCGAGATATTAAGTTCGCCGCAACAGGCGCAGCGATTACCCCCGCTTTTATTAAATCTTTTTACAAAAAACTCGGCATTCATTTAATTGAAGCTTATGGCATGACAGAAGTAGCCGGATCGATAACAAATACACCAATGTCAGATGCTCCCTTGGACAGTGTCGGAAAAGCTATTCCGGATGGCGAAGTTAAAATACATGCCGAAACGGGTGAAATTCTAATGAAATCGCCTTATATGATGAAGGGTTATTTCAAAAATCCCGAAAAGACTCATGAAGTTTTGAAGGACGGCTGGCTGCATAGTGGTGACAAAGGCACATTAGATGCTGATGGGTTTTTACGTGTTATCGGTAGAGTCAAAGATACTTTCAAAACCTCAAAAGGTAGTTACGTTACACCGAATCCGCTTGAGGAAGTTTTAGCCAAAAATGTTTATGTCGAACAAGTCTGTGTCGTTGGGCTGGGCATTCCTCAACCTATCGCCCTTTTCAATTTATCAGACATGGGATTGACGGTTGATCAGACAGATGTCGAAAATTCAATCCTCACTTCCATAGCAAAACTTAATGCTTCACGCGCCAATTATGAACATATTTCAACGGCTGTCATACATTCCGAGACTTGGTCATTAGATAATGACTGTTTGACACCTACCTTGAAAGTCAAGCGGTTTAGCTTGGATAAATTGTTTGGAGGAAAATATTTATCTTGGCATGAAAACGCTGACAAAGTCATTTGGCTATAACACTTAATACGACGTCTAACAAAGGCTATCAGATATGAACACTGTTGTTATTGTCGGTATAGGGGAGCTGGTACAACATGTACCAAAAAACCTCAAAGCCGCATTATCTCCTCTCGACCTTATGGAAAAAGCCACTCGGCTAGCCCTAGAAGATACTGGTGTAAACGGATTGGCGTCTAAGGTTGATACACTTGCAGTAGTAAGAACCTTTTCTGACTCTGGTGCCCCCCTAAAAAGCCCATTTGGTGATCCTATAAACCCTCCCCGTTCTATCGCAAAACGATTAGGTGTAAATCCAGAAACGGCAATCTATGGGGAACTCGGCGGGCATACTCCGCAAAGTTTCATCAATGAGTTTTCAACAAAAATTGCTTCAGGCTTCTCTGAAGTCGTCATGCTTGTTGGAGCAGAAGCTCTTGCCAATCAAAAGGCTTTAAGGAGAGCAAAAATGAAAGTCGACTGGACAGATGATACGGATGGGCTCGTTGAGAACCGCTTAGGAAATAGCATCACAAACACAATTGATATTGAACAGTTTCCAAATGAATTTCTAAACACCCCAGCTATTTATTCTGTTTTTGAGAATGCACGACGCGCACGCTTAAATTTAAATCGAGATGACTATACGCGTCATTGCGCAAACTTATTTTCTCGTTTCTCTGAAGTCGCTGCAAAACATCCACATTCAATGTTTCCAGAGTCATTTGACGCCGCAAATATTTGTACAATTTCCAGCGATAATTATTCCGTGAGTGACATCTACAATCGATCTATGGTTGCAAAAGATGGTGTTAATCAGGGAGCCGCACTCATCATGATGAGCGAAGCAAAAGCTCGCCAGTTCGGCATAGCCCCAGAACGTTGGGTTTATCCGGTAGCGGGGAGCGAAGCAACAGATCTGACAATAGTTCATCGTGAAGATATAAGTCGTTCTTTGGCCATGGAGGTGACTTATGAGGCTGTATTAGAAGCAGCTAATTTGTCTATGGACGAAATTACCTGTATGGATATTTATAGCTGCTTCCCCATTGCTGTATTTGCAGCCTGCGAAGCCATGGGCATAGACATTCATGATCCACGAGGGCTGACCCTAACAGGTGGCCTCCCATTTTTTGGTGGCCCGGGTAATAATTATGCGATGCATAGCATCGTCAATGTTGTTAAGAGACTAAGGGCAGATTCTGAAGGTATAGGCCTCGTGGGCTCCAATGGAGGCTACTTGTCTAAACATGCCATTGGAATTTATGCCTCAACACCGCCGCAAAAGGGGTGGTGTGAAGCTGACAAGTCCGCACTCGCTTTAAAGGTCAATCGCCAAAGTTCTCCCGATATTGCCACTTATGCAGATGGACGCGCTCGGATTGAAGGTTACAGTGTGGAATATACTGCTAAAGGTCCAAAGCGAGGGTTTGTCATTGGGCGATTGATGGATAATCGTAGATTTATAGGTGTGACAGACCGTAATGACATAGAAACACTTGAAACTATGTTACAGAGTGATCCCTTTGATAAAGACATATTCGTTACAAGCAAAGGCCCCGGCAACCGTTTCACCTTCGAGGCTAATAAAACATGGGCCTTGGCTCCTGTGCTTCCCAAAACTCTAGAAGGCGAATATGAATTTTGCAACGTCATACGTAATGACCGCATTCTAGAAATCACGATAAATCGCCCTGAAGCCCGCAATAGCCTGACACCAGAAGCAAATTACGAGCTCGAACATATTTTCAACTTGTTTGAAAAAGATCGTTCGCTCTGGGTAGCTATTTTAACCGGCGCTGGGCAGAAAGCTTTCTCGGCTGGCAATGATTTAAAATATTCTGCTTCTGGCAAACCTTTCTGGATACCTGAAACCGGGTTTGGCGGTCTTACCCATCGTCGCAACCGGTCAAAGCCAGTCATTGCCGCTGTAAACGGCTTTGCCTATGGCGGTGGATTGGAAATTGCTTTGGCATGCGATATTATTGTCGCTGACGAAACGGCCAAATTTGCTCTACCTGAGGTCAAAACAGGCCTAGTGGCCGCAGCAGGGGGATTATTTCGACTGCCAATGGTTCTCCCGCCCCATATCGCCCGTGACATGATTTTAACGGGCCGACCAATGGAAATTAAAGAAGCCCTGCAATATGGTTTAGCCAATTACAAAACCAAAGCCGGTAAAACGATGGAAAAAGCTCGAGAAATTGCCGAAAGTATATGTCAAGCAAGCCCGACAGCTATCAGTACATCAATTGAAATGATGCATGAATCCGCGAACATACTCGATCCCATAGATGCGGTTGAATATTCAGCCAATAAAATTCTTAGGGTTATGGCATCTGAGGATCTGCAGATAGGCTTAATGGCCTTTATTATGAAACAGCCTGCGAAATGGAAGAACAGATAATCAGAAGAAAATAATCGATTTCTAATATCTTCATTTTGTAATATTTGATGTGTATTGTCGTTTACATGGCCTCCGCGTACATTTACCAGTGTGGCTGTTTCAAATGGCGTCTCATTACATATAGTTGAGGCTCTGCTTGGTCACTCTCAGCCAAAAACAACGTGTTCTTTTGGCAAGGGCTCTTTATCAAGACCCGAAAGTATTGTTTCTTGATGAGGGGACAGCTAACCTTGACGAAGCAACTGAGAAAATCATTGTCGATATCATCGAACAAATCCCAATGACCCGTGTTGTTATCGCCCATAGGCCGGAGTTTTTGGAGAGAGTGAATAGGAAGATTGAGATTTCTTAAAGCATTGATAAATTACAGACCTGTCCCAAATTCCGTCCATTTACTAATAGATCTATAAAGCTAGAAGCTTATCAATCATAAAGTGAACACTTTTATATATAAATAGAAAGTCACAAACAATATCGGTCCTGTTAGT
>CAZZKV010000047.1:0-7521 GCA_964654665.1 uncultured Caulobacterales bacterium | reverse complement strand
AACTTTGCTTTTCATGATTTTTGGACAATGGAGGGCGAACGCGCGGCTTTAGAGCTTTCACTCTTCTTCAAAAATGTTTCGATTGCTGGAGCTCTCGTGTTTTTGGCAGGTATAAGTCTCAATAAGAAATAGTTTCATAAAACCACAATAAGGCTCCATGCTTAATAACGCTGACTGTGTTTACTGAACCAGAAGCCTTCAATGTTTAAATATGCATTGACATCTATGTATTATTATATGTAGATATCAATGCAATAATTAGAGGTAGCTATGAACCGAAGAACCCTGCTCATGACCGGAGGAGCCTCGCTTGTTATTTTAGGAGGGATTAGCGCGAAAGTTCTGCATAGTGATTTGCGACAAGCCCGCAGTCCCTGGAACATATCAAATGATAGTATATCTGACTCAAGGCTCCGGGCCTTAGCTTATGCGGTCTTGGCTCCAAGCCCTCATAATCGGCAGCCCTGGCTTATCGAGCTCAAGGGTAAAAATAGACTCACGCTATTTTGTGATACGGCACGATTGTTACCTGAAACGGATCCCTATAACCGGCAAATCACGATTGGGTTAGGCGCCTTTATTGAATTGCTGCGCATGGCTGCCGCTGAAGATGGTTATGCTTTGGACATAGACTATTTTCCGCAAGGCGAACCTGAGCCGATAATTGATGAGCGGCCAGTTGCCAACATTCGCTTTTCAAAGACTGAGACCATCAAAGACCCTCTGTTTGCCTATGTGATGGACCGCAGAACTAACCGGTCAAAATTTAGTGAAGCCCCTATATCTCGCTCGACTTTAAAGGCCCTTGAGACCGTGATGTCGCCGCAACGCGCCGACTTGCTAAACTATAGCGATGATGCGTCCCTTGTTGGCTCAATCAAAACTCTGTGCGTGGATGGATGGAATATAGAGATTGAAACCCCTCGCACACATCATGAGAGTACGCGCCTCACCCGCGTTGGAGAGAAACAAATCAATGCATCACCTGATGGGATTTCTTTGTCAGGCCCTATGATGGAAGCGCTAGGTCTGGCAGGACAACTCAGCGAAGAAAAAATGAATGATACGGACTCTCAGGCCTATAAAGGTACCCGTGATTTTTATACGGGACTTATTGATACGGCTAAAGCATTTGCGTGGATAACATCTCCCGACAATAACCGGCTTAATCAGATAAAGTCAGGAGCTGACTGGCTGCGCTTACACCTAGCTGCAACACAGCATGGCTTGGCATTTCAGCCTCTTAGCCAAATATTGCAAGAATTCCCGGAAATGTCTGAGCCTTATGCGCAGATTCATGCTGTTCTCGAAATTAAACAACCGCGTATCATTCAAGGCTTGTTTCGTTTAGGCTATGCAGCAACGCCCCCGCCTGCGCCTCGGTGGCCTCTGCAAAGCCGCCTCATTGAGGGTTCGGCATGACCATGACACCCTCCCCTTCAGGGGTCGATTCTGATCCTGACCTTTTTAAGATTCTGACAGAAGTTGATATGATTGCCCATATGGCAAAAAATGAGTTTGAGCGCCTATTGCCTGATGGAATGACACAAGCACAGTTTGGCATTTTAAATCGTATAACACGTTTAAAAACACAAGAGACCGTCAGCGAATTAGCGGCAGCCTTTCAAGTTACCCAACCGACTATGACCTCAACACTGAAACGCCTGTCTCACAAAAACTATATTACATTTAAGCCCGACAAGCGTGATCGACGCATAAAACGGGTTGCCGTCACAAAAGCGGGTAGCAAATCACGAGAACAGGTCATTCTAAAACTTGCACCTTTATTGGCTGCACAAGGCGAAGCGATTGGCGCCCTAAATTTTGAGAGGCTACTGGCTGACTTAGCGAGAATTCGTATGCAATTTGAAAGCAGATTGTCTATGTCCACATAAGCTATTTTTGTTGCTCTAGTCGAAAATTGAAAGTTTCCTCGGCCTAAAGTGCCTTCTGAAACCAAGAATGGTTTTGAAGGGTCTGAGCGAAGATAAGTAAGATGCATATTTGTCCACTCTAAATCAGGTGTTTCTTCTAACATTGCCTTCATACACGCCATATCTGTATAAGTATTAATCAGATAACGGCGCAAAATTTTCTGATAAAATCATGGCGCTCCACACGTCCGTCCGTGAAGTTACTCGTAGAGTCGAGCGAGGAATTAACACCCTGTTGATTAAAGAAGCCACACAGCCCATCCCCAATGCAAAGCCCAACGCGAGCATTAAATTGGATTCAAAAGGTGTCCAACCAGCAGTTGGATATTAGATAAGAACGCTCACCCCATAAACAATGGCCAAGATTTTGGTATTGGTTTAACAATATCGTCTTCATTTGCTGTATTGGCTTTTTTGTCTACTTAGCTTGTAAAGGAAATCTCTTTGGTTCCTGCAGTAATGGTGATGTAAGGAGAAGAACACAGACATGGATATCAATGCGAGTCTAGGCTGGATGCTTACTTTGATCCCGATCCACTGGATTCCTCTGTTTATGGCGGCTTGGAGATGGCCACTCGCGGGATTTCGTAAATCACTAGCAAGTGTGTTTTTGTTTTTAATCTGTCTTTTATCTTGCTTTGTTGTATTGGTATGTCTGTTGATTTTTACTGATACCAACCCACGTCCTTTCGGCGAAGGTCATGCAGCGGGCTGGTTTTTCGTATATTCTCTGTTAACGCTCGGGGCGTTACCGATCACGACAATTACAGCGCACATCTTGGCTGGAAGGTTTATCGGCTGGCTTGTCAGAAGACATCTGGCACGTAAAAAATCCGACTAAACGTCGTCATTGTTCCATAGTTGGTATTGTAGATTATTTCTCATTTACACAATGCACTTTAATTTTTCTAACGGCCACTTCGCCTCCGCACAGGGCTAAATCCAATATTAGCCAATAACCATGTATAAATTACTTCTCAGTTATGTTTCGATATTCAATCATGCTGACGCACGCAAATCCTATCATCATTTGAAACGGTCATCGGGACAGATTATTCCAATCACAGTCATGAAAAACATTATAACCCAACCATTACCAATAAAGGGTTTTTCCTTCTGGCTGATTTACATTTCGACTTAAAGCCCTTATCGCGCAATCTTGGACAGTGAATTATGACACGCTAATTACAGGGAAGGCGCAAAATATTCAAACGAACAAAAAGGTCTATTTCGGATCGGAGATGCCGTATCAGGACGAAATATCCATGCTGCAATTTATGATAGCCTCCGCCTTATGAAAGATATTTAGGAGTCCCTTATGGCACGCAGTATAAAACGAAAGATTGGCAGTCGGCCCACAAAATCCGTGCCCCCAACTGCAGGCCCTACAGCCAAAACAATCCAAGAGCTAAAAGCGAAAGGGTTCACCCTTCCGAATTTACCTCGGCTATACCGCTATACGCTTGGCCGGATTACTAAACAGCTTAAATTACGCGGTCTTGGCGGAATATTGCTGTTTGACCCCATCAATATTCGCTATGCAACAGGGTCGCATAATATGCAAATATGGACATCTCGGAATTTATCCCGAGCGAGTTTTGTATCGGCTGGCGGTTATGTTGTCTTATGGGATTTTGTGCGGTGTGAACATTTAACCGATCATCTGGAAACAATTGATGAGCGACGGTCTGGCAGTGCCGCACTTTATTTTTCGTATGGGGATACAGAAAATCTGCAAGCCGAGCGTTTCGCTGCAGAGATTATTGACCTAATGCGCCAGCATGGCTGCGAGAACCGCATTGCTATCGATACAACGGATATAGCGACAAGCAATGCCCTACAAAATGCGCAAATTAAAACCCTCCCAGGACAAGGCATTATGGAACATGCACGCCTTGTAAAAGGGCCCGATGAAATCACAGCTATGCGTTGCGCTGTCGCTGCTTGCGAGCTTGCCGTTGGAGAGATGGAAACTGCGATGAAACCGGGTATGGCCGAGGTTGAACTCTGGTCAGTGCTCCATAGCGGAAACATAGCCCGCGGGGGTGAATGGATTGAAACCCGGCTGGTCGCGTCGGGCCCCCGAACAAACCCTTGGATGCAAGAAGCGGGAACGCGCTGCCTCGAACCGGGGGATCTCTTTGGCTTTGATACCGATATGATTGGGCTATATGGCTATTGCTGTGATATGTCCCGAACATGGCTTGTTGGCGATGTCGCATCATCAGAGCAAAAAGAGATTTACACAGTCGCCCATGAGCATATCACACAGAATATGGAACTTATGCGTCCCGGAACCTCGTTCCGTGATTTGAGTTTTGGTGGCCATGAATTGCCGCCCGAATATCGTGCCCAGCGTTATTGTGTAAAAATGCATGGTACGGGTATGTGTGATGAATTCCCCAGCATATATTACCCTGAAGATTATATTGAAGGGGCTTTTGATTATCATCTGGAACCGGGCATGGTGTTCAGCGTCGAAGTTTACGCCGGAAAAGTCGGGGGGCGCGACGGAGTTAAACTTGAAAATCAAGTATTGATCACGCCGGATGGGTATGAAAACCTTACACTCTATCCCTATGAACAAAAGTTGTTGCTTTAAGATTATAGTTGAGCGGTACCCATAGTATATATGATTCCCAAAGAGCCGTACCCCGATACCGTTATTTTATAAGGATTTGATATGCCATTAGAGCTTAGACCTAATTGTGAGTTTTGTGATATTGACCTGCCGCCGGATTCAGTAAATGCCAATATTTGCACCTATGAATGTACATTTTGCTCATCATGCGTAAGCAATCTTCAAAACGTATGTCCCAATTGCGGCGGTGGATTTGCGCCACGCCCTATCAGACCATCAAAAGCTTGGAGAACGGGGCTTTCTCTTGATCATCAACCGGCAAGTCTGGTGCGGATTCATAATAATAAAGATCGCAGTAAATTGCCAAATTATATCTTGCAAATTGCTAAGATATCGCCGGAAAAACGATAATAATAAACAAGGCACTCGAAAGGTTTGAGCATAGGCCAACGCAGGCTTTAGGAGCGTGATTTCAATTAGCCGGTGAACAGAGTGGTTGAACCGCTCCGCCGGTATTTCATATCCATAGTATACCGATGCTGCCCATTACGCTATGATCTCGGTATTGATGCCATAGCGCGCCATGAAAGCGGGTTGATGTCCCCTGCCCTATAAACCACTTTCATTCAAAACTTTCAAGACATTGGGTTAGGCGAATTATTTCATCTTCGGATGTATATCCATGAACTGAAAACCGGAACCCTTCGTCACGTTCGTCATATAAAATATTTTCTTCTTTTAAAAAGGTCCTTAACCCCCTCTTGTCTTTGGGAGAGATAACCAGTGTTCCTCCTCTCTTGTCGGGACATTGCGGCGAGACAATCATTGTCTCAGGAATGTTTTGCGTTAAATATGATAGATGGGCTTTTATGCGTTTATGCACTGCATCCGGCGTTATAATTCGCCATAAGGCTAAAGCGCAATTTGCGGCCGCCAAAGGTGCGGGGGACGGGGTTCCGCCAAAAAATTTCATCGCATCCTCTGCATATCGGAAATTATCGATTTGCATTTCAAATGGATCATCATGCGAAAACCAACCGACATCAATAGGGTGGCAAGTTTCTAGCTTTTCACGGGATAGATATAAAAAGCAAGCTCCTGGGCCAAAACATAAAAATTTCACGCCAGTACCAATGATAAAATCGGCATTCCATGTATTGGCATTAATCGGAACAACGCCGCAAGACTGGGCTACGTCCACAATAGTAGTCGCGCCATAGTGTTGCGCGCGCGCGCAAATAGAGCCAACGGGTAATAAATGCGATGTATTTGATAGTGCATGGGTGATATGGACAATGGCTGTGTCCGAATCAATTTGCGCTTCCCATGTTGTTAAATTTTCCGGATCGCCCTCTAAAAACTTCAAGCGATACCCAAATCGTTCAGCCTGTTTGAATATAAATCCAACTGTAGGAAAATCCTGTTGACTTAACAATATTGTCTTACGGCTTTCTTGAAAAGGCAAGCTGTAGAGAACTTTACTCAGGGCGCTAGATATATTTTTCTGCGGACATATAAGATCAGGCCGAACGCCTAAAAGCATTCCAATTCCCGTTCGAAACTCCGAAAGGACCGGCATCCAGCTATCCCAATTCTTGCCATTTTCCCACGGTTCAAAGTAAGTTTTATATACAGCAGCCTGCGTTTGCAGCGGTAAACATCCAACACTATGGGACAGAAAATAATTTTCAGGGACGTGAAAATATTCACGCATCGGTTTGCGGGTCTAGCTTTTGGCGTTTCTGCCCATAACTCGCCCCCCATGAATCCGTCATATCTGCGCGAACTTGCCATAATGCAGGAAAGAATTTTTGGCGTAATCCTTCATTTAATATCTCAACGGGGCGCCCTTTCAAAGAATTAGCCGCAACCCCGATAGATCGATAGATAAGTTGCATATGGCTATTACGGAATTTCTGAAATTGTTCATCAAACTCTGCCAAAGCTTCACCGACCATATAGGCATCATCATGGGTATAATTCGTATCATAAATTTCCCGTAACGTTCTCTTGCCGCGCTCAAGGTAAATAGCGGTATAGCTGTTCCAGAGATCCTTTGGCATTTTCAGCAAAACGCGAAATCCGGGACTTTCCTGCCCGCTGCCATTACCGAGAAGTAGCCGAATTTGCTGGTAATCTTTAGGCGACATCGTTTCTAATAAACTCAGTTGCGTTGTCATCATTTCCTGACACAGATGAACGCGACGAAATAAAGTCAGGACTTTACCGCTATTACGGCTTCGCATTTCATCGTCAATATCTAACAATGTAGCCGCCATGAGTTTCATCCACAATTCTTCTATTTGGTGGACAATGATAAATTGCAGCTCATCTGGATTGCATAAAGCGTCCGGCTCTTTTTGGCAGGCAAGCAACTGTTCAGTATTCAGGTAAATTTCATAATCGAGCTGGCCCGCGCCGCGCATCATTTTTTGGTAATATAATCTGTCCATAGGTCTCTCTTGTGTTCATTGTGATACTGCCGAGAGAACGGGCTAGGCATGGCCAGTTAACCAGTTGCGCAATACATGCTGGGCCAAACGTAAAGGTAAATCCTTAGACATAGGTCTTTAGTAATCAAAAAATGGGTGAATGTAAAACCAAGAATATCCTTGGGTTTATACAGGTCACACCCATGAATAATACGGGTTATTTTCTAAGGTTTAAAACCCGGATAATTAAAATCAAAAATTATAATCACACCTGAAATTTAAAGCATCAACTAGGGTTTTTTCTTCTTTTGGACATGAAACAGGCTACCTATTTTCATTGAGGAGCTTTAAAGTATTAACACAAATCTCCTTTTAATTGAAAACTGGAGCCGTCAATCTATTGCATTTTGAATTTTCGAAGGAGTGTTTTTCGAGATACTAATTCTAGACGATTTGGCCAAAATGCTATCTTTGTCCGACTCGGTATTCCAGAAAATAACTCCTAATCTTCTGTAAGTTCTAATCGAATTTTCCCACACCATAAACATTCTCGAACGGCTTAAAATCGCTCCAA
>CAZZKV010000046.1:0-7908 GCA_964654665.1 uncultured Caulobacterales bacterium | reverse complement strand
TTTTATATCGCGATCTTACGCGGAGCGGCTTTACAATATTTTATTGATGAAACGACAGTGAATCTAGAACAAATTGACCATATGACTGCCGATATGTTAGATGGATTAAAAGCGTAGAAACTCACTTTTTAATTCTTACCAGCTATGGTCTCAAACATTTTAATGGGTACCATAAAGTTTCTTGTCAGACCCGTCGACTTTAATGCATCTTTTTTACATACGCGAACATATTTAGTTTTTCTAACGCTATTGCTTTGGTATTACTCTAAGGAGCTTACTCTCGGCGCTACCTTTCGTTTCGGTTAAGAGATAGAGATATCCGTCTATGCCGGTTCTGATATCTCTAAAACGACTATCGAGTTCGGTAAACAGCTCCGCTTGGTCTCCAAAAGATCCATCCGGTTTCATGTCTATATATCTGACATGTTTTAAAACCAGAGCCCCGATAAACAAATCTCCGTTCCATTCGGGGAATTTGTCGCCATGATATTGGGTAAATCCAGACGGTGCAATGGACGGCGTGAAATGCAACACTGATTGCTCTGTTTGGGGATAGGCTTCGAACGGGGATATACGGGCACCGGAATAATCTAGTCCGTAACTCGCCACAGGCCAGCCGTAATTTTTACCGGCCGTGATAATATTAATTTCATCCCCGCCTGCTGGCCCATGCTCATGTCCTAAAATACTCCCGTCAGATAATGTGATTAAACCTTGCTGGTTTCTATGGCCATATGTCCAGATATCGTCCAAAGCCTTATCTCGTCCGACAAAGGGATTATCTGTGGGCACGCTTCCGTCATCATTAAGCCGTATGATTTTTCCGAAATGATTATCTAGCTTTTGCGCTTTCTCTCTAAAGTGAAATGCATCGCCATGTGTCAGTAAAAGCGTTCCGTCATTTCTCCATGTGATCCGGCCACCAAAGTGATTGGACTGGACCCGCGCGGGTGTCGTTGTAAACAGTATTGTCTTGTCACTTAAAGATTTGTTATCTGGGCCTAGTGTGTAACGAATTAATCGCAGTGTGTTGCCATTCTCGACTTCGGCGGCATAGGCTAAATACACCCACCGTGTTGTGGCAAATTCAGGATGTAATGAGACATCGAAAAGTCCGGCTTGCATGCCAGGCTTGGTGTGCACGGGGGCCGTATCATCTTTTCTAAGATCAAGAATAGGAGTTTTTGTACCCGAAGCTGAAATGTGATTGAGAACACCAATCCTTTCAGTTACTAAAAATCCACCATCATTTAGAAAGGTCATGGACCACGGATGGTCAAGACCGCTGGCAACGATTTCGATATCATAATTTACCGAGGCGGCCTCAACGCGCCCCCATTCCTGACTTGTTTTTTCTCCAATATCAGAAACTCCATCAGTGCACCCAATGAGTAAAGCCGCAATGAAAATAGACAATTTTGACAAGGCGTAACGCATTGATCTTTCTCTTAGGTTTATTTATCATGATATACGAATATTTTAGTAGGTGAAATCATTTTATGGATATTAATTAAGATGTTTCAGGTAAAATATATTAAGTCACTTATAAAAGTTATGCTGGCTTTTATACTCGCCTGTATAACCACGTTTATATTGGCTAGTGTATTTTCAACACAATTTGTTATTGCTTATCATGGTGTTGATGTGTCGTTAGCAGACCGGTTTAGTATGACTTTAGCTGATTTGGAAGGCATGCTTACAAAGGGAAAAGCATTTACCCCCTACAGTAATATTATCGCTATCTCATTAGCTATTGCTTTCTTGGTTGCGAGTGTAGCGCGGCTTATACTTAAACCATTGGCGAAATGGGCTTTCCTGATAGCCGGAGGGGCGACGATGGCGATCACTTTAGGTCTTATGTATAAAACTTTCCAAACGATTCCGATTAGTGGAGCGAGAGGTTTGTTTGGGTTTTTAGCTCAGGTCTTGGCCGGTATCGCCGGTGGGTGGGTTTTTACAAAACTTATTAGGCATGAAATTGGTTCATCTAGCCTCTCCGGATAAACAGCCGCAAGACCTATCTAACGTCAGGACTTGTGTCTCAGATTTGGGTCTGGGCTAAGAGAGACTTTTAGCTCCTCTTCTATATCATAGAGAGAAAGATGAGACGTAATAAGCAAACTGATGGCGAACGCATCGTCAAAGACATCAAACGTAAAACGCGTAGGCAGTATTCTGCCGAGGGGAAGTCCGCATCGTGCTGGACGGACTTCGGGGCGAAGAGAGCGTAGCAGAGCTGTGCCGCTAGGTATCCTTCCCCCTTAAAACTGAACCATCTTTTAGTTAGTATTTTTGATGGAAAGGGAGATGAATATGGCAAAGACATGAACTGCCGCGCGAAGCGATGAGAGGCAGTGAAATGCAGATGAGGACGGCATTCGGTTGTTGCATGAGATTGAGGTTGAGACGGTGTCTGGGGTTGGTATCTTAGAAGCCTGTCGGTCAACCCAAACTAGCAAACAACGAACGAGCATTAGAATCCGTCTGACAGTCTCGAATTTGAGAATTTGAAAACCAAAACCAATTCTTACTGCTTGGTGTAGTTTGGAGAGATAAAAGGCATGAGAAGATCACAACGGAGACTGAGAAAAGGTAAAACTCTCTACGCGCGCTAGCATGATATATTGAGCATTTTAAAAGCGGTCTTTTGCGTTTTAGTGGCAAGGCTGACGAAATATTTTTACTCCCGCCCATGCCAAAGCCCGTGGAACAAACCGGGCCGGGCGCGGCGTTTTTTGTTGATCCTGAGAGTATCAGGCCATAAGGACTGCATCCTGACCGGCAGACGTTTATTACAGTTAGCAACCTAGGGTAGCTGTCACTTTATTTGCAATCCTTCCCGTGAAATTTCTGTAACGGGTTCAATAATTGGAAATCTACAAGCGGTCTTTTGCTCTGAATGTAGTGTTCTATCTGTCATTCTTTTTTAACGACATTAAAGCGGTGAATTTTATACAGCTAAATAGATGCCCCGCATTAAAGCACGGGCAACACACCGAGCCGCCGCCGCGCCTAATTCGGCAAGAGCGGCCGGACTGACATGGGTTTTGTGTCCAGTTGAAAGGGTAAATATTGTATCACCATCCAGTGGTGTATGGGCCGGTTGCACCGCCATGGCAATACCATCTTGGGCCATTATCGCCAGACGTTTAAGTTGTTTTTGCGGTAGGGCCGCATCAATGGCCACGGCGCCGATAACCGTAGATTGCCCAGCCGCTTTGAGAAATGAAAGCTTTGTATCCTTTGCCTTATGCGGCTTATAATCAGCGGGTGGGCGGCTCCCGCCAAATTCACCATTCTGTTCATAAGGCCAAGCCCATGGGCAATGTGTACCAGGCATATAAGGCGAACCAACGGGATTGGCCGCAATCACTGCGCCAATAGTGATACCCTCGATAATCTCTGATGCACTGCCTAATCCGCCCGGATATAATCCGGCCGTTGCACCGTAACCGGCTCCTGTTTTCCCCAGATGAAGGTTTTGTGATGCTGTTTCGCATGCTTGGATGGCTAATGATCTATAGGGCGGTTGGACTCCCCAATTTTTATCGCCTCCATTAGCATTATCAAATAAGATAGCGCTGGGTACTATGGGGGATACAGGAATAGGAGCAGGCCCTGGCGCATAGCCGATGCGCTGCGCACCTAGCCAAGCAGTCACACCATCAGCCGCTGCAAGCCCGTATACAGAACCGCCCGACAGAACAATGGCATGGACTTGCTCAATTAACCCGCCGTCTTGGAGAGCCATAATTTCACGCGTCCCAGGACCACCGCCGCGTACATCAACCGCACAGATAGACGGATTATCTGGTATAATAACGGTGACGCCGGTTTTTACAGCCTCATCATGAGCTTGGCCTATGCGCAAACCGCTTACATCACATATGGAATTGGTTTCACCTATCTTTATCATTGAGTGATGTAAGGCTGTGCATGCCTTGTAAGCAAGAAAAAACCCGCCTAAAAGCGGGTTTAAGAGTAATATTCTCTAGTCTACTTATAAACAGATTCTTTATTGAAATGTTTCGCAAGAAGATAATAGACCACGGCGCGATATTTGGATCGTGTGGATTTTCCATATTGTTCCATAACAGCATCAATCGCACTATCGAGCTCAGGACCATCTTTCAAGCCTAGTTTCTTGATTAAAAAATTATTTTTCACTGTTGCAATTTCCGATGCATCTGTGGCCGATACTGTTGATGAATCGCGGTTATATATAGATGGCCCGCAGCCAATTGTTACTTTTCGCAAAAAATCCATATCCGGTGTTACACCGCATTTTTCTTTCATATCAGCGGCATATTTTTCAATTAAATCGTCACGTTTACTCATAAAGCCCTCCATGTGCACAATTACTGTTAATCAATAGATTTGGAAAATTATCAAACCCCTCAACACACAAAGCTTAACGCTTATTTTACCTTTAGAAAAGGGGTTGGTAATAAAATTTACAGTTCTATAATTCATACAATGTGTTTTATATAAGCTGCAGATTGTTTATTGAGCGGTATTTCTAGCCAACTTCTATCGAGTCTATTGAAAAGCTTGCTATAAAAAACCGTCGAGTTATGGTCGGTATTTACCTATTAAGGCCGTTTATATGAAATTTTCTTTATTACCGCTTTGTTTCGTGAGTTTGCTTGCGAGTGCTTGTGCAAAAACTGGCGTTACCGCAGCACCGGCAAACACATTGTCAAAAACGGTTATTTCTCATCCCGGGATGGTCGCTGCGGCTAATCCGCATGCTGTCGAGGCGGGCCTTGAGATTTTAAAAGCGGGGGGCAGTGCCGTTGATGCGGCCATTGCTATACAGACTACTTTAGGGCTGGTTGAACCACAAAGTTCAGGTCTTGGCGGCGGGGCCTTTATGGTTGTTTATGATGGTCGTTCAGGGGAAATTGTAAGTTATGACGGCCGAGAAACGGCTCCGGCGGCCATTACGCCCGATTTATTTATGGGCGATGATGGTAAACCTTTGCGTCGCTTTGCTGGCATAGCATCAGGAATATCAACGGGCGTTCCGGGGGCTATGGCGATGTTAGGATTGGCCCATGATGATTATGGCACACTTACATGGGGCAAAGCCCATATGGCCTATGCTCGCAGCTTAGCAATAAATGGATTTAAAATAAGCCCGCGTATGGCCAATTGGACGAAACGTATGGGGCAATATGTTCTGGGTCGCCAACCCGCCGCCCGGGAGTATTTTTTCGAATCCGACGGGGAAACAACTCACGGGGCTGGTATCTTACGCGATAATAAGCCTTATGCAATAGCTCTTGATTATTTAGCCAATAATCCGCGTGCTTTGCTACAAGCCCCTTTATCTAATGAGATTTTGACGGTTGTGCGCGAAAACCCACTGCCGGGCACGCTCACACAGGCAGATATGGACAACTATCGACCTTACAAAACAAAAGCGCTTTGCGCGCCCTATAGGGATTATACAGTCTGCGGAGCCATGCCGCCCGCTAGCGGCGGCGTGGCCGTCAATACGATTTTAGGCATCCTTGAAAATTTCGATATGGCAGCGATGGGGCCCAGCGAACAAGGCTGGCATCATTTCGCCGAAGCCAGTTTTCTGGCCTATGCGGATCGGGATCAATATGTTGCTGATAGGGCTTTTGTTACAGTTCCAATACGTTCGATCTTGGATAAGATTTATCTATCCACGCGCGCCAGTCTAATTACGCCCGGCACATCAATTACAGACGTACAACCCGGAGATCATGGCCCTGCGGGCACCGATGCTACGCCAGATAATCCGGGGACATCACATTTTACCGTGGTTGATAAAAACGGACTTGTTGTATCTATGACGACAACGGTTGAGGCTCCCTTTGGATCGCAACGTATGGCTTCAGGGTTCATGCTCAACAATCAATTGACGGATTTTTCTTTTACGCCCATTGATGCGAATGGGAATCCGGTGGCGAATGCGCCGGCTCCTGGAAAACGCCCTCGTTCATCTATGTCGCCAACCATAGTTTTTGATAAAGAGGGTCAATTTCTGTTTTCGACAGGATCTCCGGGCGGCAATTCTATCATAGCCTATACAGCCAAAACCATTGTTGGTATTCTTGATTGGGGATTAACGCCGCAAGAGGCGATTGATCTTCCTAATGTTATTGCGCGCCGCGGATCGATTAGGTTGGAAGAAAACCGTATGGATGCCGATATTATTGCATCATTGGAGGCGAAGGGACATAAAGTTGTCCGTAGCAAAGGCGAAATTAGTGGATTACATATTATTTACCGCCAAGCAGATGGTACGCTTATTGGCGGAGCTGATCCGCGCCGCGAAGGAATTGCAAAGAGTTTAAAATAGATAGAAGATAGAACATATATCTATTTAACTCGATATTCTTAGAACCTTATCTTGGGAAATAATGGATGTGATCGTTTCCGAAAGCTTACGGGACCCTGTTGTTGTGAAATACCCGTCCCCTTGGGTGCAGTTTTTAAATACAGTCCTCAGGTCTTTTCCTGATCGGGTAACGAAATCCCCTAACGCGACAACATATATATCGATAGGTTCCTTTTTGGCCTTTATGTAATCACATGTTTCAACAAGTTTCCGAATAGATTGTGTTTCTTTATTACCAATTCCTTTTTTACGGGGCCCATCCGTCCAAAAATCGTTGAAAGGTTTGCCATCTGTCATCAGAATAAGAACTTTTTTGTTTTTAGCATGAAAGTCTCGAGGGTAAGATGTGTTATCATCAATAATTCCGCGCATGTCAGGATGTAAACTACGATAACCCCAAACCATGGCATCGCTTGTTCCTGTCCCAAAGGTTGGCTGTAAATTTGTTATCAGTGATTTTATTGGACGACGGTCTTTATTAAAAAACCGGGCCGCCATTGATTGCGGAGGACAAGCATTATGTTTGCCTCGGGGTCGTTTCAAAGGGGCTGATATTTCCGTGTCGCGTCCTGTGAATGGACGGTTTACATCGGTTGTTTCCCGTGTGAAACAACCAGTAAAATTTGGTGTAAGAGATAAGCCATCAACCGGGTCAAGCCATTTATCATAAGACAGGTCAAACGCGACTGTATTGGCGAAAGGAATTAAAGAAAATATAGTACTAGAATTTGATGCGGTAAAAACTTCGTGGGAAACAAAGTTTTTCAAGGTCTTTTCTAAACTTCTTAGCTTTCTACCACGCATAGAATTGGAAATATCATAGACGAATGATATCTCGGTGTTCCCAGGAGTTTCGGCAACAACAGTGCTATTGATTTTATAACTTAGTTTTTTCTTGCCGACAATTTTTGGCATTAATGTAGGAACATCACCGTCACAATTCAAATTTATCGTATTTTTTTTAACCTTAATAGGCTGACAATTTAAGCCACCGCGAGTTAAATGTTCCTTTAGCATATCATTAATGATAGCCTGACCGTCTCTTTTTTTAGCCCCTGTATAATAGATTCGACTCGCTGCAGCCAATAGAGCAGCATCAATATTATCTTGCATAGTTTGTTTTTTAGAGGCGGCTGTGCTGATATCTATGGCGACCCCAATGACAAACATAACCACTACAACGGATAGGGACAGCAAGGCTGCCATATTACCATCTTTGTTTTTTCTAAACAAAAATACCTTTTCTTTAAACCATAAGAACATAATGTGCTCCAAACTCTTATTCATCCATCCGTAATTACATTAAAGGATCAAAATGAATTCCCCACGGCATGTGAATATTTCACATTACGAGTCTCGCATATACCATTAAAGTATTGCGGTTTAGTATTCAAAGATGATTAATTTAATTTTAATGATAAAGTTAGAACGATACTTGCATTGTTTTTCTATTTGGAAATGCTACGGCTAAATCTGTTTTAGATTCGATGTGATGTGCCCCTAGCTTTGTAGACACCTTGCTACTTCATTTTGTT
>CAZZKV010000045.1:0-9189 GCA_964654665.1 uncultured Caulobacterales bacterium | reverse complement strand
TCACATTAAAATTCTCATAATTTTGAGCACAATGCGCAGATAAAATACTATCCTCAAGCGATAAATTCATTGCATCAAGCGCCGATAATCCATAGCAAAAAGACCCATCGGAACAAGAATAGCTAGCGCCGAAATAGATAATGCCCGTATTTTCCCCATTAGGGATAAATCACCAAAATTGCAGATATTTTTTGTAAATTTAAACGCCTTAAAAACAGCGTCCGCGCCAATGTTTTTTAAATCTAACACCCGATACACCCACAATTGATTTTAAAATCATTGAGGCACAAATATCATAACTATATTAATTTAAAAGCAAATTTTTGATGGAAGAAAGCTTAAGCTTTCTAATCATCAACCGACCACCCCTGAGGTGTTTCATGCGCATCTATAATAGGCCCACCGTCTTCGGTCATGGCTCCGGCTTGGGACGGGTCTATGGGACCAAATTGCGATTCCATATCACGACGCATAGCTTCAAATTGCGCATGCGGCCCAAAAGGGTTGCCAAATAATTTCGCCCGACCCCAGAAAAAAACAAAAACCGTCAAACCAACAAGACCAAGCCCGACTATAACAAAAAAGGCAAAGGCAGCTGAAAAGGCTAACATAAAAAAGCCACCGATAGCCGCTATAGCCAGAAACAGAACACGTCCAAGGCTTTGCAGGAAGCTCGGGCTTCCATTTATCCGGTAAGTATTACTCATGCCCTTAATGTCGGGGGGATTGGCCTCGCGGTCAACCCCTTGTTAAATAACTTTTCCGTAAGACATTATAAATTACGCCTTTTTCGCACGGCTATAATTTCTCCATAAGCCCGATTGACCATAGCCATTTTATGGTTTGCAATCTTCATCATTTCGCGCGGCAAACCTCTAGCGATTAACCTATCAGGATGATTCGCTGCCGCCATACGGCGATAGGCACGTTTCAAATCGGCATCCGATATATCCTCATCTATCCCTAATATGAGATAGGGATCATCGGCAGCCCGGCCACAATGCGCCATTTTAATCCGGGAAAATTCACGGTCTGAGAAACCAAAAACCTCCGACACCGCCGACAAAAAATGCATTTCCGTTTCAGTAATTATACCGTCAGCTAGGGCGATATGAAACAGACCATCTAATACATCTTCAAGTGCAGACGGTTGCGCCCGGTATTTGCGAGCAACAATACGGGCATAACGCTCAAACCCAAGTGTCGTTTGCCGCGCTAAATCAAAAAAACGGGCAATCCCTTGCTCATCGGACTGGCTGGCTTGAAAGACTTGCTTGAAAGCTTTGATATCTTCATGCCTGACAGTTCCGTCCGCTTTCGCCATTTTCGCACCCAGAGCAATTAAGGCTGCCGAAACACCAGCTGCTTCGATCTTACCCGGCTTTCCATCATTATTGACCCGTTGCGGCGGACCAAAGAGGCGCGCAGCGGCTCCTAAAATTCGGGTGAATAAACTCATAGGCGCGGTCTGCCGCAAACAGCACCCCGCTTCAAGATAGAATACCGAATAAAATCAAACCGCAAACCCTATTAGTTTTGACTTGACGTATGATCGCTAGCTATTTTCCAACCGTCTCCGTGATTAACCATGTGTAATGTAAATAACCCACCCGGCCTATCGGCGGCTCTAACAAGAGACCACCGCCCAAATACAAGCGCATCATTGTGAGAAAACACATCGATTTCCAAATCCGAAAAAGACAATCTGCCCATAGCCGCTTTGTCAGGATACCGAGCTTTATATCCATCAATCGTCGCCTGCCACCCACGGCTGATTTTACCACCCGATGCAAAGCGCAATGCCTCCGACTTTAAATAATCTTCCATAAAACCTTCAATATCACCACGATTCCATGCCGCATCCTGCCGGGCCAATGTTGCCCGAATATCGGCCTCTATCCTGCCTTTTTGCGCCGGTGATATTCCTGCAGGCTTTTGACAGGCCGATACGCTCAACATCGCTAACAGAATGCAATATTTCATAGCTTTAAATGTCATAGGCAACCTTTTCATGAAACTGCATAGCGAATTCAAGACTATCGGCTCTCAGTCCGCTAAGATCAATTTCCTTCGACCGGCCAATCGTTTTGGGCGGTCTGACCAGATCAATCAATAGCCGACGCTGTTCTATATTTACCGTTTCGCCCAAAAACGATAAAAGACGATCAATAAGGATAGCCGGTGTATGGCACAATGCGTCAAAATTAAGCCAATGAACACGTCCTGGATAGAGATGCGCCAAATCCAGCATAGTGCGGTGTACCGCACACCAATAATCCAGCGATCCGGCTGTCGACATATCATAAGGCCCGCCCGGATAAATTTGCCCCCAAAACCGAAGTTGATTTTGATTTTTAGACAGAGCCATATCCAAACCGTCCCGCCAAACATGGATATATTTAGCCTTGGGCCAAAACTTTAAAAACCGACCCGCATAAATATGCGTATTCGGAGCTTTCCATCCCCATTGTAACGCGGGTTTATCCAGCGCTACAGCTTGGCGGCCAGCAGCCTTAATGAAACTCTCTTTACGTAAAGACAGCCAATCCTGACCATGATTAGGACGTGGAATTTTTAGTAACTTATCTAATAGTTTTAGATCGCTAACCTCAAGGTCGCCGCCATAAAACCCTTTAGCATATAAAGATGCAAGCGAAGCGATATCCTCTTGCGAGGCATTAAAGTAATTCTGCCGCATAAAAAACAGCGCAAACCAGAGACTATCTTCGGCCTGATTACGATCCGATCCATAATGATATCCAAGGGCTTGGCATATGGACGCGACAACCCGCGTACCACTGCCGCCAACGCCGCCAATAAAATGATGCGGGGCACTCATAATAAATATCGCTTTCGCTGCAGCTTAATAACGCGAACACTCAATAGGATTATGCAACCTTTCGCAACCGGTCTTCGCCCAATCGCAAAGACCGTACAACAGTCATAGCAATCGGGGATTGATTAAGTGTATAGAAATGAAACTGCCCAACACCGCCTTGCCGTAAATTATCGCAAAGCTCAGCGGCCAGCGAAGCCGTTAGCATATTGCGGACTTCCGGTTGATCTTCAAGCCCTGATACATGGCGTAAATACCAATCAGGTATATGAATTTTACACATTTTTGCCATACGCAATACGCCATTAAAATTGGGTTGCAACATAATGCCGGGAACAAGCGGGATATTAATACCAGCTGCAACAGCTCTATCCCGAAACCTTAAAAACGTATCCGCTTCGAAAAAAAACTGGGTTATTGCACGGCTAGCCCCAGCATCAACCTTACGCTTCAAATTATCCAGTTCTACATCCCATGATGCACTCTCAGGATGGCGTTCCGGATAAGCACTGACAGATATTTCAAAGTCACCAAGGTTTTTAAGCCCTGTAATAAGATCAGACGCATAACCATAACCATCTGGATGCGCAATATAGGCCTGATCAACGCCATTGGGCGGATCGCCGCGCAAGGCCACAATATGGCGAACACCAACATCCCAAAACCGTTTAGCAATATTATTAATTGCAGACTTTGACGCTCCCACACAGGTCAAATGCGCCGCAACTTCAACCTTACCTGCCGCCGCAATCCCATCGACAATACGCAGCGTCTTTTCCTGTGTTGACCCACCCGCTCCATATGTAACCGAAACAAATTTCGGTTCCGTCGGTAACAATGCATCAAGCGTTTGCAGAAGACGAGCTTCCGCCTTTTTCGCTTTAGGAGGGAAAAATTCATAGCTGATATTAGCAGAGGTCATGCGATTGCAGCCTTTTTCAATTTTTTAGCGCACCATATTTTAACACTCGGTTTACCTGATTGCGCTGGAATATTATCAATCTGTTGTAATTCAAGTCCGGCAAATTCTACCCAAGTCTGAATATCTTGATCACTAAACCCAAGTCTTCGATGGGCATAAAGCGACCGAAATTCTTCGCGCTCATGGGCTTCGAAATCTACAATTAAAAGCTGCCCGGACGGGGCCATAATTCTCGAAGCTTCTAAAATAGAGGCCTGAGGATCGTCCAAATAATGTAAAACCTGATGAAGCGATACAAGATCGGCACAGCCGGATTGTAATGGTGTTGCATTTAAATCACCTTGACGAACCGACACATGATTAAAATCTTGCTCCGATAATTTATGACGGGCAACTTTAAGCATCTCGGGATTGGCATCAATACCCGCACCGCGGTTAATACGATCCGCAAAAAGCTCTAAAACACGTCCGGTTCCCGTTCCCAGATCGACCATAAAGTCAAAAGGCCCACCTCCGACCATCTCGCGCATTTTACGCTCAATATCGGATTGAGGAAGATATTCATCTCCCAATTGACTCCGGTCATTGGCAACCTTGGCAAAAAACCTATCCGCTGCAATCGCCCGCTCTTTTAAAACATCATTAAGCCGGCGAAGATCAGACATAAGAGCCAGATCATCTTGCGGTAGAGAAGCCAAGGTCGTTGCCACCAAAGCTGAAATACCGGCATTATTGCGTGTAAGACGGGAAAAAACCCAACTCCCCTCTTTCATCCGTTGAATAATTCCAGCTGATTCAAGAGATTTTATATATTGCGTAATACGGGGTTGTGATAGGCGCAGAATTTGAACAAGTTCTGATACTGTTAATTCCCCGCGCGACAGAAGGGCCAAAATACGCAGTCGTTCGGGATGACCAAGAATTTTTAAGGCGTAAGCAATCTGTTCCATAGGTTCTTATATACCTAAAACCATTAAATGTATATAAAATAATCTTTATATCTTTATGTTTTTTATTCAGCTATTGCAAAAAACGCACTCACCCCCTCCTACAACATTACCATAAAAGACTGTTTACCGTTCAAATTTTACAAATTTCAGCTTTTTCGGCATATCAGCATCTAGACCAAGCCGACGTTTTTTATCTTCGATATAATCAGCAAAATTACCTTCAAACCACTCGACATGGCTATTGCCTTCATAAGCCAAAATATGGGTTGCAACCCGGTCTAAAAAGAAACGATCATGGGAAATTACCACAGCACAGCCGGGGAATTTTTCGAGTGCAACTTCAAGCGAAGCCAATGTTTCCCGATCCAAATCATTCGTCGGCTCATCAAGCAGCAACAGATTAGCTGGGCGGGTCAACATTTTGGCTAAATTTACCCGGTTTCGTTCGCCGCCCGATAATTGACCAACGTTTTTTTGTTGATCAGTCCCTTTAAAATTAAAGGCCCCGACATAGGCACGTGACGGCACTTCACGTTTCCCCATAGCAATAATATCAAGTCCGTCCGATATGGCTTCCCAGACATTTTTGCTATTATCCAACGCATCGCGATTTTGATCAACATAACCCAGTTCGACCGTTTCCCCGACTTTAAACGTACCTGCATCGGGCTGCTCTTGTCCTGTAATCATTTTAAACAGAGTTGTCTTACCCGCTCCATTCGGGCCAATAACACCAACAATACCGCCGCGCGGCAGCTTGAATGATAAGTCCTTGATCAATAACTTATCCCCAAACCCTTTGCTTACATTATTGGCTTCAACGACAATGCCGCCAAGGCGCTCACCCATCGGGATACGAATTTCGGCATGAGACACGACTTCATTTTCGGCGGCATCTCGTAAAGACTCATAAGCTGAAATACGGGCCTTAGACTTTGATTGTCGCGCTTTAGGGTTGGATCTTATCCATTCAAGCTCGCGCTTGAGCGCCTTGGTTTTACTATCCGCCTCGCGTCCTTCTTGGTCCATACGTTTGGATTTCGCCGCCAACCAAGACGAGTAATTTCCTTCGTGCGGATATGCCCGTCCGCGATCAATTTCCAACGTCCATGTTGTTATATTATCAAGAAAATAGCGATCATGAGTAATCAGAATGATCGCGCCTTTATACTGAATAAGATAATTTTCCAACCAATTGACTGTTTCGGCATCCAAATGGTTTGTCGGCTCATCAAGCAGCAACAGATCAGGTTTTGACAATAATAACTGACACAAAGCCGTACGGCGCGCCTCCCCGCCCGACAGATTATTAACAGGACTATCGGCGGGCGGGCAACGCAAAGCCTGCATCGCCATTTCAATTTTGCTATCAATATCCCACGCATCGCGCGCATCGACTTGTTCTTGCAAGGCTGTCATTTCTTCCATTAATTCATCGGTATAATCCTCAGCCATTTTCATGGCGACAGCATTATATTGATCGAAAATTAGCTTATCTTCACAACCCTGAATAACATTACCCCAGACGTCTTTATCATTATCCAATCGGGGTTCTTGGGGCAGATAACCCACTTTCGTTCCTTCAGCCGCCCAATGCTCACCTGTGACTTCGGTATCAACCCCCGCCATAACTTTCATCAATGTCGATTTACCCGCACCATTGACACCGATTAATCCAATTTTGGCATCTGGATAAAAAGACAGATGCACATTATCGAGAATGGTCTTATTGCCGAATTTCTTCGTCAGACCTTGCATATGATAACAGAATTGACGGGCCACGGGCACTCCTGACTTAAACGATGATAAATTTTACAAATTTCAGAGCGCGATATGCGGCGAGCAAGGCTAAAATGCAAGCTATCAAACCTTTAAATTTTACGCCAAAGTGAAAATATATTCACCGCTTAGATATAATACTTGACTCTGAACGATTTTTTCGTACATGCGCTACATGTCTTATGCGAAATCTCTCATAGATGATATTTTTGGCGGCATCCGACCTGCTGCACGCGCGTTGGATCGCCCGGCATCGACAATTCAAGGATGGTATGAAGCCGGAACAATCCCGCAAAAACATTGGAATGATGTGATCGAGAAAGCCCAAGCGGAAGGGCAAATCCTCACTCCGGATGATTTTTTTCCCGTTATCACTCCCCAGACTGAGTCCTATGGCTATCCTTTTAAAAAACTGCACTGTTTGACTATTGATGATTTTCACCGTCCCGATATCGAAACCCTGCTGACTTTGGGGGAGCATTATCTCGACCTTTCTGTACAAAAAAACCCAGCTCGATCAGTACTGGCCGGAAAAACCTTGATTAATCTATTTTTCGAAAATTCAACGCGTACAGAAAAATCTTTCGAATTAGCAGGTAAACGCCTTGGCGCCGATGTCATTAATATGGCCATAGCCCAATCCTCGGTTAAAAAAGGCGAAACTCTCCTCGATACCGCCGCCACGCTAAATGCTATGAACCCGGACCTATTAGTTGTTCGCCATAATGCATCAGGCGCGCCCGCGCTTTTAGCGCAAAAAGTAACCTGCTCCGTCATTAATGCAGGCGACGGAATGCATGCCCACCCCACCCAAGCTTTGCTGGATGCGCTAACCTTGCGGCAACTCTATGGCGAGGACATCGGCCATCTGCGCATTGCGATTTGCGGCGACATTCTGCACTCCCGTGTTGCCCGCTCTAATGTTAAACTCCTCAGTTTGCTCGGCGCTGACATACGCCTTATCGGCCCGCCAACCCTTATTCCCGCTGATGCCGACCGCTGGGGCGTGACGGTCTTTCACGACATGGAAACAGGTCTTGCGGGCTGCGACGTCATTATGATGCTGCGCCTACAGCTCGAACGGATGAGCGGATCTTTCGTCCCATCAAAACGCGAATATTTCCACTTCTACGGTCTTGATGCCAAAAAGCTCGCTTTCGCCAAACCCGGGGCCCGGGTTATGCATCCTGGCCCTATGAATCGCGGCATAGAGATCAGCTCGGCCGTTGCCGATAATCCCGACATCAGCCTGATAAACCGGCAAGTCGAAACCGGCGTAGCCATGCGTATGGGCCTACTCCATGCCTTATCGGATGCCCAAGATCAAAGAGAGGCAACATGAGTCGCCTATCGATCACCAACGCCCATATTTTCGATCCCGCCAGCGGCTTTGAAGACCACGGCACTATCACAATAGAAGATGGCCATATCCTCGAATTTGGCGCCCATGTTCCTATCAATGAAGAACACCTTGACGCCGGCGGATTGATGGCCTGCCCCGGCCTGATCGATATGCGCGTCACGACGGGCGAACCGGGACGTGAAGGCAAAGAAACCCTGTATAGCGCCGGACGTGCAGCCGCCTCGGGCGGCGTCACCACAATGATTGTCACCCCCGATACGAAACCTGTCATAGACGATGTTTCGCTCATCGATTATGTCGCCCGCCGCGCCGAACGCGATTGCGATATCCATGTCAAAATCGCCGCGGCCCTGACCAAAGAGCTCGACGGAAAAACCCTAACCGAGATTGGACTATTAAGCCAAGCCGGGGCTGTGATGTTCTCGGACGGTCCAAACAGCCTACCCAATGCGCAAATCATGCGCCGGGCCCTCTCTTACGGCACAGTATTTAACGCCCTCATCAGTAGCCGTGCAGCCGAACCCTCGCTCACCCAAGGCACATGCGCCCATGAGTCCGATCTCTCCGCCCGCCTGGGTTTACCGGGTGCCCCCCCCGCAGCTGAACGCATTATGGTCGACCGCGATATCGCCCTGACCGAGCTAACAGGCGGGCGTATTCTGATCGACATGATCTCTTGCGCCGATGTTATCACCCCGATAAAGCGCGCTAAACAGCGCGGCCTTGATGTTGCCTGTTCCGTTTCCATAAACCATCTAGCGCTGAACGAAAACGATATTGGCGATTACCGCAGCTTTGCCAAATTGGCCCCGCCCTTGCGCAGCGAACAGGATCGCCAAGCTTTGCTTACAGGCATTAATGACGGCATTATCGACGTCATTGTTTCGGGCCATGACCCTCATCCGGCGGGCGAGAAACGCCTGCCCTATGCCGATGCCGCCGCCGGCGCAATCGGCCTTGAAACCCTCCTATCCGCTGGATTATCTCAAGTGGCGGATGGTGCGCTGGATCTGCGCGCCTTTCTTGCGGCTGTGACCTGCAATCCGGCTGATCTGTTAGGTCTACCATCGGGCCGCATCGCCGTGGGCGCGCCCGCCGACATCATTCTCTTTGACCCCCATAAACCCTGGGTGTGCGATAAGGCCCAGCTTTTATCCAAATCTAAAAACACTCCTTTTGATGGCCGCCGGATGACAGGCCGCGTAATAAAAACATTTGTCAACGGACACTGCATTTTCGAACGCTAATCAGTCCTGAAGCGGGGTTCACATCCACCTTTGCCAATATAACCCTCACGCGTCATTTATCCATGCGTTATCCTTGGCGGACTTCGGCGCTA
>CAZZKV010000044.1:8487-11494 GCA_964654665.1 uncultured Caulobacterales bacterium | reverse complement strand
TGAACCCGCCAGTCGAACGGATGTGGTTAAATATACTCGACGATGGCTTGCAAAGTTCACGACCAATCGACTTCATCTGTTCGTCCCGCCGCCATCGTTCCCACAGCTCGTTCTTTTGAGCCTGAGTAAACCCAACACGTATATATATCTTCTTCATAATCATCGCTCCACATACTTAGTTTATTGTATGTGTTGCGACGACCAGTTGAAGCCGCAGTTGAATTTAAGTCGTTAAGTTGTGAGGCTGGCGACTACGTGCACGTGAACTGCCCCCGTTGCCGTCAAATTTAGAATAATTGAGCGCATAAGGTGCCCGTATGGATATGATAAATAAACTTATGGACATGATGATATCTTTTGATATGCGAGAGTTTACTAAAATACGGCTGAGGATGCTCTGCGATATTGGCGTGTTAAAACAGTTGAAAAATCTGCTGATAGGCGTAAAAGCGCCGCTGATTTTGCAATAGGGTATATCAATGGCGCGTATCGTCATGAAATTCGGCGGCACATCCGTGGCCAATCTGGAACGAATTCGCCATGTCTCGCGCCTTGTCGAGGCCGAGGCCAAAGCGGGCCATGAAGTTGCCGTTGTTGTTTCCGCTATGTCGGGGGAGACAAACCGGCTAGTCGCTTTGGTCGATGCGTTAGATTCGGATTCGGATATGGGCGCGGCGATTGAAGATGAGTATGATTCTATTGTTGCTAGCGGCGAACAGGTGACATCGGGACTGTTGGCGATTGCTTTACGCCGCCGCGGTCTGAAGGCTCGATCATGGTTGGGCTGGCAAATCCCGTTACGTACAGACATGGCCCATTCCAAGGCCCGGATTGCCGAGATCGAATCTTCTGCGATCGGCCCGTCTTTGACTGGGGGACATGTGGCTGTTGTGGCCGGATTTCAGGGCATTTCCGATGATGGTCGAATATCAACATTGGGGCGGGGCGGCTCTGATACATCGGCCGTGGCCTTGGCCGTGGCGCTCAAGGCGGATCGCTGTGATATTTATACCGATGTTGACGGGATTTATACAACTGACCCGCGGATAGCGAGCGATGCGCGCCGTCTAAACCGGATTGCTTTTGAAGAAATGCTGGAGTTGGCTTCGCTCGGGGCCAAAGTGTTGCAAACCCGCTCTGTAGAGTTGGCTATGAATAATAACCTGCCTATCCGCGTCTTAACGTCGATGGCTGAAGCGGGGGCTCCAAACCCCGGAACGCTCGTCTGTAAGGAGGACGAAACCATGGAAGAACGTGTTGTCTCTGGCGTTGCCTATTCACGCGACGAAGCGCAAATTACCTTACTAAGCTTACAAGATAAACCGGGTATGGTCGCCAAGGTCTGTAAGGCCATGTCGGATGCCAATGTGATTGTTGATATGATAGTTCAGGGGATTTCGCGTGCTGATAATGCGGCCAATCTTACCTTTACTGTGGGAAAGCGGGATTTAGACAAGGCTCTGGTGGCGCTGGAAGCGGCGAAAACGGATATTGGTTTTGCCGCAATTAAATCCGATGGCAATGTTACCAAAGTTTCTATTGTCGGCATTGGTATGCGCAGCCATACGGGGGTGGCGCAAACCATGTTCGAAGCTTTGGCCGAGCGAAATATCAATGTCGAAGTTATTGCGACATCAGAGATCAAAATTTCTGTTTTGATTGATGCAGAATATACAGAGCTGGCTGTGCGGGCTTTGCATGGTGCTTTTGGCCTCGCTGGTGTTTAGGCTGAAGCCTCTTCTATGAGCTATTGGCTTATTCTACGGCGGGGCGTTTTAAATACGATAACCCTAATAATCCGGTAAATAAGATAAGGCCGAATAAAACCTGTGGGAGTGGGGCGAGAGTCGCAAGCCCGATTAAAAAGATAACCATCAAGGCATTTTGCAGGCGTAAGACCCCAATTTTATCCGTTTGTATATTTGCCAAAGCTGTGACTAACATGGCGATGCCGGACCCTAAAAACCAAGCTATTTCAAGATTAATTGTATCATAGACAAAGATACCAAAAATGAGGTGGCTGATGCCGAGAATGACAGCAAGAATAATGAGTATTTTTCGCGCTTTATCTATCATGATGAAGCCGGGGGTTATACAGCCAGCTAAGGGCAATACTGATGGCCCATAAACTTATCATAAAGCCAGCCATCTCAAGGCTTATGGCTATTAAGAAAAAAGGCGTCGATATTTCATATCCGCTATAGACCACTATATAATAATAGCTACAGCCCCAGATCGATAGTGCCAAGATCAACCCCGTTTTCGCATAGATTTGCAGGTTTTTGAGAGATTTGAGCAAGAAGAAGGCGCTAGGTAGATAGAATAATAATAGGCCAATTATCATCCATGATTGGATAAGTGCCTGCGCTGAAAACCTGAATTTTATAAATATCCATAAGCCGCTTATGATAGCGATGATAATCAACAGCGCGCCACATCCGCGGGCCATATATTGTAATCCACGTCTGGAACAGGCGGTCATCCAAACTATGGATAGGAAACACCCGCGGGCGAAACGGGTTTGTTCATCCATATCGGATATTTCATAAAACTCGCCCTCCATAGCCTGTATCCACTCTGAATGCCTATCATTCGAGATATGCCTCGTCCAATTCAGCCATGTTTGCGCTCTGATTATCATGGCGTAAGTGTGCGGGTTGGCAAGGGTTTGACAGAATCGTCTAAAATATCATTGGCATATTGCTGGCCTTGGGCTGTGAGTGTATAAATTTGGCGCTGTGGTCGTCCCGGAGCTTGCGGCGGCTCCCATGTGGCCTGTAACAATCCCCTGTTTTTTAAACGCATCAAAATGGGATATAAGGTTCCTGATTTCAGGCCTGCCGCTTTCATAATCGCATAACCATATTGCGGGTTTTTTCGGAGCTCTTTAAGTACGCGCCGGGTTGATTGCGAGGCTATGCGGTGTCGTGTCATTTATTAATTCTACATATATAGATAAAAAAATCAATATTAAACTGTTGCAAACATGCCTAATGTCGATTTGATA
>CAZZKV010000044.1:0-8387 GCA_964654665.1 uncultured Caulobacterales bacterium | reverse complement strand
AGGGTGATAAGGGTGATAAGGGTGATAAGGGTGATAAGGGTGATAAGGGTGATAAGGGTGATAATAGGTCGGTATTCAGATAGAATTTGTTTTTTTTGCCATTATATCTAACTGCGGCTGAATAACTTTGATGAATGCATTCATGTGTTTATCCATCCAGTTGATGGCGTCCGGCCAATTGCCCTCATTATAAGAATCAAATTTTATTTCAAAAATAGTACGGTTTACTTTTTTATCATCCAGCTGCATCCACATTAATGGATTGGCGAAGATTTTTTCAATATCATCTTTCAAAGCGAAAAGCTGATCATATATGGCTTTGTTTTCAGCTTTGATGGGCCGTCCACATGACAATTCAATGCGAATGGTATGTTTTAGAAAACTAAAGGAATACCCGACCCTTGAAATGCCTGTTGACCCGGTTAACCAATGATCGCGCCCCGGATTACGATGCGCATAGATTTTTGAAGCCTTACCAGCGATTTGGTCCAAGAGTTGCGCGAAAAAATTTAACCTTAATATATGGCGCTGTGAATTTGTATCGCGAGCGGACTTTTCCTCAAACGTCTTAGAACCGGTCCGTATCATATAGCCTTTGGTTTCAGGCGGCGGGATAATTTGATTGGCATTTAGAAAGAGAGTTTCGCCATGCGAATAGGGCTGCATACGAATACATTTTAAATCGATATTATGATTGATGAACCATAGGCAAGTTGCCGTGACTTCGGATCGGAATTTGGCGCCGACCAGAATGATGCGTTGATTGACACCATCGTTCAAATTTAATTTTTCAAAATCTTCGACGTCATAAAATTCAGCAATTTGAGAGCGGGCTGTATCTTCAATAGCGTTCTTATCTAAATATTTCTGGTAAATATCTGCAATATTGGCCATTGTTAAAGTTGAGCAATAGGCTGCGTATTTAATCGCCTACCACGCGACGTTTTTGCTGCTATCATCCAATTTATTTTCATTAGCAACAATGGCGCCGTCTTTATCCAATGCCAAGAGGTCTATCCGTTCGCGGGTTTCATTCCAGCCATTAAACTCTTTTTGTATGATCAATAAATCCTCGCCCAATAAAGACGGATCTTTGCAAATCCATTCTTGGAAGTTCTCGCGTTCGCGAAATCCTAATTCAGAAAACTTGCGTGCCTTTAAAGCGATAGCTGTATTTGTATCAGCATTGATTTAAACATAGGGGGTGGATTACCCTATTTGTCCACGGTGGCGTAACTTGTGATCGGCGAGGCTACAGGCGAGCATGGCTTCGGCGACAGGGACGGCGCGAATGCCCACACAGGGATCATGGCGCCCCTTTGTTCGTACCGTGATGTTATGGCCTTGTGCATCAATAGAGCGGGTTGGAGTTAGCATGGATGAGGTGGGCTTAATCGCCAGCCGTGCTGTAATAATATCGCCATTGGTTATACCACCCAAAATACCGCCGGCGTGATTGGATAGAAATTGCGGTTTTCCATCTTTCATGCGAATCTCATCGGCATTTTGCGTACCCGTAAATCCACCCGCTGCAAATCCGGCGCCAATTTCAACCCCTTTAGCTGCATTAATAGACATTAGACCCGAAGCGATATCTTGGTCCATCTTACCATAAACGGGCGCCCCCCATCCAGCAGGAACGCCGCTGGCTTGCACTTCTATAATGGCTCCGACAGAATTACCGTCTTTACGAATAGAATCCAGATAGGTCTCCCAAGTTTTGGCCGCTTTGGCATCGGGGCACCAGAAAGGGTTGTTGTTCACTGCCTCCCAATCCCAATGGTCGGGGTTTATTTTTTGAACACCGATCTGGATCACGGCTGCGCGAATCTGGATGTCAGGGCCTAAAACTTTGCGGGCAATAGCGCCTGCCGCTACGCGGTTGGCGGTTTCGCGCGCGCTGGATCGTCCGCCGCCGCGATAATCGCGAATGCCATATTTGGCATCATAAGTCATATCCGCATGACCAGGGCGATAGCGGTTTTTGATCTCTGAATAATCTTTGGAGCGTTGATCGGTATTTTCAATCAATAGGCTAATCGGCGTACCTGTTGTCCGGCCTTCGAAAACCCCCGAGAGAATTTTTACGGTATCGGTTTCATTCCGCTGGGTAACAAATCGTGATGTCCCCGGACGTCGTTTATCCAGATAATACTGGATATCGGCTTCGGTGAGCGTAATTTTGGGTGGACAGCCGTCAATCACACAGCCAATCGCCGGGCCGTGGCTTTCGCCCCATGTGGTAAACCGAAATAATGTTCCGAAAGAGTTATGCGACATGGGGGCGTCTTAAACGCTCTACCTTGTCCTGGCTAGGGCTTTGCTTTGGGAAAATTAAAACGCTCTGGAGCCTGCCCGTACCCGCATGATTTGCGGTGCGGGCGGAATAAGGGTTTCATAAGCTGATTTCGCGCGAAGAAACGCGCCCGTATCGGCATAGGGGCTATCCGGGTGAAAGAATTTGGCCTTCTTACGCCACGCCGCGCGGATATCATTTTCGCGGGCCGCCATATTCAACCCTAATGTCATTAATGCTTGTTGTCGTGTCAAAATGCATACCCTTATTTGGCTCTTGGCCATATTGTCCATTTTATTCAAAGCGGATTAGCGTTAACAAGCTGCTGATAAATATGGTTAATAGAGCCTTTTTATATGTTTTTTTGAGATTATTATGACAACGCCCATACTGCCGCCTACACCCAGCGCTTCGGATTATACGGAAGCTAAATTAAATTATCCCGATATCTTTGCCCAGAGCGATCCTTTCGTTTTATTTGCTCAATGGATGGAGGAGGCGGGCCAAACCGAGGTTAATGACCCGCATGCTATGTCCCTGGCCACAGTTGATAGTAGCGGGATGCCGGATGTTCGTATTGTTTTGCTCAAGGATTTTGATGCGCGCGGTTTTGTTTTCTATACCAATGCTGCCAGTGCTAAAGGGGAACAATTACAAGACAATGGCCAAGCCGCGCTTTGTTTTCACTGGAAAACCCTGCGCCGCCAGATACGCATTCGGGGCACAGCCAAACCAGTTAGCGCTGTAGAGTCCGATACCTATTTTCAAAGCCGGGCGCGCGGTTCGCGTATAGGGGCTATTGCATCGGATCAATCGGCCGAACTGGAGAGTCGTGTAGTTTTGGAAGACCGTATTACCCACTTAACCCAAGACTATAAAGGTCGCGATATTCCGCGGCCCGTGCATTGGCATGGTTGGCGGGTCGCCCCGCGCAAGATCGAATTTTGGCGTAACCGGCCTTATCGTTTGCATGATCGTTTGCAATTTAGTGCCGTTCAAGATGGCTGGACGCGGCGTCGTCTTTACCCTTAAATATAAAAGGTATATTGTTAAGGAGGTATCAGTTTGGAAACACTCATTCCTATCCTTGTTTTGGGGTTTTTTATTTGGCCGCTTCTTTTTAAGGGAATGTGGTCAAAGAAAAAACAATCCGTAAGGCCTGCCTCTCATACAGAAGACGTGCGCTCAAATCCGTGGGATCAACAGGCGGCTAAACGGGTCGCAGCCCGGGCGATTGCCCGCAATATTTATAGGGCTAAGACGCGGAGCGGAGTTGATGACCCAGAGCAAGATGATTTTGTCAGCGCTACGCAAAAATTCAGAGCCAAACAAGCTCGCCAAGCAAAATTACAAAAACGCCGCGAAGATATGACCTCATTCAATAGCCGCGATAGGGCTGATCACAACCCTCATCGCCATAGTGATTGGGGTGCGCGCTCTAATGATGGTTTATTATCAGGCCGAAATATTCTAGCCGTACTAGGCGTATTGGCAATTATTCTCTATATCTTGTCTCAGATACCATCCATGTAATCCCTCGGGAGAAGAGTTTATGACTGATGAAAAAACGGATGTTACGATTATTCCGCCAAAGCCAAAGGGATTAAAACGCCAGAGGATACGCAGATGGATATTCCGTGCCGCTTGGGCCAGCGTCATCCTTGCGCCGTTGATTTTTATTTTTGCGGCTATTGGGTATAAATTAGGTGTGATTGATCTGCGGTTTGCTTTTGGCACATTAAACCAAAAGCTAGGCCCGCTCGTGCTTTTAGTTGCTTTAGTTATGGGGGTTATATCCTTGGTGATGGCTTTGGCTATTCAGCCACGTAAAGGCTTTGGCGTGAGTGTTCTAGCCTTGCTCATCGGTTTAGGCGGATTAGTGAAATTGGTCGGCGTTAAAAAAACAGCTGAACGTCTGCCATTTATTCACGATATTACAACGGATACGCAAGATATACCGGTTTTTTCCGAGGCTATGTTGGAACGCCGCGCGCAAACACCGGGGGTTAATACCGTTGATTATAGCGGGAAAAAGGCTCCGACATCACAAAAAACACCAGACGGGAAACCGGTCATGGCGCTGGTTTCTGCCTTGCAAACGCAAACCGATGATTATGCCGATATCCGGCCGCTGATTTTAACCGATACGCCGGATGTTGTATTTGGGGCGGCCAAGGCTGCGGCGCGGCAATTGAGCTGGGATATATCACTAGAAGATAGGGCGGCAGGATTAATCGAAGCCACTGACACAAGTTTCTGGTATGGATTTAAAGATGATATTATTATCCGAATTCGTCCGTCCGAAGGCGGTGGTTCGCTGGTTGATATTCGGTCTATCAGCCGCGTTGGTGGCTCGGATTTGGGAGCTAATGCCGCTCGTATTCGTACATTTTTGGGGCTGCTGAAGCCTTCCTGAACATTAGATTTAACCTAAAGATAGAGTGAGTTTATCGTTTCGGTGGCCATGGGAAAAAACCTGATGTGCGCGTAATATAATCTTGATAGGCGGGGCGTTTTTTAAGTTGGCGTTCCAACAGGTCACGGCCCGAGATGCGGGTTAGCAAAACAGTCATAATGAGCGGTGCAAAAACAGATACCCAGCCCCAAGGCGCTTGGCAGGCCACCAGCCAAATGCCCCACCATAAGCAGGCATTGCCAAAATAATTCGGATGACGCGTATATTTCCATAATCCGGTATCGAGGACAGGTTTATCCTCATAAGCACCGGAATAATCGGCATATTGTTTTTTAAAGGCTGCAAGCTGCGCATCGCCAATGGCTTCAAACAGAAATCCGATCAGCCACAACACGACCCCGATCACGGCCAGAGGCCCTATCGCCGTGGGTTTTTGTGTAAGGTCTGGATTAGCGCTGGCCATAGCGATCCAAACCGGCGCGCTGACGATCATAATCAAGAGGAATTGCCCGAAATAAACGGTAAAAAGCGTTCGGATGCGCCATGCCGTTTCGGATAGTCCTTTTTTCTCGGCGCGCAGGCGCATGGCAATATACCGCGTATCTTCGCCGTGGCCAAGATTGCGCCGGGCCAGATAGAGCGTAAGCCGTGCTCCCCACAGCATGGGCAAACTGCCTAGTAAATAAAGATAGGGCGTTTTGGGATTCGCCAGATACAGACAGACTGCCCCAACGACTAAAAACCCAAATCCCCAGAAAATATCAATCAAGCTGGCATCTTTTACCGTAAGGCTGATAGTCCATAATATTATTAGCAGCCCGAAAACAAGGGGAGCGGAATGGAAAAAATTAATAAGGATATCTGATAGCATATAGCTCTCCTGACATAGAAAGCCCGGCGGCGTCAAATTAGTAGCCTATAGACTAGTGCCTTAGAGAATAAATTTACTCAAATCCTGATCTGCCGCCAGTTTGCCAACATGTTCGCGCACATAGGTTGCATCAATTGCCACGCTTTGCCCGCTCTTATCTGTGGCTGTGAAACTGATATCATCCAGTAGACGTTCCATGACCGTATGCAGACGGCGCGCGCCAATATTTTCGACAGAGCCGTTTACATTGGCGGCAATTTTCGCAATTTCGGCGATACCCGTCTCTGTAAACTCTAGCTCGACATCTTCTGTCGCCATTAAAGCTTTATATTGCCGGATCAGGCTGGCTTCGGGCTCGGTTAAGATACGCACAAAGTCGGCTTCGGTTAAGGCGCGCAGTTCAACCCGTATCGGCAAGCGGCCTTGCAGTTCCGGCAGAAGATCGGATGGCTTGGCCACATGAAAAGCGCCCGAGGCAATAAATAGAATATGATCGGTTTTAACAGGGCCATATTTTGTAGATACAGTTGTTCCTTCAATCAAAGGCAGCAGATCGCGCTGTACGCCTTCGCGCGAAACGTCACCGCCGCGGGCATCCGAGCGTGTAGTGATTTTGTCAATTTCGTCGAGAAAAACAATTCCGTCATTTTCAGCCCGCTCGACGGCCTCTCGCGTGATCGCATCATCATCAATTAATTTATCCGCCTCTTCCGACATAAGCGGACCATGGGCATCGCCAATCCGAAATTTGACGGTTTTGGTTTTTCCGCCGCCTTTAAATAGTGACCCTAAATCCATCATCCCCATAGAGGCGCCGGGTTGTCCGGGGATTTCAAAGCCTTGGAACGGGGAGGATTTATCAGTTAGCTCTAGCTCAACCTCGGTATCATCCAACTCGCCGGCGGTGAGCTTGGCCCGAAATTTTTCGCGTGTTGTTGTACCTGCATTTTCACCGACCAGTGCATCAAGAATACGTTTTTCTGCTGCCAATTCGGCTTGGGCCTGAACTTGTTCGCGGCGTTGATCGCGCAGCAAGCTAATAGCCGCCTCAATCAGGTCGCGGATGATTTGTTCAACGTCGCGGCCCACATAGCCGACTTCGGTAAATTTTGTTGCTTCGATCTTTATAAAGGGCGCTTGGGCCAATTTGGCCAGTCGCCGCGATATTTCGGTTTTCCCGACACCCGTCGGACCAATCATCAAAATGTTTTTCGGTGTAACTTCGCTGCGCAGATCATCGGAAACACGCCGTCGTCGCCACCGATTTCGCAGGGCAATCGCTACAGCGCGTTTCGCATCGCTCTGGGCGACAATATGGCGGTCAAGCTCGGAGACAATCTCGCGGGGGGTAAAATCAGTCATACAGGATAGATAGGGGACGCGGCGGCGTAATCAAGGCGGGCTAGGCTTTAAAATCAGGGTCATAGGGCGGCGGAAAAATGCGCCATTTCGGCAAGAGCGTAATGAGGCGATTGCGCAGTCCATGCCAAGCCGCCCCCAGCAGGACAATACCGGCGCCAATACATAATAGGGCCATGGCGGCACTCATACCAAAACCGGCTCCGGTTTTATGGGCAAGAAAGCCGATGGCGATTGCCGCATAGCCAAGGGATGAGACAATTAACGCACGGCGATTAATGGCCAGACCGATCAGGATGATTACTGCAACGATCAGCAAAATGATAAAAGCATCGCTATCTGTGAGTGTCACAACCGGCACCAGATTAAATAGCATTTCTGATTTCAGGCTGACAGCTTCGAGCGCAAGGCCGTGAATGATCAGCGGCGCAGCGGTAAAATGCAGCCAAAAGGCATTATCGGAAAAGCGGGTTTTGCGGTGCAAATCTTTGATATCATATAATAGCGCGGTGATAAAACAGCCCAATCCGCCGCTAAAAAGCACCCAGCCAAAATGGACTCCGGCCCAATTGGGGGCTGCGCGAAACAACAGGCTATAGCATAGATATAGCAAAGAGACGGCAATCAATGCGATGCAAAAGGGCAGGCGCACCCGCAGGTAAAATAAAACCATTGCCGCCGCTGTAATGATAGATGTTGTCAGCCCCGCGCCCCACCCCCAATCATAAACCAGAACCCCGACGCCGCGTTGGATGAACAGTAAAAACGCCAGCGCGCAGATCAATGTCGGCAGATGGGCGCGCCGTTTGCGCCCGAAATATTCCGCCAGCAGCGCCATAATAGCGGCCGCTCCGATAAAGGATAAGCCGCCGCCCAGCAGTGCCGCCAATGCCGAGAGGCCCAGCGCTAAAAGCCCTATGCCAATGGCAATAAACACATCGGAAAACCCGCGCAGAAACCGCAAATTTTCTTCATCCCCGATAGCCGCATTCCCTAGGGGCCCGGTTTCGGCCATGCCGTTATGGGACGCGCCTAAAAGCGCCTTGCCTTTGGCCGGGGTTATAATATCGGCCTTGATAGCCGCGCGGATTTCATTGGGCGTCATCTGGCTCATGGGCGGGCCCTGATTTTAAGGTTAGGTTGCATCTTGATTATTATGTCCCTGAGGTTATGGTTAACACATCTATAACATAATAAATGGAGGATAATGTGGATTATTTTGATATAGGTGACACCGAGCTCTCTCTCTCTCTCTTTATGAGGATGATGTAAATTTCAATCCGGAAATTTACCTATCCAGCCAATGGGCCGGACCAGAAGCCGCCATACTCGCCCCGCCGTTCGAACAGGGCCCGGCCAGTGATTTTTCTGATTTTGACGGCTTTACACTCTCGCCAGAACCCAGCGGCAAACAACAACCCGATTTCGCCTTTAGCGAGGATGAA
>CAZZKV010000043.1:0-12111 GCA_964654665.1 uncultured Caulobacterales bacterium | reverse complement strand
ATTTCAGAGGTTTCCGCCTCGCCTTTGACCATGCGTTCCATAACGCGCCACATCCAGCCCGTGCCTTCGCGGCAAGGCGTACATTGCCCGCAGCTTTCATGCTTATAGAAATAGCTCAGACGCGCGATAGCTTTGATTACGTCAGTGGACTTATCCATCACGATGACCGCAGCAGTCCCAAGACCCGATTGATGTTCGCGCAAAGCATCAAAATCCATCAACACCGTATCGCATATCTCTTTTGGAAGGAGCGGAACAGATGAGCCGCCCGGAATAACGCATTTGAGGTTATCCCAACCACCGCGCACACCGCCCGCATATTCTTCGAGGAGCGTTTTCATCGGAATTGAAAGCGCTTCTTCAATGTTACAGGGTTTGTTGACATGACCAGAAATCGAGAACACTTTTGTACCTTTATTATTGTCGCGGCCAAATTGCGTCCACCACTCCACACCGCGGCGCAAAATTGTCGGGACAACAGCGATAGATTCGACATTATTGACCGTCGTCGGACAACCATAAAGCCCTGCGCCTGCCGGAAAGGGCGGCTTTAGGCGCGGTTGCCCTTTTTTACCTTCAAGGCTTTCGAGCAGTGCAGTTTCTTCACCGCAAATATAAGCCCCAGCACCATGATGCATATAGATGTCAAAGTCCCAACCTGTGCCGCAAGCATTTTTACCCACTAGGCCCGCCGCGTAAGCTTCCTCAATAGCTGCCTGCAAGCGGTTCCGTTCCAGAATATATTCCCCGCGAACATAGATGTAACAGGCATGCGCTTGCATGGCGAAAGACGCCACAAGACAGCCCTCAATGAGAAGATGCGGATCATGGCGCAAAATATCACGGTCTTTACAAGAGCCCGGCTCTGATTCATCGGCATTAACGACGAGGTAATGCGGACGATTGCCTACTTCTTTGGGCATGAAGGACCATTTAAGGCCTGTCGGGAAACCGGCGCCGCCGCGTCCACGAAGACCGGAGGTTTTCACCTGATCGATAAGCCAGTCTTTACCTTGAGCGAGCATCGCCGCCGTACCAAGCCACGCGCCGCGATCCCGCGCAGCATCAAGGCTCCAATCATTAAGACCGTAAAGGTTTTGGAAAATACGGTCTTTATCTTCGAGCAATTTGACCATTATGTCTTACCCTTTTTTAAAGCCGCTTTGGCAAGAGCTCTGCCCTGCTTCACCCAATCATCGCGTTTCACGCGGCCCGAGGCGAGAGATTTAATTTTCTCTTCCACGACCTTCACATCTGCGACTTTCCAAGCGCCGATTTGGCGGAAATAATAGACGCCATTGGCATTGAGCTCTGCCTCAAATTTCGGACCGATACCTTTAATCAGCTTTAAATCATCAGGCGCGCCATCTGTGGCTCCGTCTGTATAGAGAACTTTGGGCTTAGACGCTTTTTTCGCCGCAGTCATAGATATCTTCTTGGGCAAACCTTTATTTGGGTCTTCATCTACCAAGCCTGGCGTGAGATCACGCCCCATATTCGTCGAGCGTTTTTTAGGGTCGGCACTCGCATTACGCTTGGGGTCAACCCAACCTTTGCGCGTGGCGCGTTTAGCTTTCGGATCCCATTCGTAATAATTGACCTTGGCCGTTTTATCAGCATTAGGCAGTTTTTTCAGCGTACCGCGTGCTTTAGATAAGTTCTTGGCATTAAGTACCATCGCTCCGCCTATCGGCTCAGAACTAAAGCGGCCATTTTTCGGCCCTTGCGGCGGTTTTTTACCCTCAACTAAATCATCAAGAACTTGTTCTAGGCTCTCGGCAGTCAAATCTTCATAATAATGATCACCATCGGCATTTGAAATCTGCACCATAGGCGCATTGGCACAAGAACCGAGACATTCGACTTCCAACCATGACAGCTTTCCGTCTTTAGACATTGTTCGTTGTGGTCCAATTTTGCGCTTAAGCATCGCAATAAGGTCATCAGATCCACGTAGCCAGCACGGCGTTGTCCCGCAAAGCTGAACATAATGCGTCCCAACAGGTTCCAGATTAAACATCGTATAAAAGGTCGCGACTTCGTAAACGCGAATATAAGCCATATCGAGCATATCCCCCAGCGCGCGCAGAGCCGCTTCAGGCAACCATCCTCCAGCATCTTTCTGCGCAATCCAGAGCGCGGGTATCAACGCGCTACGCTGACGCCCCTTGGGATATTTCTTCACCCACCGGGCAATATCTTTCTTAGCCGATGCACTTAAGGCAAAGCTTTCAGGTTGACGAATAGCAAGGCGGCGCGCACTCATGATAACATTCCCATTAGCGGTCAATCTCCCCGAAGACGATATCGAGCGAGCCTAGAATAGCCGACACATCGGCCAACATATGGCCTTTATTGAGGTAATCCATCGCCGCCAAATGCGGAAAGCCCGGCGCGCGGATATGGCAACGATAGGGTTTATTGGTGCCATCCGCGACAAGATAAACACCAAATTCGCCTTTGGGCGCCTCAACGCAAGCATAGGTCTCGCCAGCTGGTACGTGAAACCCCTCTGTATAGAGTTTGAAATGATGGATTAGCGCTTCCATGCTTTGCTTCATCTCGGCGCGGCGCGGCGGCGTCACTTTATTATTTTCTGACATGACTGGCCCTTCAGGCATCATCTCAAGGCATTGACGCATGATTTTACAGCTCTCATACATTTCATCGACGCGGCACAGATAACGATCATAACAATCACCGTTTTTCCCGAGCGGTATTTTGAAATCCAGCTCTGAATAGACTTCATAAGGCTGATTACGGCGCAAATCCCACGGAATACCGGAGCCGCGCACTAAAACACCGGAAAAGCCCCAATCATAACAATCCTGCTTTGAGACCACACCAATATCGACATTACGTTGTTTGAAAATCCGATTTTCTGTTAACAATGTTTCGATATCTTTGAGTTTTTGCGGAAATTGATCGCACCAGTTCAGCATATCATTAATCAGGGCTGGCGGCAGATCTTGATGAACACCACCGGGACGAAAATACATGGCATGCATACGCGAGCCGCAGGCTCGCTCATAAAACTCCATCAACTTCTCGCGCTCTTCAAACCCCCAAACCGGCGGGGTCAATGCGCCAACATCCATCGCTTGTGTTGTAACATTGAGCATATGAGACAGAATACGCCCGATTTCTGAATAAAGGACACGGATAAACTGCGCGCGGCGCGGGACCTCTATGTCCATCAGCTTTTCAATGGCCAGACAGAAAGCATGCTCTTGATTCATTGGCGCAACATAATCAAGACGGTCAAAATAGGGGATGGCTTGCAGATAAGTCTTATGCTCAATCAGCTTTTCCGTGCCGCGATGCAAAAGGCCTATATGCGGGTCCACACGCTCAACAATCTCGCCTTCAAGCTCGAGAACAAGGCGAAGCACACCATGGGCCGCAGGATGCTGAGGCCCAAAGTTAATGGTAAAGTTACGATCGTCGCCTTCGAGGGTTGCTTCGGTGGTGCTCATGACTGGGCATCCCCCGTCTCATCACCGGGCAGCACATATTTTGCGCCCTCCCAAGGAGACATGAAATCGAAACTACGATATTCTTGCGGCAGGTTGACCGGCTCATAGACAACGGATTTGCGTTCTTCATCATAACGCACCTCGACAAAGCCTGACAGCGGAAAATCCTTACGCAGTGGATGACCTTCAAATCCATAATCCGTCAAAATACGGCGTAAATCAGGGTGTTCGTCAAAAACAATCCCATACATGTCAAAAGCTTCGCGCTCATACCATTCGGCATTGGGAAAGATAGAAACCAGACTATGGACCGGCACAATCTCATCCGTTGTCACCTTAACGCGGATGCGGGCATTATGGGCCATAGAGAGCATATGATAGACCACATCAAACCGGCGGGCGCGAGATGGATAATCCACGCCGCATAAATCAATCAATTGCGTAAATTTACACACCGGATCATCACGCAAAAAACTGATAACCGTCATAATTTCGGCGCGACGTGCATTAATCGTGATCTCGCCATAGGACGTCTCAACGGAATTCACCGCATTACCAAGTTTAGCTTCGATATGTTTAATAATATCCGTCATGATCTATCGCTCGATATTGCCTTCGCGGCGGATTTTCTTCTGCAGCTGCAAAACACCGTAAACCAAAGCTTCGGCCGTTGGCGGACAGCCCGGCACATACACATCAACAGGCACAATACGGTCACAACCGCGCACCACGGCATAGGAATAATGGTAATATCCGCCGCCATTGGCACAACTGCCCATAGAAATCACATAGCGCGGATTAGGCATCTGGTCATAAACCTTGCGCAAAGCCGGCGCCATTTTATTGGTTAGGGTTCCCGCAACTATCATAACATCGGATTGACGCGGGGAAGCCCGGGGCGCAAACCCAAAGCGCTCCAGGTCATAACGCGGCATAGACGCCTGCATCATTTCAACAGCACAGCACGCAAGACCAAAGGTCATCCACATCAGGCTGCCTGTCCGCGCCCATGTGATCAAGTCGTCAGAAGCGGCTGTTATAAATCCTTTATCGGCGAGTTGGTCGGACAACCCATCAAAAAAAGGATCATGTTTTTTAGCATCATAAGCCGGCGTTCCTGCATCGCGAGCCGCCATTCCAGCTGGTAAAATAAGGTCAGACATAACAATCTACTCCCAATCAAGGGCTCCTTTTTTCCACGCATAATAAAGCCCGCCCGCCAGCTCGGCGAGGAAAAGCATCACCACAGCCCAACCATAAACCCCGACCTGATCAAGCGAAACCGCATAGGGAAACAGAAACGCCACTTCGAGATCAAAGATAATGAATAAAATCGCGACAAGATAAAACCGCACGTCAAATTTCATGCGCGAATCATCAAATGCATTAAATCCGCACTCATATGTCGATAATTTTTCCGCATCGGCCTCTGAGGGTGCAATCAGCAGCGGCGCTATTAATAAAGCCAAAGTCAAAGCCATGGCCACACCGAATAAAATCACTACCGGGAGATATTCGAGTAAAAATTCAGACATAAACGCTCTTTTGCAAGGCTATGCAATACCTCTAAAAAAGACTCATTGCAAAGCTGTCATAATCGGGCGGGAACCTAGAGAGACCGTCTTACGATTGCAATGAAAAACTGCGGTAAATTTGGGTGTTGTTTAAGCGCCTTATTCTTTGGCAAATTCTCCGTTAAAATCCAGCATCACAGTATCAAAATCAAATTTGTCCCCCGCAAAGGATAATAAGGCGTCAATTCCGAAATCTGACCGCTTAAACGCACCGCTAGCTGCAAAACCGACCGTATACTTCCGCGTTAATGGATTTCTCGCCCCGCCTGTAAAGACCACATCTAAAATGAGTGGTTTCGTAATACCCTTTAAAGTCAGTTGTCCGGCTGCTTGACCTCTGTTTGCACCTGTGATCGTCACTGCCTCTATGGTGAACCGCGCCTCGGGATATCTATCCGCGTCCAGCCAGTCAGACCCCGTTAGCGTCTGCCCAAATTTTTCATTGTTCACATCAAGACTGGCCACTTCAACACGCATATCCAGCCGCGCGCTACTGGGGTCCGCTTCGTCAAAATCCAGAACGGCCGACAAACTATTAAAACGACCCGTATAATCAGAAATACCAAAATGGCTGACCCGGATAAGCAAAGCGGCATGATCGGGATCCAAACGATATGACCCGCTTTTCAAGGCTTCTGCGGCTGATGTTTTCGGTACCGGTGTTAAACTGGCACAAGCCGACACCAATAGAACTGATACCATTAGCAATGTTGGCGTCCATAGAAATGAAAAATATTGGCGCATTTTACGCTCCATTTGATTGCGCCCCATTTGGCACACCTAAATATCCTGCGGCAAATCTATATCGCGCGCAAAACGTTTTTTCAGCACACGCGAACGTATAACACCCGGGTCAATACTGGCTAAAGCCCCTCTATCCCCTGACAATTGTGTCAGTGGGTCTATATATTGACCTGAAAAAACAGCAGGCGGCATATATTGTCCACCACATTGGCTCATCATAATATCATGATTATCGCACCCTTCGATTAATGCTTGGAAGTGCTGTTCCGGTACAAAAGGCATGTCGGCCAGCGCTATACAAATCGCTTTGGGTGCACTATTTAGAGCTCGCAAAACCCCCATAGCTATTGATGTAGCTTGCCCTTGTTCAGCTATTGCGTTTTCAACAATTTCATAGCCCGCGTCCAAAAACAACCCTTTAACAAGACCGTTGGAAACAACGGCTAAGCGCTGTTGAAAATCGATTGATGCAACCGCCGCTATTATATGAGTGGCCAATGGGTGCCCGCCCATATCCGCCAGTAATTTATCAGCCTGACCAAACCGGCGCGACAAACCGGCTGCCAAAACAATTAAAACAGTATCTTGCGTCCTCATAAAAGCGCCGCTGCTTGGGCTGCATCGATAATTTCGGCTATCGTGGACACAGCCAATAAATTCGCATCGCGCATCGCAGGCAGTAAACCAATCGGACCTTTAATACGCTCCATCCCCGTAACCCCCATTGAACGTAATGTTTCTATACGCACTGCATGGGTTTTGCGGCTTCCTAAAGCGCCAATATAAAAAGAGGGCCCTGCGAGGGCTTGTTTCAATAATGCAGGTTCCCAGTCATGATCATGAAACAACAATACAACTGCCGTCCAAACATCATCTCGCACGTCAGGCGGGATAGATGGGTCTTGTAAATGCTGATAATGTCCAAACTCCAGCCCATTATCATCAGGGGATTGAACGCAAATATCAAACCCAATGGCGCGGGCTTGCCGCGCCAACGCAAACATAGGAGCACCCCGCCCCGCAATTCTTAATCGGAGTTTCGGTTTGAGCGTGACCGCATCCCCCGTTATATCCAAATAACCATCTTTGATAGAAAACCTCACAGACCGGCGCGACCTCAAACCATTTTCCAAATATGCAATATCACTATAAGGCGGGTTCGGGATAATGCATAATTCTATGCGTCCGCCGCAAGGCAGGACAATATCTCGAAAAGGCGAGCCTTCTCCGTAAACAAGCTTGCGCATACGAGTCTCCGCGAGCGCATATTGCGACTGCAAAACAACATCAGCATCAACACAGCCATTGGAAACATACCCCACGCAAACCCCATCTGCCCGCACAGCCATCAAGCTGCCTTTGGCCCGTAAGGTTCCCCCCTCTACATATGTTATAACCACAAGCGCCGCAGTCTCGCCAGCCGCCAGCCAGACCATCAGGCGTGTCAAAACATCAAGCGAGTGGTGACCGATTGTTTCGTTCACGCCTTATATAAGTCCGGCGAGTGGCGAGCTTGGATCCGCATATTTTTTACGGGGCATACGGCCTGCCAAATAAGCCTGACGTCCAGCAATAACGGCATGTTTCATCGCCCGCGCCATTTGTATGGGATCTTTAGCTTCGGCAATCGCAGTATTCATCAAAACACCATCACAGCCCAATTCCATAGCAATAGTGGCATCAGACGCCGTTCCAACACCGGCATCGACAATGACAGGAACGGTTGATTGCTCAACGATCAAACGAATATTGACAGGGTTTTGTATCCCAAGACCGGATCCAATTGGAGCGCCTAACGGCATGATGGCACAACACCCCATATCTTCAAGCTTACGAGCAAAGACCGGATCATCGGAACAATAAACCATAACCTCAAAGCCGTCTTTGATTAACATATCCGTGGCCCGCATAGTCTCTTCCATATCCGGATATAGATGTTTTGGATCTGACAGCACTTCCAGCTTCACAAGCTCCCACCCCCCGGCTTCGCGTGCAAGCCGCAGGGTGCGCACCGCATCTTCGCCTGTAAAACAACCCGCTGTATTCGGTAAGTAGGTTGCGACTTTCGGGTCTATAAAATCAGCCAACATAGGTTCATCAGGATTGCTTATATTGACACGGCGGACAGCTACAGTCACCATATCCGCGCCAGAGGCCTCTAAAGCCGCTGCATTTTCCGCATAGTCCTTATATTTACCTGTTCCAATAATGAGCCGGGAATTAAACGTCCGTCCCGCAATAATGAGCTTATCATCCGCCATTACCCACCTCCAATAAAATGTATAATTTCAAGACGGTCACCATCATCCAAAAGCGTTTGCGCAAAGGTCGATTTTGAAACGATTTCTAAATTGCGTTCAACGGCAATCTTTTTTTCAGGCAAACCTAAATGGACAATAAGGTCCGCAACCGTCAGCCCATCAGGCAAATCATCATAATCTTTGCCGTTAATGACAAGAAACATAAATCATCCGTATAAAATATAGGCTTGTCGCCTGTTCACCGCCCCGTTAACATGGGTAAAACAGGATATTCAATGCCTAAACCATTATAGAGGCGCAATAGACGCAAAACTGTCACTTTCATCCGCAAGGGTTAAATATCTACACAATAACAAAAATACGGATAGGGGCTGCAACGCCGTTTAAATCTGCTAGAAGCCCGAAATTGACTCGGCTTGTGGCATATCAAGACTATTAAGAAAGACAATATCATGGCAAAAAAACCGGCGGCGAGGCCAAGCAAAGAAATCAAGCTTGTCAAAGATTTAGCCGGGGTTCTCAACGAATCCGGCTTAACAGCAATCGAATATGAAATTGGCGATTTAAAAATCAAAGTCGCCAAGGAAAATAGCGGCGTCGTTTATGCCTCAGCGCCCGCAGCCCCTATGGCTGTTGACGCCGCACAAACGCCAGCCCCTGCTCCGGCTGTTGAAACCCCGGCCCCTACAAACAAAGCCGATGCTAGCGCCCATCCCGGCGCGGTGAAATCTCCAATGGTTGGTACCGCTTATACCCGCCCATCGCCTGATGCCGATTTATTTGTCAATATTGGGGATAATGTCAAAGAAGGCGAGACAATCCTTTTGGTCGAAGCCATGAAAACCTTCAACCCGATTACCGCACCCAAATCCGGTAAAATTCAGGATATTCTGGTTGAAGATGCCCAGCCCGTCGAATTCGGCGAAGTCTTGTTTATCATCGCTTAAGATCACTCATGCCCGGTTCCACAAAATTCAGAAAAATCCTCATCGCCAATCGCGGTGAAATCGCTCTGCGAATCCATCGTGCCTGTAAGGAAATGGGGATCGCCACCGTTGCGGTCTATTCCGAAGCTGACCGCGAAGCTATGCATGTACGCCTTGCCGATGAAAGTGTCTGTATTGGCCCCAATAGCGCCACGGATAGCTATCTGAATATTCCGGCGATTATATCGGCCTGCGAAATTACCGATGCCGATGCGGTTCATCCCGGCTATGGCTTTCTGTCTGAAAATGCTCGTTTCGCTGAAATTGTCGAAGCCCACGGGATGGCTTTCATTGGGCCAACGGCGGAACATATCCGCATTATGGGCGATAAAATCACCGCCAAAGATACGGTTAAAGCCGCTGGCATTCCCGTAGTGCCCGGCTCTGACGGCGGTGTTGAAAATTACGAAGATGCTCAAAGGGTTGCCAAAAAAGTCGGCTTTCCGCTTCTTGTCAAAGCTGCGGCAGGCGGCGGCGGGCGCGGTATGCGCCTTGCAGCCACGCCTGATGATCTGGAAGACGCGCTCAGCGCCGCCCAGCAAGAAGCCATTGCAGCTTTCGGAAATGGTGAGGTTTATCTGGAACGCTACCTGACCGGCCCGCGTCATATTGAAATTCAGGTACTGGCCGACACCCATGGCAATGTCGTACATTTGGGCGAGCGCGATTGCTCTTTGCAGCGCCGGAACCAGAAAATCCTCGAAGAAGCCCCCTCCCCAACATTGACTGCCAAAGAACGCACAAAAATAGGCAATATCGTCGCCAAGGCCATTAAAAAAATCGGATATCGCGGTGCAGGAACTATTGAATTCCTCTATGAAAAAGGCGAATTTTTCTTCATCGAAATGAACACACGTTTGCAAGTGGAACACCCTGTTACCGAAGAAATCACCGGCATTGACTTGGTGCGTGAACAAATTCGCGTTGCAGCGGGATTGCCGCTCAACTACAACCAAAAAGATATACAGTTCAAAGGCCATTCGATCGAATGCCGGATTAATGCAGAACACCCGAAAACCTTTGCGCCTTCGCCCGGAAAAGTCATCGATTTTCACGCCCCTGGCGGTATGAACACACGGCTCGATAGCGCGCTGTATTCCGGCTATTCTATCCCGCCTTATTATGACAGCTTGATCGGCAAGCTGATTGTTTGGGGCAACACACGCGAGGGCGCTATTTTGCGCCTGCGTCGTGCACTCGGCGAAATGGTTATCACCGGCATAGAAACGACAAAGCCCCTGCATGAAGCCTTGCTTGATAATCCGGATTTTCAAAGCGGGGATTATAATATCCATTGGCTGGAAACATGGCTGGCTGAGCAGGATTAACCTGTGAGTTCCTTCGGGCCTTCCGAGCTTTTGGACTGTTACCGCGCCGGTATTTTCCCAATGGCCGATGGCCGTGACAATCCCAGTGTTTATCTGGTTGATCCGGAAATGCGCGGTATTCTGCCTTTGGACGGGCTGCATATTTCGCGCTCCCTTGCTAAATTCATGCGTATTATGCCCTTCCGCGTCAGCTATGATACGGCCTTCCGGCAAGTCATCGCAGCCTGTGCAGAGGCTGCTCCGGACCGTGAAGACACATGGATTAATGACGGCATTCAATATCTTTACGGACTGCTTTTTGACCAAGGCAATGCCCACTCGGTTGAAATATGGGAGGGTAATACCCTCATTGGTGGCCTTTACGGCGTCTCAATTGGCGGAGCTTTTTTCGGCGAAAGCATGTTCTCGCGCCGTAGTAATGCCTCCAAAGTCGCTCTTGTAAAATTAGTCGGGCGCCTGAATGCGGGCGGTTACGCCCTGCTGGACACCCAGTTTCTAACCGACCACCTTGCCCGTATGGGCGCCACAGAAATCCCGCGCGCCGCCTATAAAGCCAAATTGGCCGAAGCCCTTAAGATCACGGCTAATTTTCATCCGCCGGATTAGGCCTTAAGGCTGGCCGTGTCACCGGCTTGACCTTACAATCCACAACCCAAACATCATATACTGGATGATCCAATGCTGACACGGCGGGTTTACTGGCTAACATCCAACCAGAAAACACGGTCTCTGGCTCTACCTCTTGCCCTTTTCCATCGCTGCGTTTGTCAAATATTTGCAAAAAAGCAAAGGTTTCTGGAATATCTTCGGGCGGCTTTTTCTCGCAATGTTTCACATCAACCGTCAGAGAGCCATAGTTCAAGCTTTCCCCGATGGCGACGGTAAAATCCTGAGTTGTTGCCGTCACCTTATCCAAAGCCCGCAAGACAACCGCATCGCCCATTTGGTTAGCCGCAGTGGCCGTTGTGAACAAAGCGCCGCCAACCAATAGCGTCGTAATAACAGAGCCAATCTGCTGTCTAACCATCAGGTGTCCACGCTTCATAATCGCCCGAAACCTTATCGCGCACCCCGCCGCGGTCAAGGCTGCCCTTGGGTTTATAGGCATAGACCGTTCCGGTTAGATTAGGCTTATGATCTTTTTCCCAAGATTGGCGAGGCAAAGGTACTGCGGAGGGCGGATCATCATACATATGATGCAGCCAACCATGCCATTCGGGCGGAATACGCGAGGCATCGGCATAGCCTTTATACGTCACCCAGCGACGTTTACGCCCGTCATACCCCTCACCCTTTTGTTCAAAGTAATTATTCCCATATTCATCGGTAGCAATTTTACGGCCACGGCGTACAGCCAACAACGTCCCAATGGTCGCGCCGTTCCACCATGTAAAAATGCGTTTGATAAAATCCATGACGCCTATCCTACTCCGGTATAGCCAGCTAAGTTCGGCCCGCTTATGCCGTGGTTCACCATCCGCGTAAAGTGGATATATGACTAAATTAAGGCCAGGCCTTTCTAACCCCATCTATACATCATCCGGTCATACGCTATAACCCTCACGCGTCATTTATCCATGCGTTATCCTTGGCGGACTTCGGCGCTAAAATGCGAAGCCAAATGACAACCTTCGCGGCCTCAACACGAGGCAAGGAAGGAGAACCGACTGACCGGACACAATAGTGTGGACAGCCCGCAGGGCTGGTACCCTGATGGATACCGAAATCTCTAACATGTTTTA
>CAZZKV010000042.1:0-13763 GCA_964654665.1 uncultured Caulobacterales bacterium | reverse complement strand
AGGAGCCATCCACACCATCCGGTTTGCCCCCATAGGCGAAGCTGTAAACATCTGTGGCCGACATCCACTAGCGGGGGAAACAGGACGTTTGATTTTGGCGAAAAGTGAACAGAAATCTCAAAGTTGTGGATGGTAACGCAGGGGCTCAGTCGGAGGGAGAATCATTGGTGCGATCTGAAAAGTTAGTTTTCTGGTACAGTACTTCATAAAACGGTATGAAACTAAGTGAAATTACTAAATTGTAATGTTAGGTAATACCGCAGCTAAAGGTAGGCCCACAAGTAGGCCAGCACTTCTCCAAATAATTTTATTCTATTTAATATCAATGACTTAAAGAAGGCGAATGGCGGAGACGAAGGGATTCGAACCCTCGATGGGCTTATGACCCATACTCCCTTAGCAGGGGAGCGCCTTCAACCACTCGGCCACGTCTCCGCCGGTGGGACTAGCGAAAACGCAATGACGGAGCAAGCATTATTCACCCTTAATATGGATTTATTTCTCCCCGAAGCACATCTGGCATATCCACAGGCTACCCAAATTATCACCTGTTATTATTACCAAATAAGGAAACTCCCGCTCGAACCCCATATTAAAACCCTAATCCAAGGTCCCACATAAAGACCGTCCTATTACAAGGCTATTGAATATAAGGTGGCCTCAACCTATCACGGGGTCCCCACTTTACGCTTCATTAAGCTTACTGTCTCGATTTGAGACAGAATTGTTCTCTGGCCACTATATTCCGCTGTTTTCTAATGATAATTCTGGGTTTTGTTTACGAGATGTTTGCCAGATTGACGTATTAGAACCACAAATAAGTGGGATTTTTATGTCGACGCCAATAAAGAAAAATGCGCCGTTAACGGCACAATCAAGCACTCAAAGACGGGCATCTGAAGAGAAACGCCGCGTAGAAAACTTGGATAATTTTGCAGCGCGTATACGCACGCCGGCTAAAGCCACCCCGTTGCAAGACCGCCGGCGCAAACGCCTGAAGCCAGAGGACATTACTCTGCCAAAGCGTAAAACCAATATAAATGCCTTACGCTTCGCCTTGCGCCTCGCCGATATATTTTTCATTACAACGATAATCCTCGTTGGCATTTGGAATGCCTATACCGGTTTAAATAATAACGGAATCATAGCCCCCCTTTCCGCGGGTGCATTAGGCGTTAGCGTGTTCATATTAATGTTATGGGTTATGAAAGCTCATCAATTTTCACCATCTGAAACCTATGGACAGCATATGAAAACAGTGGGTTTATCCGCTGCCGCTGCGCTCGGGTTTTGGTTATCCTTTGCCTTAATTGTCAGGCCAGATACATTTCAACCCGATGCTTTGGCAAAGGCCGGCCTATTAGCCACAATTAGTTTATTTCTTTTGCACTCGCTCTACTACATCCAAGCATCAAAACTACATAGCCGCAGCGCTTTAACACCAACCATTGTTATGCTGGGCGCTACAGAATCCGCCCGGCGACTGATTGAAGAAAATGCTAAAAGCCGCGATTTGAATATTCTCGCCATTTTTGACGACCGGATTTCACGCGCGCCGCTCAATATTCACGGGGTACCTGTTGTTGGGAAAATAAATGATCTTCTGGATTGGACAGAACTGCCTTATGTTGACCGGATCGTTGTGACCTTACCCAGCAGCGCACAGACCCGAAAAAAACAATTCGTCGAGCAAGTGCGTCTACTGCCAAACCGCATCGCCTTTGTCGTTGATGAATTTGAAAACCTTAATCATGTCCAGCAACGTCTAACCCAAATCGCCAATATTGGCATGAGAGAAGTAACCGGCAATCCCAAAAGCGGACGCCATACGGCCATTAAACGCATGATGGATATTACTATTAGCCTGATAGCGCTCTCATTTGGGGCCCCTATTCTTGCGCTTATTGCCTTATTCATCAAAATCGATAGCCCCGGACCTGTCCTTTTTAAACAGCCCCGACACGGCTTTAACAATCGCATTTTTGACGTCTATAAATTCCGTTCTATGCGTAATGATATGGCAGATCTGAAGGCTGCACAGCAAACGGTGGCAGGCGATAGCCGTGTTACAAAAATTGGCCGCTTTATCCGCAAAACAAGTTTAGATGAACTGCCGCAACTTATTAATGTTCTCAAAGGCGAAATGTCACTCGTAGGTCCGCGCCCGCATGCTGTCGGCATGCGCACGGGTGACATAGAAAGTTATAAGCTTGTCGAAGAATATGCCCATCGTCATAAGGTAAAGCCCGGCATGACTGGCTGGGCGCAAATTAATGGCTCTCGCGGGCCCTTGCATAATGCCGCCGATGTTGCCCGCCGTGTCCAATTTGATGTAGATTATATTGAACGCAGTTCTGCCATATTTGATCTTATCATTATGATAAAAACTATTCCGTGCTTATTGGGTGATAGTGAAAACATCCGGTAATGGAGGTTTTTAGACTATATCCCACGAAGGCAGGTTCAAAATGATGGGCCGCTCCATGCTTGCCTATATCCCGGTAAATTTGGCAAATATTTTTGTCAGTTTCGGGACGATCGTTATATTGACGCGTTTGCTCAATAGCGAAGAATTTGGCCGTTATGCTCTCGCTATTATTACGCTTCAATTTACCCATATGGGATTATTTACATGGCTTGAAGCCGCTATGGCACGTTTTCAGGCCCGGGCAGAGCGCGAAGGCGATGTCAATTCACATTTAAAAACCCTTTACTATTATGCAGCCGCCCTTTGCACGCCTATTCTCATTATGGTTCTAGTTATATTATGGGTATTACCATTGTCCCCGGTGATGAGAACGCTGTTAACCGTGGCGTTATCATCCACCTGTATCCAGATTTTCTTTAACCTCGGCGTTGAAGCCCATAAGGCTGCACACCGGATTAAGCGCTATAGTACGATTTATTCTATTCAAACCCTACTCAGTTTCACAATTGGTATTATTCTTATCTTGGCAACTCCCTTAAGGGAAATTGCTCCTTTTATTGGTATATCGGCATCGCTGATTATTGTCTTAGTGATCGACTTTCCATTTATACTAAAGCGGATGAAGGGCGGTGAAATTCAACGGGCTAAAGTGCATACATATTTCACCTATGGCATGCCTATTTGCATATCTTTACTCTTGGCCTATGCGCTAAATTCCGCTGATATGTATCTTATTGCGGGTATAATGGGTGAAGCCTCTGCTGGGCAATATAACGCCGGTTATAATCTAGCTAATCGATCTGTTGAAATTCTTTTCATTTGGATTTCCATGGCTGCAACACCAATGGCTATAACATTGTTAGAAAAAGAAGGACTAGACCGTTCTGTTAAGCTTATGCGCCAATATGGAGCTTCACTGCTTTGGATAACATTGCCGGCCGCAACTGGCATTGCCTTGGTTGCAAAAGAATTTGGTTTTATTTTGGGTGAATCGGTACGAGCAGAAGCTATAACAATTATGCCATTGATTGCTATCGCTGGTGTAATGAACGGCCTTATCAGCTATTACGCACAGCGGGCTTTCATGCTCTCTGGAAAAACGATAATGTTCGTGTGGGCCATGGTTCCACCGGTTATCTTAAATCTAGCTCTCAACATCTGGCTCATCCCGATCTATGGGTTAATGGGCGCTGTCTATGCGACCCTTATATCCTATACGCTAGGCTTTATACTCTCATTTCTTATTGGCCGGCGGTACTATCCTTTACCACTGCCGCTGAAAGCTCTCTGCCAAATCAGCTTTGCCTGCGGCTGTATGGCTGGCGTAATACTCCTGCTTCCGGATATGAGTGCATGGAATGATCTGATTATATTGGGTGTTAAAGCCGGAATTGGCGCAACCATTTATATGGCTATATGCTTGGCTATTAATGCTGCTGATTGCCGCGAAATCACTCAACGCTGTCTCAAAAAAATACTGAAAAAAGAACAGGAAATCCCTGTTTTAGAGGCAGCAGAATGAGCCCGAACATTACACTTATAAAAAACGCGGCCCATGACACAGCCGAACCCATTTTATCTGTCTTAATTCCTTATTTTCGAGATAACCCTGCGGAATTGTTAGAACAGCTTATTATCGATTCTACGGGGTTAAATTTTGTTGAAATATGTCTTTATGACGATGGAACAGCAAATACCGAAATAAATACAGCCCTGATTGATATTGCCAAAAGTGCTCCCTTACCTGTCACGCTACTTTTTGCTGAGAATAATACGGGCCGATCATCAGCCCGCAATCATCTTACCACCAATGCGCGAGCCGGTTTTGTTCTGTTTCTGGATGCAGATATGCGCCCTGACAGCCCACATTTTCTCAAAACATATCTCGACATAATTAAAAATGACACAGCCGACATTATTTTTGGCGGTTTCACAGTTGCGAGCCGAGCCGACACACCGGATCAAGAAGTTCATCGCGCGCTTTCGGAAATTTCGGATTGCTTGCCACTTGAACATCGTATTGCAACAGGGCCGCAACATGTCGCCACATCGAATCTTTGCGTTCGGAAATCTGTTCTTGAAGCTGAAGATTTTGATTCAAACTTTAAAGGGTGGGGTTGGGAAGATAGTGAGTGGGCGGCCCGCGTCGCTAAAAAATACCGCTTGTTACATATTGAAAATCCAGCGTTACACCTTGGCCTTGAAAACACGGATACGCTACTCGACCGGTTTAAAAATAGCGCACAAAACTATCTCCGGTTTACCACCCGTCATCCCGAACTGGCGAGATCTCTCAAACTTTACAGTGTTTCAAAAACATTAGGACGTATACCTGGGCAAAGATTTATGCGGCCGGTTTTAAAATTCACCGTTAAAACCCAGCATATCCCAATGCGGTTCCGACTCACGGCATTGCGTCTATGGCGCGCCAGTTGGTATGCGGAAGCCTTGTCATGACTACGGCCATTTATAAACCGGCTTCAAAATTTAGCGATAAGATCAAGCGGCGCCTAATGCCGTTTACCGCCCGCCGTAACCTCGCGATAAACACAGACCACCCTATTGTCAGCTTTAGTTTTGATGACTGTCCGCTCTCGGCTATAAACGGTGGCATTAAACCGTTAGAACGCGAAGGATGGCAAGCAACTGTCTATATTGCCTGCGGATTGTTTAAAATAACAAATCACCTTGGCTTACATATGAGTGGTCCCGATGTGAAAGCCTTACACAATTCCGGCCATGAGATTGGTGATCATAGTTTCAACCATATCGACGGTATGCAAACGCCTCTCACAGAGTTCTGGGCCGATATTGACCGCAATCAAAACACGTTAAGTCGCTTGAATTTACCGCCCAGCACCAGTTTTGCTTATCCTTACGGCGAAACCACGGCTGCCCTCAAACACACTCTAGGAATGCGGTTTACGGGTCTGCGCGGCATTCATTCCGGCGTAGAGCGCGGCAAATGTGATCTGAACCAAATTCGATCTTCGCGCCTTTATGCAGATGAAAGCTTTAACGGGCTGCTCGGTCAAATCAACAGCCTCAAAAAAACGCCTGGGTGGTTAACTATTTTCACCCACGATATTCGCGATAATCCCAGTGATTTTGGCTGTACATCTGAGCAATTTGAAATTGTTATCAAAGCCGTTAAGGACAGCGGCGCTCAGGTGGTGCCGATTACAACCGCCATTGAAAATTTAAAAGGTTCATCATGACTTGGTCATCCAGTATTTCTATCATTGTTCCGACATTTCGCCGCCCTGCCGGGCTAAAACTTTTACTCGACAGTTTACAAGGCCAAGCCGTAAAAGGGTACAAGCTTGAAATTATCGTTGCTGATAATGATCCCCAAGCTAGTGCGCGTGAATTTATAGACACATTTGCCAAGACATCTGACATTGACATTATTTATACCCATATTCCGCAGCCTGGCGTATCTAATGCGCGTAACGGTGCGCTGGAAAAAGCACGCGGACGTTATCTAATTTTTATTGATGATGATATGTCAGTTGGTCCCAATTATCTGACAACTTTCATGCGTATATGCGAACAATATGATGCTGGCCTTTGCTTTCTGCCTGCTTATGCGGTCATGCCGGATACTGATAATCCGTTCCAAGCAGAAATGATTGACTTTTTTTCCCGTACAACAGACGCCCCCGAAGGATATATTACTCAGACATTTGGAACAGGTGGATGTCTGGTGGACCTCCAGCGATGTTCGCTCGCTAATCCCCCCTTTGACCCTGCACTCAATGAAGTGGGAGGCGAAGATGATGCCATGTTTGCCCATATCCTTGAACAAGGCGTGAAAATTGGATGGTCAAAAGCAGCCTTTGCTTACGAACATGTACCGGCTAAAAGGGCGACGCCTGATTATCTCTGGACCCGTAATTTTGCATTTGGCCAAGGCCCATCACAAGAAGCTGCTGACGAACATAAAACACTCCATATTGCAAAATGGATGATGGTCGGTGTCATACAGACATTAGTTTATGGCTGTATCTATCAAACCCTTCGCCTCATTAAACATCCTGCTTATTTACGGTTTATGGCAAAAACAGCGCAAGGCCTTGGTAAGATATTGTGGTGGGGTAATTATACACCCAAATTATATGGCGCTGCAGCCCTTGAGACTTCATCGACTTAAAGAAGTCTTACACTTGAATTATCGCCGAGAACCATCACGGCGCAGCCGCCAATAAGGCTTTTCAAAAGCAAATAACTTCGCCGTTGTTGCAACCAATATGACCCAACTGATATCATTCTGTTGCAAAATAGATGACTCTGACATGGAAAAAATCAAAAATGATAATAGCGTCAAAACAACCCAATAGGTTTCAACGCCGCCGTTACGAATTTTCATGATACCTAATATAAGCGCGGCAAAGAAGTGCAAAGCAAAAACCGCAATCCCGACAACACCCACAGACAACCAAGTTTCAAGCCACCCATTATGGGCCGATGGTATGCCCCACTGTAGTACCAGCCGGACATAATATGATGGCCCTAATGGATCCATCCAGTAAACGCCATAACCGTATCCCAGCAAAGGCTTTTCTTTAATACTCGCAACTAACAATGACCAAATATCTGTCCGGCCTGTAAGAGTACGCTCCTTACCGATTAACTCGAACATAACATCAGGTATCGTCAGCATTAGGGTCGTAAAAAGAACGCTGCCTGCAACAATTGCATATAAGACGGGGAGTCGTAGAATTGGAAATTGACGAAAAATTCGCACAGTAATAAATGTCGCGATAGCAATCAATGCCGTTAATAAAGCGGTTTTAGATGTCGACATAATCACCAAACCAAAACACAAAAAACCCAATGGGACCCAGAGCCACCCTCGCGAGGGTTTCATCGCAAAAGCGCACATCATAACGATAAGTCCCCGAGTCATTTGCCCTCCAAGGTAATTTTTCTCAGCCCATAATCCTCGCCATGCGCCAATATGAATTTCCGACATTATGCCGCGCGCCGGATTCATTAAAACAACGAGTAATGAAACAACAGCCAATATACCAAAGGCAAAAGCTAGTCTTTGTACCAATTCATTCCAATCATATCGAGCCGCCAACATAAGGCCAAAGGCCGTGGTTATTAATAAAGCAACCGATCGCCGCATTGTCAGCGCAGGGTCAACGGACCACAACATTGATAAACCGCACCAAAGCACACATAGAATAAGCAATGGGCTAAAAGCAGCCATACGTATAAATTGCGGAATACATCGCAATAACAACAAGGCTATTAATCCATAAGCCGGATACCATGCGAGACGCGCCAATGGATTTTCTTGGTCAAGATTACTCAAATCCGTAAAAAATAAACCAATGATGGCGCCGGAGAAAAACATCAACAATAAGAAATAAATCAGACCTTCCAAGCCATTGACGATCGACATAAAAACACTATCGCGTTGTATCAAGGAATGTGAATTATGATGATAAGTCGATACCATTATGCCCCCCGTCCCTCATGGGCATTGATATGAGCGCCGCTATTTAAAATCATACCTGCACAATGACCACCGACCATAGTAATTTGCTTTGCTAAATCACCATGTCCTGCAAATCCGACATCAACATCTGCACTGATTAAGACAGTATGATCGGCTTCAGCAATAACATTCATTGCGACGTCACTACGATCCATGGCGGGCGTATCAACAAGAACAAAACCAAACTGTTCGCGCGCCGCATGCCAATAATCCCTTACATTCATCAAATGAACCGTCTGTCCATCTCTGATGGATGACCATTGAAATTGTGTCACTGTCAGGCCAAGAGCATCGACAATATAACTGCCGCAATAGGCCCCTGGGCTAGTGCGCACGCCAGTATCATCCAAAACTTCCGGGCTCACTTGCCAAAAAGGAGTGCGCCCCAAGGTCGCATCATAAGGGCCGGATATAGTCCCATAATTAGTCATTTGCGCGGGTTGCATGAAATAAGCTGATTGTATCTGTTGTGTAAGATCATAATCGACAAGAAACACCCGCTTACCGTCCGGGGCTAATTGCGCGGCGGCTAACATAGCCAAACTCCGTGTAACATGGCTGGTCCCCGCTCCTGTTTTTGCTGCCGTACACACAATCATTTGTCCATGCGCATCTGCCCGTGGATGTGACATAAGCCCGGAAAGAACCGGACTTAAGGGGTGCGTTTGATTGACTATCATACCCGCTTAACAAAATGCCTCATGAATTCTCGGAAGTCGGTAATGTTCCAATAATGGGAACATCGCTCTGTAATAACGATTGCTCCTGAAGCGAACCTGCATCTGAACCATTTAAATACGGATTATCAGGATCATGCATATCATAGGCTGTATTGCCTTGCGTATAATATCCTTCGGACGGATATGCGGCCGGATTATAAGGTTGCGCCGTGAAATTTTGCGCACTGCCGTCATATGCAGGCGGGTCATATGCTTGCGGCATATATGCAGCGGTTGCAGCGGCCGGAACTGCCTCTGGCACCTCAGGCATTTCAAATGGCATAGGCGGCGCGACAGGTTCGGGTATATCCATGTTAGGCGTATACCGCATACGATTATCCGGACTGGGTACAGAATATAGTTTTGGATCCAAAAACACTTTGAGTAGAGCAAACATAAAGAGTGTAAAGCCCCACCCAATAGTTGCCAATGCGAACATAATCATGCGCATATTACGGCCCTTACGCGGACGTAAAGCATAATTAATAACTTGAACATTTTCACTTTCGGCTTGTGATTGCGATTGATTAATCAAGGCTTCTTGTTCCTTATTCGTATAGCCTTTCAACCGTTCCGCCGTTGTTTCTTTTTCCCTTTCCAGATTAGCCAGCGTTGGGGAAAGCGAGGTCAGACGTTTGACCTTTGCATCAACTGAATCCAGTTGACGTTGTAATGTAAACTCTTTTTCACGATAGGAGTCTGCTGAAGACTGCAAAGTGTTCCGGCGGGTTAATAAAGCTTGATAAACGGTATTGGGTCCAACACGCCGTCCACCTATCGCCTGGCCGCTCCGCGAATTTTGCAATTGTCTATATTCTTGGATTTCCGCCTGTTTTTGACGCACAATATTACTTGTGGGTAGATATTTACCCAATAAAGCCTTCAATTCCAACTCTGATTGTGCCACGCGTTGCGCTGCACGATCATCAACATATAAGTCGATTTGTTCTGGTGTGCCCCGCAATTGTTGCTCAACTGTTGCTAATGCAGCTTCAGTTTCAGACATTTGGCCACGCAAAAGATTTAAAGCAGCCCGTAAATCTTCGGTTCGTTTTTGGGCTCCCTTTTGCTCACTGTCAAAATCCGATATATTATTGGCCGCAAGAAACCTTTGAATTTGACGTTCATTATTACGCAATTGTTGTTCTGTGGCTTCGCGGCGTTTGGAAATCGCATCGCCTGTCCCTTCCACAAAAATACGCTTCCGATCACGGATATATTCGTCAATGAAAGCATTTACTGTAATTTTGGCCACTTCAGGGTCTTCGTGTTTAAACACAAGATCTACAACGGATGATTTTGGCTTAGGTTGAACAACATAATTATTTTCAACCATTTTATAAAGATCAACATAGGCATCGTTTAAGTCACGTGCATTACTGGCTTTGTTAATTTTAGAAAATGCGATTGGCGCAAAGCGTTGTTCGCCAAATTTGGAAACCATATCCCCGACGACTTTTTCAATCACCTCCTGGTTTTTCATCAAGCCAACTTCATTAAGTACAATATGGTCAGGTGTTAATTGCAAACCTTGAGAATTACCGCCCGTAACAGATTCATAAACATATTCACTCCCAAGCTGTACCAGAACGCGGCCATCTGCGAGATATTTCCGTTTAAAATCTTTTGTTAAAAACCAAGCGCCAATCATGCCGATGAATAAAAGGGGAATAATCCAGGTCAATTGCCGGCCAAATGAACGAATAACATCCCCAATACGAATATTGGGCATAGCCGTCGCATATTCAGCGACAGTCAGTTCTGCCACATTACTTTGCGTACCATAGTTCCCGCCATCGTCACCACCACCGCGGCTTCTTTTACGGCTCAATATAGCCATGACATATCCTTCCCAATCTCTATAGAATCGAAAGTGCAGTGCTAAATTTTAATTTTTCGTTATCCATTCTTGTTAACAGTTGAAAAAACTGAAGTTTCTGACGCCAAAAGGCTATTTTTATGACAATTCGAGCAAAATCCGCTATTTTAGTAGGAATTATGGGGGTTTCCGCCCTCGTTTTAAGTGGGTGTACGCCTACAAATAGCCTCAGGCCTTATGGAAAAACGAATCACTTTGGGCATAAAATTAACCCTTATCAGGCTGCAAATTTAGGTGGGGGACGTTATTCACCCCGCCATCCACGCACTCAAAGACCTAAAAAATACAAAAATTTTATCCACCACTTAAGAGGGCAAAAGCACATCGCATACCAAGTGCCAGCCCCTCACCCTGGCATGGGACAATTTCAACATTGGGTGGACTATGAACCACAATACAAACTATTTCCCGGTGACCAGTTGGACATTGTTATCCCGTCAGCGCCCGAATTATCCAGAACATTGACCGTTGGCCCTGACGGACGTATTTCTATGCCCATGGCTGCGCCCATTATGGCTGCAGGCAGAACTTTGCCGCATGTACAGCAATTAATACAGGGGGAGTTAGCCAAACAATTGCGCGACCCTACAACAGCCGTAACACCGCGCGCCTTCGCGCCAGCACAAATTTATGTTGGCGGGGATGTCGGTGCACCGGGAACCTATACAACACCTGGTCCCATTGGCGCATTAGAAGCTATTATTATGGCAGGCGGTATGCGTCCTACCTCTAACGCTAAACAAGTGGCTGTATTACGGCGAGCCCCGAATGGTGGTATGATGATGCGCAGTGTTAATATTGCAAACGGACTACGTAATATTCGCGAATATAATGATAATATGCAGCTACGCCGCGGCGATATTATCTTTGTCCCGCGTTCTACTATTGGAGAAGTCGGCGTCTTTATGCAAAATCTGCGTAACGCAATTCCGATTGACTTCAACGTCAGCTACCAATTTGGTCAGGGCGGCGGCACAGACCCCGCTATCCTTAATGACGGCGCAACAACAACAATTACACCGTAATTTCATACGGATAAGAATAATTTGATAAAGCGGCTTAGGCGGCTTTATTTATATCTAAAAGCTCGCGATTTTCTTTTAACCACCCACGCGCAGCGCGTTGAGCCAATGTTACATCTTCGGATGTCATTTCTATTTTCAATTCTTCACGATAAGCTTTAGCCGGTACAGACCCCATCATAGCCGCCAGATTGAACCATTTATGCGCTTCGACATAATCCGGACCACGGTCTTCCAATTCGGTTGAATAAATCAACCCCAACCGAAACAAATCTTCCGATTTCGCACCAGCCGCAATCGCGGCTTGCGCTTCTTGAACTTCAACATCAGTAAAGGCCATGTGTGCCTCCCCTATTTCTATCACCTAATACCTTCGGGCAAATTATGTTGCCTTCCGGGAGTTCCGGGCAGAAATTTGTTTCTATCCTCAGCTCTCAGAATAGACTTTTACGGAGTGAAATAAATATAAGGTTAATTGATATAAAGGTTAACAAGTATTTATACGCGTTAAAATAAGTAAATATAAGTTACTTTTAAATTTATACATGATTAAAATATAATTATTACAAGTATAAACATCAAAAAATTCAAGTATAAACCATCTATAACCGGCACAAAAGATCGGTAAAATAAAATAAAAAAAAATGTCTTTTTATAAAATTTGGACTGATTTCGCCCAAAACAAGCTCATTTTCCCATAATGATCCGTGCCAGTTTTGGTACTAATCATAAAATTTTGTCACATCACCCAAAGTAGCACGGTCGGCATAAAGACCATTTACTTTATGATCTGGGTCACCATAACCAAGCGAACATCCGACTAAAACCTCTTCATCTTCATCTATGGTAAGATGATCGCTCAAAAGATCAGGCCAATGACGCCACCACCCTTGGGGTGCGGTGTGAAGTCCCTCTTCGCGTGCCAATAACATAACAGATTGCAAATAAATTCCAATATCAAGATGCTGAGGCATTTCGAGTTTTTTATTTCCTGTAATAATAACCCCGACCGGGGCCTCGAAGAATTTTATATTTTGCATGAGCCACATCAACCGTCCGAGTTTATTATCCTTCTCTATCCCAAGACACCCATACATATCCTCACCCAATTTATACCGCCAACTGCGTTGCGGTTCCCACAGCGGACTAGGATAGGCTGCATAGGTGGGTGTTTCCTGCACGCCCGATTGTGCTCGTTTAACACCATCTTCTGTTAGGGCTTTCAAAGCCGCTCCGCGTAAAACATGCACTTTCCAAGGCTGTAAATTACCGCCAGAAGGACTGCGTAATGCGGTAGTGAAAAGACGGCGCAACACATCATCCGGAACCGGTTTATTTAAAAAATGCCGAACCGTAATACGGCTGTTAAGCGCGTCGGTTACACTCTGAGTTTTTTCGATATTAAGAGCCATAAGTTACTTCTTTGATTTAAATTTCTGTATCCAAATTAATAAGAAATAATCCGCGAGTGCAACGGCTATTCCAACCAGAGACGCCAATAATATATTCTGTGTCTCATTCCATGTGAGATAAGCAATACCAGCGCCAATAACCAATGCGCTAAATGCTGGTCCCTCTTGAATTTTCATCTATCCTTATCCCGCGGCATATATTTTTGAGAGAGTATGTAACGCAGTACAAAATACTCTACACCTCCAATAACTCCCCCGATTGTGCCCGCTATTGAACTTTGAAGTCCGAAATATCGGGAAAAAACAAACCAAATAATAATTGCACAGACAAGACCACCGGATGCCGCCAATAATGTCGCCCCAACTGAATATTCGGTTTTATAGGTCAATAGTTATACCCCCAACTTCTTTCGTAATATCTCATTTACAGCTTGTGGATTGGCTTTGCCCTGACTGGCTTTCATGACTTGACCCACGAAAAAACCGAGCAGTTTCGGGTTCTCTTTGGCCTTTTCAGCTTGAGCTGCATTGGCCGCAATGGCATCATCAACCATTTTTTCAATCGCGCCTGTATCCGTGACCTGTTTGAGCCCCTCTTTCTCTATGATCTCATCAGCACTTCCGCCGCCTTCGAACATTTTCTCAAAAACGGTTTTGGCAATTTTACCTGAAATGGTCTTATCCGCAATACGCTCAAGTAAACCGCCGAGCTTATCGGCAGAGACAGGGCTGTCTTCCAACTCAATGCCAGCCTTATTGAGCGCGCCAAATAAGTCACCCATCATCCAGTTGGC
>CAZZKV010000041.1:0-14929 GCA_964654665.1 uncultured Caulobacterales bacterium | reverse complement strand
TGCCTTATGTGGTGAAAACAGAGACCGGCTTTGATCTGGTTGAAACGGCGGATGACAAAAGCTTTGGCCGCATGTGTGCCTTTCACGGGCAAATGGGGATGTATAGCCGCGCGCTCACCTATATGATGAGCCATGGCGCCGATGGGCTTAAACAGGCAACAGAGGATGCCGTCCTTAATGCCAATTATGTGCAGGCCTCGCTCTCTGATGTGATGAGTCCGGCTTTTGGCGGCACGTGTATGCACGAAGCGCTGTTTGATGATAGTTTCCTGAAAGATACGGGCGTTGAAACACTGGATTTTGCCAAAGCCATGATTGATGAAGGCTATCATCCGATGACGATGTATTTCCCATTGGTGGTTCATGGCGCGATGCTGATTGAACCGACAGAGAGCGAAAGCAAGGGCGAGCTTGACCGCTTTATCGGCTCGATGCGGCATCTGGCTGAGCGCGCTCGCAATGCTCAGGCAACAGGGGATGTTGAAAACTTTAAACAGGCCCCGATCTATGCACCCATGCGCCGGCTCGATGAAACACAAGCGGCGCGCAAACCGGTTCTGCGCTGGCGCCCGCCGGCAGACGTAGCCGAGGCGGCAGAGTAATCAGCGAAAGAGCGCGGCGCGCGTGCGGCGCGCTGCATTTACTAGGGGATGCTCGATATATCGGTATGTCAGGGCGCTCACCCCGACTGCGGCAATAGCGATAAATACAAGAGCGATTACATTATCTAGCGGCCCGTCTATACGCACCATTGACCATAAACGCCCCGCTAAGCTTAAGATTAAAATATGTGTTAAATAAAGCGAATAAGACCAGTCACCGAGAGAGACAAGAATGCGGGGACAGGCTAAGCGACGCTGATCGCGCAAAAGGCACGCCAGCACAAGCATAGCAGCTGGCAGCGCGAGAAAAAGCGTTCGGATCAATGGGTCATTCGGAAAATGCCCCAGTCGTCCTATAGCCATTATAAATAAGAGCCCTGCAATGATAATCAGGACATGCGGCGAGACGGTAATTGGCGTTTCGCGATAAGCCCAATGGGCTATAAGTCCGCCCAGAATGAATTCAAGGCTGAGCGGGCTAAAGAGAATAGCCAGTTCAGGGTTTTTGGCGGACATGCCGACACTATATCCCAAAACAACACCGAGGCCCCAAACCCATAAACCCCATAAGCGCCGGGATGGCGGCAAGATTAAAATCAGCGCGAAAATCAGATAAAAGCTCATTTCATGAACAAGTGTCCACCCGACTTCAAGCAAGGGAGATACGGTATCAGGCCAAAGTAGGAAGGATTTGAAAAAATCAGGCGTTCCGGGCGTTGCACTAAATACGGCATCGGGACGGATAAGATAAATGATAAGCACGACAAGGCTGACAATCCAATAGAGCGGATAAATACGGGCGGCGCGGGCAAAGAGAAATTCAGGTAGGCGTCGCCATGACCCACCAGTCCATTGGCGCGTGATATAGACCATGATAAACCCGGAAATGACGAAGAACAGATCAACACCCGCCATACCGAATAAGAAAGTGTCGGGTAAAATTGGATCGCCACTATATTTACGGTCTATGTGGAATAAATGGCTAAAAACAACCATAAGCGCTGCGATTCCGCGCAAGGCTTGAATATGGTTTAATCTTTCCAATGTTAGTGTTGGGCCCGTCACGCAATATCCATAAAACCGTGCCTTCTTATGACGACAGCTTTCTCAATAGGCAATAAACTTTATAGGCTATTTACAGGACTTAACTTTTGGACTTACCCTAGAGTTTTATCCATTTGGGTGATGCCGTTTTTAACAAGCTTGCTGTGATCGCTGGCTGTCAGGGTCTTGCGCATGATTGCTTCGGAGGCTTCAATCGCAAGATCGGCTGCGCGTCTTTTGACATCGGTTAAGGCTTGGGCCTCAGCAGAAGCGATTTTAGCTTCGGCCATAGCTGCGCGCCGCTCAAGCCGGTCTTTTAAATTAGCGCGAGCCGTTGCGGCCATAGCTTCCGCATCTTTGCGCGCTTGTTTGACAATATCATCGGCTTGGGCCTGAGCTTCTTTTTGCTTGCGTTGATACGACGCCAGAAGCGCTTGGGCCTCTTCGCGTAACCGTCGCGCTTCTTCCAGCTCGGCAGCAATTTTCGCAGAGCGTTCATCCAAAGCTGCGCCTAAGGATTTAAGCGCACCTTTATACAGAACAAAAACGATGAAGAGGACAACAGGAATAGCCACCCATAGGCGAGAATCGAGATACCAGGGCGCGTGAGCCGCAGAAGCCATAATTAACATAATCGCCTCCTATCCTTTAAAGGCTGCTTTGAGGGCCGCTGGCGTAACGGCTTTGCCGGTTAAAGTTTTGACAATATCGTCTGCTGCATCCGCAGCAATTGTATTAATATTGGCCAAAGCGGCTTTGCGCATTTCGCGAATGCGGGCTTCGGCAGTCTCGCTTTGACGCGCAGCCTCCGCATCGGCCGCAGCCGTTTCTATCGCAATTTCTTCATCAATCGCCTTACGCGTTGATTCTGCAACATTATGCGATTTAGCCCGGGCATCGGCCAGCGATTGGTTATACGCTTTTTCGGCTTCTTCCGCTTCGCGTTGCATACGCGAGGCGGCATCCAGATCATCGGCGACTCTGTCCGCCCGTTCCACAATCGTCCCGCCCAATTTAGGCAGGATAAAGCGTGCCAGAATGAAATAAAGGACGCCAAATGTGATGAAAAGCCAGAATATCTGGCCAACCCATGTCGAATAATCGAGCTGCGGCAAACCGCTTGCGGCTTCTGCCGCAAGGTCGCCGTCTTTATAGGGTGTTTCAGCCGCCATGGCGTACTCCTCTGGATAATCGTCTTAAGACTAACCGTTCAGGATAATCATCGCGAGAACGAAGCCGAAAAGGCCTGTCGCTTCGCAAAGCGCAAAACCAAGTAATAGGTTTGTGCGTTGTGAGGCTGCGGCTGACGGGTTGCGAAGAGCGCCGGCAAGATAGTTACTGAAAATACTACCGATACCGATGCCTGCACCGATAAGCGCTGTACCGGCAAGACCGGCACCGATGAATTTTGCTGCTTCTGCTTCCATGATAAGATCTCCTTGGGATTATGGAATAAGATTAGTGATCGACGTGATAAACGTCATTGAGGTAAACACAGGTCAGGATAGCAAACACAAAAGCTTGCAGTCCTGCAACGAGGAATTCGAGAGCGACAATACCCATGGTTCCGATAACGGGAACAATCGCTGCGCCTGCCATAATGCCGCCTTTGCCCACCAAAAAAGCGGCAAAAATAGCAAAGAGTTTGAGCATGACATGACCGGCTGTCATATTGGCGAATAACCGTACAGCCAGTGTGACGGGACGGCTGAGAAAGGAAATAATCTCAATCGGTATAATAATGATATACATTAGTATCGGCAGGCCAGAGGGCGCGAAAATTTTGAACCATTTTAGGCCGTTTTTCCAAATACCAGCAATAACAACCATTCCTACCGTCAAGAGAGCCAATGCTGTTGTAACCGCCAGATGCGCCGTTGGGGTAAAGGCATAGGGGTTCATGCCAAAGAGGTTGATGAAAAGGATGAAAAAGAAAATGGTGAATACATAGGGGAAGAATTTAATGGCTTCGGGCCCTGTTGTGTCTTTGAGCATATTGGCAATAAACTCATAACTCATTTCGCCAATCGATTGCATCCGGCCCGGAATTAATTTGCCCTTGGCGGTAAGGGCGAAGAAAATGATGACCGCGAGACAGGCGATCACCATCCATAAAGAGGCATTTGTAAATGAGATATCATGTCCGGCGATTTCCGGCAGGTCAAAGATCTTGCTGATCTTAAACTGGTGCATGGGGTCGTTTGCCACGGCCCTCTCCTTTAGTCTTCATCTTCTAAGTCTTCGATATCATTACCGATAGGAATATGCGCTGTTTTGGCGTCCATTTTGTCGGCCACCCTTAGCGTATTTTTTATTCCTGCGGCAAATCCAAACCCAAGACCAACCAATAATATCCATGGCGACGTTCCGAAAAGCTTATCCAGGCCATGACCCAAAGCTGTGCCAACCAGAACGGCGACTACTAATTCTGTGCTTAACCGCCATGCCATGCCAAGAAGGGACCCGTCTGTGTCTTCACGGTCCGGACCTTTGTGCCGTTTTTTTGCGGCATTGACGCGCGCTTCAAGGCTATCGAGATCCGGTTGGGATGATGATGCAGGAGGGTTTTTGCTCTTTTCTGTCATGACCGTTAATTCACTTTCCAAACGCCACAAAAGACCCTCAGAAAGCGCGCGGAACCTAACCATATGGCTGCGTGAAGTCAACCATGGGGGTGGTGCTGTTAGGGTGTTGAAAAATAACGATTTTTATCTAAATAAAGCACATGCGACAATCTGTGCTATCGCGAAGATGGATTTATGGCGCCGCGGCCCATTTTACGACACTATTGGGGTGAAAGAGCGAACCCTTGTAATTTTGGGTTAGCAAGGGGGGCATTGAGGCCCATAAATCGGCTGCTTTTGTGATGTGAGTCGATGAAATGTCGCCGCCGCGGCTATTGAGTGCTTGGCTAATCTGCGAGAGCTGGTTTTGTATCTGTTGATGATTCGGGAAGCGTTTATAGAGTTGCCCTAACTCCCGTCTCAGAGCTGCGGTCATGAAATTTATCGTGTTGCCATCAAAATCACTACTCTTAAGTGTTTGAAAACTTTCAGTAATGACTTTGATTTTATGCGCCAGTAATTCTTGTTTTTCTAAGGTAAGGGTTTGGCATTGCATATTATCCAAATGTCGCAAATATTGCATTAATCCGCGAAAAACCTCTGGTTCAGGGCGTGGACCAGTGAATTCTTTTGTTATGAGGCGCATCACAAAGGCTTCTAAGGCTTGAGTCTCCTCATCATAGTCAACGCCGCGCTCATCATCGGATAAAGAGGGAATCGATACTGGGTTAAAGACTTCATCGCCCAAAGCATCACTAAAGTGGAAACTGGTTACATCGGCATTACCGGGCGCATCCGATAATCCAATTACAAAGAAATGTGGATTGCGCGCACCTTGGGTATGGCAGGCTTGGCAGGTCAGGCCGCGCCGCGCTGCTTGTCCCCCTAATAAAAAGGGTGAGCGAAATGCTAGCCGGCCTAGGTAAATATCGTTTTGAATTGCGGTTGTTTTAGCGCGGTGTAGGCATTCGTTGGGTTCTTGGGAGAGTAGAGCCGGTAAATCCGTTTCCGCTTGGGCCCAACGGGCAATATGAGGCATATCCAGACGCGTATCTGCGGGGGAAGGGGAGCAGCCTGATAAAAATACCATGGCTAGAATCATAGCCATGGCAGAAGTTAAAGCCAGCCCTGATGTTTGCAGAACCGACAGAGGGATACTTACGGAAGGGCGTCGGTAATCCACGCGCGCAGCTCATTTTCTTCGATACAGCCAAATGTGCAAATCGTTTCTAATTTTGCGAGTTGTTGTTTCGCCAAATCCATTTCACCGGTTTCGACATAAAGCTCGCCTAAATATTCATTGGCGCCTTTGTGGTTCGGATCAACGGCAAGGGCGAGCGCATAGTAATTTTTGGCGGTTTTATAATTGCCCATTTTACGCTGCGTGTATCCCATATAGGTGGTAATATCAGGATGCGGCCCTGCTGCTGCCGACGTCAATGACAAATCATTAAAGGCGGCCTGATATTGGCCTTTGTTGATCAAGCTAACGGATGCAAAATATTGTTTATCCAATGCATCCGGACCAAATGGGGACAGAAAAGAGGTCTTTTTAACGCCGCCAGCCAGAGCCGTTTCAATATCGGCAATAGCATTATTGATTCGCTCAGCATTGCCACATGTCCCGCATGTTGCGGCTTCTGTTTGCAGCTTGGTCAAGACAGATTGGGCTTTTTCTGTTTTACCTGTAACAGCATAGGCTTTGCCTAATCCTGCACTGGCTTCATAAAACCCATCCTGATAGCGAATAGCATTTTTGAAATAACGTATGGCGCTTTTATCTTTAGCCTGACCGACTTTGGCAATACCCATATAATAATTACTGGGTGCATGACGGGATGTGGCCGAAAGAACGCGTTTGAACTTCTTATCCGCTTTTTTGTAATCTTCTGCTTTAAGATAAGCAATACCGCTTTGGTAATCTTTCACGGGGTCATATTGTTTGGTTGTTGGTGTGGATCTGTTTGCACCGCCACCTAATGATCCGCTTGTGCTGCCACTGCCGGCGGCAAAGGCGGCGGGCGCGAGGGCGGTTAAACTGACTGTAGCAAGGGTCAGGCATAGTGATTTAACAGGTGTCTTTAAAGGGTTCATATCGCTCTCCATATCAATCTGTAACTCTGGTTAGCGTTATCCGATTGCAATAGCGAAACACAGCTCATCACATCACCGTTATATCGTCTTGCTTCGATTGACAGGGCACCGCCTCGATTTCAGCCTATAGCCACAAAAATTATTCGGCCGCAACAAGGCGTTCGGCTTGAGTTAATTCAATGGATACGAGTTGCGAGACCCCTTGTTCAGCCATAGTCACCCCGAAAAGGCGATCCATCCGGCTCATTGTGACGGCATTATGGGTAATGGTAATGAATTTCGTCTGCGTTTGTTTCGTCATAGCGTCGAGCAAATTACAATAGCGGGCGACATTGGCATCATCAAGCGGCGCATCAACCTCGTCGAGCACACAAATCGGGGCGGGGTTGGATAAAAACACCGCAAAAATCAGGGCCGTGGCTGTTAAGGCTTGCTCACCGCCTGACATCAGGCTCATAGATCCGAGTTTTTTGCCCGGAGGGCTAACCATAACTTCAAGACCGGCTTCGAGCGGATCATCGGATTCGGTTAACGCAAGGGCTGCTTCGCCGCCGCCAAAGAGCGTTGTAAACAATCGGCCAAAATGCCCATTTACCGTATCAAAGGCTTTTAACAATCGCTCCCGCCCCTCGGAGTTCAACTCATCAATCCCTTCGCGCAGCCGGGCAATGGCCGCTTCAAGGTCGGTGCGTTCTTCCATCATGGCCGATAGGCGTTCTTCTTGCTCGGCGGCTTCTTCATCGGCGCGTAAATTAACGCCGCCCATTTTTTCGCGTTCTTTTTGCAGCCGCTCCAACTTACGTTCAATATCCATATCCGTTAGCCCGCTTTCCGGATCAAGCTCGCCGAGTTTGGATGCCAGATCTGCCGGTTCGCAAGACACAGTTTCCATGATACGGGCTTGTGTTTCGCTCACGCGTTCTTGCGCGGCTGTCAGGCGGGCATCGGCAGCGGCGCGGTCTTCGCGGGCCGTGCCGTGGGCCTGTTCCGCCTCGCGCGCGGCGCTATCTGCATTACGGACAGCCGTTTCAGCAGCCGATAGCCCGTCGGCGGCTGCATTGCGGCGACTTTCGGCTGCGGCTAATTCCGAGAATAATCTATTGCGGCGTTCTGCAAATTGGTCCGGCCCGTCGGTCGCTGAATGAAGCGCCATTCGGGCCTTTTCTAACCGCAAAGTCAGGCTTTCAACCCGGTCTTTGGCGGCTGTGCTGCGCCGCGCCCAATTGGCTCGTTCGCTTTCAACCGCGCTGAGGCGTGCGGCACGGGCATCGGCATCATTTTTCAAGCTGCGGTACAGACCGCTGGCCTCGTCTGCGCGCGCGCGCGCTTCGCCGAGTTTTTCAGCCAAGCTGTCTTGCTGTGCTGAATAATCTTCAGCCTTGTCTAAATCGGCCAAACGGGATTTGGCTGTCGCAAAGTGTTCTTTTTGTTCTGTAATTTCGCGCATCAGCCGGGCGATACGGTCTTCCAGCGAGGCTTTCTGCGCCGTTTCGCGGGCAATATCGGTTTCATATTGTGATAAAGCCGCTTGGGCTGCGCGGTCTTTACGCTCCAGATCAGGCAGCGCTTGACGGGCCTGGCGGGCCGCCTGTTCGGCGGCTTGCCGGAATTCGCGGGCGGTTTCAAACGCTGCTTTGGCTGTCTCGACATCCGTTTCTGCGGCTGTAATTTCGGCGGTAAGGTCAGTCAGACGGTTAAGCTGTTTCAGTTTTATAGCCGCTGAGGTTTCAGCGCCGGCTTCAATTTTAAACCCATCCCAACGGGCAACCGCCCCTTGCAGGCTCACAAGGCGTTGACCGGGTAAAAGCGCCTTGGCTAGCACAGAGATATCCTCTTGCGAAGCTATTCCGATTTGCGAGAGTCGTGCGGATAATTCCGGCGGAGCGCTTACAAAATCAGAGAGAGGCCGGATATCCGATGGCAAGGCTTGTTCGGGCTTGCCCGCGCCTGTCCATCGCAATGATCCCGCACCGCCTATACCGGCGTCAAGGTCTTCGCCTAATACAGCGGCAAGAGCCTGCTCATAGCCCTTTGTTACATCCAGAGTATCTAAAGCGGGTGTCCAATCGGCGGATTGGCTGCGGGCCAAAAGCCGTTCGAGAGCTGTACGCTCGCCTGATAGTTTCGAGAGCGCTTGGCGTAATTCCGATAAGGTTTCGCGCGCGCTTTGGTCTTTGGCTTCGGCTTCAGTGCGGGCACTTGTTCGCGATTGCTCTAAGGCGCGCGCCGCCGTTAATGCCGCCTCGGCCTCTTTGGCTCCGGCCGCAAACAGATTTTGACTTGTGCCATTATCTTTATTCAGAGCTGCCAAGCTGTCTTGGGCCTGTTCAAGCTCGCGGGTTATATTGCCAAGACGATATTCCGATTGACTGATCTCGCGCTCAGTCGACTCTTTGCGCGCATTTTGGTCAGCAGAGCGTCGTGTTAGCTCATTATAATCGGCCTCAAGTATAGAGCGTGCCGCTATAGCGGCCTCGGCTTCATCCGCTGCAGCGTCCAGCGCCGCACTTGTATCTTTAACGGCATTAAGTTGCGCGAATTCCGCGGCCAGACGTGCTTCGGCCTCGGCTGCATCGTCAACAATACCGCTTTCGCGTTCGAAATCGGATTTAAGCTGTTCGATCTGGCTTTCTAACTTGCGAATTTCGCTTTTGGCTGCCGTTTCATCCGCGTCGAGTACCTCTTTGGCGGCGTTAAGCCGGGCTAAAACCGCGGCGGCAATAATCTGTTCTTCACGTTTGGGATCCAGCGTTTCATTAAGCTGCGCCGCCACGCGAGTTAATTCAGCGGACCGGGCGGCTGTATCTTGGACAATAGTTTGGCATTGAGAGAGCGATTTTTGCGCACCTGCCAATGTTTCCAGCGCGGTTTCCCAGCGTTTGAGCCAGAGTAAGGCCCGAAATTCATTAATTTCACCTGCCAGACGTTTATAACGGGCTGCTTGGCGTGATTGCCGGCGCAGGGATAAAAGCTGACTCTCGATCTGGCCTATAACATCATCAAGACGGGATAGGTTGGTTTCGGCGGCCCGCAGACGCAATTCGGCCTCATGGCGGCGGGTATGTAGGCCCGATATACCGGCAGCTTCTTCGAGGATGCGGCGGCGATTTTCGGGCTTGGCCGAGATCAGCTCATTAATTTGTCCTTGGCGTACAAGGGCCGGGGAATTGGCCCCTGTACTGGCATCAGCAAAAAGAAGCTGAATGTCTTTGGCGCGAACCGTTTTGCCATTGACTTGATATTTACTGCCTTTGCCTTTGGTGATGAGGCGGGTGATTTCCAGCGAGTCATCGTCATTAAACATCGGCGGAGCCATGCGCGCTTGGTTGTTAATCGTCAGGGTGACATGGGCTTGGTTTCGTTCAGGACGCTGTTTAGTGCCGGAAAATATGACATCATCCATGGCGGACCCGCGCATGGCCTTGGCGGAATTAGCCCCCATGACCCAGCGTATCGCTTCGAGAAGATTGGATTTGCCGCAACCATTAGGTCCGACGATACCGGTTAGTCCCGGCTGTATAAAAAAATCGGTTGGATCGACAAAGGATTTAAATCCCGTCAGTTTGATTTTTTCAAAGGCCAGTGCGCTCATGGATTATTCGCCGGCTTCGGGTTGAGCGTCTTTTGTGGGCTTGTCTGTCTCTGCCGCCGCAGGCGCATCTGCAGGCGGAGCTTCCTCTCCCAGCAAGGGGGCGAGATATTCGTCAAAACTTTCTATGGTGAAAAGCTGCGGATAATTGGCCGTTTTTGTGACTAATTCACCGTTCACAAGGAACGACGGGGTGGAGCGAACGCCGGCTTCTGTGCCGCCGTCATAGACTTTTTGCAGTGCCGCAATATTATCCTCGCTGGTGACGCAGCTATAAAATTCATCTTCGGACAAGCCGGCCGATTTGGCGATTTTTAAATATTCGTCGCGAACTGTACCGTTGTTAGCGGCTTTGAAAATCTGCCTCTGGCGTTTGAATTGCAGCGAGATATTTTCAAAATATTTCGTCTCATTGGCGCAGCGCGCAATAAGAAAGCCGGTTTGGGCAAGGGTTTCAGGCGCGGTTGGAAATTCACGAAACACAAACCGTACTTTGCCGCTATCAATATATTTCTTTTTGAAGTCCGGATAGACCGTTGTGTGAAAATTAGCACAAGCCCCGCAAACAACAGAGGCATATTCAACAACTGTGACAGTCGCATCCGGATTGCCAATAACATGATCTCCAGCCACTTCATAATTTGAAGCGCCGTTGGACGGTTTAGCGGCATTACTGCCTGAACCGCCGCAAGCGCTTAGGGTTAAGCCTGTGCCTAAAATCATGGCTGCCGCGATACGTCGTGTTATATTGTTATTCATCACCGAATCATTTTTCTGTAAAGTTTTCATATATCAGTCTCGCAATTTCGCTTTCAAACGCAAGAATGATGTAAAGGTTTTGTTAATTCGTTAACGGCTTATGAACACGTCAAGTTGTGGATAAGGCCTTTTATGGGCGTTTTTTGGGTAATTTTGTCATATTATCCTTGGGCAATGCCGTGATGCCACCGGCATTAGCCGCTGCAATCTGGCTTGCCAGAGCTTTTACACTCTGGTCGCCTTTATACCGCTCGCCATTGATAAAGAAGCTAGGCACGGCGTCCACACCGGCCGCTTCGGCTCGCAGCATAGAGCGGTTGATCTGATCAAATCCGGCTTTATCGGTAAAACAGGCATCCATAGCGGCTTGATCCTTTAGCCCCGCCTTTTGCGCAATCTCCAGATAGGTTTCTTGGCCTTTGCCAGCGGCAGCAGCATCCATAATATCTTTTTGCGCGACCATTTGGGCGACTATATTATCGAAAAATTTAGCGTCATCGGCACAATTGGCGATAAGAAAGCCTGCCATAGCGAGTTGCGCCGGAGCTGTTGGGAATTCGCGGAAGATAAAGCGTATTTTCCCGGTATCAACCAGATCTTTTTTCACGCCGGGCCATTGGTTGGTAAACCAGTCAGAGCAATGCGGACAGGTTACAGACGCATAGGTGATAATTGTGGCCGGGGCTTTAACATCGCCAATAACATGATCATCAGGTGCCTCAGTCAGGGCATGGTCGATATTGGCGACAGCCGCCTCATAGGCCTGTTGTTGCGCCTGTTGTTCCGGCGTTAATTCTGGGGCTTGCGCGGCGAGAGTTGTGTGATCTGTGCGACTCTGGTCTTGCGGTGCCGCATCGGTAGTGTGAACGGGGGCAACGGGCGCTGCGATCTCTGTTGAGGCCGCTGGCTGTGCATGTGTATCGGTCGGGGGCGAAGCCTGGCTACAGGCTGCGCTGGTTATCAGGGCCGTTGTCAAGGCGACTATGTTGAAAATACGGGTCATAATTATCTGTCCTATTGGGCCGTCAGTCTTATTGCGGGCGCGTTATAATCTTTTCGCCTAAATCTTTTAAAGCTTGTTTTAAGGCATTATTGTCAACCGTCTCCACAAGTGATTGCAGTGCGGTATGCTCGCGTGGGGAGAGGCCGCGTTTGGGCGGAGGCGCTGGATGAGTATCAGTACGCCGCATGTCGGGCACGACTTTGAGCCTCTGCACATATCCAGCCCCTAGGAAAGGTGTTAAGCGGTCAATGATTTGGGTTGATGCGGCAGTTATAAGGCCGCTGGCCGCGCCCGGCGCGCTAATCACCAGTGTTCGTGAACCGCGCTGGCCAATAAATTTCACAGGACGAGAGATACGAGCCCAGCGCATGCCGACAATTTGTTCCCAATGCGGGATAAGCTGGCGGGCGGATGAACCGGATTTATATTTTTTAGCCATGGGACGGATGATGCGCGACATAGCTTCACCGGCAGCCGGAGCATGGCGAAATTGCTTGCGCCCCCGCTGGGTTTCCAGCCAGCGCGTAACCGCGGCTTTATCTCGTCCGTTTAAGGCCATAGGACAAAATGCAATATTGCGAGCGCCGCGTAAAGCGCGCAAAGACTATTTTGCTATGACAAAACCGTTAGAGATGAAAATAATTGTCCGGTTGCGCCGGGATTTGCTGCGTTGGTATGATGCAAGCGGCCGCAGTTTGCCATGGCGCATTCGTCCCGAAGAACGCGCCGCCGGGCGCAAAGCTGATCCTTACGCCGTGTGGCTCTCTGAAATTATGCTCCAGCAAACCACAGTAGCGCATGCTAAGCCCTATTGGGACAAGTTTTTGGCCGCCTTTCCAACGGTGATTGATCTTGCCAATGCCGAGCGGGATCGGGTGCTGGCGATGTGGGCAGGGTTGGGTTATTATGCCCGTGCGCGAAATCTGCATAAATGTGCGGGAGTTGTGCGCGATGAGTATGGCGGGATATTTCCAGACACTGAGGCTGCGCTTTTAAAGCTTCCCGGAATTGGGCTTTATACGGCGGCGACTATGGCCGCAATTTGCTTTAATGAGCCAACCAATATTGTTGATGGCAATGTCGAACGCGTTATCGCCCGTTTGCGCCGGATTGAAACCCCACTGCCCAAAGGCAAGGGGGATATTCGCCGGGCGGCAGGCGAGATCGCCGATCCCAAACGTCCGGGTGATTATGGCCAAGCCTTGATGGATTTGGGGGCCAGCCTGTGTTCGCCGCGCAATCCATCCTGCGCGCAATGCCCATGGCAATGGGCCTGCGCGGCGCATGCGGCCGATGCACAGACGGATTATCCGCGCAAAACGCCCAAGGCCAAATTGCGGGTCCGTTACGGGGCGGCCTTTGTCCTGCATAGCACGGGGGATGAAACAGGTGATAAGCCGCCTGCCGTTTTACTGCGCCGCCGCCCGGATGCGGGGCTATTGGGCGGGATGATGGAAGTGCCCGGCACGCCATGGGGCACGCGCCCGGAGTGTCCACTTGATGCGGCGCCCATATCCCGAAATTGGGAAAAACACAGCGGTTTTGTCAAACATATATTCACGCATTTCGAATTGCGTCTGGATGTTTATAGCGCGACGATAATGGGGCGCCCTGCACTGGATGGTTTATGGGCAGAGATTGATGCGTTGGAGGATTTTGCTTTGCCGACCGTGATGAAAAAAGTGTTGGCGCATAGATAGCGCGATTAGGGATTGATGCGTGCGGCAATCACATTGAGCGGTAAATAGACAGGCCTTGGATGAGCATCCAGTGCGGATAAAGCGGTGCGTTCTATCCGGGCGAGGGCCTGTTCATGCCCATCCATCCGGGCCTGTTTATGGGCAGACCACGATGTAACAAAAGCGGCAAGTTGCGCCGGTGTCCACAGCAGTGAACAGGTAAAGGGCGGCGTTTTTATAACGTCAAACGGCATGCCAAGGGTTTTTGCTGTATAGCCGGTCTGGCTGATACGGTTTCCTTCTGACCAATAGGGGGCAATGATGCGTGAAACCGGATCTATAAATATGGTGTAAAGGTCATCATCGGTTTCTATGCGGTGATAGGTCCAGGCACAAAATAACGCGCCGGGACGGGCCACGCGCTCAACTTCGGGCCAAAAGCGTTTCCAGTCAAACCAATGTAAGGCCGAAGCGGCGGTAATGGCATCAACAGAGCGCGGCGACAAGCCGGAGTGGTGTGCTTCAGCTTGGGCATAATGGATGCGCGGGTGCGGAGGCGCTTGGGCGATTTGCGCCGAGTCCCAATCGGTTGCATGAACCTGCTGGAATGTTTCGGCCAAAGCTATCGCCGCTTGTCCGGACCCGGTGCCTACATCCCAGACCCGCCCAACCGCAGGAGCTTGCTGGCTTATCCAGCCTATCAGCGCATCAGGGTATTGCGGGCGAGCGGAGGCATAGCATTCGGCCTGTGTTCCAAAAGTTGCGGCATTATCCATAGAGCTATTTATGCGGCAATAATGGTCCCGTCAAATATCCACATTCCAAAACCTCTTCCCGTCCTTATTTTTAAAGATGATAACTCACTGACATAATCATCTCTTTATAGGGTTAGCCAGCAACGAGACTTTCCGGCAATGAGTCTTGAATGTGTTTTTGATCCACCATTGCAGCAATATTCCGTTATTGCAGCAATATTAAGGGCTTTTTCCCGCCAGATATTCGGCTTCGGCCATGGCTTTAAGTGTCTCATGGGCTTTTGCTTGCGGGTCTTTTGACGATACTTTAGACATCAGCCAAAATATCGGTGTCAATAATTTCATTATGCCTTTAAACCGAATTTTTGTCTTTTGGGTCAATTCAGTCTGATTATCGGACAGCGCTTTAAGACTATAATCCGCATCCAGATCAAACATATTACCTGAGATATCGACTCGCATGCGCTCATTCTCGGCATATGCCGTAATCTCGCCAATCATTTCCATCTTACGGCCGTTTTCCAGAAAAACCTGCCGGAATCGTGATCCGATTTTTTCCGGTGTTTCGACCAAAGCTTCATCTTCGATAAGATTGGGTACCCACTGCTTAAGGCGGCTGTTATCTTCCAGCCACAGAAAAACTGTCGAGGCAGGTGCGTCGATAAGTGTAGTTTTGGATGTCTGCATGATTTGTCCTTTCCTATAAGAGAGGAACCACAATAGGGTTTAGCTTATGCATATTTTATCTCTGGTGCACCCTGTTGGAGCTCTCTAAATGTGTCTGACTTAGCATTGAGGAGGCAGACTGTCTAATACCGGCTATGGATAAACTTTCGCATT
>CAZZKV010000040.1:0-15130 GCA_964654665.1 uncultured Caulobacterales bacterium | reverse complement strand
GATTTTGAATCCCGCGCGTCTACCAATTCCGCCACACCCGCATCGAAGATTTTTGACCTATAAAGCAGTCTAATTCAGATGGCTATAGTTGATTTTAGCAATGATGGTTTTTCATTTGTCTTTATGGGGATTATTTTATCTTTATCGATATTATAAAGGCACGGGATCACCCTTCATCCCTGAAACAATTCAGCCACAATTATTCTGGCCGGCAAGCCAACTCGCCCCCCCCCCGATAGCCTTGATGTCACGCAGCCATCACCGGAATGTTTAACCGGAGTGATTGCATTACAATTTTATATCTGTCAGGGATGGTTTGTCATCAAGGCAATGAAGGAACCGTTATGAAGCTAATATTCAAACAAATTTCTGTTTCAACTCTGGCTCTGCTTACATTGGGCTCATACACGTTTACACTGGCTCAAACGGCACCAACGCCCCCAACTCAGCAAAATTCGGCTAATTCCTTGACGCCTATAGTTACAGCGCCAGACGTCAAAACCGTTCGCAAAGCCAGTTGGCAAGGAAAAAAAGTTGCCTTAAAAGGACGCGATGTTGTCTCTTATTTCGAAAATGACAAACCTCTAAAGGGATCGAAAAAATATGTCGCCGATTGGGATAATACAAAATGGCAATTTTCATCTGAAAAAAACCGAGATTTATTTTTACGTGACCCGAAAAAATACATCCCTGAATTCGGCGGATTCTGCCCCGTTGCATTAGCCGATAATAAAGCTAAAATCGGTCATACAGGCCAATATGCCGTGATTAATGAAAAACTATATCTCAATTATAATAAATCGTCGAAAAGTCTCTTTACAAAAAACCCTGATAATTTTCTCGTCCGTGCACAATTAAATTTTTAAATATCAAACCTATGCGGTCAACTAACCCCTTAGGCCAGTTTTTTATCAGCGGCATGGTGCCTATCCCAATGTTCAAATTCATAGGCAATACAGCGCTCGATCAATTTGCGCCAAACTGGCTCAGCTATAGCACTGGACAAACCTTGCTTACGGGCTTCGGATAAAACCTTTGCAACAACATCCTCTATACGGGCCTCGTCATGCACCGCCTCGCGGTCCGGCTTGATCCGTGCCGCGGCACGCATAAAGGCTTGGCGTTGCACAAGTAGCGTCACCAAATCACGATCTAGCGCGTCAACGCCCGCGCGCACATCCGCCATTGTGTGGCAATCCTCGGGATTAATGCTCATGTTTGTCAGGCCATTCCGTAAGTAATTCTGGGTCCAGATTACGGTTTCGCCACTTCAAGCGCCAGCATAAATGCGGCCCTGTTGAGCGGCCTTTTGACCCAATCGTGGCAATTTGCTCGCCTCGTTTGACACGCTGCCCCGGTTTGACAAGAATTTCATCCGTATGAAGATACATGGATATGAGCCCCTGCCCGTGGTCGAGTAAAACCATGGCCCCTTCAAAATAAAGATTGTCATCAGCCAAGCTCACAACCCCATCGGCTGGCGCATAAATTGGTGTGCCTGTCGGCGCAGCCAAATCAACACCGTAATGCGGCCGCTTAGCCTCCCCATTTAATATGCGTTGCGCCCCAAAATTGGTCGTTTTCGTATATGTTTTAACCGGATATATAAACCCGTCCTGAAAACCCATTTCCGCCGCCCGCGACGCAAAGCCGACTTTTTTGCGAGATGATGAAGACCGAATATGTTTAAGCTGTTCTTCGGTGAAGGTCGAGACTTGCGAGGGCGGAAGGCCATCAATACGGGAGGTATCATAGGAACGAGGGTGTAAATCAAATTGAACACGCTGGCCTGCAACCTCAAGAAACGTATTGGTTTCATCACGATCAAAGCCAATAATAATTTGGCCATTCTTATCTGCGTTTTCGAAATAATAATCCGTTTCAGAGCGAGCCACTTTAATTTTGGCATTCGGCAAACTCTGACAAAGAACAGCGCCGCCTTGTTGTTCTATGCCATGGCAGACAATCGATTTATGTGAAGAAAGAAAGGAAGTTTCACGGCTCGTTTTCAAATCAGGCTTCAGATTTGGAACAACCGCCGTATCTTGTCCACAAGCGGATAAAGGGGAAAGAATAGCCAAAATTATAGCCGTATATATCCGCATTAAGCGTTTGCCTTTTTCCACGCCGCCAAACTCGCGGCGGCATCTTTATAGGCCTCTTGCCTATCGGCATTCCAATACCGGAGTTTTTCCAAAGGAATAGGATCGCCTGTTACAGCACATTTTACAAATGCACCTGTTTCCATAATTGTAAAATCGGACGCACCATAATGGATTTTGGCTTCACCCTGAAATAATGTATTCACAATCGCTCCATATTTTATGTCTCTCTAAGGCAAATACACCCAAATCAAAAGCGTTAAGCTCAGAATAAATCCGCTTGCTGCATATCAGTTGGCTTTGATGTTTTTTTAGACTTTTTTACCGCTGGTTTTAAGTGTCTTTCATCTGCGATGTTTCCGTCTATAACCGCATCGCGTTTACCATCAGCAAAAGTTATGCTGACGGCCTGACCTATGCTCAACGCTGTGCTGCGGCGTACAATATGGCCAGCGTCGTCATGCAACAATGTGTACCCTCGGGCTAATACACCCTGATAACTATACGCTTCAAGCAAACCAGCGGCACGGGCAAGACGGGCTTTGGCAACATCCAAATCCCGCGTCATAGCATTGTGCGATGCCTTACCCAAAGCAGACAGATTTGCTGTATGACGCGTTATAGCCTGTGAAATGGGTTGCGAGCGTAAGCGGCGCGAAACATTATCTAATTGCGCAATATGGCCGCGCTGACTTGCTAGAAAAGCAGGCCGCATTCGATCAATATTGGCGCGTAATCGCTGCAAGGCTGCTTCGGTTAACCGCCCTAACCCCGGCAGAGCTGCACTAACCAGAGCCAAACGTTGCCGTAAGGGATCAAGAAGGCGCCGCCCCCCTGGTAATCGCGAAGCCGCTAAATCCAGACGCTGGCGCGACGGAGACAAAATCGTTTCAAGCTTTGGCAGACGCGCGGCAAAAAGGGCCGTTTTCCAGTCTCTGACACTGCGCATCATGGCCCGCCGTGAACGCAAACCATAATCGTCAATCGTTGTCATCCAATCTGCTAGAACCGGCACGGCCACCTCGGCCGCGCCCGTCGGAGTAGGCGCCCGATAATCCGCAGCGTAATCAATTAAAGTCCAATCGGTTTCATGGCCTACCGCAGCAATCAACGGAATATTGGATGCTGCTGCGGCCCGAACAACATTTTCCTCATTAAAACACCATAAATCTTCAAGCGAACCGCCACCGCGTGCAACGATTAATACATTAGGACGGGGAAATCCGGCCTCGCGGCGAGTCTCGTCAAACTCCTGATTAAATCCGGTTATCGCCGCCGCGATTTGATCCGCCGCTTTATCGCCTTGTACTAAAACCGGCCAAACAATGACATGGACGGGAAAACGATCTGCTATCCGGTGCAAAATATCGCGGATCACAGCACCGGTTGGCGAGGTAACGACGCCAATTGTCCTCGGCATAAAGGGAAGCTCGCGCTTGCGTTCGGCCTCAAATAACCCTTCTAGCGCCAAAGTTTTTTTGCGTTTTTCAAATAAGGCCATCAAGGCCCCAGCACCAGCCAATTCCATAGACTCGATGATCAATTGATAATTGGACCGCCCCGGATAGGTTGACAATTTACCTGTGCAAACAACCTCCATCCCCTCCTCTGGCCGCATCGACAGCCGTCCCATAACCCCTTTCCAGACAATGGAATTAATCACCGCCTTGTCATCCTTGATATCCAGATAACAATGACCCGATTTTGCAATTGTGACCCGTCCTAATTCACCGCGCACCCGCACATGACCAAAGTTTTCCTCAACCGTACGCTTTAGCGAATAAGCCAATTCAGAAACGGTAAATTCGGGCGTATTGGTTAGCGCATTTGTCATGATAATAAAGTAAGTCTTTCATTGGAATCATAGCCTTCTATCGTTAAAAGGCCCACAAAACAAACACTGTCATGCGGCAGATGAAAGACATTGCCAAACGGTTTTCGAGGATAAGTCATGAAAGTTCTTTTGATAGGCTCGGGTGGCCGCGAACATGCTCTAGCGTGGAAACTTATGCAAAGCGATCACGTTAGCGAGCTTATTTGCGCGCCGGGTAATGCCGGTATTGCCCAATTAGCAGCCTGCGTGCCTGTAAAGGCCGATGATATTATCGGCCTTATCGCCTTGGTTCAAAACCAAAAACCGGACTTTGTTATTATCGGCCCTGAACAACCTCTTGCTCTGGGTCTTGTCGATGCCTTGCAAGATTTAGGGGTGAAAACCTTTGGGCCAACCCAAGCCGCAGCCCAACTTGAGAGCAGCAAATCTTTCACCAAAAACTTTTGCGCCCGATATAAAATTCCAACAGCCGATTATGGCGTTTTCACAAATTTAAAAGATGCCAAGGCCTATTTGAAAACAAAGACACCGCCCTATGTTCTAAAGGCAGATGGCCTTGCCGCAGGCAAAGGCGTTGTTATTCCCGAAACTCTGGCAGAGGCCGAGACAGAACTGGAAGAATTTTTCTCAGGCAAATTTGGCGAAGCGTCGACCACGGTCGTCATAGAAGACTTTATGACAGGGCAAGAAGTCAGTTTCTTTGCTATATCAGACGGCCAAAACGCCCTCCCGCTCATCGGTGCACAGGATCACAAACGCGCCTTTGATGGCGACAAAGGGCCCAATACCGGCGGCATGGGTGCCTATTCGCCAGCCCCTGTCTTTACAACAGCCGAGATGGCTCATGTTATGGAAACCATAATCCAACCAACCGTTGACGGTATGGCCAAAGATGGTCACCCGTTCCAAGGCATTTTATTTGCCGGTTTGATGATGACACCCAACGGCCCTAAATTAATCGAATATAATTGCCGCTTTGGCGACCCGGAATGCCAAGTGTTAATGCGCCGCCTACAATCCGATATTATGGATATCTTTATCGCGGCACAGGCCGGCACCCTAAACGCCGTCACAGCGCTCACATGGTCTAAAGATCCTGTTGTCAATATTGTCCTGGCCACCCAAGGCTATCCCGGCCCTTATGACAAAGGCTCCGTAATCAAAGGTATTGATAATGCCAATACTTTGGATGGTATTGTAGTGTTTCACGCGGGAACAAAACATGACGGTGATACGCTAACCTCTGCCGGTGGGCGTGTTCTTAATATCACCTCACAGGCGAGCACGCTAGAAGCCGCTGTCGCGCAAGGGTATAAAGCCATTGATGAAGCCATTGATTGGCCCGAAGGGTTTTGCCGGCGTGATATTGCCCATCACGCTCTGAATAACCCCTAATAGAGCAATACATAACAGGAGAGCCTTATGTTTAGAAAATTACTATTAACCGGCGTAGCGCTTTCGCTTTCCATTGTCTCAGCAGCGCATGATGGCGATCATGACACTCATAAGGATTTTACATTAATCCATGCCGGGACAGTATTGGCTGTACCGGGGCAAGCACCGCTTAAACAGCGAACTATAATCATCCATGAGGGTAAAATTATCGGCGTCGAAGCCGGCTATATTGACGATGATGAAGCCGTCATAATTGACCTGAAAGATAAGTTCATTTTGCCCGGACTAATCGATAGCCACGTCCATCTTTCTCATGAATGGAACCCGAACGTCCGTTTAGACGGCGTGACAAAAGAAGACGGCGATGTGGCTTATGATGCAGCGAATAATGCGCGCAAAACATTGATGGCAGGCTTTACCGCTGTGCAAGATGTCGGCGGACCGAAAGAAATTTTTGCCCTACGCCGCGCCATCAAAGCCGGGAAAGTACCCGGCCCGCATATTCGGGCATCCGGTCACGCTGTTTCTGTTACGGGGGGACATGGCGACAATCATGGTTATCGCGAGGATATTTTGCACCTTATGGCCGGTGAAACCATTTGCAATGGGGTCAGTGATTGCCGTCGCGCCGCGCGGGCCGCCGTAAAGGCGGGGGCCGATATAATAAAAATTACGGCCACAGGCGGGGTTCTATCCAATACAAATGCGGGAACAGGACAGCAATTTTTTGATGACGAGCTAAAGGCTATTGTTAAATCAGCTAAAACTATGGGCCGCAAAGTAACAGCTCACGCCCATGGCAAGCACGGTATAGAAAGTGCCCTTAAGGCTGGCGTCAAATCAATTGAACATGGCACTTATCTTGACGAAAATACCGCCAAATTATTCAAAAAATATGATGCAACATTAGTCCCGACAGTGCTGGCCGGTATGACCGTTGTTGATTGGGCTGAAAATACAAATTGGCTCCCGCCTAACTCTGCTAATAAGGCGCTTGAAGTGGGACCGCAAATGCTAAAAATGCTAACCATTGCTTATCAAAACGGTGTCAATATTGCCTTTGGTACAGATACGGGCGTATCAGCGCATGGCGATAATGCCCAAGAATTTATCTATATGATTAAAGCTGGCATGAGCGAGATGGAAGCGATTAAGGCCGCAACAGTTAATGCCGCCGATCATATCGAAATGCTGGATAAAATTGGCACATTAGAAGCGGATAAACAGGCTGATATTATTGCTGTGAACGGAAATCCCCTCAAGGATATTACCGAACTACTTGATGTCGATTTTGTGATGAAAGGCGGCATTGTTTATAAAAATTAGCCATCATCCCTATTATTATTCCGGCGGAACAAATACCGTCGGATCATAATACATTTCAAAGTGATTACCGGCAGGGTCTTTTACAAATATTGCACGGCCATCCCGTTGGACTTCAAACGCAATATCGCGAGCCGAAAAATAATCACCCCATGATTTCACCCGGGCTTTTGATGGCAGTGTAAACCCAAAATGTGTTCTAGGGTCGCCCGAAGGGTTCCCCTTTCCGCAGGCTAGTAACCACCCATCACCATAGGCAAAACTACCGGTTTGCATCAATCCAAAATGATCTGAATACCACGCTGCAAGCGCCTGTGGATCTGGTGATAAAATACCGATGTGATTAAGCTTTAAATTATCCAAAGTGGGCCGCATATCTATCTCCATTTGCTATCACCATAAAACAAGCTTACGATCTCAAGTTAAGTTGAGGTCAAGGAAAAAATGAAACCTATCGAAAAAACTATGTTAATAGGCGCCGTAGCGGCGCGTACCGGGATCGCAATTTCAGCTATACGGTTTTATGAAGAGGCTGGATTAATAACTGCCGGGCGGGATAACGGCGGGCGGCGCATTTTTGCCTCTGCCGATATTCGGCGTATTTCTTTCATCATAATTTCCCAAAAACTCGGGTTTTCTTTAGCGCAAATAAAAGCCCATCTTATAACCCTGCCTGAAAATCGAACACCGACATTAAAAGATTGGGAAAAAATCGGTCGCCGGTTTGAACGCGACATTGATACCCGCATTGCACACCTTACCCGATTGCGTGACAACCTGACGAATTGTATTGGCTGTGGCTGTTTATCACTCAAAAAATGCGCACTCTATAATCCCGAAGATAAAGCCGCTGAAAAAGGCCCTGGACCCCGGTATGTAATGAACGATAGCCAGCCAGAAACACCCTGCACATTCTGATTCATCCACAAGCATCACAACAGACAGATACTTGCGAATCCGCCAAGCTGTGCCTATGTGTAACGCCAATATGAAGACCTTGATTTAAAGAGAATGACTATGGCCGAAACGATCCACCATAAAGTTATTATAATTGGTTCAGGACCTGCCGGTTATACAGCGGCAGTTTATGCCGCCCGTGCTATGTTAGAGCCCGCTATTATCGCCGGCATTCAACCGGGCGGACAACTGACGATAACAACTGAAGTTGAAAATTATCCGGGATTTCCAGAAATTCAGGGACCGGAATTAATGGAACATTTTAAAACTCATGCTCTAAAATTTGGAACTCATTTTTACGAGGATATTATTCTTGATGTTGACTTCTCTAAACGTCCCTTTGTCATGACGGGTGATAGCGGAGCCCGTTATACGGCTGATGCTGTTATCATCGCGACGGGCGCTCAAGCCAAATGGATTGGTCTACCATCCGAAGATAAATTTCAAGGCTTTGGCGTATCGGCCTGTGCAACCTGTGACGGGTTCTTTTATCGCGGCAAAGATGTCGTCGTCGTCGGTGGGGGCAATACAGCCGTTGAAGAAGCTCTATTTCTAACAAATTTCGCATCCAAAGTGACGCTTGTGCATCGCCGTGATAGCTTAAGGGCTGAAAAAATTCTGCAAAACCGGCTCTTTAAAAATGAAAAAGTCGAAATCCTCTGGGATACAGAACTCGATGAAATTCTTGGCACTGAAGACCCGCTTGGCGTCACCAGTGTTCGCCTTAAACATAGTCAAACCGGCGAAACTTTTACCCGTGACACCCATGGCGTTTTCATTGCTATTGGCCATAAACCATCCACTGATGTGTTTAAAGGTCATGTCAAAATGAATAGCGGCGGCTATATTGAAACGGCCCCCGATAGCACAGCAACAAGCATTCCCGGCGTATTCGCTGCGGGTGATGTATCCGATGAAACCTACCGGCAAGCCGTTACAGCAGCTGGATTGGGCTGTATGGGTGCATTGGAAGCTGAACGATGGCTTACGGAAGTAGACGACGCGGCACAAGCTGCCGAGTAGCGGGGACTTAATGGCTGATGGTCTTGATTGGGATAAACTTAAAACATTTCATGCTGCCGCTCAAACGGGCTCGTTAACAGCGGCGGCTGAACGTCTTGGCATTTCCCAATCGGCTGTGAGCCGCCAGATAGCCGCGCTTGAAGACCGACTCAACACACCGCTTTTTCATCGTCATGCCCGCGGACTTACTTTAACCGAACAGGGGCATATTTTATTTGAGGCCGCAGCGGATATGGCCCAAAAGGCCGCGTTGGCCCAAGCCAATGTACTCAATAGCCGTGACAAACCGCAAGGTCTTTTACGGGTCTCCTCTCCTATTTCGCTCGGCGCGAATTGGCTTACCTCTGTTCTGCCGGAATTCATTAAGACCTATCCTGATATTGATGTGCAGCTCATTTTGGAAGATGATGAACATGATCTTTCCGCTTTTGACGTTGATTGCGCGCTTCGGCCATGGCCGTCTACACAAGGCGATGTGATAGAACGTAAGATAGGGACAATTTCGCAAAGTCTTTATGCCGCCGATAGCTACCTCTCTCTCCACGGAGCACCCAATACAGCCGATGACCTCGACAATCACCATATCGTGGCCTTTGGCGATCTCTTGCCCAGAAAATTACACAGCGCCAATTGGGTCTTAAGACAAGGCCGCACCGATGATAATTTGCGCAAACCCATCATGCAGGTCAATAATTTACATGGTATTATGCGCGCTGCCGAAGCCGGTATCGGCATAGCCGGCTTGCCAGATTATATGATAAGCCTTTCGCGGCGGCTTGTTCGCATATTACCCCATATTCGCGGCGAATCATTTGATGTTTATTTTGTGTATCCAACCGAGCTACGCGGATCAATGAAAGCAAAAGTTTTTCGGGAGTTTCTGGTTCGGGTAACAAAGAATTGGGAAAATTAAGGCCCGCAACAAGCTATGCATAAATGCATAGCTTGTTTGCATAGCTCACCCTTCTAAATTTCATATTAATAGCTATCTTAAGATCAACACACAGCGTTATCCCCTTTCGTTGTCCCTGTTTCCCGCATTCATGTTCCTCCCCGAATAGAATTGCGAAGACTTACGCCGGACCTGATTATATCAGCGTCCGGCATTTTTTCATTTTATTAAGATTATTTAAGCAAAACAAGGGCGATACGGAACATATAAAAAACCAAGGACAAACCGTGGGCAACCAAACATCTGACATTCAGGCTTCTTTCGCGGCACGAATTGGCAATATTCCAGATTTTCGGATAGATCACGGACGTGATAGCGAATTTTTGTGCATGCTTGATGAAGCCTTAGATTGCGGCATTGCTGTTCTCGATGAAAATTTTAACTATCGATATATGAACCAAGGCATGTTCAAACAACTCGGCCTTGATGAAGGTACGATAAAAATTGGCGACTCTTTAAAAGATTGTCATAAATTGATGATACGTGAAGGTCTCTTGACACAAGAGATCATTACGCAAAATAAAATTTCTGTACAAGAAACAACACAAGCACAAGCGCATGCACAGGTAGGTAAATCTACCACTTTCAACCTTCACATGGCGAATGGTTCAACTTATAAACTTATACGAACAAAGCTCGCGAACGGATATACGGTTTCGGTATCTTACGATATTACGGATCTACTTGAAAAAGAATCTATGTTGAATGAGGCGCTCGCGCTCGGGAATTCCGGATATTGGATGTATGATTTTACAACCAAAACCTATACATTTAGCAATACCTTAAAATCCTATTTCCAGCCCGATACGCTCGAAAATATTAAATCCAAAGGTATATTTTACATAATACATCCTGAAGACCGAGATCAATTTCGTCAATTACTCACAAAAATTTCATATAAAAACCGGAAATTCAACCTGATATGCCGTCCTTATAATAATATTTTGGGATCAAATCGATGGTGTCAAACCATTGGGGAAATCATGTTTGATACCACTGGAAAACCATCCCATATACGAGCTTTCGTCAAAGACATTACAAAAGAACGCCACCAAGCACATGAATTGGAACGGGCTAAGGACGAAGCCATTGCCGCTTCAAGAGCCAAATCCGCATTTCTCGCCAATATGAGCCACGAAATTCGGACACCCATGAACGGCGTATTAGGCATGGCTGAACTCTTGGCGAATACAGATATTGATGACCGACAGCGCGAATATATTAAAGTCATTACGCGCTCAAGCACATCATTACTCCTGATTATTAATGATATTTTGGACTTCTCTAAAATTGAAGCCAATGCTCTTGAACTCGATCCTCAGCCTTTTGATTTTAAAAATGCCGTAGACGATGTCATTATAATGCTCTCTTCATCCGCAGCAGAAAAATCCATTGAACTTATTATCCATTACCCAGAAGGCCTTCCGCAAAACTTCATCGGTGATGTGGGCCGCATTCGCCAAATACTGACCAACCTTGTCGGTAATGCTATAAAGTTCACCGAAAAAGGCCATGTCCTCATTGATGTTTCGATAGAAAACAGCCGGGATGACATTGATATGGTAACGATAAAAGTTGCCGATACAGGTATTGGCATAGCCCCCCAAAAGTTAAATGATATTTTTGACAAATTCACACAAGCCGACAATAGCACAACGCGAATATATGGCGGAACGGGCTTAGGTTTGGCAATTTCAAAACATCTTGTTGAAATGATGCATGGCCGTATCACTGTCGATTCTCAAATAGGCGAAGGGTCCACATTTACAATCACCTTACCGCTAAAAAGAGATATGAATACACAGCCTACCCTATATGACACGCAGGTTTTAGCGGGCAAACGCGCGTTAATTATTGATGATATCGACATTAATAATCAGATTTTATCAGATCGGTTAAATCATTGGGGCATGCACACACAATGTACCAATACCGGTATAGAAGCGCTGGCCCTATTAGAAAAAGGTGAGCAATTTGACATTATAATTGTCGATCACCTTATGCCCGACATGACTGGTCAAGACATGATGGAGATTATGACAAATACGCCCGACCTACCCAAAATACCAGCAATTATGCTCTCATCTTGTGACCAAGCGTTAAAAAGCGAAGATTTGACTAAAATAGGGATATATAAACATCATGTAAAACCGATACGCGAACATCAGTTTTACGATTGTCTCGTGGAAACATTATCACAATCTATAAAGGCTCCCAGCCTTGCACCGCATGATGCACAGCCTATAGAGCTGATGACAACCGCTGATAAAACGGAAATATTAGTCGCCGAAGACATATATTTGAATCAAGACGTCATCAGATTAATGTTATCTGACACAGAATTTTCTCCCATATTTGCTGTCAATGGCCAAGAAGCTATAGATTTATTTCAGAACAATATTGGCCGCTTTGCAGCAATTTTAATGGATATATCCATGCCTGTAATGGATGGATATCAGGCTGCTCGGGAAATCGCTATATTTGAGCGTAACAACCAACTGCCCCATACGCCCATTATCGCATTAACGGGCCATGCCTTGAAAGAAGATCGCCAAATTTGTCTGGATAGAGGAATGGATGATTATTTAACAAAACCAGTCAAACAAAAACAGCTACTCGATTATTTAAATCATTACATATCAGGTGATCAGACCAAAATAAAAAGCTTAACGGCTTAAACTACCGTACAGCATCGCAAAACTCTGCAATACGGTCACATGCAGTCATTAGCGAGGCCATATCCGTTGCGTAAGAAATCCGAAAATTAGGCGAACCATGAAAAGCCGTTCCAGGAACAACAGCAACAAGTGTCTCGGCTAATAGAGCGGCAGCAACATCTAAATCGGTCTCCAATTGGCGTCCATTTTTAGATGTTTTTCCAATCAGCCCACTACAATCCGGGTAAACATAAAAGGCTCCATCCGGTATAGCGCAGGATAGCCCAGTGGCTGTGTTCAAATGTTCCACAACATAGTCGCGGCGCGACACAAAGGCCTTATTGCGTACGGCCATAAAATCATGCGGTCCGTTAAGCGCCGCCGTAGCCGCCCATTGAGAAATTGATGTCGGATTAGACGTTGATTGGCTCATCACTTTTGCCATAGCCTTGATAAGCCATTCCGGTCCGCCCGCATAGCCGATACGCCACCCCGTCATAGCATAGGCTTTAGATACACCATTCATTGTCAAGGTTCGCGGGTAAAGAGCCGGCTCAATTTCAGCAAGCGTTGCAAATTTAAAATCATCATAAACCAGATGCTCATACATATCGTCTGTTAAAATCATGACATGGGGGTATCGCAGCAGCACCCAAGCCAAAGCGCGTAGATCCGCTGCACTATAGGCTGCTCCCGTTGGATTACTCGGTGAGTTTAAGATAAGCCAGCGGGTTTGGGGCGTTATCGCCTCTTCTAGCTGTTCAGGCGTTATTTTAAACCCAGAGGTCATATCGCAAGGTACAATAATGGGCGTCCCTCCGGTCAAACGCACCATTTCAGGATATGACACCCATGCCGGCGCCGGTATAATAACCTCGTCGCCAGAATTCAACGTAGCCGCAAATGCGTTATAAATAACAGGTTTACCTCCGGGGGACACGTTAATCTGGCTCTCCGTATAATGCAGCCCATTGTCTCGGTCGAACTTATTACAAATAGCCGATTTTAACGCCGGAATTCCGTCAACAGTCGTGTAATTTGTTTCGCCCCTTTCTATAGCGTCAATAGCAGCCCGCTTAATGTGGTCCGGCGTATCAAAATCCGGCTCACCAGCCCCTAAACCGATAACATCTTTTCCCTCTGCCTTTAAAGCGCGAGCCGCTTGCGTCACGGCCATTGTTGCGCTGGGGGCCACACGCATCAGATTTTCCGACAATTGGGGCAAATTCGTCATAGTTTTTCCTATCGATTCCGTGCCATAGGCAAACATGGAGAAACAAAAATGTCCATAAAAGAATTTACTGTTTTACTCATGGTCTGCATAGTGTGGGGGCTACATTTCATTGTTATGAAAATGACTGTAAACGAAACCGCTGATCCATTATTTTATGCGGCTATTCGCATGAGTATCGTTGCTTTTCTCTTATCACCGAAATTGAAATGGCATAAAGGGATGATGGGAAAATTATGCGTCGCTGGGCTAGGGTATGGCGCTTTGAATTATGCTTTCATGTTTCCCGCTCTCGGTATGACAACCGCCGCCGCCGCCGCCGTAACCATAGAACTGTTCGTGCCTTTTTCGATTATCCTCTCTGTTATTTTTCTAGGAGAACGGATCAGTCTGGGACGTATTAGCGGTATTACATTAGCCTTCCTCGGCGTAATCCTTATCGCCATCAGTAAACCGGGCGAAACGGCAGGTCCTCTCTTTCTGCTCGGTATATTCATGATGGCTGGAGCGGCCATGAGCGAAGCTGTCGGGGCTATTATGGTTAAAAAATTAACGGGCATTAAGCCCCTGGAACTCTTGTCTTGGTTTGCCCTCATAGGAGCGGTAGTCCTCTCTGTCCTCTCTTATCTTCTTGAAGACAATCAAATGACAGCACTTTCGCCGGACAACCGCTTAGCCTTTGGATTGGCCTTGCTCTACTCAGCCCTGCTCGTATCCATAATTTCGCATGCCAGTTATTATTGGTTATTACAACGTTTACCGGTCTCCACCGTTGCTACATCCGGGTTGATGACAACCGTGATTGCCGTCATTGCGAGCGTCCTTATTCTAGGTGAATCTTTAACACCAGCCTTTATACTGGGGGGCATTATGACAGTAATAGGCGTTGGCGTGATTTTGCAATTATCCCCCGCGAAACCACCGAGCGCTGAACAGATATCGCAAAAGCCGGTGCCTTAATATTTCCTTAATCCCGCCTTACGCTGGCCCGATCTCGTCATTATGCATGACCCTCACTTAAGCCGAAGGAGGCCTCGATGCGACGTGCAAGTTTTGAAAAATATGTTCTGGCCATAGCCCTAACATTATCGGCTTTGATGTTGCTCACGGCCGAAGCGCCCCGCACACAATCGGGAACAATAATCTTGTCTCCAACCAGTCACCATATCGCGCCATAACCTAAGATGGCCGAAATTTAATCCCAAGGCCGATAGAATCACTCGGGAAAGCTGCATCGCCCCCCTTGGAATAATCCTTTATCCCGACTAGGTTGGATCAAACGCCGGGTGGTCTGGCGATTCAAAATAAGAGACGCCGCTTGTTCTTTCCTGGCAATGTGTCAGATACGTTTTCGCCTTATCTTGACCCAGAACCTTGGGCCGAATGGTGGGATGACTTTGCTCGCCGTAATATGCTGGCCATTGTCACAACTTTATTTATCCATATTATTTTGTTCCTGATGCTTCAGCCCAGTTTTGTTGTACCAGACCTTATCGAAGATGAACCCGAAGCTATTCCTGTTCAAATCATTGCCTTTGAGGATGCCCAACCCGAGCCCGCTCCGCCGCCCGAGCCAATCGAATTACGCCCGGCTATTCCGGCATTGGCCCCGCCCCCGCCGCCGCCCAGCATTAAACCAAAGCCAAAGCCAGCCCC
>CAZZKV010000039.1:0-16445 GCA_964654665.1 uncultured Caulobacterales bacterium | reverse complement strand
CCAGCCCCTAAGCCCGCCACAGAGGCGTCAATACGGCTTGCACCGGCCTCTATGGCCGCGATTGAATTGGCAACGCCCATGCCCAAATTATGATGACCATGAAAACCAATCTCGGTTTCCGGTTTTAGAACATTACGTAAGGCGGAAACTCTGTCTTTAACGTCAGAAGGCAGCATATAACCCGCAGAATCAGTTATGAAAACGGTTTGCGCCCCATAGCTCTCCATCAGCTTGGCTTGCTCAGACAAACCTTTGGCATCATTTAGATGCGCCATCATCAGAAAACCTGTCGTATCAAGCCCGAGGTTGCGAGCATATTCCATATGTTGTGGGGATGTATCCGCCTCTGTGCAGTGTGTGGCCACATGGACGCTATGTATACCGCACTCATAGGCAGATTGTAATTCCTTCATGGTTCCAAGGCCCGGAATTAACAAGACTGAGACTTTGGCTTGCTTCATCTTGGGTATGACGGCGGTTAAATACTCTTCATTACTTGCGAGAGCAAATCCGTGTTGTAAGGAATTACCTCCAAGACCGGCTCCGTGTGTAACTTGCAACATCGGGACGCCCGCATCATCAAGCGCAGTAGCGACTTTAACCATTTGTTCGACAGAAATTTGTTCACTTAAAGCATGCATGCCGTCACGTAGACACATGTCGTGCAACATAACTTTGCGTCCTTTAACCGTCGAATTTTCTATTTGCATATCGCCCATGACGAGATCCTCATTGTAATGTTACGCAGCTAGCATTTTTTCGGAAAACATTTCCGCCGTCCGACACGCCGCTGCGGTCATAATATCAAGATTGCCGGCATAGGTAGGTAAATAATCACCAAGACCGGCGACTTCCATAAAAACAGAAACACGGTTTCCATCAAAAACGGGGCCATTGACCAGCTTGTAACCTGGTACATAAATTTGGACTTTCTCAATCATTGACAAAATAGAATCAATGATAGCTTGTTCGTCAGGCGCATCGTCCGTTAGGCAATTAATCGTGTTGCGCATAATCATGGGTGGATCGGCAGGGTTAATGATAGCCAAGGCTTTGCCGCGCTTCGCGCCACCCACTTCGACAATGGCATTAGAGGTCGTATAGGTAAATTCATCAAGATTGGCGCGTGTTCCTGGACCTATTGAAAGTGATGCTAGGCTTGCGACAATTTCTGCGTAATTTACATCTTGAATTCTGGCAACAGCATTGACAATAGGGATGGTAGCTTGCCCAGCACAGGAAATCATATTGACGTTTTTCGCGTCTTTTTCAGCATGTTCGCTGAGGTTAACAGGGGGCACGCAAAGCGGGCCAATCGCTGCAGGTGTTAGGTCAATCATCATGACACCAAGCGCGGTAAGCTTGTTGGAATTATCTTCATGGACGTAAGCGGATGTGGCGTCAAAAGCCATTTGGACATTGTCTGACTTGACGTGAGGTAGAAGACCATCAACACCTTCTGATGTTGTCTTTAGCCCCATTTTTCGTGCACGTTTTAAGCCCTCAGAGGCGGGGTCAATGCCAACCATCCAAACGGGTTCGAGGATTTCACTGCGTTGAATTTTATAAATCAAGTCGGTTCCAATATTACCAGATCCAATGATAGCGCATTTTATTTTTTTCATCGGTTTACCTTCGCTAAGTTGGCGTGTTCTTGGAGGTTAGTTAGGTGTATATGTCACACTTTTTCTGCATAAATTTGACGCTGCAACACCTGATATCATTTGCTAAATTTAGGTAAAGATACATAGCTTTTTCGGAGGTAAGTGTCAAATAAAAGGTAAGTGTAGAACTGCGTCATATTGTGCTTATTTTATAAATAAAATCAAAAGGTAAGAAGATTTTACTTATGTAATTTGTCAGTGACTTTGTGATGAAAATATGCGAAGGGTAGAACTGATTTATGAGTAAGATAACTAACCATTTGAAAGATAAGTTGGCGGCAGGTACTCCCGTTATCGGAACCGCTGTGACTATGCCTAGTCCGCAGATGATGCGTGCCCTCATCGAGTGTGGTTTTGATTGGCTAATGATTGACTTGGAACATGGTGCGATAGGTCCTGAAGCGACACAGGCGATGATAAATGCGACTCTAGGATCTAATTGCGTTCCACTTGTTAGGCTTCCTGCCGGGGAAACATGGATGTCTAAAATGCCGTTAGATGTCGGTGCGATGGGATTGTTTTTCCCGTTAATTATGAATGCAACGGATGCAGAAAATGCTATTAAATCCGCAATGTATCCACCGGTCGGCAATAGGGGTTTCGGTCCGATACATGCTGGTTATCATTGGCGTAGTAGTATGACTGAATATGCCTCTGAGGCAGATGACGCTATCTTGAAAATTATTATGATAGAGCACATCGATGCCGTGAACCAATTAGATGATATTCTTAAAATTCCTAATATTGATCTTGTGTTTATTGCACCTTATGACCTTTCGCAAAGTTTAGATTTAGCGGGCCAATTTGATCATCCGGTGGTGCAACAAGCCATCGAAAAGGCTGAAGATGCTATAAAAACTGCGGGACTTGGCATGGGCGGCTATGCAGGAACGCCGGAAAAGGGGCGAGAAATGTTGAGTCGTGGATATAAATTATTAATGCTCGGCTATGACGGTCTATTAATTGAAAGCGGGGTTGCTCCTTTAATTAATGCGCTCTTTAAGTAGCTCAAAAGGTGTAAATTACGAGTCTTCGCTGAAAGTTCTGGAGCTGTTGTTATCAACTTATTGACACTTTTGTAAGTATTGATTTTAAAAATCAAGATGTATTTTGTTAGGAATATAATGCAAAAATTTAACCCCAAATTTTATTTATCGGCTGAGGAGGCCGCCAAGGATTTGGGAATTAGTATTCCTAGTTTATATGCTTATGTGAGCCGGGGGTTTATTAAATCCCAATCCTTAGAAAATTCTCGAAAAAAAGGATATTTACGATCAGATATTGAAGCTTTGAAGAAAAAGAAGCAGGGTTTTAAAGATGATCCTAATTTTTACTATCCACCGAATTTACAAACTGCGACATTAACTAAAATAACCGAAGCGGGACCTCTATATAGAGGGGTGGATGCAATGAGCTTGGCCCGAACAGAAACTGTTGAGTCCTTAGCGTGTATGCTTTGGCAAGCTGATTTGTCTGTGTTTGAGCAAGAAACAAATTTTAATATAACATCGACCTTTAAAACGTTGCGCGAGAATTTCAAAGGGTTAACGCCTTTGGCGAGATTTGTATCTCTCGCCGGAATGATTGAACAGGAAAGTCCGAAAGCTTATAATCTGACACCTGCTGGGACTAGCAGAACTGCTGTTGATGTAACGCGTTGGCTTTCGAGTTTTATAATCGGTCGTGATCATTATCCGGTTGATATGCCGCTTCATAAATATATTGCCGCTAAGAGTGATTTAAGTGAGGGCTATTGTGAATTATTGAGATCATTTCTCGTTTTAGCCGCTGACCACGGGCAGGGACCTGCCTTGCAAAACGCACGAAATTCGGCTTATGCGGGAAACACACCTTATGGCGTTGTAAGCTCTGCCCTAATTGCATGGCAGGGGTCATATTTATTGAAAGGTGTTGGGCAGCCTTTGAAGCAATTTATGTCAGAGATTATGAGTACACCTGACCCAATGCGGGCGATAACAAACCGCTTGCAAGATGGTGCAATATTGCCGGGTATTGGAAGCCCTATTTATGGAGCTAAGGATCCTCGCGGCGTTTTTCTGTTAAAGCTTACTAAAGAATATCTTCCGGACGATCCTGAAGCTCAAAAGTTTTGCCTCGCTATGGATATGATAGAAGATATTACGAGTAAATCCGCAAGTTTGGTCGTGATAGCTGCATTTCTTGCGCGAAAGCTTGAAATGTCAAACCAAATACGAGGCCTCATCGCAACTGCGCGGTGCATAGGTTGGCTGGCCCATGCCATGGAGGTGTATGCAGAAAATACGCCTTTGTACCTAAATTAGTACTTAAGCCAATTCAAAGCCATATATATTTGCGAAGCTTATGATTTCTATGGTGTTATTTCTCTCATAAAAAAACACCCGCTAATATTTACTTTAGCGGGTGCATGTTCAACTTTGTTTATAAGGTAGTAGCTAGAAGTTATATGTGACTTCCGCGCCAATAACACGGCCCTTTTGTACGGGCTGAATGGAACCGGCATTGGCAATAGGTCCAGGAGGTCCGGTAAATCCGGGGAAGGAGTTAATTGTTTGGTTTAACACCTCATTGGCCAGATTTTTGCCATATACGGCCGCCGTCCAATTTCCGTCTTCGGTTGTGTAGGCTAGGCTCGCATTGATGATATGGCGTTCTGGTTGTGTTGTTGTGGCTTGATTGTCATCATTGGATTCAGCGTCGCTGCGATATCCATATGATGCAACTAATCCAAGTTCACCATTTTCCAGATCATGAGTATAATCAAAAGAAAAGCCTGCGGATACATCTGCTAGTAAAGGTAATCTAAGATTTAAATCATCATCATTGACAAGACCGTCACCCGTTAGGTCAAACAGAATTTCAGTATAGTCACCATCAAGCAGACCGAGATAACCACTGACTGCTAAATTATCAGTAACGATAACTGTGGCTTCAACTTCTATGCCTTGAATTGTCACATCGGCTGTGTTTTCAATCTGCTGACTTGCATCAGAGTTTGTAATTGTCCGCTGAAGGTCATCAATCTGCTGACTAAATACAGCAACATTAGCCCGCAAGCGATCATCGAAGAAGTCGCCTTTAAGGCCAAATTCAAACGCGTTTGAACTTTCTTCATCCACCACGGTGGGATCGATACTGGTGTTTTGAATTCTTAAATTATAACCACCGCTTCGGAATCCTTGAGACCAAGATCCATAAACCTGTGTGTCGTCATTCACATCATATTTTAAGCCAACTTTAGGAGAGAAGTTATTCCAATCTTCGCTGTCCTCAAAATCAATGATTGTACAAGGTTCTGTTGATCCAAATACACAAGGTTGGGGACCAGCGCCTCTAAAGCGCGTAATCTCAACTTCTTTTTCTTCGAAAGTGTAACGTCCGCCCAAGGTTAGGGTTAAGGCATCGGTAACGGCAAAATCATTGGATGTGAACAAACCATATGTGTTCTGAAGCTGGTTCCCGCCGAAATCGCCTGCAAGCTGTACAGGCGCTCCAAAGAATGGAAGAAGGCTGATTTCGCGTTGTTCACGATATATAATGTCTTGCGTAAAGAAATAGGCTCCGACAGTCGGCGTCCAGCGACCATCAAAGAAAGAACCTGAATAACGCGTCTCTGCACTCCACTGGGACTGATCCAAGAAAAGACCAAAATCAAAAGCGCTTTCAGGGGAGGAGTCAATGTCGCTTAAGGACGTGTTTTCTAACTCTCGATATCCAATTATAGTCGTGACGACACCGTCGCCAAACCCGATATTCCAATTGCCTTCCAGGGTCGCACTATTCCATGAAAGGTCTGTCAAACCTTCATTGTCGATATTGACATCATGGCCCGTTGCAAAAAGCCTATTTTGGTTGGCCGGTCCATCGCCCTCAGTGCTGCCTGTTTCCAGTCTTAAGGTGAAATCAAGATCGGGCGCGGGAGTCAAGTTAAACGCGCCGCGTAATAAATATGTCTCGTCACCGCCGAAATTATCATTTCCATTGGCAAGGTTTGTGAAAAAGCCTTCGTCATTTCTGTAATAACCGACAAATTTAGCCGATAGAACATCCTCAATAACTGAACCTGTAATGCTGCCCGCCACAGTGTATTGGGGGCCTGTTTCGATGCCAGCTTTAAGTTTTGCGGAAAAATCATGGCTTGGTGCGCGCGTATTCACTAGAACCGCCCCGCCTGTCACATTCCGCCCGAATAATAAGCCTTGAGGCCCGCGCAGGACTTCAATTGATTCAAGATCAAAGGTGTCAAGAATGACACCCAAATTTGTGCCCAGATAGATGCCGTCTACAAATGTACCAACTGTCGGGTCTGGTCCAGGGGTTGAGGAAGTAATCCCAAGGCCACGAATGGCGAAATTTTGTAACCCTTTGACCGTTCCTGAGCTATCGAGCGCCACATTAGGTGATGAATAGCTAATATCTTGAACATTCCGAACTTGAAGTTTTTCAATTAAGGCGCCATCAAATGCTGTCACTGAAAGTGGGATGTCCTGTATGTTTTCGCCTTGACCTTTTTTTGTCGCGGTCACAATGATTTCATCAAAACCGCTACTGCTAGATGTGTCTTGAGCATAAATGGCAGGAGCATATAGCGTATTACTGCCTCCAATTAGGATTGCTCCCATCATCAGTTTGGCTTTGAATGACTTATTTGTTTTGAATAACATAAATCTCTCCCTTTTCATTAATATTATCACTTTCAAGACCCAATGATTTGTTCATTGTTGTAATTATAAATCAGTATCAAGTTACAGATGTAGACTGAGTCAATATATAAATCAATATATAAATCAATATAAAGTTTTGAATTATTTTCAAAGCCTCATGTTCTCTTGTGCTTCATTCGGTAACGTAATATGGGCAATGTAGTACCAATTGGAACCAATGACAAGTTTCAATTACTAAGTTTTTATCTGTGCATAATCTGTCGTTATGTGAAGTATTTTTCTGAATTCTTAGGTTATATCCTTCAAAAGGCTGCTTTTATGCTTATTGGCCTCAATAGCTGGGGTGATCTGTGTGCATTTAGGGGGTGACTTAAAGGTATAGTTGGACGCACGATGGTTTAATAATGTGATTGTTTTTTTTAACAAATTGATCTCTTTCAGGGGTTTTAGGGCGATTGGCATTATTTTTTGGGGACGTTTAAGTGGTTTGGACGTGTGAAGTTCATGCTAATTTCTAAAATAATAGTTGATTTATATTGATTTATATTGATTTATGTTTAAATGTAAGGAAATCAAAGGCCTTTAAGCTTGAGCGCTAAGTATTATTCTTGCGACAAACCCAGTTGAGAGGCGAGTTAGAGTTAGCCGTTATGCTTTCACCGAAAAGTCTTTTTGATAAAATATGGGACCAGCATGTTGTTGCAGATCTGGGTGGAGGGTATCAATTAATTCATATTGACCGGTCGTTCATTCATGATTTGAGCGGGCCGTTATCAATACGCGATTTGCAGAGTAGGGGACTTAGTATAGCTAATCCAGAGCTTACCTATGCTATTCCGGACCATCTTGTGTCATCAGTTCCCGGTCAGATGGAATCGGGATTGGCAGCTCACCCAGATTACATCCCGGTCTTGCGTCAGGAGGAGAAGGCTCAGGGCTTTACCCTTTTTGATATTGGTGACGCAAGGCAAGGTATTATCCATGTTGTTGGTCCTGAGCAGGCTATAACATTACCCGGACTGACTGTTGTATGCGGGGATAGTCATACAAGTACACATGGCGGGATAGGGGCCTTGGCGTGGGGAATTGGCACTAGTGATTTGACACACTTACTTGCAACACAATGTATGATTGAGCGTAAGCCTAAGTCTATGCGTATTAATTTTGAGGGCGAATTGCCAATCGGTACAGGGGCCAAGGATATAATATTAAAACTGATTGCCGATTATGGCTCAAAACTTGGTGTGGGTTATGTTGTTGAACTTGCAGGGCCCGTTATACGGAATATGAGTATTGAAGCGCGTCTCACAGCCTGTAATTTGGTGGTGGAGCTAGGAACAAAACGGTCCCTTATTGCACCAGATGAAAGAACCATAGAGTATTTACGGGGGCGCCCCTATGCGCCTGTTGGAGAGAAATTCGAGCAAGCCGCCGCGCATTGGCGCGAGTTATATAGTGATGATGAGGCGGTTTTTGATCGGGAAATCACTGTTGATGTCAGCGAGCTTAATCAGCAGGTAAGTTGGGGTACAAATCCATCACAAACAATAAGTATTCATGGAAAAATCCCATTTCCTGAACAGGCGCCGAATCAAAGTATTGGTGAGAGTTGGCAAACGGCACTGGATTATATGGGGTTAAAAGCCGGCGATCCAATAGCAGGAACACCTATAGATCAGGTGTTTATTGGGTCATGTACAAATGGAAGACTGTCAGATTTAGAAGAGGCGGCCGCTATTGTGAAAGGGCATAAAGTTGCGCCCGGCATTGTAGCTTGGGTCGTGCCAGGGTCGCAAATGGTGAAGGCCGCAGCGGAAAAGAGTGGCCTTGCGAAAATTTTCATTGATGCCGGATTTGAATGGCGTGAATCCAGTTGTTCACTATGTTCGGCTGTTAATGGCGATCAGGTGCCGCCACATTGGCGCTGCGTATCAACGTCCAACAGGAACTATATGGGACGTCAAGGCCCCTTATCGAGAACGCATTTGGTCAGCCCGCGCTTAGCAGCAGCAGCAGCGATCGCTGGGAAAATTACTGATATTGAAAGTTTGAAACAGTCTGCATTAGACAATAAAATTAAAATGCGAGCTGTCTAATGGAAAAATTTGAAACAGTCACCAGTAAAGCCGTCGCTATGTTGGAGCCTGATATAGACACGGATATAATCGCGCCGCTTGAATCCCTGACTACTGATAAGTCAATCGCCGAAGTTGCCTTTGCGGCATTACGGTATATCAATGGGGATACAGATAAGAAAATACCCAATCCAGATTTTTTCCTCAATAAGCCTTCCAATAAGGGAGCTAAAATCATGCTGACTGGAGAGAATTATGGGTGTGGGAGTTCGCGAGAAATGGCTGCGCAATCATTTAAAGATTTGGGTTTCCGGTGTTTGATAGGGAGTAGTTTTGGGGATATTTTTTATGATAATTGCTTTCAGCAAGGTATATTAGCTATTGTCGTATCGAAAACCAAAATCGCACAACTTGCTGAGTGCATTTATGACGGAGACATTACAGTTGATCTTGTGTCTCAACAAATAACATTGCCAGATGGTCCGCCTATAGCATTTGAAGTCGATGCGTGGCGTCGGGAAAGTTTATTGAAGGGATTGGATATGATCACGATGAGCCTGACGAAACGTGATGAAATCTTAGCCTTTCAGCGTCAAGATAAGGTAAAACGCCCTTGGGTATACCAAAGTCGGCTAACTCAATGATTATGTCTCGAGCCAATATATGGCGACAGAGGGTTTTCGTTTTAGGCGTATTTTTAATATTTGCTCTAATGGCGCCATCTAGTGCTGCGCAAAATAAATCTGAAGAAACTCTAGAGGATTGGCCATCTCGTCCGATAACTATTTTAGCAGGTAACCGTGTTGGAGGTGTTTTTGATAAAATGTCCAGAGGTTTTGCAAAGCACTTGTCGGAAGAGTTGGGACAGCCTGTTATTGTGCAAAATATATCGGGGACTCCGGTCAAAGCAGCGAGCTATTTTTTACGTCAACCTGATGATGGATATATTTTTCTAGTTTCCGCCCCAGTGCCTTTTATGGTTTTATCTATTGATAATGATGACGTAGGTTTTGACTTGGATGATTTTGCATTCATTAATAATCAATGGAACAGTATGTCCGGCCTGATGATTAATAACAAACATAACCATCCGGATGTGCGAGCATTATTTGAAGATATTAGAGAAAATCCCTTGAAATTTTCAGTTGGTATTTTGCCTCGTTCAGCGAGTCAGGTGAACCTTTTACTCACACTCGAAGCTATGAATATACCCGTAGAAAACCTCCGTATTGTGTATTATTCATCCGGCAGTCAATTGCGAACAGCCGTTGCAGGCGGCCAAGTTGATTTTGGGATTGTAACGCATGAGGGGTATGTATCTATACAAGATTTTGCGCGGTCATTAGCTGTATTTCAGCCGGAATCACCTGTATATGCACCAGAAGGTCTTTTGCCTGTTATAGATGTGCCAACTGTCAATCAAATGCTCGAAGATCAGGGTAAGACAGTGACGTTCTTACCGAGTTCATTGAAAAGTGTAATCGCGTCCAAAAACTTTCAAATTAAATATCCTGGGCGTTATAAAAAAATAGTAAAAATATTTGAGAAAGTCGTCAGGAGTGAAGTTTTTATAGAAGACATGAAAAAGCAATTTATTGGAGCCAATTGGCAAGGAGAAAACGCTTCAACCGTTGAAACCTATGAAGCCTATGAGCTTTTTGTCGGCTATAATGATTTACTGAAAAAATATGAATAAGCCTAGAATAACGAATAACGAATAACGAAAAGCATTAGCTGAAATAAGTTGAGTTGATTAAAGGACGACCGTCATCGTGCAGATATTTAAATGGAGATTGCAAGCTGATTGGGGGCATATTTTGCTCACAACTTTGATGTTAATAGCATCCATTTGGTATTTTTTTGATGCTAAAAGTGTCTCTCCGAGCATTTATAACATCATATTAATTGCGCCCTGTGTGGCGGCTATCGCTGTCTTATATCTTATAACCTTAATGCTCGAAGTTCAGGTGCATAGTGTCGATGACGGTGATAGACATAACGGAAAATCCTTACGTGATTTTTTACAACCAGAAACGGTTCGCAATGCTGGCATGATGGTGTTGTTAGTGGTCTATGTCTTGGTTTTAACGCCCCTTGGCTTCGAAATAGCGAGCTTCTTTTTCATTGCTTTGAGCTTGCTGTTGCAGGGCGAATTTAGATTTGGACGGGTATTAATTTTTTCAGTAGTTTTTTCCGGGTTTGCGACATGGTTGATAAAATTATTATCATTATCACCTATTCCTACAGCCTTTATGTGATCTTATGTTTGATGCAGATTCAGTAAATGGTGCTTTTTCAATATTAACCAGTTCATGGGGCCCCTGGTTAGTTATTATTCCGGGTTTAATGGCCGGAATGGTTGGCGGCGCAATTCCGGGGCTATCAGGTGTTATGGTGTTGGCTTTACTGCTACCCATTACGATTCATATGGATCTTTTCACGGCTTTAATGTTTATGACAGCCATGTTTACGGGATCAGGTTTTGGTAGCTCTATCCCAAGCATATTAATGGGACTGCCAGGCTCTTCAAGCTCTGTTGCAGCTGCCTTTGACGGCTTTCCGATGACCAAAAAGGGTCGTCATAATGAAGCCTTAGGTCTTTCCCTTATGGCGTCTGTGACGGCCATGATTGGTAGTTATTTTCTGCTCTTACTGGTGATTGGTTTTTTGGCTACAGTCGTTTTGAAATTAGGGCCTTTAGAAAATTTGATGATAATCTTCTGGGGGCTGACCATGATTGCAAGTGTCAGCGGTGAAACAGTTAGGAAGGGGCTTATTGCGGGGCTTTTCGGTATTCTCCTAGGTACAATAGGGACAAGCTTACTGGGTTATTATCGGGGCACGATGGGATTTGAAACACTGCAAGATGGTATATCACCTATACCAGCATTAATGGGACTGCTGGCGTGTAGCGGTCTGTTTGATATTATGAACCAAAAATTCATTGTCGAAGATGAAGCTGATCGTGTTGTCTCTTTCAAACGTATTATATCCGGTATGAGGCAGGCTTTTCTCTACCCAGCCGTGCTCCTTCGCGGCTCTGTCATTGGCGTTGGAATTGGAGCTTTGCCGGGTGTTGGGGCAGCGATTTCCAACCTGATTTCATATGCCGAAGCCAAGCGCCTAGATAAAGACCCTGATAGTTTTGGTAAGGGTAACCCCAAAGGGGTCGTCGCAGCAGACTCTGCCAATAGCAGTGCGGAAGGCGGTTCACTTGGAACTTTATTAGCGCTTGGCATTCCGGGGGGCGGAGGTACTGCAGTGTTATTGAGTGCCTTTACCCTGCATGGCGTGGTCGTGGGGCCGCGCTTTGTATCTGAACATTTGGATATGGTATATGCGCTGATCTTCGCAAATATTATTCAAGGGCTGTTTTTAATCGTCGTGGGGCTTTTATTGCTTCGTATGATTTTAGTCATGGTGAAAGTCCCCATCCAATATCTTGTACCGGGCGTTTTTGTTCTGGCTGTTTATGGGGCCTATATCACGACTTCAGATATTAGCGGCCCTCTTACATTGATTTTTTGTTCCATATTGGGGTGGGTCATGACCAAATATGATTACCCCGTCGCCGCTACGGTTGTCGGCTTATTATTAGGGGGGATGGCAGAAGACTCACTGATACAGGTCTCGCAATTAACGGCCGGGTTTAAATGGCAATTTATCTCTGACCGGCCGATTGCTATGGTGTTATTTGCAATGATTATTTTTGCCTTGTTCTCTGCGCCAGCAAAAAGATACTTACATAGCCGAAAGGCAAATAAAGTCGATAGATTGGATGTTGCATAACGAAAGTTATGGCGAGTGGATATTAATTTCATACTACATTAAAGGACTTTGATCACACATGAATAACAACATTTATTCCAAACCCGGATCACTAGTTATAAGTGTTCCGGAAGATACCAATCCTCTTTCAAATGGGGTGTCGCAAAAGCCGATTTTTGAAAATGATAAAATAGCTATTCGGCAATTGCAGCTCCAAGCATTACAAAGCCTTCCCCAAGGTAATCTATCATATGGACGGTTTTACATCGTATTATCTGGTAATATAACAATAGATAAGGGAGCGGATGACGCGACAAACCTGTATAATTTATCACAAAATGGGTTGGTATATATTCCTCAGAAAATTGATGCTGCGACACGCTTACGAGCCGGTCAAAGTGAGGCCCAGATATTAGAGGTTCAAATTCTAAATCCGACGGCTGAGGCGCAATCCCTTAAGCTGGAGCAAGGTAAATGGATAGATCAACAATTTATGATTATTGAAAAAGCACAGGCCAAGACTTATGTGCCAGCCCATCATGATAATACGTTTAATCATTGTTTGCTCATAAATGATGATATTGAAATAATACACAGCTGCATTGATGTTGGCGGTGGGGCAGATGTGCACACGCATGAGGATGAGGATCAGTGTACTTATATTATGGAGCCTTCACCATCGAAACTCCTATATTACCCTATGGGCGTACAGCATGGCGGGATAACTAATATCGAAAAACGCCATAATATGATTTTGATGTATTTTCCGCCCCAAGGTGAATGTCTGGAAATCGAATAGGTCGAAATATTAAGGGCTAATCATGATATCTAATGTTCATAAGAAAGGGAATAAATGGGCCTTATCTTTAGGGTTGGCTCTCGCATTATGTGTTACGGGATGCGTCAAACTAAAACCCGACCCTACAATTGTAAAAACATCTTTAGGGACACTCCACGGGGAATTTACATCACAGCAACAACAAGGGGATGTCATATCAGAGCTACAGGATGTTGTGAGCTTTAAAGCTATTCCCTTTGCTCAGCCACCCATTGGAGCTTTGCGTTGGGCCCCCCCTCAACCCATAGGCCCTTGGGAGGGACAAAAGGATGCAAAAGTTGCCCCGCCTGCCTGTATGCAACAAATTACGGCGGAGACACGCGAGGTTTTTAAATCTATTGTTCAAAGCGAGGATTGCCTTTACCTAAATATATATGCCCCCGTCACAGCTCTTGATGGCGATGCAAAAAAGCCTTTACCTGTCTTGTTCCTTATACATCCTGGTGGCCGAACAGTGGCTTCCGCCAGTTTGGTTCGGGCAGATATTGAGGCCTATAATCGTCAGGGAATTGTCGTTGTCGTTCCGCAATATCGATTGGGAATATTTAGCTTTATGGCGCATCCAGAACTGTCCGCTGAAAGCCCGCATAATGCATCGGGTAATTATGGTGTCTTGGACTTGGTTGAAGCTTTAAACTGGGTGCAGTCGCATATAGTCTCATTTGGAGGTGATCCCAATTCTGTCACTATATCAGGGCCTTCAGGGGGCGGGACAGCGACAGGAACATTATTGGCGTCACCTTTAACCCAAGGCCTATTTCATAGAGCAGCAACAATGTGTAGTAATGCCGGAATTTCCCGAATGCATAGTTTAAAGCAACCTGTTTTGGATCAACCCTCAGCCGAAACATTAGGTCTTGAATTTGCTGGAAAATTAAATGCAGCTTCGATTGCAGATTTAAGAAATATGTCGGCAGAGACAATACAGTCCTTTATTCAAACTACTGACCTTGAAATTTACGACTTCCCGAGCGGAGCAGGGGATGTTATTGATGGATGGGTTTTCCCGCAGTCTATAATAGAAGCCCATACATTAGGAACGCGGCATGATGTACCTGTTCTGGTTGGATTTAACGCTGATGAAGCCTCGACATTTGCCAGAGCTGGCTTGGTGGGTGAAATTCCGCTGAATTCTGGAGCTTATGAAGAGGGAATCAAACAACAGTATGGAGATTTAAGTCCGCGCGTATTGGAGCTATATCCCGCTGATAATCCCGTGGCATCAATATATGCTGCCGCCCGTGACCGCATTGCAGGGTATAGCGTGCAGACTTTGGCGCGGCATTCACACAAAGTCACCTCTCCAACATATGTATATTACATGGCACATAGCGCCCCTGATGGAGACACGCCAGTAGCTGGAACGCCTGTAACGCGTGGTGTGGCCCATTGCACGGATTATCGCTATTTCTTCGATTGGTATCAAAGAGAGGGCGCAGATGAGGCTGATCGAGCCTTGGCCGCGACAATGTCGAGTTTTCTCATTAATTTTATAAAGACAGGTAATCCCAATCAGCCAGAGATCAATCAGATAGCGCTCGCGCAATGGAAGCCATATGAACAATCCGAAAAACCTTACATGCACTTTACCGACGGAGAAGCCCGGCCTTCACAAAATCTGCATCCTGGGATGTGGGAGTTATATGAGCGTGTTCGGCAAGACAATCGTCAAAAAGGGAGGTTTCGCCATTGGTTAGGAGGCTGGGCTTCAGATGGTTTGTTGCGTAAAAATGGCCAAGACCTTCCTTGAGCTATACTGAGAGTATAAGCTTAGAATAAATATAGAGAGATAATGTTTCTGAGTCTATGTTGAACTGCTCTCATAAGTAACGAATATGGCATAGATAACATCATTACCTGAAAGGGAATATGCATCTAAAGGCACGGATTTATCTGTCCATAACCAAGCAAAGTTAAATGCGGTAGCAAGAGAGCTGAATGAGCGTCCAAGAAAAACCCTCGATTATGAAATACCGGCTGAGAGGTTCGGCCAATGTGTTGCGAAGGTGAATTTAAGCCTCTCGTTTAATGTCTGCAGCGATTTTAAGCCGTTGAGCTAATACACGCATTGCTTGCAAACGGATTTAAATAAAACTCATCACAATAAAAAAAGCAGGGTCGCTAAAAAAGGGACCCTGCAAGTTAACGGGGACGTATGCTCAAATACGTCCGGTCTTTCTGAAATTAATCAGAAATTCTTACGAAGATTTATGCCGTAAGTGCGTGGGTCATTTACATACCCATTGATCACGCCTGTTTGCAGCACGCCGGGGAAGACAGTTGAGACATATTCATCATTAAAGATGTTCCGGCCCCAAATTTGTATGGCAAAGCCATTATCGAACTTTATGCCTGTCGCCGCGTTGAAAGTGCTGATTTCACGGAAGGGTTGCTCCGCGCCTGTTGTTGCAAAGATAGCCTCATTCGATTGAACATTGCTTTCATATTGCCAATCTCCGCGTAGATAGCCTTTGGCGCTATCACCGATTGGATAGAAGAAATTCGCACCGATATTGATGGCTGTTTCCGGAATTCCTGCAGGTCTTTCTCCGGATAAATCTGTAATGCCGCCGCCCGGGGCTGGGCCATTGATAAAGGAGTCATAAATCGGGTCAAGGAAGGTTCCGGCAAATGTGAGTTCGACTATTTCCAGAGGCTTAAAGCTCGCATCGATTTCTATGCCCTGAGTGGATTGTTCACCTGCATTTGCTAATGAAAAGCCACTTCCTAAGAAAATATTCGATTGAAAGCCTTCAATGGTTTGATCAAAAACGGCAATATTAATAGCGCCTTTGTCGAAACGCGCTTTAAGGCCAATTTCATACACTGTGGCGTCTTCAGGTCCCGCGAAACGTGTCCCGAAATTCCGTGACGTGGCGGGTGTTGCGCCGAGTACGAAGTTATTGGGAAGTATGCCTGCCGCTTGAAGCGCTGCGCCGTCAGAGAAGAATGGCCGAGACCCGCGAGAGAGATTCCATGAGGAGGATTTAAACCCTGTCGCGGCACTTACATAAACATTGAGGTTGTCATTGACTTCAAAAGCTGCCCGAGCGGCCCAAGTTAGCTTGTCATCGCTGGTTTGCCCGCTTTCAACTGAATTGGGAAATTCGAGCGCTGGAGGATTAAATTGCAATCCTTGCAAGCCGCCGATAATGCCGTTTTCAACATTAGCAAGAAACCCGTGCGGGCTGGTGCCGGCAGAACGTTAAAGAAGTTATTTGGCGTAAAAGGAAGGTTGAAAACTTGGGTGAATAGGGCGCCAATTCCAGTTGTTGGTGTTGCAAATCCAGCTTGAACTTGCCCTAAAGCTAATAAATCGGGGCCGGGGCGGTTGTTAGATCAAGTCCGAAATAGGGATCAGTCGTATCTTGAAAGTAGATAACTGATGTGCCCCAGCTTTTGTAGACACCTTGTTTGGTAAAACTGGAAGCAAGGA
>CAZZKV010000038.1:0-17663 GCA_964654665.1 uncultured Caulobacterales bacterium | reverse complement strand
CCAATGGAGGCGGGGACCGGGTGATGGCTAAACAGGTAGAATGAAGAAAACAGGGGCGCTATCTTTCATCAAAGTTACCGCGCGAGATATGGGACCCGATTTTACTGAGGACCGTTTTGGGGATTGCATAAAATTCAACAGGGTGATCGTGATTGTTAAACCCCATTAATTCACGTTGGACAAAATAAGCATAGACCGTTTCAGCAGCCTGTTGCAAAACACGGTTGCGCTGGGTCTGTGTTCCGGAAAAGCTTTTTAATGCAGCTAAAGATTTTTCCATTGATTGCGCCGCTAAACCTAATGAATAGGCTGTCTCGCCAAGCAATTCCGTTTCTAAAACATTGGCGCCAGTTTTAATTCCGTCAGATTTGAAGGTCAAAGTGTTAGAAAGGTTTTTGGGCAATCTGACCATAAAGAACCTGTGTTTTATACATGGCTTTCACCATCTGATATAGGTTAAAGAGACACGCTTGATACCCCGCCCTCCAATCTGTGAAACCTTAGCTTCTGAGTAGAAACGGTAATAGGCGGTCAGCCTGTAATTACCGCATTATCGGCAAAGCCTATATCCGCACTTAGGTAAGCTTTGGAAAAACGGCTGTCTTCTTTATGACACCATAAGCAAAACTTGTATCAATCGAGGCAATACTGCCAATAGGGTGAAGGTGTTTGCGGACAAAGCTTTCATAGCTATTCAAGTCTTCTGCAACGACCTTGAGAAGATAATCCGACAAACCTGTCATAACATGGCATTCCAAAACCTGTTCAGTTTTACGAATATGGTCTTCAAATTTTTTGACAACATCCTCGGTATGTTTCTCCAGACGCACACGCACAAAGACCGTAACGGGCAGACCATAGGCCTTGGCATCGACCTGAACATTATACCCGCGAATAACGCCAGACCGTTCAAGGGCGCGCAGACGTCGCAGACATGGAGAAGGCGATAAATTGACTTTTTCTGCCAATGCCTGGTTAGTCATACGCCCATTCATTTGCAAGGTTCTGATGATTTGACGGTCTTTGCTATCCATAACGCCTCATATTAGCAAAATCTGCTATTAAAATAATTAATATTAGCAAAATAGCATATTAAAACCCCTGTAAACCCCATAATATAGCCTCACTCAGCGAGAGTTAATTTAGGTAAGGCACATATAGAGTTTCGCGCCTTGATACACTCCCGCAAATTAAACTCACAGTGAATATGCGGATAAAATTATGCGCATAGAGAAATAGGAATGTTTCATGTCTGCTATTTTACATCTCGCCATCCCGGCGGGCGATCTGACCACCACCGTAAAATTTTATACCGATGTTCTGGGCTGCACCCTTGGCAATAGCGAAGAGGGCCGCTGGGTCGATGTCAATTTTTGGGGGAATGAGCTTACATTGCATCAGAGTGAAGAACAGCTTCCGACAGTGCGCCATGATGTGGATATGGGCGCGGTGCTGGTGCCCCATTTCGGCATTCACCTCACCCAGCCAGATTTTGACGCGGTTAAAGACCGTATCGCCGCTGCAGAGCTTAAATATATCGATGATCCCTATCGCCGCTTCAAAGGTGATAAATATGAGCAAGAGACTTTCTTTATCGCCGATCCGAATAATAATGTGCTGGAAATCAAGACCATGAAAAACCCCGAGCTCTTATTTCCCGAACCCGCCTAAAAGCGCTTCTGAAACAGCGGTCTTAAGACCACCCTATTTCAGCATTGATAAAATCATCCTGTCAAAGGCTGCGTCGCTGAGCCAGCGGCGCATGAATAAGGTCGGTTTGGCCATTTTACCGGCCGCATAGCGTGTTTTGGGCCTTGGGCTCTCAATGGCTCTGGCAATCACCTTGGCAATAATAGCCGGATCATTACTGGGCGAGCCATTGTAATATTTCGCACTGCCTTGCACCACACGCCGCGCCATATCCGCATAGGGGCCGTCTTTGGAACGCTCTAATAGCGGATCGTTCATCACATCGGTAAATTCGGTTTGAATCGCGCCGGGTTCAATAATACTGACCGAAATTCCGAAGGCCTTGGTTTCCACCCGCAAAGCGTCGCTCCAGCCTTCCAGTGCATGTTTCGTGGCATGATACCACGCGCCCAGCGGTGAGTATATTTTACCCCCAATGGATGACACATTGATAATATGCCCGGATGTCTGAGCCCTCATATAGGGAAGAACTTTTTGCGTTAACGAGGCAAGCCCAAATAAGTTCACATCAAATTGCGCGCGGGCGTCCGCCAAAGACACCTGTTCCACCGCGCCGTAAACCGCATAACCGGCATTGTTGACCAAAACATCCAACCGGCCCTGTTCTGATAAAATGCGGTCAACTGCGGCCTGAACCTGAGCCTCGTCGGTAATATCCATCGCAATGGCATGACCGCCCAAAGCTTCAAGGTCCTGCATTTTATCCAAACGCCGCGCCGCGCCGTAAACACTGTGACCCGCTTTAATCAATGTTTGCGCCGTAACCTTCCCCATACCCGATGAAGCCCCTGTTATTAATATCACTTTTTTCACAATACTATTCCCTTTAGAGAGCAGACAGATTTATCCAGCCGCCGCCCAGTCTCGCGCGATAAACACAGATAGACAAGTGGCTGATTTCTTATAGGCTATAAATATGCGATATCTCCTCATTCTATTGTCTGCGGTCATTTTATGGAGTTGCGCAGCGCCGCCAAGCCCGCAGGATAGCCAAAGTCTCTATGTGAACGGCGTGATCTGGACGGGTGTTGGCGGAGCCCCCGATGCCTCTGTCATCGCCATTGACGATGGCCGGATTGCCTATATCGGCACCGATGTACCTCCGCGCTTTCAAGGCCAGACACAGATTGATCTCAAGGGGCAGTTTCTCATGCCCGGCTTTATGGATAATCATGTGCATTTCATGGAAGGCGGCGCCGCGCTGGCCAGTGTGGATCTACGCGATGCCGCCAGCCCCGAAGCCTTTGCAGAGCGGATTAAACACTATGTCCAAAGCCGTCCACAAGGACGCTGGGTTCTCAATGGGAATTGGGATCATACCTTATGGGGCACAGAGCTGCCGCACCGGCGCTGGATTGATAAATATACGCCCCATACGCCTGTCTATGTTATCCGTATAGACGGCCATATGGCGCTGGCCAATTCGGCGGCGCTGGCGGCGGCAAGTATCACGAAAGACACGCTAGCCCCCGAAGGCGGCGTGATCATGCGCGGTGCGAACGGCGAGTTGACAGGTCTTTTAAAAGGCAATGCACTTAATCTGGTTCTAAAGGTGATTCCCGCCCCGTCCGATGATGAACTCATGGAACAATTTTCACTGGCGCAAGATCATGCGCTCAGTCACGGGCTAACAAAAATCCATGCCGTGACAGCCTATCCGACAGAAACCACCATGCTGGATACTTTCCAAATGGCCAAAGCCCGCGGCATTATGAAAATTCGCGCTGCGGTCTCAACGCCTATCGAATCCTGGCCGGATATGCAGCAAGCCTCCCAAAACGGAACGGGCGACGCCCACTTATCATGGGGCGGCATCAAAGGCTTTATCGATGGCTCGCTGGGTGCACGCACCGCATGGATGTATGACCCTTACACGGATGACCCTAAAAGCACCGGACTGCCGCTCAACGATCCCGAGAGGTTTAAAGACTGGATGAAAGCCGCTGATACGGCCGGCTTAACCCTCTCTATTCACGCCTTGGGGGATCGCGGTATTGACACAGTTATAACCGCGATGACCGATATAGCCGGGGATGATATCCGGGCCAAACGATACCGGATCGAACATTTCCAGCACCCGCGCAGCGGGGCGATCAAGGCTTTGGCCAAGGCCGGTATTATTGCTTCGATGCAGCCCTATCATGCGATTGATGACGGGCGCTGGGCAGCAGACCGCCTTGGTCCAGACCGGCTGCATACAAGCTATGCGTTTCGTTCCATTTTGGATGCTGGCGGACTTTTGAGCTTTGGCTCTGACTGGCCTGTGGCCCCGCTCTCGCCCATCGATGGTCTTTATGCGGCGGTCACGCGGCGAACCCTTGACGGCGCCAATCCCGAAGGATGGGTTCCAGAGCAAAAAATATCCGTCGAGCAAGCCTTGCACGCCTATACAGCGGCCAATGCCTATGCCTTTGGTGATGAACACAATGCCGGCACCTTGGAGGTCGGCAAACGCGCCGATTTTACCGTCCTTTCCGCTGACCCCAGAACCGTTGCACCGGAAACGCTAAGAGGGTTGACAATCACCCGAACCGTAATCGCCGGACAAACCGTTTACTCGCCCTGATCCGGGTAAAATCATTGCACGAATAGGGGGCAACGTTATAGACGGTTATGTTTGATTTTTTAGGATCCGCCAAATGGGGGATTATTGGCGGCAGTTTATCCATAATACTCTTGTTCGGACTACAGCCATTATTGCAGTCCATGAAACAAAAATTATATCAATTCCGTCATAAAGGCTACAGCACGCCCTTAAGCCAAAATGACATTTTATGGCTAAACCGATCTGCCGTTCGCCTTGCCGCTGAAAAATCAGGCGCCATCTATCCTCGCTGGGTTGGATTATTCCACAATGGAGTATTACCCTGTCTTTTGGGTATGGGTATATGGTTCAGTGCGACGTATTTCGGATTAAGGGCTTTCGCACCCGCCATTGATGATACGGCTTTAAGTTGGGCCCGATTAAAAATTGGCGTATCCAGTGTTTTGTCTATTTTCCTCGGAATTTTTCTAGCGGCATTCGCTATGATTACAGCCGCCAAACACAGCCCAATTTTACGCGATTATCTAACCTATCATTATGGCTGGGGCTACGCTGTGCCACATCCGCGCGGGGAGGCTGAAATAAAAGACGAATTGAATCATTTGTTACGCAGCCGGGTATTATCCTCTGAGACCAGCTATGACAACGAAACCCTATCCAATTTCATTTTCAACCGGACAACACCGGCATGGCGGATTTGGACAATCGGGATTGCCATCGTCACGCTAGGGTTTTTCATATTGGATTGTCGATATTATAATACACTTTATAAAGACCGGATTGAGATTAATCCATATTTTTCCTTGCGCCAACAAACCTATACCATAGCCGATATCGCCCATGTCAAACGGCGCTGTACATTGGCCGTAGACAAGGCTGTGCACTATCCGAATTTTGATTTTATCCTAGAGATGAACAACGGTACACAAATGAATGTCTTGAACACATTGGGTCCGAAAAAGGAGCAACAATTGCGCGCTTTAGAAACGCTATGGCCACGCATTCCATCATCCCGACTGACCTCGACTCATGTGAAAACGGCCCTTATCGTGAAATTATCTCCCACGCTTGAGAATTGCAGCCGGTTACTGAAACAAACCCAACCACCGAATATTGTGGAAAAGATTTCACAGTTTTTTGACCTGCCTGTAATTCAATAAATATAGATGTCCTGTAATGATTGATCACCAGATTACCGTGAGCGTTATAAAGCTGTACTTATATAGTCATAATATGACTGTGTTATTTCTAGACAAGCGCAAGGCAAAACGACACAGTTAGAAAGACGTGTCATCATTGGGAGACTCCGGTGCGAAATTTTGCTCTTGAAACCTATTTTTCCAAATGGGAATTTAATGCAAAACATCATATGACGGCCTCTGATGCCCAGAGCATAACCATTGCCCAATTGCTTGATATGGCCAATCTACCTTCTGATGCTTTATCGGCGCTGGCTTTAGGCTATACCCAAACATGGGGAGCCCCTGATTTACGCCAAGCTATTGCCCAAACCTATGACACATTATCAGCCGATAATATTCTCTGTTTCGCTGGTGCCGAAGAAGGCGTTTACGCCGCTATGCGCGTTTTGCTCAGCCCTGAGGATCATGCTGTTGTAATTGTGCCAAATTACCAGGCGGCCGAAACCATTCCCTTATCAATATGTGCGGTGAGCGGGGTAGCTCTGGATGCGGATAATCATTGGCATCTGGATATTGACGCTATCGCCAAGGCAATTCGGCCGAACACCCGGCTTATCTCTGTCTGTTTTCCGAATAATCCAACCGGACATATTCTACCCAAAGACGATTATAAGGCCCTTATCGATATCTGTCGGGCGCATGACCTCTATCTCTTTAGTGACGAGGTGTACCGCGGCATTGAACTGGATGCGCAAAAACGCATTGATCAGGCTGCCGATATATATGAAAAAGGCCTGTCGTTAAATGTGATGTCCAAAGCTTACGGCCTGCCCGGATTACGGATCGGATGGATCGCCGCGCAAGACAAAGTCCTCCTTGAGCGCCTTGAGCGCTATAAACATTATCTGTCTATTTGTAATTCTGCACCCAGTGAACGTCTGGCGGTTATCGCGCTGGGCATAAGAGACCAGCTTCTTGAAAAAACGCGCAGCCTCATGCACCGGAACATCAAAAAACTGGATAGTTTTTTTGCTGATTATCCCGATCTCTTTAGTTGGCAACATCCGGATGGAAGCTGTATTGGCTTTCCGCGATTTACAGGACGGGGGGGCGTAGAGAATTTCTGCCAGCAATTAGTGGAAGAGAATGGCGTTTTGTTATTACCCGCCTCGCTCTATCGATCAGAGCTGATGGAAGCTCCGAAAGATCATTTTCGTATCGGCTTTGGCCGTGATAATATCGATGAAGGGCTAACGGCATTTCGCACCTTTTTAGACCGTAAACATAATCACCTGAAACCCTGATGGACACTGTTTCGCTAACAGATATTCTGCCTATTCTTGACGACAAGCCTGCTGTTATTGCTGCTGTCAGACAAGGGTTTATCGCGCATAACCGTAAGGAGATTACCGGCCCTGATCCGGTTGCGTTATTGTTCGGAGCCTCCGCCGAGGCCCTGTTTGGCGATTGCCATATCAAAACGGCTTATGGCGAAACCCAGCCCTATTTTTGTATTAAAGTGGCAACGGGATTTTACAAAAATCCTGAAAAAAACTTACCGGTTAATAATGGCTTGACGCTCTTATTCTCAGCCGAGACAGGCGCGCCGCAAATATTGTTTCAAGACCAAGGCTATTTAACAGCCGCGCGGACCGCTGCCGCCGGAGCGCTGGCAGCCGCTTTGGCGGATAATACGCAACCGCATATACTCGGTATTATCGGCACAGGACATCAAGCCGAATTACAGGCCCGCTGGATATCTGCCTCTTGCAATATTAACGCGATCACGCTTTGGGGGCGGTCTTTAGACAAAGCCCATAAGCTGAAACACCGACTTGGTGATCTGGACATAGATATACAAGTGATCCCCACAATTCCAGCTCTGTGCCAGATGGCTAATCTTATCGTCACGGCGACACCCTCAACGGCGCCGCTGCTGATGGCAAACTACATCGAACCAGGACATCATATCATTGCTATGGGATCTGATAGTTCCGGGAAAATTGAACTGGACCCTGCCCTTTTGCAACGGGCCGACGTGGTCATCACGGATGACCGGGCCCAATGTCTGGCGCATGGAGAATGGGGCCACGCGGTAAGAGCGGGGCTGGTCGACAAAACAACGGCCCTAGATTTGGGACATATTTTAGAAACGCCCGAGAGCGTAAAATTAAACAACCAAACGATTTCTATTGTCGATTTAACCGGCCTTGGAGCGCAAGACCTAGCCATCGCTTCACTGGTCTATCAACGCCTAAATCGCCCCTAGAGCTAATCATGCATCCATATTAAGCAGAGTTATGAAACAGCAAAACTCCTCTTTATCAACACAGCAGGCTATGGACTATTTTGATAGTCTACCGCCAATCGCGGCAGAGGAAATATTTGGGTATTTTTGGCGCGGCGAAGGTATAGACACTGACCACCCTATGGACGGCATGCTGGAATCCTCGCGTTGGTTAGGCAAAGCCTTTTACAGTGAAAATGACGTCCATCCTTTAATACATAAAGGCGTTTTCACAGAGAGGTTTTCCGTCAATCCGGGGAGGCTGCCTCTGAAAATGGCACAGCATATGCCGCTCAGAGATATAATTACACCCTTTGTCTTTCCGCTTATTAGTCCCTTTATTGCCACGCGGCGACCCAAAGCCCGCTTGCGCATGATTGCATTTCGCGGGCAATTATCTGCGGCTATGTGTTACAACCAGAAACCTGTCACCGATTATTTCCGAAAAATTGACGCAGATAGTGTTCTTGGCTGGATGGATTTCAAAGCCATGAAACAGCCCTATTTTTTCAAACTCTATCGCGGCCATAGATTGTAAACACCTCAACAGAGTCAAAGCCAGACCCGCCCCCAGACCCGCCCTAAGCCCTAGGCCGCTGGGATTGCATGATGCTGCGCCCTATCGGAAAGCGCATGGGGCACGGGACGTCCATTGGCATTGACCGCAACGAAAACGAGCCGCTCAACCCGAATTAAATCCTCTTTCGTCTCTTTATTTCTGACAATACAGGACAGGGTTAAAGAGCTTTTCCCCACAGCCACCGTTTCAACGCCAATCTCAATCATATCACCCTGATAGGCCGGGGAAAGGAAATTCATCTCGCTGATAAATTTTGTGACAATATGATGGGTCTGCATTTGGCAGGCACAATAAATCGCGCATTCTTCGTCTATCCATGACATCAATCGCCCGCCAAACAGAGTATTTCGGCCATTCAAATCTTCGGGTTTAACCAATTTACGTGTTCGAAATTTGAGCGGCATCAGGCCCTCCACTACAGCAATCAATAAAACCGCTAAGCTGGCAATACGGGCCTGTCTATAACCCTCGCAGTTTTTTTTCAGATCATATGCAGCTTTGCACAGAGATATGGCATAGAGCTATAATTTTGCTGTAAATACCACCGACCGGTTTGAGTATGGGTTTAACCTGTCTGCATCCGGCGCTGCCTGGTATAGGATTACAGTATTGGGCTACCCGCCAAGGCTAACCGTGCCAAAGCGAAAGCGGATCAAGACGCGACAATCCTTAAGCGCGCCGTCTTTGGGCGGCTCAAAGCGCCATTTTTGAACAGCACGGCGAGAGGGGTCGCCAAAATGCCGATCGGGCAGCGCTCGTTCAATTTCGACATTGTCCGTTTCGCCGAACCTATCAACATCCAATTTCATAATAACCCAACCTTGGCGGCCTGAACGGAACGCGGCTTTGGGATAATCGGGCAATTTAAAATCAATGGCCGCCAGTTTTTCTCCACCCAAACAATCTTGCGGATTAGAATACCCTTTCACCCAAGGATCAGGTGGATATTGGCTGCGTGGATTAAAAACCTCTGGCGTCGCGCAGGCCGTAAGCGCTGCACCGATACCCAGCACTAATCCGGGCCATGCAATCCAGCCCTTCATTCTGTCTCTCCAAAAGCGCGTTCGACAAGAGCGGTGAGCGCGGCCAGTGACGCTTTGGCCTCTGGCCCCCGCGTCCGTATAATAATCTCTTCGCCGCAGGCCGAACCCAGCATCAATAATTCCATAATACTATCGGCCATGACGGTTTCTTCGCACACATCATTCAAACTGGTCACTTGAACCACGGCATCAAAACCTTCAACACATTTGATAAATTTCGCCGAGGCCCGGGCGTGTAGTCCGCGTTTATTGACAAGCCGTATTTGGGCGGACAACCAACCTGTATCATCGGCGGGATCAATACCATTATCGACAGGGCAGCTGGTCATTCGGTCGCCAAAACTAGCTTTCACCCGCCAGTATTTTAGATGCAATAGCAATATAGCGCTGTCCGGCGTCTTTGGCTTTTTCGGCGGCTTCCATTAAATTGGCAGTTTTGCGCGCTTCTGCCAATTTGATCAACATCGGTAAATTCACACCGGCCAAAACCTCAACAGACCCATCTTTGAGCATGGAGATAGCCAGATTTGACGGCGTACCGCCAAACATATCCGTTAATAAAATAACGCCTTTGTCTTGATCGGCGCGGGTAACAGCCGCGCGAATATCATCACGGCGGCGCTCCATATCATCATCGGGGCCGATACACACCGTTTCTATATGTTCTTGCGGGCCGACAACATGTTCTGCTGCCCGCCGCAATTCCACGGCCAATTGTCCGTGTGTGACGATAACTAAGCCAATCACCAATAAACCTCTCACGCACGATTTATTCACAAAATCGATTGTTTACTTAATCAAGAAAAAAACGCCCTGAAAAGTCTTTTTCTGCACTGGCACTGATTAATTACTGTTTTTTGCCTTAGTCTTGCGGGCAGAGGCCGGATTTCCGTGCGTTTGCAAGGGTAAATCTAAGATAAATCGCGCCCCTGTAATATCACCAGCCTCATTATGCTGGTTTTCGGCGCGGATCGTTCCGCGGTGCGCCGTCATAATTTGGCGACAAATGGCAAGACCTAAGCCGGAATGGGAGCCAAATTTGGCGCCATCGGGCCGCTGTGTGTAAAAGCGGTCAAAAATAGTCTCCAGATTATCAGGCGGAATACCGGGGCCGTCATCCTCGACCATAATACGCACATATTGGCGCATTCCACCTTCACCTTCAAGCTGGACGGTCAAACGCACAGAACCATCAGGCGGAGAGAATGTCAGCGCATTATCGATAAGGTTGCGCAGTACTTGCGCAAAGGGGGTTTCAAATGCCCGAATATAGAAAACCTGATCGGTCCCAGATCTTTGAAAAACAACCTCTGGCCCATCACCGCTGCGGGTTTGCTGATAAAATTCGGTTAGATGTGTCAAAATATCAGACACATTGATAATTTCAGCAGTTTCACGCGCCAAATTAGCATCGACTTTCGAGGCCTTGGAAATATCGGTGATTAACCGGTCCATACGGGCCACATCATTTTGAACAATATCGATTAGCTGGTCACGCTGCTCCTGCGTTTTCGCATTACGCAAACTATCAGAAGCCGAACGCAATGACGTTAGCGGGTTTTTAATCTCATGGGCTACATCGCCTGCGAAATTAGCAACATCATCAACACGTGAATACAGCCCGCTGGCCATTTGGCGCATGACAATGGACAAATCCCCGATTTCATCCTTGCGCTTTGAAAGATCAGGAATGGCATCTCTATGTTTCGAGGATCGGGAAACCAGTTCTGCCCCGCGGGCCAACCGACGAATAGGCCCCCCGATAAACAGCATAAGCGCAAGCGATGACAATAAGGCTGTCAGCAAAGCCAAACCAATAATCGGCGAAAGCGCCCGCCGTTCGCCATCGACAATATTATCCACATCAGAGCTTTCCAATGTGACCACACCCAACACTTGTTGAACACGTTTCACCGGCAAGCTAATTGAGACAATTAAATCATCATTGCCGTCATATCGCTCACCTGCAACACGCTCGCCCAAAAGGGCTTTGCGAATATCGGTTGTCAAATCCTGACGTAAAGCCTCCCGGCGGCTTACGCGCCAAGGCAAATTATGGAGGGTATTGTGTACCGTCCCTTCCGCCGTGTTCCAAACCCGTTCAGTCCATGGCAATTCTATTTGTTCGTCAATAATCGGATCCAATTGGGAAATGGAGATACCGGAATCGAGCTGCGCACTATCAGCGATTAATTGCCCGGCTTTATCATGCAGGCGTACACGCCAGTCATCAGGCAATTTCACCCGGCTCAACACACTGCGCGCGCTTTGGACATCCAACTCTGCCGCCAGCCCCAGACCCGTTGCGGTATCGCCCATTATCGCCGTGATCAGCTCTGTTTGGGATGTTAGATTATCAATCTTGGCCGCTATAAGTCCTTTAGAGAAGCGGCTCATAGCCATAGATCCGGCCACCAGCACCAAAAGTCCCGCTAAATTCGAGAGCAAAATTACCCGACCCAACCGCGAAAACATAGCTGGACGGCGCATATAGCTGCGCCGTTCCCTGCGTTTCATAAGCCGTTTTTTAGGCTTCTTTATATTTGTATCCGACGCCATAGAGCGTCTCAATACCATCGAAACTCTTATCCGTCTTGCGGAACTTTTTGCGTAAACGTTTTATATGCGAGTCAATTGTGCGGTCATCGACATAAATCTGGTCATCATAAGCCGCATCCATTAATTGATCGCGGGATTTAACATATCCGGGCCGACGGGCCAGCGCTTCTAGGATAAGGAATTCTGTGACCGTCAACCGAACAGGCGTGCCCTCCCATGAACAGGCATGCCGGTTGGGGTCCAGCACCAACTTGCCGCGGGTGATGACTTTTTCATCGCCGTCTTGCGGCATGGGCAATTCGATATTGGTTAGCGAGGCCCGGCGCAAGACCGCCTTGATCCGCTCGCCCAATAAGCGCTGGGAAAAAGGCTTTTTAATATAATCATCCGCGCCCAAATTCAGGCCTATAGCTTCGTCAAATTCATCATCTTTCGAGGTTAAAAATATAACCGGTAAATTGGATGTTGTGCGCAAGCGGCGCAATAATTCAAGCCCGTCCATACGCGGCATTTTAATATCGAATACAGCTAAATCGGGGGGGCTGTCTTTCAGCGCAGCCAATGCCGAAACCCCGTCATGAAATTTCGATACCTCATAACCTTCATTTTCTAAAAACATCGAAACCGATGTCAGGATGTTTTCGTCATCATCAACAAGATAGATTTTGGCCATACGGCGCTCCCCGGCATTTACCGCCCCTGTTTTTCCGGGCTGAACATAACCTGATTGGCCTGTCTTTCTCAAGTGTGTTACGCTGGCTGGCGCATTTCTATGTCTATACATGGTCATAACCCTCCCAAGTTTTGATATGACGGTTTTTGTCATAGAGGCGGTATAAAAGCCCAATATGGCGAGCAAAGGGCAGAAATCTGCCTTATTTCTGCCGCAAGTTTAATGCCGTTGACCTCATCCTCTGTTTCGTGTCTGAGACGAAGTGATTAGCTTTATCATTCCTGTGGCGATAACATTCTCTAACAGGAGATTTTATGCTGAGATATTTAACCTTAACATTGGCCTTATCCCTAATGTCCATTGTGGCCCATGCGCATGATGGCCCGCATGATAAGGTTTATGGAGCGAAAAAAGCCTTGGTTGGCGGAACGCTCCTTGACGGGTTAGGCGGGGCGCCGCTTTATAATAGCGTGGTCTTGATTGACGGGACAGATATCATCAATGTCGGCACACAAGACAATCTGCCTATTCCCGACGGCTTTGATATCATTTCAACCGAAGCCATGACAGTTATGCCGGGTCTATGGGAAATGCATGCCCATTTAATGTTAACGGGGCACAGTGATTATGCCTATTGGGATAAAACCTATATTGACCGTCTCGCCGATGAAATTATGCCCGCATCTGCGGTACAGCTTTTGTTGGCGGGCGTAACAACTGTGCGGGATTTAGGTGCGCCATTGCAAGACTCGCTAAACGTGAAAGCCCGTATCCAGCGTGGTGATATTCCGGGGCCACGGCTTTTTATCTCCGGCCCCTTTATTCAGCATAAAGCCTATCCGGGCACAGAAGCCTTTCGGTGGGGCGTTGATGATCCGGCCGATGGCCGTGCCAAAGTTAAAAAGCTGGCGGAGGCTGGAGTTGATGTAATCAAATTGGTTGATCAGGATGAAATGAGCCGCGATACGGCAAAAGCTGTGATTGACGAAGCGCATAAAAATGGACTGAAAGTGGTTGGGCATTCCCATAAACCTGACGAAATCAGGCTGGGGCTTGAACTCGGTGTTGATAATTTCGAACATACCGGCTTGACCACCGCCCCAGAATATCCCGCCGATATTATGGACGCACTAAAAGACCGCACAGCAAAGGGGCGTATTGCCGGAGGGCCGCTCTATTGGACACCGACTATCGAAGGGTTATGGAATTTCGAAGACACGCGCGATAATCCCGAGGCGACAGATAGTGACTGTTGGCACCGCGGATTACAACCCGATACAATTGCCGATGTAAGGGCCTCGATCCAGCATCCTAACCGGTTGGATTATTTTCAACTTACCCCGAAACGCAAACCAACATTGAAACGTAAATTCACCCAATTGCGCGAAGCGGGTGTTGTCTTGCTGATCGGCACAGATAGCGGCATTCCGCTGAAATTTCATTGCCAGTCGACATGGAACGAGATTGATATATGGACACGGGTTATGGGTGTACCTATGATGGAAACCTTGCAAGCAGCTACCTATTGGCCCGCCAAAATGATGGGGGTTGAACGCCAGTGGGGAACGGTACAGCCCGGGCGGTTTGCCGATATAATCGCGATTAAAGGTGATGCTCTGAAATATCCCGCCCTTTTTCAGCGCGTGGATTTTGTCATGAAAGACGGCGTGGTTTACAAAAAAAACGGTGATCCGGTTGAGAAAAATTTAGCGTCAATAGACCCGAAATAAGCTTGCAGCAACGTCCGGCTCTGCCTACATAGCACAGATGTAATAACGGAGCCGTCTTATGGCCTATATCGCCGCTGCCCTTTTTCAAATAACCTTGCTCCAATCCGTTCTGGCGCAAATCATTGCCCCTGTTCTGGGTATATTGGTTCTCTTCATCTTTGCCGAAGTTATATTTAGCTGGCTGATTGCTTTTAATATTGTCAATTTGCGCAATCCGGTTATGGGGCAAATTTATAATATTATACGCACAATCGTCACGCCGATATTGGAACCATTTCGTAAAATCATTCCCCCCATTGGCGGACTAGACCTCTCCCCTATTGCGGCGCTGCTTCTCTTATCATGGCTGCAATCTATTATCTCTTATGGCGGCCCCATTTTTAATATGCTGGGCTAGCCCCTCATCTTCTAGGAGTTTCACGTGGCAGATCAAACCTTTCCAGCCGGCACTTTAATGGCGGGTAAACGCGGCCTTATTATGGGCGTGGCCAATAAAAATTCAATCGCCTGGGCTATTGCTCGCCAGCTTGCAGCCCAAGGTGCAGAATTGGCCTTTACCTATCAAGGCGATGCTTTACTGCGCCGCGTAAAACCGCTGGCGGAATCGATTGGTTCGGAGATATTATGTGACTGCGATGTCACCAATGACGATCAGATGGACGCGACATTTACCACACTAAAAGAGACATGGGGACAAATCGATTTTCTTGTCCATGCTATTGCTTTTGCCGGTAAAGACCAGCTAGCGGGCAGTTTTGTTGAAAATACAACGCGCGAAGGGTTTAAATCCGCGCTGGATATTTCGGCCTATAGTTTTGTCGATGCCGCACGTCGCGCTTCAGAGATCATGACAGATGGCGGGGCCATGATAACCCTGACTTATCTGGGATCAGAACGGGTTATTCCCAATTACAATGTCATGGGTGTGGCCAAAGCGGCCCTCGAAGCCAGTACACGCTATATTGCCGCCGATCTCGGCCCGCGCGGCATTCGGGTTAACGCCATTTCCGCAGGGCCGATTAAAACACTGGCAGCGGCCGGTATTGGGTCGGGTCGCCATATGTTCCGCTTTAACAAAGCAGCGGCGGCTATGCAGGAGAATACCGACCCGATGGGAGTGGCGGGCGCAGCACTCTATCTACTCTCTGATCTGGGCTTGTCCTGTACCGGAGAGACCCACCATGTCGACGGCGGGTTCCATGCGATTGGTATGCCCCAAGAAGGCCCGCTCAAAACCAGTTTGGGCCTTGATGGTTAACATAATCGATTGTCATTATCGATGTGTTCCTCATAAAGAGCGTCAATTACTCCCATACCGTAAATTTTCGTTTCATTAGAACTCAACGCACCAATATACTCTTCTTCACGTGCAGGGTCGAAGCGTAAAGGATTTGATTTAGACATCAATTCAGAGTTGGCTCCACGGGTTTTAATGACCACGAAATGGAGAAAAATTTCACGTATCAGTATTGCTTCATCGAGACAATCAAATCTTCCTATCCTGAAAATTTTCAAGCCCTTGCTGCCATATCTTATTTCATAGGCCTATAGGTTAAACTGGCAGGCTTGTTGCCGAATTAGAGCATAAAGCGGACCACAAATTTTTCAGAAGACTTGGGTTTTCAGGGCGTTTGGTATAACTATGCGTTATCAGAGGTTTTTCAATTCGTGGAAAATCCGCAACCCCTTAAAGATAAACCCACCTGTAACATGCAACTCTTTGCCGGGATCACAGTTTTTCCAATGGTGTTTGCGATTGTTCGTTGAGAATCCACAAGAGCTTTCAGACCAGAGGGCGATTCAAACAGACCTCGCATAGGTACTACCTGTTTAAATAATTCCATATATGGTGCGGGTGAAAGGACTTGAACCTTCACATCTCTCGATACCAGAACCTAAATCTAGTTAAATACCGTCAGAAATAGAAAAATCCTAATAAAAACAAGGATTTTATGATATAATGAGCCTCCAAATTTGTGGACACACTTTTGGACACACATGGAATGGGGCATTACATGGCAACACATACGATGTTTGATGGTCGTTTAACCGTCTATAAACGCGGCAGAAGTCGGTATTGGCAATATTCAGCGCGGGTAAACGGCAAACGATTTCGTGAATCCACAAAAGAAGAAGAACTCGCGGTCGCTAAAGACGTAGCCGAGGACTGGTATTTGGACTTACGCGGGAAACGCCGCAACGGCGAAATCATCAAGAAAGAACATTTGTTCAAAGAAGCTGCCAACGGATACCTAGCCGAGCTGAAAACACTTGGGGCAGCCACGCGCAGTGCCCAATATATCAAAAATAATGAATATCGTTTAAACGCACATATACTTCCGTTTTTTGGAGAAATGGAATTGCCCTCCATTAAAGCAAGCACGATACGAAAATACCGAGTGAAACGTGCCGAACAAAATATAGCTAAAACTTATAAACCCGCAACGAATGACTATCCCGAAGTACATGGAACCCCACCATCCATTAGTACGATGAAGCAGGAATTTGTCATAATACGGCAAATTCTAAAATGGGCGCGGGGCGAGGAATGGATAAAGGTTATTCCAGACCTCAGCCAGCCCTACATGTCTCAAACAAAAATTGGCGTAAGGCCGTGGTTTCCACCGGAAGATTACAAGAAGCTTTATACGGCGACACGCAAACGTATCAAAGATGGTAAGCGCGTAGGATGGGAAAGCCATTATGAAGACATGCACGATTTTGTTTTGTTCATGGCAAATACCGGATTGCGGCCCGGCGAGGAAAAACGCATCCAAATACAGGACGTTGAAATTGTCATTGATGCGGAAACCAAACAGGAAATCCTTATTGTTACTGTTCGGGGAAAACGAGGTTACGGCATTTGTAAATCTATGACCGGAGCCGTTATGCCCTTCAAACGGCTGATGGCCCGCCGCGAAAAAGAACGCTTAGCTGGCAAACATGAAGACGGTATTACGCAAGAGCTACAGCCAACGGATTTACTTTTTAGAAAATTCAATCGTCATTTATTCAACCGAATCTTAGTTGAGGAAGGGTTGAGATACGATAGAGACGGACAAGCTCGCACCGCTTACAGTTTACGGCACACCTATATTTCAATGCGATTACTTAATGGAGCCGATGTATATCAGATCGCCATAAACTGCCGAACCAGCGTAAAAATGATAGAAAGGCATTATGCCTCCCATATCAAGAATCGCGTGAATGTCTCTAAAATCAATGTGAGACATTATTTCCTAATAAATGTGCACATTTACCTTAAAAAAAACGTGCAAATAAAATCTAGTCAACTATATAGGCCTTCGTGCGGGTGTGGCGGAATTGGTAGACGCGCCGGTTTTAGGTACCGGTTCCTATGGAGTGGAAGTTCGAGTCTTCTCACCCGCACCAT
>CAZZKV010000037.1:2713-18004 GCA_964654665.1 uncultured Caulobacterales bacterium | reverse complement strand
CTCAGTGACGCGGCGCAGCTCGGCCTTAAGACGCCTAATCTCAAGCTGATCGGCAATATTGCATAACCCTGTAGCTAATCGCTTGTGAACCTTCGTATGGGACCGTAAGGTTTTACCATGTCTGATTTGTTTCAATCTGCTGGATTATCTGATAGCGCACCTATCCCTTTGGCTGAGCGTTTACGTCCAAAAAATATCGAAAATGTCGTTGGCCAAGATCATCTTCTAGCTAGCGAGTCGCCTTTGGGACGGATGCTAGCAGCAGGACGGCTAGCCTCGCTCATTCTCTGGGGACCACCCGGGGTAGGCAAAACGACGATTGCACGACTCATTGCCAGCAAGGCCGATCTGGAATTTGTCCAACTTTCAGCTGTTTTTTCCGGCGTAGCGGATTTACGCAAAGCCTTTAACCAAGCTCAAGCTCGGCGCGAAACAGGGCGCGGGACTTTGTTGTTTATTGATGAAATTCACCGTTTTAACCGTGCACAACAAGATGGTTTTTTGCCTTATGTTGAAGAAGGTATTGTTACGCTTATCGGGGCAACCACGGAAAATCCCAGTTTTGAAATTAATAGCGCCTTACTATCACGTACGCAGGTTTTTGTTTTAAACGCACTGAATGCTGACGCTATGGATCAATTATTGATTCGGGCGCGCAAAGAAACCGGCGCCAGCATACCCTTGACTATTGATGGAAAAACCACCCTTATAAAACTTGCCGATGGTGATGGACGTTATTTTTTAGGATTAATCGAAGAAATTATTGCAGCCGATCCGTCAACGCCTTTGGATGGAGATGCTGTCTCTGCGCTTTTACAAAAACGCGCGCCCATATATGATAAATCGGGCGAGAATCATTATAACTTGATTTCGGCGTTGCATAAATCTGTACGCGCTTCGGATATTGATGCAGCGCTCTATTGGCTCGCCCGTATGTTAACGGGCGGCGAGGACCCCCGATATATTACTCGACGCCTTGTACGTATGGCCAGCGAAGATATTGGTCTTGCCGACCCTACGGCTTTAATGATAGCCAATGAAGCCGAACGTACATACCGTCTTTTAGGTTCACCCGAAGGTGAGCTTGTCTTGGCCCATGCTGTTATTCACCTCGCAAGCGCGCCAAAATCTAATGCAGCTTATATAGCCTTTAAAACGGCTATGCAGACGGCCAAAGAAACGGGTTCTCTACCGCCACCCTCCCATAGCATGAACGCACCGACAAAATTGATGAAAGACCTTGGGTATGGCCAAGGCTATCAATATGATCACGATGTAGATGGCAGGTTTTCAGGTCAGTCTCATTTTCCCGATACAATGGCACGCCAACGCTTTTATCGCCCAACCCAAGCCGGGCGCGAAGCCGCTATAAAAGCACGGGTAGACGAATGGGACATAAAAAGAGGGGATAAATAGACCTTGAGTTACCTGAAGAGGGAAGGTCTTACTTTTTGATACAATTTATCCTAAGCTTACTATAATATAAAATATATTGGGAGGGTTATATGGCGCAGGATCATAATCAGGATGAATATCAAACAACGAGTTTTTATAAAAAAAATGCAGCCAATAAAGATAAAGGGTTTGTAGCTTTTACCAAAGAGGGTACCCATTATTTCACATATTTCATTGACGGTGATGTCGCACTATTGAGCCAAGCCTATAAAGCCGTTGCCGGGCGAGATAACGGGATTGCTTCAGTGACAAAAAATATGAAGCTGGAGGATCGGTATCGGTTTTTCAAAGATAACGCCGGGAAACATAGGTTCTCAATTGTGGCCGGTAATGGCCAAGAAGTTGCTATCAGCCCTTACTTTACATCCGAAGCAACAGCGCGGCGCTTTTCCGCAACGCTCATAGGTGGGCAATCTGCCGGAGCGATCAAGGTTAAAAAAACAGTACCAAAAAAGGGGGTGTTGGAAAAAAATACTACAAAAAAATCGGTAAAACCTAAATCACAAATCAGCTCACCTAGAAATACGGGAAAAAAATCTACAAACCGAATTGAAAACTATCATCCCCTCGCTTTTTACGAAAAAAGAATCAATGGCGTACAGGATGGTTTTGATCCATTTAGTGATGGTGACGCACATTACTTCACCTACAATCAAAGCGGAAAGATTATCCTGATTTCCGAAAGTTATACGGCTAAAGTGGGCCGCGATAACGGAATTGAATCGGTTAAAAAAAATATGTCGATTAAAGCCCGTTATCAGCATCATATTCATAAAAACGGAAAACATTATTTTGATTTAAACGCAGGTAATCACCAAGAGATCGCCACATCAATTTGGTACAATTCTGCCGCTGCAGCAACAGCTGGAGCAGCGAAATTACGCGGCGAAGCACCGAAAAAACGCAGAACCCGAACGGAGGATAATTATAAACCGCTTACTTTTTATCAACAACAAACCAAGAAAAAAGAGAGCGGGTTTTCAACCTTTAAAGCGAAAGATGGGCAGCATTATTTTGCTGTATATAGTAACGGGAAAATCGAACTAATTTCCGAAGGATATCCAACAAAAGCGGCAATGGAAACTGGACGCGAATCCGTTCGTAAAAATATGAAACTCGAAAACCGCTATGAATATCGTACACTTAAAAATGGCAAATTTGATTACCGGTTGAAAGCAGGAAATGGTAAAGAAATTGCACGTTCTGTGTGGTATGGTTCTGCGGCAAGTGCTGCTGCTGGAGCCGCATATCTCTTAGGTAAGCGCAAAAAACCAACTACACCACCCATATCTAAAATAGCGAAAGTGGCTCCCGTTGCAGCAACAGCGGCGATTGTCGCAGGAACAACAGCGGTAGCCAAACCTGTTAAATCAGCAGATAAAGCTGATGATTATTTACCCTGTGATGCTTACCGAGGGCATAAGATCAATGATACAATAAATAATGTGGCCTTCTTTAAACATAATAATGGCCAGTTTTATTTCGTTTTATATGGTGATGACGGCGATGTACGGCTACGCAGCGAAGGGTTTCCGACAGCCAAAGCCCGCGATATTGAGCTTTCGGGCGTGCTGCGCCTAAAAGACAATCCAGAATATTATAAAAAGATCGAAAAAGGGGCGCATTATATTGATGTGCTTTATGATGAAACAGGCCGCGAGGTTGGCCGGAGCTGCCTACGTAAGGAAAAAGCGGCTGTGGCGGCTCCGCCGCCTGTGGTTGCGGCGGCACCCATTGCAGCGGCAACCAGTTCCGTTACGCCCGCAGGCAGCAACGGATTGAACTGGGGATGGCTAAAATGGCTATTACTGCTTCTTTTACTCTTATTATTCACCTTTGGCTTGAAAAGCTGTATGGATAGAGGCGCTCTTAAAAAGGCGGAGGCGGCTGCCGCCGCCAAAGTTGAAACCGCAAGGATTGCGGCCGCTAAGAAAACAGCCGCTATTAAAGCTGAAACTGAACGTAAAACCAAACAGGCCGCTGCTGCAGCCGCCGCAATAGCGGCCGAAGCTGAAGCCAAAGCAACGGAACAAACCAGTTCATCTGAACCCGAAGCAGCGCCCGTAGCTACGCCAAACACCGAACCGGTCACTATCGAAACGGCGGAACCTACGCGCGCTACAATAGGCTATATTGACCGTGTCTGCACGGAGTCTGAAACTTTTATCTTTAATGTACCGAGTTATGTAACACCTATTTCTGTTGTACGTTTGGGAACATATCCGCAATTTGGAGATAGTCATGGTTTATCCCCATCAGGATTCTACGATAAATTACGACAGCGCTATGAGAACAATAGTTTCGATGCAGCTTATCTGAATTATCTTGCACGATCGATCGGGTATCAGGGTGGTTTTTCTGAGATACAAGCTTCTGACTTTAGCGAAGATACACTTCCGCAAGGTGCAAAAGGGTTATTAGGGTTTGGGGATTTTCACGGTGTTGCTGTCTCACAGCTTAATGTCCGGTCAAAAAACGACCTAGAAGCCTTTCGTATACGCGGGGCCAATGGCACAGATATTCACTTCATGAAATCCTGCGGCAATTATATGTATATGTGCCAATAAGTTAATGATAACTGGAAATGTCAGGGCCGCGTTTAAAACTTATTTATAAACTCTGGCCGCGGTCTACCGCGGCGCGCGTTAATCTGTCATTCACAGCATCTCCTAACCCACCATAAGGAATTGGGGCGACTGCAATTATTTCAACATCGGGCCTGTCGAGGGAGCGCAGCAAAGCATAAAGCTTATGCGCGGCTTCAGCTAAATCCCGATTTTCCGATAGATTGGCATCGGCAAAGTCACACATACCAAAGGCCAAATAGGCTTCACCTTTGTTTTTAGTAACGGCATTAAGACGCAGCTTCGCACGCGGGGCATAATGACTTTTCATCATACCAGGGGCCGTCAGTGGGCTATGTTTATCCGGTAAAGATATATCGGAAACAAAAGGTGCAAACGCTTCGGCGGGAACAATGCCCGCCCGAAGTAAGATACCCCGGTCTCCTTCAATCTTTAACACGGTTGACTCTATCCCGCCCGGACAAGCCCCTCCGTCAATAATTAAGTCAACCCTATCCCCAAGGTCATCGGCGACATGTATAGCCGTCGTAGGGCTTACATGTCCTGATCGATTAGCGCTAGGCATGAATACCGGGCCATTAAACCCGTAGTTCCGCAAAGCCTGTGTCCAAGATGTTTGCGGGCAACGAATAGCGATTGTGCCAAGCCCTGCACCCGCAACCGAACTCAGCGCAGACGCTTTACGCGGCAAAACCAATGTCAGTGGTCCAGGCCAGAAATGCGCTATGAGACGGCGAGCAAGCGGTGGAATATCCGCATAAATCACTACATCCTCTGGCCATAGGATATGGGCGATCAACGGATTGTTAACAGGCCTACCCTTAGCGGTATAAATACGTTTAACTGCAGCATTATTTTTGGCATCACCAGCAAGACCATAAACTGTTTCAGTTGGCAATGCGACAAGCCCACCGCCGGATAATATATCGGCAGCATATTTATAAGCCTCAGGGCCAGCAGGATATATGGTAGCGTGCATGAACACTCTATAGACTGCCGTCCAAATTTCGCCAATCCTTATCTCTCTATCTGAAATTTTAAAAATTATAGTTAGCAGGGCTTGACCACTCGCCATCTTAGTCGCAATGCGGTGATATGACGAGAAATACAACACAGACTGACCCTGAAAACGCGGTAAGCTTGGGACAAAAAATATTGGCCGAAGTAAAATTTTTTGCAGGAATGTTTTTGTTCCTTACTATGTTCCTGTCTTTAGTTTGGGGCCATTATAAAATTCCATCCGAATCTATGCAGCCAACATTAGAAGTCGGCGATCATTTATATGTTAGTAAATTTGCCTATGGATATTCGCGTCATTCCTTTCCATTCGGACTGCACAAATTACCCATTTTTGGTAAAGGTAAGGTGTTTTCCCGCCTGCCAAAACGCGGGGATGTGGTGGTATTTCGTAATCCTATATCATCTCTTGTTATGATTAAACGTACAGCCGGCCTACCGGGTGATAAAATACAAACAATCGGCGGACGGCTTTTTGTTAATGATAAAGAAATTATGCGTAAACCGCTAAACAGTTTCCTATACCGTGAACATCGTGGCAATGTCGTCGGTGTGGATAGCTACGCGGAACAATGGGAAGGCGAAGCACAATTTCACCATATTTATGAACAAACCGATCAAGGACCGCTTGATAATGCCGGCCCTTTTATTGTACCCGCTGGCCATGTATTTTTTATGGGCGATAATCGTGATAATTCGATTGATAGCCGCGCCCCATCAGGACCCGGATTTGTACCTTTAGATTATTTGATAGGTCGTGCAGATCTCATGATGTTTTCATTTAAACGCTGTAAGACAGAAGACGGTCTGCGATGCCCACCTATCCGGTTTCTAAAAAAGCTCTAGCGCCACCTGTTTTAATCTTTGGTGAATTGCCGCGCATCAACTGGGCCGAGCTGCCGGCTCCGGCCTTTGCCACTAATGACCCAAGTAACGAAATGTTCGCAATTATTGACAAGCACATTATAACGATCACCTTTTCTGGATCGTGCGCGCGCCACAAGGGTGGACCCATCGATAGCCAGAGTATGACGCACAGCCGAAACGGGACGTCCTTGAGAAAAATCAGCCATATCAGTTTCTTTGACATACCCAAAGCGCCGGGATGTGTGAATCACGGTTCCATAACCCGTTGCAATACCATAATGGCGGATAACGCCATAAACCTGTACCATTAAAACGGTTCCAGGAGAATGAACTTGCGTTGTGCGTTCAAAAGGAAAATCACTCATAAATCAAATATAAGTCATCTTTTGCAAAAAGATAGGCTATAGACCCGCAAGGAAAATACAGGCAAAAGCACACAATACAATTGGAAGCCAAAAGGGCTAATGAGCAAAGATATTATTATAATTGCCCGCCATGGGAAACCGGCTTTATCCCGCAAAGTGCGGCTGACATGGCGCGAATATCGTGCATGGTGGAAACAATATGATGCCGGAGGCTTAGCTCAAAACCAGAAAGTGCCCAAGAAACTTGAAAAATGGGCTAAGCGCGCAGATGTCGTAATCTCCAGCACATTGCGCCGTGCCTCCGAATCAGCCGAGATGGCGTCAGGCCGGAGGCCTGATTTTACCTATGATACATTGGTTGAAGCCGCTTTGCCTCCACCGCACCTAGGCTCGTTGAAAATTCGACCCAAAAGCTGGGGAACATGGTCCCGCATTCTCTGGTATATCGGATGGTCAGACGGTATGGAAACGCATACCGAAGCCCGCGCACGAGCGGATGCGATGTGCGATATTCTAGCAGAACATGCTAAAAATGGAAAAGTAGTTTACGTTTCGGCTCATGGCTGGTTTAACCGCATGTTGAAAGGCTCGCTTATGAAACGCGGGTGGCGCTGTATGAGCCAAAATGGCGATTTACACTGGAGTCATCGCCGCATGGAACGGCCAACAAATTGGAAGAGTAAATAATGGCTGAAAAAAATATTAAAACAATGAGTTTTGAAGACGCTCTGGGCGAATTGGAAACAATTGTCGAAAAATTGGAACGGGGAGATACACCGCTCGAAGAATCCATTAATATTTATCAACGCGGTGCAGCTCTAAAGTCTCATTGTGAAAGCAAGTTGAAAGATGCACAGCTCAAAGTCGAAAAAATTGTCCTAGATGGAAATGGCCAACCTTCTACAGAGCCTTTTGATACGCAGGGTAATGGCCATTGACCAAGACAGTTTTACGGGTTCCAATAATGAAGAACGATATGCAGTCTTCTAACTTTCCTGAACGCCTTGCCGATGTTGCCAACCAAATGGAAACTGTATTGACGGCGTTATTACCAATGCCGAATGGACTCCAATCATCGATTATGGAAGCGATGCGTTATGCTGCACTGGATGGGGGAAAACGCCTTCGCCCATTTTTAATGGTCGAAACCGCACGCATGTTGGGTTATGAAAATAAAGGCCTCTATATTGCCGCCGCAGCGCTAGAATGCCTCCATGTCTATTCGCTCATTCATGATGATTTACCCTGTATGGATGATGATGATTTACGACGTGGAAAACCAACCGTACACAAGGCCTATAATGAAGCGATGGCAGTGTTAGCTGGTGACGGCCTGTTAACGCAAGCGTTTGCTCTTTTAGTTCGCAATGACGTTCATCCTGATCCAGCCATTAGAATTGCCTTGATAGAGGGTCTCACTAATGCAGGGGGCGTTAAGGGTATGATTGGCGGACAGGTCATTGATATTTCTGTCAAAGAAGGTGACCGCGACGAAAAGCTAATAACTGAATTACAAGCGCTTAAAACCGGCGCCTTGATAGAATATGCTGTAATGGCGGGTGCTATATTGGCTGACGCACAAAAACACGAAAGAGAAGCGCTAAGAGCCTATGCACATGACATAGGTCTTGCCTTTCAGATAAAAGACGACATTTTGGATGTTGAAGGCGATGTTGAAACCCTGGGTAAAGCTGTTGGGAAAGATGAAAACCTTGGTAAAGCCACATTTGTGTCCATCCTTGGCCTTGATGGAGCGCGAAAGCGCGCACAAATTTTGGGAGATAGAGCAAAATACCATCTTGAATCCTTTGGAAAAACTGCGCAAACCCTCTGTGATACAGTGGATTTTGTGTTACATCGCTCCCATTAGGGGTGGGTTACGAAAGATAAAATTATGGTGAATACGCCCCTATTGGATAAGGTCAAAATACCCGCTGACATGCGGGACTTTTCCCGTGAACAACTTAAACAGCTCGCCGATGAAGTAAGGGCTGAGGTAATTGATGCTGTTTCTGTAACAGGTGGGCATTTAGGGGCTGGCCTTGGTGTTGTGGAATTGACTGTGGCTATTCATTATCTTTTTAACACCCCTGAAGATAAATTGATCTGGGACGTCGGACATCAATGTTATCCCCATAAAGTTCTTACAGGTCGGCGCGAACGCATGCGGACAATTCGTAAGGGCGGCGGGTTATCCGGTTTTACGAAACGGGCAGAAAGCTCATATGATCCTTTCGGGGCAGCCCATAGCTCGACATCTATTTCAGCAGGTATGGGATTTGCTACAGCCCGTGATTTAGATGGCCGCGAAGGACATGTTATCTCTGTCATTGGAGATGGATCAATTACGGCCGGTATGGCCTATGAAGCGATGAATAATGCCGGAGCCACAGATAGCCGCCAGATCGTTATTCTCAATGATAATGATATGTCTATCGCACCACCTGTTGGTGCTATGAGCCATTTACTATCACGAACCGTTAGCTCTTCAGGATACCAAGCACTACGCGGCGTAGCCAAATCTGTTGTGACAAATGCACCGCGCCCTATTAAAAATACGGCCCGCAAAGCCGAAGAATATACGCGCGGTATGTTTATGGGCGGAACATGGTTTGAAGAGCTGGGATTTTATTATGTGGGTCCTGTGGACGGACATGATCTTGATGCTTTGATACCCGTATTAGAAAATGTGAAAAATATGAAAGAAGGCCCTGTTCTGGTGCATGTGGTCACGCAAAAAGGCAAGGGCTATGCACCAGCAGAAAATTCAGCCGATAAATATCACGGGGTATCAAAGTTTAATGTCATCACAGGTGAGCAAAGCAAATCCATTCCAAATGCCCCAAGTTATACCTCTGTCTTTGGCCACTCTCTAGTCAATGAAGCTCGGATGGACGATAAAATCGTTGGCATTACAGCTGCTATGCCAGGCGGGACAGGAATGAATATTTTTGGACAAACTTTTCCCGACCGTATGTTTGATGTCGGTATTGCCGAACAACATGCCGTCACATTCGCAGCCGGACTAGCCGCAGATGGTTATAAACCATTTTGCGCAATATATTCGACATTTTTACAACGGGGTTATGACCAACTCGTCCATGATGTTTCTATTCAAAACCTACCAGTTCGTTTTGCAATGGACAGGGCAGGTTTAGTCGGCGCTGATGGACCAACCCATGCCGGAGCCTTTGATATTGCCTATATGGGATGCCTACCCAATATGGTGTTAATGGCAGCTGCCGACGAAGCCGATTTATCCCGTATGGTTCGCACGGCGGCTCTCTATGATGCAGGACCAATAGGCTTTCGATATGCACGCGGCGAAGCAACTGGCATTGATATTCCTGAAAAACCAGAAGCCTTAGAGATTGGCAGAGGCCGGATATTACGCGAAGGTACGCGGATTGCTCTACTTTCCTATGGAACCCGTCTTGGCGAAGCTATGCAGGCTGCAGACCAGCTCCAGACATTAGGCTTATCTGCGACTGTTGCAGATGCGCGTTTTGCCAAGCCATTAGATACTGAACTTGTCAATCGTTTGGCTGATGAACATGAGGTGCTTATTACGATTGAAGAAGGCTCTATTGGCGGATTTGGTGCTTTTGTGTTGCATCATCTGGCAAAAGTTGGACGTCTTGATAATGGGCTGAAAATTCGTACTCTAACTTTGCCTGATACCTATATAGATCAAGATACACCGGCAAATATGTATAAACAAGCCGGCCTTGATGCCGATGCTATTGTTGAGACCGTCTTTAAAGCCTTAGGCCGGGATTTTGCCTCTCAAGCCAATTTGGCCTAAGTGATACGCGCTGATATTTTTCTTGTTGACAATGGGTATTATACATCCCGCGCCCGTGCACAAGCCGCCATCAAGGCCGGACTTGTTACGGTAGATGGTAGACGATTAAAAAAACCTTCTGAAAAATTAAATGATGCTGCGCTGATACAAGCAAGAGACATACATCCTTGGGTTGGTCGCGGCGGCGTAAAACTGGCGCATGGTTTGCAAAAATTTAGCGTTGATCCGAAAAACAAAATTTGCCTTGATATCGGCGCATCAACGGGCGGTTTTTCTGATGTTTTAAATCAAAACGGGGCAAAAATAATATACGCCGTTGATGTTGGCGAAAAACAACTACATCCAACCTTACAGAACCTTCCGAATATTATATCCATGGAAAAAACTGATGCGCGGAATTTGAAAGCATCTGCCTTTATAGCCCCGCCACAGCTTATCGTGTGCGATGCCAGTTTCATTTCTGCCGCAAAAGTTCTAAAATGCCCATTGGCTTTATCTGCCAATCATGCAGAACTTATCACCCTTGTAAAACCGCAATTTGAGGTGGGTAAAGCAGGACTTGGGCGGGGCGGGATTGTCCGTTCCAAGAGCTTGGCACTGCAAGCTCTTTCCAGTGTAGAACGTTGGATAACCGCACAAGGCTGGAAGGTTATAGAAACAATTGACTCCCCAATTAAAGGCGGGAATGGGAACCATGAATATCTACTCTATGCCCGAAATTTTTAGGCAATCAAATTTGCAGCTGTCTCATCACGGTGTTTTTTAAGATATTTCATAAAAGGTGTACCCCCCGTTCCAACATCCGTATCATTACCTGTGGCATTTTTTTGCTGTTTGTTAATATAGCTCGCGGCATATTCCAAATGTCGCGTACGAAAATCGGCTACCGACTGAATAATCGCATTATAAGCCGCTGATAAGTTTTGATCTTTTTTCGAGATAATATAATCACGCAGACGGCTATGAGACCGCACATCATTAATAAATTGCCGATGTCCGGGCGGACGATATATGTGCAATTGATCTAGGAAATCCTTAAGGGGGTCCACTGCATGCCCAATGCCCATAAGCGCGTCCATCGATGGAACAATAGAGCTTTGTGATCCTGTTTGTCCGCGAAATGCTTGGGCTTGGTCGCCATAACGCGTATCTTCGTAAATTATTCCATGGGGCAACGCTGGATTATCTTTCCAACCATGAATATAAGGCCGAACACGTTCAAAATAAACATACGGATCACAGCGTTCAGGCATACGGTCAAAGAGTGCATTTATCTTTGACCAAATGTGAGCCATATTTTTCAAATTACCGGATAGAGCTTCTATATTATTTAACTGCGTAGCTTCGATAATTGGTTTCATTAAAGCCAGTGCCTGACCCGCTTGCGCTTCAATCGCAACATGAATAAGGACAAACCACGCCTCATCTTGCCCGCCTAGAAATGGTTGAACCATATAAATATTATTAAGGTCAATTGGGCCGTGTGGATCAATACGTCCCCAATTATCGAGCACATAACCACTATAGGGCAGCAAAGGTTGTTGGCCTAAATAATCAGCCAGCGCCACAATCGGACGAGCGAGGCAACGCGGTAAAATATGACAGGGGTGCGGCTCACCCCATACGTAAGACTGGACCATAAAAGAGTAATGAACCATCGCCATACGGATTTGCGGATCACTCATGGCGGGTAGATAATCATCCATATCGATATCCGGTAACATCTCTACCAGAATTTTGCGTATCATCCCCGTTGGTAAATAATGCGGCAATCGCATGGCAACATCACGGACAGGCTGCAAGGCAGATGGCAATACCACATCTGCAGCGTCATAACCGCATAAAAACCCCCGATCAGGGGACATATCATAATCAGTCAAAGATAGCATTTAATTTCCATAATGTTGCTTTTTGCAATAATATGTGGAATTATAAACAATATAATACGAATAAAAGATTATATGGATATATTTTTGCAATAAATGATAGAATTAGACAATATAAACCATACAATATTGCAGACACTCGAACATGATGGTCGAATTAGTAATATAGAATTAGCTAAACGCGCAGGCCTTTCACCATCAGCTTGCTTACGCCGTGTTCAGGAATTAGAGCGTTCAGGTGTTATCAAAGGGTATCGTGCCATCCTTGATTATAAGCAGCTAGGCAACGGTATTACTGTGTTTGTAATGGTTGGACTATCGGGACATTTGAAAAAAGACTCCCGGGCGTTTGAGCGGGCCATGGCGGCGGCACCACAAGTGCACGAATGTCACAATATTACTGGGTCTGTCGAATATTTACTTCGGGTAGAATGCAAAGATTTGGCCGGATATAAAGATTTTCACGGTAATATTTTGGGAACACTCTCACAAGTGGGTAGCATTACATCCCATATCGCATTGGCGTCTCCAAAAGATAAGCGAGCTTGAGGATATACTATGGAACAATCAAAACAAATATGCCTTGTTATTGGAGCCGGAGATGCTACAGGGGCCGCCATTGGCCGCGCTTTCGCAAAAGAAGGATATACAACCTGCCTTGTTCGTCGTCCACGCCATGCCGAAGATTTAGAAACCTTGGCACAATCAATACGTGACAATGGTAATGATGCCATCGCTATGCCATGCGATGCACGCGATGAAAATACTATCGTATCACTCTATGAAACTATTGAAAACGATATCGGGCCTTTGGACGTTGTCATCTTCAACATTGGCGCTAATGTACGATTTTCAATTACAGAAACAAGTGCGCAAGTTTATCGCAAAGTGTGGGAAATGGGTTGTTTTTCAGGATTTCTAGCAGGACGCGAAGCCGCAAAATATATGATTCCACGAAAACGTGGAACGATTATTTTTACAGGTGCAACAGCCAGCATACGAGGCGCCTCTGGGTTTTCAGCCTTTGCCGGGGCAAAACATGGATTGCGGGCTTTAGCACAATCTATGGCTCGCGAACTTGGCCCTAAAAACATTCATGTTGCCCATAGTATTATCGACGGCGCCATCGACTCGCCCTTCATCCGGGAAATATTGCCCGATGTTGATGCTAAACGTGCGGCGGATGCCATACTCAATCCAGATCATATTGCTGCACAATATGTAATGCTACATAATCAACCTCGCACGGCCTGGACACATGAAATTGACCTACGTCCATGGTCCGAGACATGGTAAAGGGAAAATATGACTAAGGTCTTTGATTTTATTTTCGATTTCGGCAGCCCAAATGCCTATTTAGCCTATAAAGCGCTAGATCCTATTTTATCGCGCACAGGTGCAAAAGTGAATTATATTCCGTGTCTATTAGGCGGTATTTTCAAAGCGACTAACAATCAACCACCAATGATGGCCTATAACAGCGTGAAAGGAAAACTAGATTATGAGCGGCTGGAGATGAACCGTTTCATTAATAAGCATAATCTAACACACTTTCGCTTTAACCATCATTTCCCTGTTAATACCCTTATACTCATGCGTGCCGCAATTGCAGCGCAAACCGATAATCGGCTGGATGAATATATTAACACCGGACTTATTGCGATGTGGGAGGAAAATAAAAAAATGGACGATCCGCAAATTTTTATCCAAACGATGAATGAAGCGGGTTTTGATGGGGCTAATTTACTCGCGCGAACCCAAGACCCGGTCATAAAAACCCAATTGATGGACAATACGACAGCTGCTGTAGATCGCGGTGTCTTCGGAATTCCCACATTTTTTGTAGGCCATGAGATGTTTTTTGGTAAAGATCGCCTACTTCAACTGGAAGACACTTTAGCAAAAATGTAAATAGCCTTGCAAAATTACAAGGCTATCCACATCAGACTGACTATTTACATCAGACCTTAATGTCGACCATGACCGCGTCCGCGAAATCCGCGGTTATGGCCCCGAAAACCTCTATGTCCACGAAATCCGCGGTTATGACCTCGAAACCCTCTATGCCCACGAAATCCGCGGTTATGGCCTCGGAACCCTCTGTGTCCACGGAATCCACGGCTATGACCTCGAAAACCTCTATGTCCACGATAACCACTATTAAAGTTTACATTGATGCGAGGTTGCGAGTAATACCCTCCACCGCTATAATACGGTTGCCTATAGGTTGTTCTATATGTGCGGGACGGATAACCTCCTCCATAATACCCTGTACGATTATTATAATATCCACCGTTAGAGTAATTTCTATTATAAGAATTATAATAACCATTATTGTTAAAGCTGCGATTATTACGACCATCCCCGGCAATCGCAGCACCAGCAATACCCCCTATTACAGCGCCTAACGCAGACCCTTCGCTACGGGCACCGACGGCTGAAACCTGACTACCAATAACCCCACCAGCAACAGCGCCAATGAGGCCGCCAACGAGTTGATCATTGTTATTATTATTGCCACGCTGTCCCTGATGATAATGGTTATATCCATTATCATGAGCAGCGACCGTAATAGAATTCATAGATAGCGGTGCGATTGACATAACAGCCGCTACAGACAGAATGGTTACGGGTTTATAAGATATTAAAAATTTCATTTCGGACTCCCGAAGTTTAGAGAGGTTTAATGGACCTCATTTTAAATCGCCCTCCCAATATGCCTGAAAAAACATCGTTTGGCAAAGACCAGACACAGTTACGCCGCATATCAAAAAAACCGCCGCAAGATAAATTGCGACGGCTTGAATTTCAAAAGAGCGAGGTTTATTTTTTATGTGCCTCACAATTCCCTTTAATCGGTTTTCCCAGGCTATCATAAATCTTATGTCCACCCTTATAACAATACGCCGCACTATTATGATGTCCGCCAGCCAATGCATGGTCACTATGCGGCTTGCTTTCATACCCATGTGTCTGCGGTGAAACAGGGGCCGAATATCCACCTTGTAAGCAGGTCCCATTAGATTGAATAACCGTATGAGATGGACATGTTACCGGCGCTACCGGAACATAATGTGGGCGATCAACATATTTAATGACTTTCTTTTCAACGATTTTAGGCACTTCCTTGATCACTTCGCGGTCAACATATTTAACAACCTCGCGGTCAATATATTTTGGCACTTCGACATTCCGAATAACTTCTTTTTCAATGATCTTGGGAACTTCAACAGTGCGTACTTTCTCAACAATCTTCGGCACTTCCTTGATCACTTCGCGGTCAACATATTTAACAACCTCGCGGTCAATAT
>CAZZKV010000037.1:2212-2613 GCA_964654665.1 uncultured Caulobacterales bacterium | reverse complement strand
ATTTTGGCACTTCGACAGTTCGCGTTTCAACACGGGCAGGTTGCTGTACATAGACTGTCCGTGTTTGCACTGACGGCGCTTGATAGTGAACCGTTGGAACCGCGTAAGTGGCCGAAGTATATTGCCCTGTTGCCGCCAGATATGTACCTGCCGAAGCCGCGCCATAGGAAGACGCATAAACACCAGGGCCAAAACCTGCAGGACCATTATATCCGGGCGTGGCATATCCCGGAACGCCCGCGGGAATACCCGAATTAATAATACCACTACCAAAAGATGTCCCGCCAAAACCGGCACCGGCTGGAACAATAGGTGCACCATAACCTGAACCTACGCCAGAAAAACCACCGCCAGAAAAACTACCGCCAGAGACAGATCCGCCATACCGTGATGCCTGTCCG
>CAZZKV010000037.1:0-2112 GCA_964654665.1 uncultured Caulobacterales bacterium | reverse complement strand
ACCGCCAGAAAAACTACCGCCAGAGACAGATCCGCCATACCGTGATGCCTGTCCGCGATTGCCTATTGCAAAACCCGCGGCCCCGCCCAGTAGCGCGCCAATGGCTGTACCTTCTTGGCGATTGCCAGATCCTGCGATATTAGACCCTATAGCGCCGCCTAGTGCCGCGCCAATACCTGTAGAGGCAAGAGAGCGGCCATTGAAACCCGGATTAAAAGATCCGGCAAAGGGATTACCTGCAAAATTACTACGTGAGTTACCAAAACTTGCACCGGCTAATCCACCAAGAACGCCGCCGATAGCTGTGTATTCATCACCTAACCCATTGGGTGCAAGATTAGATCCTATAGCCCCGCCCAGACCGGCTCCTACAGCGCCGCCTAATAATGTATTATTGTCCAACCCACCAAATAATTGAGCATTCGCTGTTGCGGGAATCCAAAGAATAGCCGCTATAGCGACTCCGAGTTTAAGATGTTTCATATATGGCTCCTCATGCCGTTTTAACCTCAGACGAATGTCTGCCCCACCATAGGACAATCGTTTTGTTACAAGGCTCAGTGCAAATTTTGCACCAGTTCTGATAGATTTACCATAGAGCCGAGAATACGGCAAAGCCACTCGCCCATTAGGGGAATAAAAACACAGTTGAGACACATGAGCTTAAAAGTCGAGATACATAAGCTTAAGAAAACCCCGGTCCGAAAAACAAACCGAGGTTAATATGTTAAATTTTAAACGTAATCTGCGTCTGTTTAATGACGAAAATTACAAGTATCAGAGCCATGGTAATGACGCGGCCCGGTATTATAATTAGCCGAATATCCTCGGCGACGGTTATTTTTTATCCGGCGTTTCACGCGGCGTTTGCGATCTTTTAACTCGCCAAGACTATAACCAATTTCATCAAGACGCCGGTCAATCCACGGCGCGCTGGCATAACGGCGACGGTCTTTCAGCCGGCGAGACTCGGCTCGCAAACTTTCAATTTCGCGATTGATCCTATCAACTTCACTATAGCCTTTTCTATGGTTATAGGATCTGTCTTGCCTATAGGTAACAGCCGGACTGGCAGAATATGGTCCGCTACCTTGATAAGTGCGATTACCGGGCGCGCCTGAATATATACGCGGGCTAGTATAAACGGTTTTGGCATTATATACCTTAGCTGTTGTACGCTTGGGATGTGCTGGAGTTGAATATACCGATTGATTGTCAGAGCGTTGATAGGCTGGAGGGGTGTTATACACAGGATCCGTCTGCTGATACCCTACGCGACTAGCACGGGCTTCTTCTGTTCGACAGTTACGGTTATCATCTGCAATACCGGCGCCAGCAGCTGCACCTAAAACAGCTCCAAGTGCAGAACCTTCGCTTCGGGCACCAACAGCTGCAACTTGACTACCAATAACACCGCCAGCAACAGCCCCGATAAGACCGCCAACCAATTGGTTGTTTTTGTCGCGTTTTTTACAGGCGTCATAATGATCAAAACCTGACGGATTGTAAGTCTGGGCTGAGGCCGTCACAGGACTTATGACAGTTGCCGCAGCCAACGCCGCGGCGGTTAAGGGTAAGGTGCGGGACAATTTTGTCATTGTAATCTCCAGTATTGTATCAAATAGCGAATGATGCCGCTGTTGATATCTTTCCTCTAACAAAAGACATCTGAACTTTTTCTGAGACATGGGTTCAGATAGCGTTCATGAAGATTACAAACTCGGTAATATAAAAGGGTCAAATACTATAACCTATATTGTGGTTTCACTATAAGGTCCGGATAATTTCTGGCAATTTTGATCGATTACCGTCATGAAAATACGGCTGTCATGGGATTAGAAAACAGGTTCACATCTCCCGCATACAAACGGGTCACCCTTATAAGAAGAGTTTCAACCATAACGCCCCCACAGAGAATAAGCAGCACCCCATCAAGTCAAAAATCGACAAAAAACACTTGCAGCCACGGCACGAATAGGCTTTAACCCCGCTCACACTTAAAATAGCAAGTGATGCGCCCATGCGCATACAAGCACCGGTAGCTCAGCTGGATAGAGTACCTGACTACGAATCAGGGGGTCGGGGGTTCGAATCCTCCCCGGTGCGCCATTA
>CAZZKV010000036.1:0-18330 GCA_964654665.1 uncultured Caulobacterales bacterium | reverse complement strand
CCGCAGGGCCGGTACCCTGATGGATACCAATTCTCTAACGTGTTTTACAAGGCACCCGCCCTGCGGCGATGAATTTTGAGCGGGGGCACTCTTAATCCCGAAGTTACGCCCTTACACTAGCTGTCGCCAGCTAAGCGCATCGGTTGGGCCAAACACCCCGCAAAGACCCGGCACAGCTGCGGGCGTTAATCCGCAGTGCTCAGTCTCACCGTCTCGTAATCCAGTCAGTAACGTCTCACCTGTCCCTGATCACGAAAACTCTACGCCCCGGCCAAAGAGGCCAAAGAGGCCAAAGCCCATACAGATTACCACAGCCCCAAAAGGCGGGGATAGAGTTTAGGAAGAAGAGAGTTCTGCCTGTATAAATATGCGTTAAACACAGGGGCCGCAATCATTTGGCGCGGTTTCTCTCGCCTAAACCCTTATTTCATATATTCACTTTTACCATTGGTTTTAATAAGGAATTTATCGAGACCTTTGAAAAAATTTTGACGATTTTCCTGATTGGATAAATAGTGGTCACCATCTTTAAATTCCATATAGGTCACCTCTGCCGAACTCTTTTTAAGGGCTCGTTTCATCCGTTTAAATTGATCAAAATGAACTTGCTGATCTTTGGTTCCATGCGCTAGAAATAACGGAATTCTAATATCTTCAGCGATTTTCACAGGCGTATTGGCCTTAATATCATCCTTGGTTTCAAAGCCTGCGCCAATAAAGTTTTTTGCATTACTACTTCCAAAACGATATTTTTTGAGATCGCGTTTAAAATCAGCAATATCTGTCAATGCGGCCATCGCAATAGCACACTTGTAAATATCTCCATTTTTCGCGGCCCCCATCAAAGACGCATAACCACCATAAGACCATCCAGCGATACACAACCGTTCAGGGTCAGCATAGTTTTTATGCAAAAGCCAGCGCGCACCATCTTCGACATCTTCTTGCATGATCACCCAATTTTTGCGGCCCGCATCTTTAAAGGTTTTACCATAGCCTTCTGAGCCGCGAAAATTCATTTGCAAAACACCATATCCGCGCGACGCGAAAAATTGTGCGAAATAATCAAACCGTTTCGTGTCCCGCCCATAAGGACCGCCGTGGGGCAAGACAATAAAAGGCAAATGTTTTATCTTTGCTGAATCGGTCACTTTAGGCGGTAACGTTACATAAGCCGGAATTTTATAACCATCGCGCGCCTTATACTTAACATTAACGACCTCCCCCATTTCTGCAGATGGCAATGCTGGATAAAGTTCACCTAACATCTCAATCTCAGCGCTCTGATTACGATACACCATCATCGCCCCAGGCGTATACGGATTAGAGGCTTTGAACATAATAACACTGCCATCATTATTTTGGTCGACAAAATCAATTGTAAACCCCTTTAGCCGACGGCGTATATCTGTCATTGTTGTTTGATAATCACCCAGCAAAGCTGTCTCTGGTGTATCGGCAATATAGCGTGCGCCAATAACCTCTTCCCCATCTTTACTAAACACAACACCCGTCGCATCATACTTATCATTATGATACAATTTACGCGTAATCAATTTTGATTTAAGATTATAAATATACAAACCAATGGTATCACGGCCCTGATAAGCACTGATAATCATCTCATCAGGATTTGACGTAAAGCCGTGAATGTCGACATCAGCATCGAGCCCCGGATAGTCACGACTATCCCGCCACTTGCCATCGGTTGCATCTTTTATTTTCAAGAACCAATCGCCCTGTTTATTGTCTTTCCGTCCTTGTCCAATACGCGGATTCCCATCATTATCCGTATACCAAGATTGGACATTGTGAATCGCTCTGTTAACAGTTGATGCCCCCCCTGTTTTAACATTAACTTTATATAAAGCGGGTTCTAAATTATTACTGCCTTTATCATAGGACATCAAAATATGATCCGGGTCCTCTTCAAGCCAGTCCACAACCACATTATTAAACTGGCGAAAAACGTTTCTTGGCTTAACAAGAATTTTTCCTTTCATCGCCTGTGTATCCAGTGTGTAGAGATATCCAATGCGGTAGGGTACTCCATTCGTCACTTCGCTCTGCCATAATGAAACAATGACCCGGCTATCATTTACCCATTTTACAAAGGCCGGTTTAACGCCTTTGCCCAAACCAATAAGCCGCAGCTTACCCGTTTTCTGTATTAATGACCCAACTCTGATAATATATTCGCCTTTATAATTCGCAATCGATGCAAATTCAGTCCCATCTGGTGAAATTGCGGCATCATGAATTGAGGGTAAAACACCAAAACTTTCTGGAGGCGGCGCTTTAGCAAGAATCGCTGGTGGATGATTTAAAGCCAAAGCTATAAGTAAAAATATTATGCACTTTATAGATTTTAACCGCATAATTCCTCCAATATTGCTTATTGTTATTAAACATTAACAACAACCTTGACCAATGAATAGAGACATTAACACCCATCACTTTAATAATACTGACATTCAGTAAGCATAAGCTCAGAATGATCATGCATACAGGATTTCATTATCATGCCAATCTTGTCTTTTATACATGGACGCATAAACGTTTAAATGCCCAGACCCATCCCTTTTATGACGTCCGGTTTCCTGAATTTTCATCAACACAATTGAAGTGATCGAAACGCATTGTTCATTTTCTGCCAAAAACCGCCAATAAGCCCCTTGAGTTATTAATTGCTTATGATGCCACGCCGCCGGAGTGGCAATGGGGATGGAAAAAAGAGAATGATGGCTATATAGGCTGGGGCATTCTGAAAACTGGTCTCTTAACCTTTGATCTCATCGGAGAACCAGAAACGTGGCAATCGCGTTTTCAGAGCCAGTTTTAGGGAGGTTATTAAAACAGAGGATAATTTCTTTTTCATTGCATTTTATGCGGCCGGTTTTCGGAGGCTAATATGGCGATACGGTAATGGATATCACCATCCAGTTCGTGAATATTTTAGACGCGTAAGCGGCGCAGCAACTCCCGCTGCTTCAAAGCCATAAAGACAGATTAAGGTAATCTATTTACAGTGCGGGTATAGTGGGCGCGAGGGTGCCCCCGATACGGATAGGCTCTGCGCGCAAGGCAAGGCCTGTTTTATTATCGGTCTCTACAAAGATACCGCATAATGTACCGGGCCCGGCCGCAGGCGTAAACCGGCCGCTGCGCATCCGTTTTGTAAAGCGGTGGAGCGGTTCTGTCTTTTCCATGCCGATCACACTGTCATAATCACCGCACATACCCGCATCGGTTTGATAGGCTGTGCCGCCGCGAAAAATCCGCGTATCCGCTGTGGGGACATGTTGATGGGTGCCGACAACCAGACTGGCGCGGCCATCGCAAAAATGGCCCATCCCCTGTTTTTCCGATGTCGCCTCGGCATGAATATCAACCAATACAAAATCTGCCGCCGCGCCCAAGGGAGCGGCCGCCAATTCGCGCTCAACCGCTTGAAACGGATCATCCAATGCGTCCATAAAAACGCGCCCTAATACATTAATCACCAATAGCCGGTATCCGCCAATATCGTAAAGTCCCGCGCCGCGTCCCGGTACAAGGCCCGGCGGGTAATTACAGGGGCGCAGCAGGCGCGTTTCGTTTTCAATCACGCTAATACCCTGCGGATTATCAAAACTATGATTGCCTAATGTCAGCACATCGACCCCCGCATCATAAAGCGCATCAGCGGTCGAGCGGGTAATGCCAAAACCGCCCGCAGCATTTTCCGCATTCACAACAACCGCATCGAGCGATAATTGCGCACGCAGATGCGGCAGACGATCTGTAATAACCGTGCGGCCAGCGCGGCCAACAACATCGCCAAAAAATGCTACTCTCACGTCAGGAGACCTTTCTAAATCCGGTTTCGGTTAAAAGCCCGTCAAGCCGGATATCATAAGCGCCCACCGGCAGGCGTGCCGCTTTTTGCGCATCATAGGCCACGCCGCAAGCAAAAACGTCATGGCGCTGTTTAAGCGCCGCCAATGTCCGGTCATAAAATCCGCCGCCATAGCCCAAACGCTCGCCTGCCTCTGTAAAGGCCAGCAGCGGAACAAGAACAAAGTCGGGATATATAACCCGCTGCTCTGGATAGGGTTCGCGTGTGTTATACGGTCCGGCCCGCAATATATCTGCGGGAGTCCAGTGCCGAAAGACCAGCGGATAGCCTTTGCGCGGCGTACAGGGCAAAGCCAGCGCGGCGCCCATATCGCTTAGAGCGCGCAGCAAAGGCCGCGGGTCAAGCTCCTCGGCGAGCGGCCAGTATCCGCCAATAACCGCGCTGCGAAACACAGAGGGCGGGAGATGCGCAATCAACTCTATCGCGGCCGCGCTCCCTTGTTTATGGGCAGCGTGGCGGCGGGCTTTAGCTTGTAACCGGGCCCGTGATTTTTCATAGGCAATATCCATCATAACAAATTATCGCCAATCTGTTCGACCGTCTCAATCAGCTTATCCAGATCGGCATTTTGCGTGCGGTGATTGGTCAAATTCACACGGATAGCAAAGGCCCCGTCGATTTTTGTACTCGACGGAACGGCAAGACCCTGTTCTTGGATTTGGCAAACAATCTCTGCATTTTTAGCATCGTTATCACCTTCGAATATATAGCGAAAACAGCAAATATTGAGCGGAACCGGAGCCAGCATTTCCAATTTTGGTGATGCCTTGATCCGGCTTTCCAGATATTGCGCTTGCTCTATATTTCTATCAATCACCGCGGCCAATGCAGCAAGGCCGTGGTGTTTCATATGCGCCCAGACTTTTAATGCGCGAAAGCCGCGTGATAATTCCGGCCCGTAATCCACAGCCCAAAACGCCCCACCAGCCAGCCCGCGTTCCGCTCCGCGCAGATAATCCGGCCGATCCGCAAATGAAGCCCGATGCGCGGCGCTATCCTGTATCAACACACAGCCCGCATCATAATTAACTTGCAACCACTTGTGAAAATCAAAGGCCAGACTGTCAGCCCGTCCAAGACCGGACAGACGCGCGCGGGCATGGTGGCCAATCACGGCACTAGCCCCAAAGGCCCCGTCAATATGAAACCATAGTCGTTCTTGCGCCGCAATATCGGCCAGCGTTTCCAGATCGTCAATCGCGCCCATATTCACGGCCCCCGCAGTGCCAACGACCAAAAATGGTATCAACCCCACCGCCTTGTCGCGCGCGACCTGATCGCTTAGCGCGGCTGTGTCCATTTCAAAGGCGGCATTACACGGCACTATACGTAAATTATCTTTACCCAGCCCCAGCATATCAAAGGCCCGCCCAACGCAACTATGGGCTTGGGCGCTGGTATAGCCTATCAATTGCCCTCGGAAGACGCCCTGCCTTTGCACCGCTTCAACGGCTTGGTCACGGGCAACCTTAAGCGCGATAATCGTTGCCATGGATGTGCCCGAAACAACAAGGCCTGATGTTTGAGCCGGCATACCCATCATCTGCACAGCCCAGTCCACCACACGGCGCTCGACCAAAGGGGCTATATGCTCCCGCCCTCCGGCATTCACATTCATCGCCCCTGCTGCCATCTCCGCGATTAATCCCGACGGCGCGCCTGCCCCATGCACCCACCCAAAAAACCGCGGATGGGTATTGCCAACCCCGTAAGGCAACATTGCGGCCAGTTCTGCCTGAACCGTATCAATTGCGCTCCCATCTATCGGTAGCGCGCTTTCAATATTCTGACGCAGTTCTTGCGGCACCGGCGTCCAGACCCGCCCCTCACGAGCCTGTTCAAGCTTATCTAGAGAGGCATCGAGCATCGCATGGGCAGTTCGGCGAAAATCATCCCAATTTTTCGGATCAAGCGTCATATATATCCTTCATCACCCTGCTATGGCGATTAAACACAGAATAATCTCTATCGTAAACGCCCAAGGTTGCAAGACAGGCAATAGGTCTGTTATAGGCCGGTAAACCAGCAGAACACCCTCTATAATCAATGGCAAATGCGGGCTTTATAAAGCCGTTAGACACTGTCATATCCGAAAAAAGGAAAGTGACGGCAACCACAAATCCGTGGCGGCTTAAGAATCCTCGTGAACCTGATGTACAGGTGGGCGCCGGAATTAAAGGGACCACGGTCCAAACAGAGCCAGCTCCCGAGGAGTTGATTAAGGTCCGGTGGATTAGTGCTACTCACGCAATCCGCAGCGACCGTCACCCCCTATGTGGACGCGAACATCGCTCAGCGCAAGCGTTAGATTCATTCCGGCGCGCTATAGCTCCGCCCATAAAAAAACCGCCCCAAAGGGGCGGCTCTTAAAATAATACCCGACAGCTTATTGGGCCGCATCGCCCTCGATTTCTTCGGGAAACTCTTCGAGAGTAGGCTGCGCATTCGCGCGTTCTTCGAGGAATTTTTGATCCCGGTCATTGGCCAATTTCTGGTATTTACGCAGATTACCGCCAGTACCTGCCGGAATAAGCCGTCCAACAATGACGTTCTCTTTCAAGCCTTCAAGCATATCTTCTTTGCCCTGAACCGAGGCTTCCGTCAGAACCCGCGTTGTCTCTTGGAAAGACGCCGCCGATATAAAGGAGCGCGTCTGGAGCGAGGCTTTGGTAATCCCGAGCAGAACCGGCGCAGAGGTTGCCGGAGTCGCATTTTTATTGCGTTCCAACAGGGCATCATTGATTTTATCATATTCGATTTTATCAATGACTTCGCCGCGTAGCATAGAGGTTTCACCCGCATCCGTGACTTCAACTTTCTGGAGCATCTGGCGCACAATCACTTCGATATGTTTGTCGTTAATCGGAACGCCTTGCAGACGATAAACCCCCTGTACTTCGTCAACCAGATATTTCGCTAAAGCTTCAACGCCCATAATTTGTAAGATATCATGAGGCGCCGGATTACCATCAATAAGATAGTCACCCTTTTTCACCATATCGCCATCCTGAACCAGCATATGCTTGCCTTTGGCAATAAGGAAAGACGATGGAGACATATCTTCATTTTCCGGCAAGATTTGGATTTTACGCTTGTTTTTATAATCGCGCGTAAATTCGATCTTACCATCGATATCAGCGATAACCGCATCATCTTTCGGACGGCGCGCTTCAAAAAGCTCGGCCACACGCGGCAGACCACCGGTAATATCACGCTGGGTCGCACCGCCTTTGGCAATCCGCGCCAGAACATCACCCGGTTTGATTTTATCTCCATCATTAACAGATAGAATAGCACCAACGGCCAGCATATATTTGGCAATATTACCATTGCCGAGTTTCACAGGCTCGCCGTTTTCATCTTCAATAACGGCCAAAGGCTGAATTTCAGCACTCTTATTGGCTGTGCGCCAGTCAACAATAACTTTGGAGGAAATACCGGTTTCTTCATCGGTTTCTTCCTTGGCCGATACGCCCTCGATAATATCGAGCAAACGCACTGTGCCGCCGACTTCAGTTACAATTGGCGTTGCATAGGGGTCCCATTCGGCAATCCGGTCGCCGCGAGCAATTTTCGCTCCGTCTTTGACCGCCAAACGCGTTCCATAGGTAACTTTATGGCTCTCAAGTTCTTTGCCGTCGGCATTGATAATCGCCACTTGCATATTCCGCGCAAGCACAACAAAAGCGCCAGCTTCATTTTTAACAACATTTCCGTCTTTATAGACAACTTTACCTTCATTGGAGCTTTCAACCACAGACTTATCAGACACAGAGGCTGTACCGCCAATATGGAACGTACGCATCGTTAGCTGCGTGCCCGGTTCTCCAATGGACTGGGCTGCGATAACGCCAACGGCCTCGCCCATATTAACCTTCGTTCCGCGGGCTAGATCCCGGCCATAACAGGTCGCACAAATACCGCTCTTGGTTTCGCATGTCAGCGCCGAACGGACTTGGGTGGATTGTAGATCAAAAGCGTCAATCGCTGCGGCAATATCTTCATCAATATAGGTATTGGCCGGATAGACCAGATCACCCGTTTTCGGGTCATGAATGTCTTCCGCCGTTGTCCGGCCCAGCATACGCTCGCCGATTGACACAACCACTTCGCCTGAATCAACAACGGGTGTTAATTCTATCCCAAGGTCGGTTCCGCAATCCTGTTCTGTGACTATACAGTCTTGGGCCACATCAACAAGGCGGCGGGTCAGATAGCCCGAGTTCGCCGTTTTCAGCGCCGTATCCGCCAAGCCTTTCCGCGCGCCATGGGTCGAGTTGAAATAATCAAGAACCGACAGGCCTTCTTTAAAGTTTGCCGTAATTGGCGTTTCGATAATTTCGCCTGATGGTTTGGCCATCAAACCGCGCATACCGGCCAGTTGCTTCATCTGGTTTTTCGAACCGCGAGCACCGGAATCTGCCATCATAAAGACCGAGTTGATCAACTTACGATCCCGCGCGGCCTCATTCATCATGGCATCGGCCACTTTATCAGTACATTTTGACCACGCATCAACAACTTTATTGTATTTTTCGCCTTTGGTAATCAGGCCATCAGCATATTGTTGTTCGAAATCAGACACGGCTGTCTGCGTTTCTTCGACCAATGTATATTTGGCATCAGGAATAACCATATCATCCTTACCAAAGGAGATACCAGCCTTACAGGCTTCGCGGAAACCCAAGCCCATAATTTTATCGGCAAAAATGACCGTCGCCTTTTGGCCCGCATGACGGTAGACGACATCAATCAGTTTCCCGATCTCTTTTTTCGTTAGCGTTTTATTGACTAATTCTGGTGACACCAAACGATGTCTTGGCAAAAATTCGGCAATTTTCAAACGGCCCGGCGATGTTTCCATTGCAACTTGTTTGATGGATCCATCCTCTTGAACAACATCAAAACGGCCAATGACTTTACTATGCATTGTGACAATTTTCGCATCCAAAGCAGCTTCAACTTCGGCCATATCGGCAAACATTGTGCCTTCGCCTTTCTCGCCGTCGCGCATAAGCGACATGTAATATAGTCCTAGAACAATATCCTGCGACGGGACAATAATCGGCTTACCATTGGCTGGCGAGAGAATGTTATTGGTAGACATCATCAAAACACGTGCTTCAAGCTGGGCCTCAATGGAGAGCGGCACATGAACCGCCATTTGGTCTCCGTCAAAATCGGCATTAAACGCAGCGCAAACCAGCGGGTGCAGGCGAATGGCCTTGCCTTCCGTCAATTTGGGTTCAAACGCCTGAATACCCAATCTATGCAAGGTCGGGGCGCGGTTAAGTAGCACCGGATGCTCGCGGATTACTTCATCCAGAATATCCCACACTTCGGGACGTTCTTTTTCAACGAGTTTTTTAGATTGCTTCACCGTACCGGACAGACCTTTGGCGTCCAGACGGGCGTAAATAAAGGGCTTGAACAATTCCAGTGCCATTTTCTTGGGTAAACCGCACTCATGCAGTTTAAGCTCTGGCCCCACCACAATCACGGAACGTCCAGAATAATCAACGCGTTTACCCAGCAAATTTTGACGGAACCGGCCTTGTTTGCCTTTCAGCATATCCGACATGGATTTCAGCGGGCGCTTATTGGCCCCCGTAATTACCCGGCCCCGGCGGCCATTATCAAAGAGAGCATCGACAGATTCTTGCAACATACGCTTTTCATTACGAATAATAATATCCGGCGCACGCAGCTCTATCAGACGCTTGAGGCGGTTGTTACGGTTAATCACCCGGCGATAAAGATCGTTCAGATCAGACGTCGCAAATCGGCCCCCATCCAGCGGCACCAATGGGCGCAGTTCTGGCGGAATAACCGGAACGACGGTCAGGATCATCCACTCAGGGCGATTGCCTGACTGGATAAAGGCTTCCAGCAATTTAAGGCGTTTTGAAAACTTCTTGAGCTTTAATTCAGACCCGGTTTCGGTCATATCGAAACGTGTCCGCTCAACCTCGGCTTCAAGATCCAGATTTATCAGCATTTCGCGTACAGCTTCGGCGCCAATACCGGCGGTAAAACTATCTTCGCCAAATTCGGATTGTGCGTCGAGATAATCTTCCTCGGACAGAATTTGGCGCTCGGCCAATGATGTCAATCCCGGCTCGGTGACAACATAGCTTTCAAAATACAGCACGCGCTCAATCTCTTTGAGCGTCATATTAAGCATGGTCGCAATACGCGAAGGCAGGGATTTTAAGAACCAGATATGGGCAACAGGTGCAGCCAACTCGATATGGCCCATACGCTCGCGGCGAACGCGGGTTACAGTGACTTCAACGCCGCATTTCTCGCAGACAACGCCTTTATATTTCATGCGCTTATATTTACCGCAAAGGCATTCATAATCTTTGGTCGGGCCAAAGATACGGGCACAAAACAGCCCGTCTTTTTCCGGCTTAAATGTCCGGTAATTAATCGTTTCAGGCTTGCGAATTTCGCCAAATGACCAGCTATGGATCTTTTCCGGGCTGGCCAGCGATATACGAATGCGGTCAAAGGTCGGACCTTCTTGCGCGGGATTGAAAATGTTCATGACCTCTTGGTTCATAACGTTTTCCTTTTAGTTTGAGCCTCTGTGTCCAGAGATTCGTGAAAATTCATTACCATAGTAACCGGGCTGTCAAGCCCGGCTTAAATCGTATTACCCATTTGTCAGTTCGACATTCAGGCCAAGTGACCGGATCTCTTTGATCAGCACGTTAAAGCTCTCTGGAATACCCGCTTCAAAGGCATCATCACCGCGAACAATCGATTCGTAAACTTTGGTCCGTCCGGCCACATCATCGGATTTCACCGTGAGCATTTCTTGCAGCGTATACGCCGCGCCGTAAGCCTCCAAAGCCCAGACCTCCATCTCTCCGAAACGCTGGCCACCAAACTGGGCCTTACCCCCCAGCGGTTGCTGCGTAACAAGCGAATAGGGGCCAATTGAACGAGCATGGATTTTATCATCCACCAAATGATGCAGCTTGAGCAGATATTTATAACCCACCGTTACAGGACGAATAAATTGCTCGCCTGTACGACCATCAAAGAGAATTTCCTGACCCGAACTGTCAATACCGGCTTTTTCCAACATTTTAACAATATCTGGTTCGCGCGCGCCGTCAAAAACAGGCGTCGCAATCGGAACACCATTGGTCAGGTTGCCCGCAAGTTCCAAAATTTCGGTATTTTTACGCGGCAATGCTTCTTCTTCGCCATAAGCATGCGCCAATGTATCGCGAACACCATTAATATCGCCATTAGCCTTATAGGCCTCAAGCGCTTCATTAATCATATTGCCAACACCTGAACAAGCCCATCCCAAATGGGTTTCGAGGATTTGCCCGACATTCATCCGCGACGGCACGCCGAGCGGGTTGAGAACAATATCGACAGGCTTACCATTTTTAAGGAACGGCATATCTTCAATCGGATTAATCTTGGAAATGACACCTTTGTTACCATGGCGTCCAGCCATTTTATCGCCCGGTTGAAGCTTACGCTTAACCGCTACGAAAACTTTGACCATTTTCATAACGCCCGGCGGCAACTCATCGCCGCGTTGCAGCTTGTCAACCTTGTCTTCAAAACGGGCATCAAGACGCGCCTTAGAACTATCATATTGCTCTTTGAGCGCTTCAAGCTCGCCAATGGCTTTTTCGTCCGACAAGCCAATACGCCACCAGTCAGACCGCGGAACCTCAGAGAGGGTTTCCTCGGTAACAGGGCCTTTGCGGAAACCACGCGGCCCAGACACAGCAATTTGGCCGATTAAGGTTTTCGAGACAGAGGCATAGATAGAGCGCTCCAGAATAGACAGCTCATCATCACGGTCTTTGCCCAAAAACTCGATCTCTTCACGTTCGATTTGCATCGCACGCTCATCCTTATCAACGCCGTGGCGGTTAAAGACCCGCACTTCGACAACCGTACCGGATGCCCCCGGCGGTAGCTTCAAAGATGTATCGCGCACATCAGACGCTTTTTCGCCAAAGATAGCCCGTAAAAGCTTCTCTTCCGGTGTCATTGGCGATTCGCCTTTTGGCGTGACTTTCCCGACAAGAATGTCGCCCGCATGTACTTCGGCACCAACGGCAACAATACCGGCTTCGTCGAGATTACGCAGCGCTTCTTCGCCGACATTGGGAATATCACGTGTGATCTCTTCGGGGCCCAGCTTGGTATCGCGGGCCATGACAGAGAATTCTTCCAAATGCAGGGATGTATAAACATCATCACGCACAATCCGTTCGGAAATCAGGATCGAATCTTCATAGTTAAACCCGTTCCACGGCATAAAGGCCACAAGAACATTCCGGCCCAATGCCAATTCGCCCAAATCTGTTGACGGCCCATCGGCGACAATATCGCCGGCTTTGACCTCATCCCCGACGCGCACCAAAGGCCGCTGGTTAATACAGGTCGATTGGTTCGAACGCTGGAATTTCAGCAAGTTATAAATATCCACACCGGATCTCTTAAGATCGGTTTCTTTCGTCGCACGAATAACAATCCGTTTGGCATCCACTTGTTCAACTATACCATCACGGCGCGCCGCAACAGTAGCCCCTGAATCCAGAGCCACAACCGATTCCATACCGGTTCCAACCAAAGGCGCTTCGGCCTTAAGCAGCGGCACGGCTTGGCGCATCATATTCGATCCCATAAGCGCGCGGTTGGCGTCATCATTTTCAAGGAAAGGAATAAGCGCTGCTGCAACCGATACAAGTTGTTTGGGCGAAACATCAATGGCATCAACATTTTCGCGGGCCACTAATGTTACTTCGCCATTAACACGGCAGGTAACAAATTCATCTGTTAAAAGACCATCTTCATCAATTTCAGCATTAGCCTGAGCGACAGAATAGCGGGCCTCTTCCATAGCTGATAGATAGATAACCTCATTGGTTAGTTTGCCGGCTTTAATTGTGCGGTAAGGGCTTTCAATAAAGCCATATTTATTAATCCGCGCATGTGTCGCCAGCGAGTTAATCAAACCAATATTCGGTCCTTCCGGCGTTTCAATCGGACAGATACGGCCATAATGGGTTGGATGAACATCGCGTACCTCAAAACCGGCACGCTCGCGCGTTAACCCACCCGGACCAAGCGCCGAGAGACGGCGTTTATGCGTAATCTCGGATAGCGGATTGGTTTGATCCATAAATTGCGATAATTGCGAGCTACCGAAAAATTCACGCACAACCGCAGCGGCCGGTTTCGCATTAATCAAATCATGAGGCATGACCGTTTCAATATCAACGGAAGACATACGTTCTTTTATCGCACGCTCCATACGCAAAAGACCAATACGATATTGGTTTTGCATCAGTTCGCCCACAGAACGCACACGGCGATTGCCCAAATTGTCAATATCGTCAACTTGGCCAATACCGTCTTTCAAGTTCACCAGCGTATTGACAACGGCCAGTAAATCTTCGGACCGCAAAATACGTACATCGTCATCAGCGTCCAAATCCATACGCATGTTCATTTTCACACGGCCAACCGCAGAAAGGTCATAGCGTTCAGGATCAAAAAACAGGCTGGTAAACAGCGCTTCGGCTGTTTCCGTAGTCGGCGGTTCGCCCGGACGCATAACCCGGTAAATATCCACTAAAGCGCCTTCCCGGCTATCGTTTTTATCCGCCGCTAAAGTATTGCGAATATAAGGGCCTACATTAATGTGGTCGATATTGAGGACGGATAGTTCGTTAATACCTGCCTCGGCAATCGCTTCGAGCACTTCAAGCGTCAACTCATCACTGGCTTCAGCGTAAATCTGACCCGTTTGCATATTGACAATATCTTCAGCCGCATAACGTTCGGATAAGGCTTCATCTGAAATCAATAGGCTTTTTACCCCATCATCGGCCAATTTCTTGGCGCCACGCTTGGTCAATTTGCGGCCCGCAGGTGCAACAATTTCGCCGGTTTTGGCATCAACTAAATCACGTTGTAATTTCGCGCCGCGATAATCTTCGGCATTAAACGGCAATGTCCAGCCGCCTTTTTTCTTATCGCGTTTATAGGCAATCGCGTCGTAATATTCTGCTAGAATATCTTCTTTTGTCATACCCAAAGCATATAAAACCGTAGTCGCCGGCAATTTACGGCGGCGATCAATACGGGCATATAAAATATCTTTGGCATCGAATTCAAAATCAAGCCAAGACCCACGATATGGGATGATCCGCGCGGAAAATAAAAATTTGCCAGAACTATGGCTTTTGCCTTTATCATGGTCAAAAAACACGCCCGGTGAGCGGTGCATTTGCGAAACGATAACACGTTCCGTACCATTGACAATAAAGGTACCCTTTTCCGTCATAAGCGGAATATCGCCCATATAGACATCTTGCTCTTTAATATCTTTAACGGATCGCGCGCCTGTATCGTCATCTATATCAAATACAACAAGCCGCATTTTGACCTTGAGCGGCGCGGCATATGTAATATCGCGCTGCTGACATTCTTCTTCGTCAAATTTAGGCGGTTCAAAAACAAAAGACACATATTCCAAAACAGCGCGGTCCGAAAAATCGCGCACGGGGAAAACAGACCGGAAGGTTCCGTTCAAACCATTATCCCCGCGGTCTTCCAAAGGAACATCCATCTGTAAAAATTGGTTATAGGAGCTTTTTTGAACCTCAATAAGGTTGGGCATCCGGACAACTTCCGGAATCCGGCCAAAGCTTTTGCGAATACGTTTTTTGCCAGTAAAAGTCAGCGACATCGAAGACACCTTTTAGCTTGGGCCCATGTGCGTAATTTGCGGAGCCCTTTAAATTATGCCGGTTTTTTAACCTGAAACCGGATCAGGACTGCAATACTGCGCAGCAACAGATAACGGGCTTGGCACAAGGCCAAGCCCAAAAGCTTACTTAAGCTCAACAGAAGCGCCAGCGGCTTCCAATTTCGCTTTCATGTCTTCAGCATCCGCTTTAGACACGCCTTCTTTGACGGCCTTAGGCGCGCCTTCAACAAGGTCTTTCGCTTCTTTCAGGCCAAGACCTGTCATGCCGCGAACTTCTTTGATGACATTGATTTTCTTATCGCCGAATGACGTTAGAACAACATCAAATTCATCTTTCTCAGCCGCAGCTTCGCCGCCGCCAGCGGCCGCAGGACCAGCAACAGCAACAGCCGCTGCGGCCTTAATGCCGTTTTCTTCGAGAATATCATTCAGTTCTTTTGCTTCGAGGATGGTCAAACCCATCAGCTCTTTCGCGAGTTTAGCTACATCAGCCATTTTAGTTTCCTTAATTTATATCAGTTCGATAATGCGAGAATGAGTGTTGTTATGCGGCCGCTTTGTCTTCGATGACCGAAAGGGCGCCAGCAATGCCAGCCCCCGGGGCCATAAGACGTTGAGCAATTTGAGACGCCTGACCCAGCAAACGCTGCGCCGCCATTCCAATAAGCTCTTCGCGGGATGGAAGTTTGGATAGATCTTCGATACCAGAGATATCGAAAACATCCTCTCCCATAAATCCGCCAATAATAGAGAAAGCATCGCTATCCTTGGCAAAATCCACAGTCACCTTTGGCGCGCTGATCATGTCTTCGGCGTAGGCAATCGCTACGGGACCCGTAAACATGGCACCAGCTTCCTCGAAAGCTTTTCCTTTCAAGGCGATTTTGGCCAAACGGTTTTTAACAACGCGGATTGATGCGCCCTTCTCACGAAGTTTCGCACGCAAATCCGTCATTTCCGCAACAGTCATGCCTGAATATTCAGCCATAACCACGGATCCAGAATTGTCAAAAATGCCTTCCAGCACTTTCACCATTTCTGCTTTTTCATTACGATCCATTGCGGTCTCCTGAGTTATAGGCCCCGCCCCATGCGGTGCCCTTAGATACTCACATTTGCCCGAAAAGAGCATCCGCGAGCGGTGATCTGTCCCAGGGCTTGAACCGATTGTCTGCTTTCTAAAGCAGGGAAAAATCGTCTCTCACTCTGTCTGCGCCGGATAATTAAAGCCTAACTATGCAGGCTCCCGGTGGTCTTGGACAGGACGCCCCCCAAAGGCGGCGCCATTAACCGGATTTGAAAAACCAAATCCGGCCAAATTCTTTTATTTAAGCGCTCACCTCAGAGGTTGCCACTTTAACGCCGGGGCCCATTGTCGAGCTCAAGGTGATTTTCTTAACAAAAACGCCTTTCGCGCCAGACGGACGCGCCTTTTGAATCGCTGTCAAAAAGGCATTCACATTTTCGGCCAAAGCATCGGCACTAAAACTCGCCTTGCCAACACCGGCATGAATAAGGCCTGCCTTTTCAACACGAAACTCAACAGCGCCGCCTTTCGAATCCTGAACCGCTTTGGCAACATCCATAGTAACCGTACCCACCTTGGGGTTAGGCATCATGCCTTTAGGGCCCAAAACCTTACCCAAACGGCCAACAAGCGGCATCATATCGGGCGTGGCGATAACTTTCTCAAATGGCATATCGCCGGCTTGAATTTGCGCCGCCAAATCATCAGCACCGACAACATCGGCCCCGGCTGCGCGGGCTTCATCCGCCTTGGCATCTTTGGCAAAAACCGCAACCCGAACGCTGCGCCCCGTACCATTGGGCAAATTACAAACACCGCGAACCATTTGGTCTGCATGGCGCGGGTCAACACCCAAATTGATGGACAATTCAACAGTTTCGTCGAATTTGGCCTTGGCGTTATCTTTGATAATAGCGACAGCATCGACAACCGTGTGGTCGACATTTTTGTCATAAGCAGCATTGGCTGCCTTAATACGTTTTCCTTGTTTGGCCATAATCCTACTCCGTCACCTCATAGCCCATAGACCGAGCTGACCCTGCGATAATTTTCGTCGCCTGATCCAGATCATTGGCTGATAAATCCGCCATTTTCAGCTCAGCCACTTCGCGGCATTGCGCCAGTGTCACCGTACCACCGACTTCGCGGCCCGGATGGTTCGCACCGGATTTTTTACCCGCCATTTTCTTAAGGTAATAAGACGCAGGCGGCGTCTTGATAACGAAAGTAAAGGATTTATCCGCATAAACCGTAATCACAGTCGGAATGGGAACATTGCGCTCCATTTCTTCTGTTTTTGCGTTAAATGCTTTTGCAAATTCCATAATATTAACGCCGCGCTGACCCAGTGCCGGGCCGAGAGGCGGAGACGGGTTTGCTGCACCCGCCGGGACCATCAGCTTAATATAGCCGTCGATCTTCTTTGCCATGTTCCACTCCATTGTTGGACGGCGGCCACCCCATGTGGACACCGTGTGGCGTTTGCGGTGCGGTCTTTGATGGACTTACCAAAAACCTCCCACAAACAAGGTTTACATCAGGTCTGCTTTTCAACCTGGGTGTAATCAAGCTCGACCGGGGTGCCCCGGCCAAAAATATTAATCAATACTTTAAGACGTGCATTCTCTTCATCAATGCTTTCAACAGAACCATTGAACGACTGGAAAGATCCGTCGATAACTTTGACAATTTCGCCTATTTCGAAAGTAATCATCGGGCGCGGGCTATCCACACCTTCCTGAATTTGGCCAACAATCCGCGCCACTTCGGCTTCGGATACAGGCATAGGCTTATTCGCCGATCCTAAAAATCCGGTCACTTTCGGCGTGTTTTTCACCAAGTGATAGGCTTCGCCCGTCAAATCCATTTTTACCAAAACATAGCCCGGAAAAAACTTACGCTCGCTCTCGACCTTGCGGCCTTTACGGACTTCAACAACGCTCTCTGTTGGCACAAGAATTTCTTCGAACAAATGGGTCAGACCCTTTTCTTCGGCTTCGCGCTCAAGACTTTCCTTCACGCGCTTTTCAAAATTTGAATAGGCCTGAACGATATACCATTTCGCCGCCATTATGCTGCGCCTCCAAGACCAAGAATAAGTTTAATAACAAAAGCCAAAACCCAATCCACAAAGAAGAAAAAGGCCCCCATCAAGATCACCATAATCATGACAAGCACAGTGGTCGTGAAGGTTTCACGCCCTGTTGGCCAAACAACCTTGCGGGCTTCTTGGCGCACTTGCCCGACATATTTGACGGGTCCAACTTTTGCATCTGCAGACTTCTCAGCCATTCTCTTTAAACTCCAAAACGCGGGGCCGGAAATTCGGCCGCCGCGTTGTAATTTTATGCCCCCGAACACTATCTCGGGCGGTGTGTCTCCGGCTGGCAGGGGCGGAGGGACTCGAACCCCCGACCCTCGGTTTTGGAGACCGATGCTCTACCAACTGAGCTACACCCCTATGCCGTTCAGGACTCGGGCTACCTCTTACAGATAGAGACGACCCGCTTTTATATAAAGCCTTCTACTCAATAATTTTCGAGACGACGCCGGCTCCGACTGTGCGTCCACCTTCGCGGATAGCGAAGCGCAGCTTCTCTTCCATGGCGATAGGCACGATCAGCTCGACATTCACTTCAACATTAT
>CAZZKV010000035.1:0-18833 GCA_964654665.1 uncultured Caulobacterales bacterium | reverse complement strand
CTATATTTTTAAGGATGGCTTCCGTGTTTAAGTTTTTACCCCAATAAAGAGGTTGGGAAACCGATAGGCCCAGACGAGCATCATTAACTTGATCATCCGCACCCAGGCCCAAGCCGGTTCCCGCACCGAGACTGCCTCTAAAGCTTAGAGCTGGAAGACGGTCGGCTTTTGCTTGTTCAAGTTCGGCCACGCGCGCATCGACATCGGCCTTAACTCGCATAATCGTTGGTGTCGTATCAAAAATTTCTTTGGCTAAGGCTTCTCGGGATGGGACAAAGATAAATCTTCTTGATGCAAGAGGGAAATTATCTTTTCCGGTTAAAGTTAAAAGTTGGGTTTGCGCGGTTTTCAATTCAGACTTTATTGTTGCTGATTGTGCGCGTGTTTGCAGTTTTCTAATTTCAAATAAGCTAGACTCGGAACGTTTGCCGACTCCACCAGACACTCTGTCTAAAGCAATTTTATGTAAATCATCATATTTGACAGTTAGTTTCTCGGACGCAGAAAGCAAGCTTTGTAGCCTGACTGTTCGCAAATAGATTTCAATGCCTGTTGCAATGTCGTCATTCGCCTCAATGAGGTAATCACTTAATGCTCGGGACTCATCTGCGGATAAAAGTTTTTTGCCAGCCTTAAACCGGCCGTTGTCAAAAATAACTTGATCGATAATGAAGCGCCCAATGACATCGCCATCATCTTCGATGGACGCTGTTGGTGAAACCTGTGGCAGTCGGTTTTGATTATAGGCTTGGCCTAATAGTTTCTGACCCTCTAAACTTGCCGCTGACGCTAATGGGGATTGTTCAGATAAGGTTTTTGCAATTGTTTCATATGTTTTATTATTTGTATAAAATGATTGTACTTTTTCCGCATAAACTGTTTCGGTACTTTGTTCGTTATCAGGAGAAATAAAACCTGCTAGCGGAACCATGTCTTCAATGGTTGTCGATGTTGTTTCGCAAGCCTGTAAGGTCAAGCTCATTATGCATATTGCAGAATTACATAATAATGCACGCCCCTTGGTGACGTTTATATTTATTCTTTTCATGATGTCATGGCTCCAAGGTTCCAGCGCCCTGATTCTGTAATGAATAATTATTTCAACAACTGAATATTTTGTAAAGATAAGATTGTATTTATAGTTGAAATATTTACATGTATTCTGCCTGTGTTTATCGAAAATTTATAATATTTGTATAGAGTTAGCTCATAAATTTAAAACTTATGAGTTTGGACTATTATGCAAAGCCTCGTAACGATGACTGATGTTCAAAAGCAAAATCCATTGCTTGTTGTTTTAAAGCATTATGTCCGTCATTTTGGGAAAAATGTAGATCCGACTGACTTTGCGATTGGTTTGCCCGTTAGCCATCAAGATTTGACTGTGGATATGGTGCCACGGGCTTTTGCCCGGTTAGGTCTTACAGCTTATATTGTAGACGATGTTGAAATCACGCAAGATATTTTGCCTGTTTGCGCCTTAATGAATAACGGGCACTATGCTATTATTCATTCAAAAAACGATGAAACTTATCAGATTGAACGTCCGGGTTTCTATGAAGGTATTCGCAAATTTCCAATCAAGGAAATGAATGACAAACTTGCTAACAAAATCATTATAGCGGGCCATGCATTTGAGGCTATAGAAGAAAAACATATTCCGCAGAAGGAAAAAGGGCATTGGTTTTGGTCACATTTTAAAAACCAACGGGTGCTCATTCGGGACATAATTTTAGGCACATTAACAGCCAATATTCTCGCCGTCGCGATTTCCTTGTTTACGTTGCAGGTCTATGACCGAGTTATTCCCAATCAATCAATACCAACGCTGTGGGTATTAGTGTGTGGTGTGGTGATAGCTATATTATTGGAAGCGATGTTGAGGGTTGCTCGGGCAACGTTAATAGATATTTCTGGGCGAGAAATTGAAATAAAAATTTCTACAATGTTGTTTCAGCGCTTCATGGGAATGCGGTTGTCAAAACGGCCACAAGGTCCGGGGTCACTATTATATTCAATGCGGGAATTTGGCAGTGTAAGAGAGTTTTTTACGACATCTTCTATTAGCTCTGCTGCTGATATACCATTTGTTATTATATTCGTTGGCCTTATCTACACAATTGCAGGTAATATAGCTTATATTATTGTGGCGGCCATGGTGCTTATAATTGTCCCGAGTCTCTTTGCACGTTCGCGTATGGAGGCTTTGTCTGAAGAAATGCTCGGTGGCCATAGTTCGGCCAATAAAGTGCTTATACAATCAGCTTACGGTCTTGATACTATAAAGTCATTGCGTGCCGAAAGCTATTTTCAAGGCCAGTGGGAAGAAATTTTGGAGTTAACCTCTGAAAAAACAACTCAACAAAGATTATTGGCTGCAAAATTGACGTTTTGGGCACAGGGTGTGCAGCAGACCGCCTATATCTCAGCTATAGTGGCCGGTGTATATATGGTATTCCTCGGAGAATTAACTGTCGGGGCTATAATAGCAATTAGTATTTTGACATCACGTACATTATCGCCGGTGACAAGCCTTTCCAATGTATTGGCGCGCTGGCAACAGGTACGGTCATCGCTCGATGGTTTGGATATGATTGCCGATAGTGAGCAAGAAAAACCGCCAGGGAAACATTTTGTTACAGCCGATAGTTTAGAGGGTGATTTTGCATTATCGGACATCATATATCAATATCATGAAGAGGCGCCCAATGCTTTGGAGATATCTGCACTGACGCTAAAGGCTGGTCAAAATATCGGATTGTTGGGAACGAATGGCTCTGGAAAATCTACATTGCTTAAGCTTTTATCAGGATTATATGATGCCAATCATGGACAAATTACGATTGATGCCTTGTCTATGAGTCAGGTGTCACCGGAGGATCTCCGGCGCCATATAGGTTACTTAACACAAGAAACAAAATTATTCACAGGAACGCTTAGACAAAATTTAGAACTTGCTGTGGGACCTTGTGATGATAGCCGCTTATTTGAAGCCTTGCAATTTTCGGGTTTGGCGGGTCATGTTAAAGCCCACCCACTTGGTTTGGATATGCCTATTAGTGATGGGGAAACGGGTGTTTCCGTCGGGCAAAAACAAAGTATTGGTTTGGCTCGTTTGTATCTTCAAGATCCATCAATTGTATTATTGGATGAGCCTACGGCTAGTTTTGATCAAATGTTAGAACGTCAAATTGTGAATAATCTGAAAGCGTGGTTGGTTGGGAAAACATGCGTATTATCCACACATCGTCCAGCGGCCCTTGAATTATTAGACGAGATTGTAGTTTTGCAGCATGGTAAAGTCTATCTGCAAGGTCCTGCAAAAGATGTGATTGCCAAATTAAGTGCCCCTAAACCTTCCGTTGAAAAGATAGAAAATGCCAAAATTTTACGCTCAGCATAGACAAATACTTCGCCGGAAAACCAGTTGGGTGATCAAATTGATAACGCTCAGTGTTATCGTTTTTTTCGTGTGGTCTTATTATGCTTTACTTGATGAGGTTGTGCGTGGTCCGGGCACAGTAGTGCCAACTAGTCAAACTCAAGTCATTCAGAGCCTTGAAGGCGGGATTTTAGCAGAATTGCCAGTATGGGAAGGTAAAGAGGTTAAAGCTGGCGAAGTTGTTGCACGTTTAAGTGATAGGCAGTTTAAAGGGGCGTTTGAAGAATTGGAAACAAAAGTAACCGCATTAGAGGCAAGATTATATCGTTTGGATAAAGAGTTAGCCTTTGCCCGTCATTTGAAGTTTCCCGAGAAAATATGTGTAAAGGCTCGAAAAATATGTCAGTCAGAGTATAATTTATTTAAAGCTAATCAGACAGAGTATCTGTCGGGTAAGAAATCAATCACTACGCGCATAGATTTGCAAAGAAACAAAGTGTCTATGCTAAAAGACTTGGCAGAGAAAGATATTGCCCCTGAATTGGATTATATAAAGGCGCAGCAGGAATTAAACGAAGCCTTGGCAGATCTTTCAGGCTTTGAAAGTGAATACGCCTTGTCTCGATCAAAGGAGCATTCGGATACGTTGACCGAGCTTAATCAATATCGAGCAACGAAAAGTGTTCGTCGAGATAAGTTGAACCGAACTGAATTGACGGCTCCGGTTAGAAGTATTGTCAATAAAATAGAGATTACTACAATTGGCGGCGTCGCCCCTGCTGGTAAGCCAATATTAGAACTGACCCCGCTTGATGATGAGTTAAGGGTTGAGGCCCAAATTAGCCCGAAAGATGTTGCTTTTATTTATCCGAACATGCCAGCTACCGTTAAGTTGACGGCTTATGATTATACGATTTATGGGTCTTTGAAGGGTAAGGTTGTTCACGTAAGTGCTGATACTTTTGAAGATCCCAATAAGCGTGATGCTCCGCCTTACTATAAGGTTTTTATTGAGGTAACTGAGGATGCGATTAAAGCGCTAACCAAAGACATTGATATTCGGCCCGGTATGGTTGCGGACGTCGAATTGGAAACAGGGAAAAAGACTGTCTTTCAATACCTCTTTAAGCCCTTGTTTAAATCGACTGAGGCCTTTCGCGAACGATAGGGCCGTAATGTTTATAGTTGTGCTTAGGTCTTAATATATGGTGGAAAAGGGCTAAAGTAGTGTTCTGGTAAACATGCTCAATCGCTAGAAACTTTTATGAATACTTGGTTTTGTCTTCAGTGCTTGATTCTGTTGATGTGAAAAGTTCGTTTTTTTTAATTTTCGACTTAATGCGATTGATGAATTTCAATCAAATTCCCAGTTAATACAGGTTTGGTTTTATTTCATAGGTATGATTTCAGACATATCCCTTGACAAGTAGGTGTCAATATATCAAACGTATGTTTCATACAATCGTTTTAATAAAATAAAACCTATTAAGGGGGAATATGATGCAATTAAAATACTTAAAGAGACGCTTATTATTGGCTGCAAGTGCTGCATCACTAGTCACGTTGAGCGCAGGGGTTCCAGTGTTTGCGCAAGAGGCGGAATCGGCGTTTGCTCTAGATGAAATCGTTGTAACGGCGCAGCGCCGCCAAGAAAACCAACAAGATGTTCCAATTGCTGTGACAACGGCAACAGCAAGTTTTCTAGATGAAAATGATGTGCGTACGATTGAGGATTTAAGCGGTTCCATACCTGGGTTTGTGACAACAAATTCGGTTGGTTATGCGGGGGCGCCCTTGAGTATTCGCGGTATTGGAGGCGCTAATGGTGGGGGTAATATCTTTAATGATGAACCCGTTGGTGTTTATGTGGATGGTGTTTATATCGCGCGTTTAAGTGTCTCAACAGCCGATTTATTAGATGTTGAATCTATACAGGTTTTGCGAGGTCCGCAGGGTACTTTATACGGCCGGAATTCGACAGCTGGCGCTGTCCTTGTGACGACCAAGCGTCCAACGCAGGAGTTTGAAGGTGAGTTTCGTGTTGGTGCAACAAGTTTTGGTGATTATAACATTAGCGGCGTTGTTTCGGGTGGTTTATCGGATAGCCTTTCTGGCCGCCTAGTTGTTGGTTATTCGGACCGAGATGGTTTTGGTGAAAATGCCTTTACCAATCGAAGTGTGGGTGGTTCTGAGGATTTTACTGCGCGCGGATCGTTGCGGTATGAGCCGACGGATAATGTCCTTTTTGACCTAATAGGTGAATATCAATCTCGGGATGCAAATCCTGCGCTAATTCCCATTACAGGGGTAGGGGATACAGGTGGTTTTGGTTCGCCATTCACACCGCGTCCCGATCTGGATCAGGTTTTGGATGACGACGGTTTTAACTTTAATGATGTTAATAGTGCCGATTCTGACAATTACTCTCTAACTCTCTCTGGTGAAATAGATTTTGGGTGGGCAACACTGAGTACGATTTCGGCCTATCGTGATTATTCCTTGGATGGCCTGCAGGACTCTGACAGTGGCCCCTTACGTCTTTTCAATAATGACGGGCAAATCGGGTCTGAGCAGTTTTCTCAAGAGCTTCGTCTGGCGTCTAATGGTGCAGGGCCTTTATCTTGGATCGTTGGTGGATTTTACTTTAATGAAACCGCAGATTTGTTTTTCCAAATTCGTAACTTTAATGGTCTTTTTGGGTTAGGTACCGAAGCTGTATTTGATGCCTCGCAAGATACAGATGCTTATGCTGTTTTTGGGGATTTGACTTACGAAGTTAGTGATCAGCTTTCAATAACGCTGGGTGGACGGTATAGTTCTGAGGATAAAGATTTTACGAATGATCAAATTGTGACGACGATTAATGGTGGTACGCTGCCTCCGTTCTTCTTTGGGGGTGCAACTTTGCCTGCAGGGTTCCCATTTTCTAACCCTCCTGAATTTGTATCCGATGCCTCTTTTGATGATTTTTCTCCGCGCGTTGTTATCGATTATAAAGCAACAGATGATTTATTGTTATATGCGAGTTATAGTCAGGGTTTCAAAAGTGGCGGGTTTAATTCATTTGGGTTGACGCCGGCATTTGATTCAGAAGATATTGATTCATTTGAAGCAGGTTTTAAGTCTGATTTTGCTGATGGGCGCGTGCGCTTGAACGGTTCGGCTTTTTATTATGATTATTCTAATTTGCAAATCCGTCTGCCTGTTCCAACAGGTGGGGTTAATATCGACAACGTTGGTTCGGCAGAAATTCAAGGTTTTGAACTTGAAGGCTCTGTATTGGTTGCTGAAGGTTTAACGGTTTCTGCAAATGTTGCCCTTCTTGATGCGACGATCGAAGATGGGGTAATTCCGGCTATTTCATCAACGACCCCCAATTTTCCTATCGGGGCGCCTCTGCCATTAAGCCCTCAGGACGTGAGTGGGAATGATTTAACTCGCGCTCCAGACTTCCAAGGGTATATCAATGTTAATTATGAAAAACCTATTGGTAATTTAATTGGTAATTTTGGTGGAACATTAAAGCATCAGAGCGGTGTAACCTTCTTGGAAACCAATCAAGATACGTCAACATTTAGTAATGATAGCTGGACTGAGTTTGACTTACGTGCATCCATCGCACATCCTGATGATAACTGGGAATTGGCTGTGTTTGGACAAAATATCTTTAATGACCGACATATTACGGCGGTTACTGCATTGGGCGGTTTTCCGAACGCTACTATTAACGATCCTGTGAAGTGGGGTGTTGAGGCCGTGGTTCGCTATTAATATTATATAGGGGCCGGCTATGTTCGGCCCTTATCTTCATGTTGATAGGGTTGGTAGTGTTTAGTGAAAGCATCTAGTCTTCATGGAGTAATTTGTATGGCGGAACCTATGAAAAAAAGATCGAACAACGCTGCTTTGACGCGTGAAAAAATACTCAAGGCCGCGGTGAAACATTTTGGCAAGCATGGGTATCAAGGAGCCTCGCTTAGAAACATAATTGCGGATGCGGGGGTGAATTTAAGTGCGGCTAATTATCACTTTGGTTCTAAGAAAAATGTTTATTTTTCGGTATTGGGTGCATATTTTGAAAAAACCCGTGCGATACGATTGGAATTAATGAAAGAAGCGGCGCAATTGCCAGTCGGCGAAGAGCGGTTGCGTGCATTAATTCATGCTTATATTTTACCTCATATCGACCTTGTCGTTGGCGGAAATGAGCACGACTATGGACGTTTAATTATTCAAATTATTAATGATAACGAATTAATTGCGGATGAAATATTTACACGTGAAGTCGATAAGGTTCGGCTTGAATTTCGCAATCATTTGCGTGCATGTTACCCGGACGTTAATGATGACGTTTTATCGCGAGGCATTGGTCTTGTTGTCGCGACTATGGCACAAGCTCCTTTTGATCCAAGTTATCGTACGTTAACAAATAATTCTCCTCTCAATCAATCAGTTGAAGACCTTGTTGATATAGCTGTTGCGTTTGCATTTGGCGGTATGAGGGAATTGTTTAAAGGGAAGAAAACATCATATATTCATAATATGAAATAGCAGAATTTGAAGCTTTAGATGTAAATGCAACATTGATAAAATATGCGGCTAAGGTGATGAGTATTATTGTGGCACATGAATGAAATTATTGATTTTGTGAGCTTGTAAAAGAGATTAACATATGAGTAAATTTGTCGATTTATCGATACCAATAGAGAATGACGTGCAATCGGACCCAGAACCTTATGGTCCGAAAATTACCTATTTGAACCATAATGAAACCTTTGGTCAAATATCACCATTTTTCCCGGGGTTGAAGCAAGAGCAAATGCCCGATGGTGAGTCATGGGCAGTCGAATTGTTGGAACTTTCGACTCATAATGGGACGCATATGGATGCGCCATGGCATTTTCACTCTACGCAGGATTCTGCCTTAGATGGCGGAGCAAAGCCTGCAATGACAATTGATGAATTACCACTGGAATGGTGTCAGCAGCCCGGTGTGAAGTTGGATTTTCGTAATAAAGAAGATGGTCATGTTGTGACGGCTCAAGAGGTCGATGAAGAACTTAAACGCATTGGCTATACACTTAAACCATTTGATATTGTTCTTGTTAATACACGGGCAGGAAAACGATATGGATTTGATGATTACATTCATGCCGGATGTGGGATGGGACGAGAGGCAACATTGCGTTTAGCAGAGCAAGGCGTAAAAATAGTTGGTACGGATGCTTGGTCATGGGATGCCCCTTTTTCGCATACGGCAAAAAAGTGGGAGCAAGATAAGGATCCGTCCATTATTTGGGAAGGTCATAAGGCCGGACGTGAAATTGGATATTTTCAAATAGAAAAATTACACAATTTGGAAGTGCTGCCCGCGCATGGATTTACGGTGTCTTGCTTTCCTGTAAAAATTAAAGCCGCTTCAGCGGGTTGGATCAGAGCTGTAGGCATTATAGATGGTTGATGACGTGACCCCGAAAAACGAATTTTCTAAACATTGGTTGCTTGTCCTTGTTTGTGCTTTGGGCATTGGGATAGGGGTGTCGTCTCTTCCATTCTATACTCAGGGTGTATTCTTTGCGAGCTGGATTGAGGAATTTGGGTGGTCACGAACGCAGGCGTCGTTTGGGGTTCTTGCGACAACATTTACACTGGCTTTTATTTCTCCATTTGTTGGAGCTGCTGTCGATAAATATGGTTTAGTAAAGCCAATATCTGCAGCACTTATTGGCTTGGTTATTACGTTTGCGTTATTTGCGCTTTTCATGAATTCCATCGTATCGTTTATTATTTTAAGTGCGTTAATGGCAATATTGGCCGGTGCTTCATCGCCCCTTGCCTATACGCGTGCTGTCAATGCCGTGTTTGATAAGCAACGCGGTTTGGCATTAGGTTTAGCGTTATCTGGAACAGGATTGGCCGCTATTCTTGCACCCCGAATTATATCAGGTGTTATCGATATGCATGGATGGCGTATGGCTTATTGGGCATTAGCTGGATTTGTTGCAGTTTCAGGGGTTTTAATTGTTGGTGTTCTATCGCGTTTAAACGGAGCCAAAACTCCCGCAGTGATAGATGGAAATGCTGCAATTCAAGCTTTTAGTGCGGCTAAAAAAAGCGGAGAGTTTAAACTTTTATCCGCAGCAGTCTTTTTTCTGGCACTTGGAATTGGTGGGCTGCTTGTTCATTTTGTCCCTATCCTGTCTGAGTCAGGGGTATCCAAGACGCGGGCTGCAGAGATTGCAGGCATAATGGGCGGTGCAATTATTTTAGGCCGTATTGTAATTGGAGCAGTGGTTGATAAGGTTTTTGCTCCCTATGTTGCAGCTACATTTATTACAATATGCATATGTGGCATTTTATCATTAGCCGTATTTGGAAAAGTTGCGGCTGTGCCTGCCGCTTTTGTGATTGGATTTTCAATGGGGGCAGAAGTCGATCTCATTGGATATCTCGTCGCCCGCTATTTCCCGATGGCTGGTTATGGACGCATTTATGGCAGACAATATGCAGCATTTTTAATGGGTACAGGATTGGGACCCGTTATTTTGGGTTTCGTTAGAGATAGGACTGGAAGCTATACAGTCTCGATTGCTCTGGCGGCGTTTATCTTGGGATTAACGGTATTACTGTTTTTACGGATGCCAAAGTTTTCAGAGAAAGATATTACATGACACTTGAGCTTTATCATAACCCAGTTTCAACATGTTCTCAAAAGGTTCGTTTAGTTCTGGCCGAAAAAAAATTACCCTACGAAAGTAAGGTTATTGTCTGGGGGAATAATGAACATTTGACTGAGGAATACCTCAAAATAAACCCGAATGGTGTCGTTCCTAGCCTGGTTCATGATGATGATCCTGTTATAGATTCATCTGTAATTTGTGAATATCTTGATGAAGTGTTTCCGGGGGTTTCCCTTACGCCGACAGACCCAGTTGCACGCGCTAGGATGCGGGCGTGGATGCGTTATTTTGAAGAAGTGCCTACAGCTGCTATTCGTGTGCCATCGTTCAATATGTTGTTTAAAAAACAACTCTCAGCAATGCCTAGCGAAGCTTTTAATAATATGACCGATAAACTTCCTTTGCGAAAACAGTTTTATAAAGAAATGGGACAGGCTGGTTTTTCGGAGCAAAAATTTGACGCATCTCTTGAACGCCTTAGTGGATGTATTGACCGTGTTACTGAGGCATTAACGGATGGGGGGCCTTGGATAATAGGTGAACAATATACAATTGCGGACATTGTTTTACTGCCATCCATTGTTCGTATGATTGACTTAAAACTTGATCATCTCTGGGCCGGTAATTCCGTGTTTGAAACATGGATCCAAAATTCACTTGATCGTCAGGCTTTTGATGTCGCATTTATGCCTGGATCGAGAATATCAATCCCGACATCAGTATAAATTTGGCTTGGAAAAATTATGTTAAAGCCACTTTGGACCCCCACTCAGGAGCGTATTGAGAACAGCCAATTATATAAATTTATGCAGTGGTTGGCTGATGAACGTGATTTAAATTTTCCTGATTATCAAAGTTTATGGGAATGGTCAGTCGAGGATATTGAGGGGTTTTGGGATGCGGTATGGCATTTTTATTCAGTTAAAAGCTATACGCCTTACTTAACGGTTCTTAGCGATAGTAAAATGCCGGGAGCCGAGTGGTTTTCTGGCGCTACTCTTAATTTCGTGGATCAAATTTTTCGCCATGCTAGCCCCGAAAGACCTGCTATCCGCTTTGCGTCGGAAACATCTTCTATCCAAGAGCTTTCATGGGTTGAGTTAAAGAAGAATGTGGCTTCGGTTGCAGCGCATTTGCGTCATTTAGGTATAAAGTCGGGGGACCGTGTGGCTGCATATTCTCCGAATACGCCTGAAACAATTATAGCGTTTTTAGCGACAGCTAGTCTTGGTGCCATATGGTCCTTGTGTGCCCCAGATATGGGTAAAAATTCAATTATTGATAGGTTCACCCAGTTTGAACCGACCATTTTATTTGCTGTTACAAAAAACAACTTTAACGGCAAAGAGGTTAACCGTGAAGACTATGTTAGAGAGTTAGCGGATTCGTTACCGAGTTTAGAACATCTGATTTTGATGCCTCCAAAGCAAATCAATATTGAGCCAATTGTAGCGCAAAAACAAACAGTCTCTCTCTGGGAAGATATAATAACCCAAGACTCAGAATTTAAAATTGAGCCAGTTGATTTTGCTCATCCATTATGGGTTGTTTATTCTTCAGGAACGACGGGTTTACCTAAGCCTATTGTTCATAGCCATGGAGGTATAAAGTTAGAACAATTAAAATCAGGCGGACTGCACGGTGATATTGGGCCCGGAGATGTGTATTTTTGGTACACGAGTAGCGGTTGGATCATGTGGAACTCTCAATTAGGCGCGATGGCCGCTGGTGCGACAATTGCTATTTACGACGGTAGTCCTGCCACAGACAATTGGACAGTATTATGGAAATTTGCCAGCGATGCTAAGGCTACGACCTTTGGACATGGTGCTGCTTTTTATACTAGTTGTATCAAGGCTAAAGTAACGCCTAATGATGTGGCCGACCTATCAACAATCCGCACGATTGGGTCAACGGGATCACCTTTATCCGAAGAAGCCTATGAATGGATATATAAAGAGCTAGGTCCGGATATTTGGTTGGCACCTGTATCCGGAGGAACCGATTTCGCAGGGGGGTTTGTGGGGGGGTGTGTTTTATTACCTGTCTATAGCGGAGAAATGCAATGCCGGTATTTAGGATGTGATATACATGCGTTTGATGAGGACGGAAAACCATTACATGGAGACGTTGGAGAATTGGTTTGTAAACAACCGATGCCATCTATGCCTATATATTTTCTAAATGACGAAAATGGACATCGGTATCGGGATAGCTATTTTGATGTTTACCCTGGGATTTGGCGCCATGGAGATTGGATGAGCCTAACAGGACGAAACGGTGTTATCATTTATGGCCGATCTGATGCGACAATCAATCGAAAAGGCGTTCGCATAGGTACCTCTGAAATTTATGCTGGGGTCGAAGCCCAATCTGAAGTCTTGGATAGTTTGATTGTGGATTTGGAATTTTTGGGCCGCGAGAGTTATATGCCTTTATTTGTGGTTCTGCGAGAGGGCTACGATCTTGATAAGGAACTGAGTGAACGTATTAACCATGCAATAAAAACTCTGACATCCACATGGTTTGTCCCAAATGATATTTTTCAGGTTAATCAAATTCCGCGAACCTTATCCGGAAAGAAATTGGAAGTTCCAATTAAGAAAATACTATTAGGAGAGGCTGCTGAAAAAGTAGCCAATCCTGATACGATTGCAAACCCTCACGCACTTGAGTGGTTTGTTCAATTTTCAAAGACGTTAAGGTTTAAGGGGTAACTTATGAAAACGGGAAGACTAGCTGGGAAAACGGCATTAATTACTGGTGCAAGTAGAGGCATAGGACGTGCAATTGCCGAAACATATGCTCGGGAAGGAGCATCTTTAATTCTTACTGCAACGAGTCTAACCGGTCTTGAAGGCGTAGCTCGTTCTTTGATATCCCAAAATGTTAAGGTTGTGACATTGGCTGCAAATTTAAGTGTTGAGGCTGATGTTGATGTTCTTTTTCAGCAAGCTTGTGCTACCTATGGTCACATTGATATTTTGGTCAATAATGCAGGTCTTTATGACGCTAAACCTATCGAACACTATACACTTGCTGACCTTGATCGTTTAATGCGAGTGAATGTATATGCCGTCTTTAAGCTAATGCAACTGGCCGTTACGCATATGAAAGCCAGAAAAACCGGTAAAATTGTCAATATAGGATCAACAGCGGGTAAATGGGAAAGTGTTCACCAGTCGGCGTATAATACAACAAAACATGCGGTGGTTGGGTTGAGTAAATGCGTTGCTGCGGAAGTTGCGCGTCATGGAATTAATGTAAATACGATCTGCCCGGGTATGGTTGAGACTGATATGATACAAAATTTTGAAGTTCATGCCGAATATGCTGGCGTGAGTTCCGAAGACTTGATTAAGGGAATAAAATCGAAAATTCCGATGGGGAGGTTTATGCAAGCAAATGAAATTGCTGACTTGGCCCTTTATCTTGGAAGCCCGGAGTCAGATGGTATGACCGGACAGACCCTTACGATCGCTGGTGGAATGCGGATGGGTTGACGGGTAAGAACTTTAAAAAATAGCCTTATAGTGTGAGCTTGGCGAAACACTGTTAGTTATTTTATTTGAATTTTAAATAATGGTTTGCAAATTTTTCGCGTAAGGGTTTTTTGTCGATCTTTCCAGTTGCAGTCAGAGGCATTTCGGGAATGAATATTACATCATCAGGCACTTGCCATTTAGCATGTTCACTGGAGATGTGCTCTTGAATATCCTGGACTGTTGGATCAAAGTCATCTTTGACTACAGCTAGTAATAAAGGCCGTTCTTCCCATTTTGGATGTTTAATACCAACGCAGGCTGCTATCTCTAGCGCAGGATGGCCAACAGCTGTGTTTTCTATATCTACAGATGAGATCCATTCTCCACCTGATTTTATTAGATCTTTTGATCGATCAGTAATTTGCATAAACCCTAAAGGATCAAGGGTCGCGATATCGCCCGTATCTAACCATCCTTCAGCATCTAACGCGCTTTGCTTGGCTTTATAATATCTTTCAATGACCCAAGGACCGCGAACTAACAATCGGCCGAAATCGATTCCATTATGTGGGAGTTGTTCGCCGTCTTCATTCACGATCTTCATGTCGATACCATAAATAGCCCGCCCTTGCTTGGCTCGCATATCTAACGTGTCTTTCTCAGACATGGTTTTCATAGCGGGTACGGCGCGGTTAATGCTGCCAAGAGGGCTCATTTCTGTCATGCCCCAAGCATGAATAACATCAACGTCATACATGTTTTTAAATGTTTCAATCATAGAACGAGGAACAGCAGATCCTCCTATTATTGTTTCTTTTAACGAAGGAATGTGAAACCCTGTTTTGTCTAAGTAATTTAAAAGACCTGTCCAGACAGTTGGAACGGCTGCGGAGGATGTAACGGCTTCATTTGTGATGAGGTTATAGATACTTTCGCCATCCATATGCGGACCTGGCATAACAAGTTTTGCCCCGATCATGGGTACGCTAAAAGCCAGCCCCCAGCTATTGGCATGGAACATAGGTACAACCATCAATGAAGTATCATTCGGGGTTAGATTAAATACACTAGCGGAACCCGTCGCCATGGCGTGAATAATATTTGAACGATGCGAATAAAGAACACCTTTCGGATTACCTGTTGTGCCAGATGTATAACATAGTGATGAAGCTGTGTTTTCATCAAATACAGGCCAATCCAATTGGTCAGATTCTTTCGCGAGTAAGTCCTCATAACAATAAACCGGAATGTTTATATGTGACGTATCGGGCATATGATCAGAACTTGTTAGGACTATGATTCCTTTCAGCGTTGGCAGTTTGTCTAAAACATTTGTAATGACGGGAAGAAAACTTATATCGACAAAGATGAAATTATTTTCTGCATGATTGACAATATAATTAATTTGATCTGGAAATAACCTAGGATTTAAAGTGTGGCAAATTGCACCTATGCCACCGATGGCGTACCAACATTCTAAATGACGCCATGTATTCCAAGCCATAGTGCCGATACGGTCCCCAGATTTAACGCCTATTCCTATAAGGGCATTGGCTAATTTTCGAGTGCGGGTATAAAGTTTATCATATGTTATACGGTGTATGCCTCCTTCGACTGAGTTTGTTATAACTTCCTGCATTCCATGCCATTTAGCGGCATGCTGCAATACGCTAATTAAATTAAACTCATATGATTGCATATGACCATTTTTCATACAATTTTCCTGATGTTTAAATTTGTACTGTATTCAATTGGAAGTTTTCGATTTTGTAGTCAATCAAATAACGACTCAAGTGTTTTCCTCTTGAAAAAAACAAGTTCAATTTTCTAAATAAATACATCTCATCAGGGACTGATGAGATGTAAAATGTGGAGGAAAGTAAATGTGGCTAATAATCGTAATTTAGCTCAATGCCAAATACTCGGCCTTTGGCGAGCGGCGCGAATGTACCGTTACTTAGCTGAGTGTCGTTACCATGAAGAACTTCGTTAGAGAGATTGTTACCATAAATAGTGATGTTAAAACCCTGATCAAAGTCGAGACCGATACTGGCATTAAATCTATCTTGTGCGTTAATGAAGCCAAGATTGTTATCGGTAAAGAAAGCCCGATCACGATGTGCATAATTACCATTAAATGTCATTTTGCCCAGAGCCGTATTATGGAAATATGTAAATCCGGCAGTCGCTGTAAAGGGTGAAAGGCGCGGAATTTCCAATGCTAGGTCTTCAGGTCCCGCAGGGTCTGAAAGTTGAGCCGAACTCGTCGCTGATAGGTTTACACTAACATCTGTATATTGGCTTTCGAGAAAACCAATGGTTCCATTGACGACGAAATTGTCAGTTACAGGCCAAAGAGCATCAAATTCAATTCCGTATATTTCCGCATCCGCAGCATTCGTGATAACCTGTTGTACAACCGCTGAACCGCCGGCAACATTGATTTCACGTTGAAGATTATCAATTGTGTTGAAGAAAGCCGCACCATTGAACTTTGCGCCCGGAATAGGCTCGGACTTAAATCCAATTTCGAAACTATCAATTCTCTCATCTTCGAATGGCCCAGGAGTTTCAATCCCTGTTGGAGGCATTTGAGCCGAGGTGTTTCTAAGGTTAAAACCACCAGCCCGGAAAGCACGAGCCCAATGTCCATAAGTTCGAAGATTGTCCCGAACTTCATATCCGAACCCAATTTTAGGAGAAAAATTATTAGTTGAGAATGTTGGAAATGTATCTAGGTTGCACAAAGTTGAACCGGCTCCAAAGAGAGGATCATCCTCGAAGATGAAACAGGGTGCATTCGCTATTGAGACGGCCGTAATATTCGCTTCCTTTGTTTCATCTGAATAACGAATGCCGGCATTTAGGGACCAACGATCAGTTAAATCATATTCACCGGCCGCAAAAATTCCGAAAGTTTCATGGTCTTGAATGCCACCGCCATCAAACCGTGTTTGCGCACCGCCAACAATACGCTGTTCCGCATATTCCAGATCTTGCTGGAAATAGAAAATACCAGTCGTGAAATCGAGTCTATCATCGAAAAACCGGCCGTTGTAACGAATTTCGTTAGAAATTTGATCCTGACGGACATTAAAATTAGCGTCGAAGACTTGCAGAGCTGTCGCATCAATATCACTAAGGCCATCTTGAGAATAATCACGATACCCAAAGATATTTGTGATTGTACCATCACCAAAGGCAACATCTATATCAGCGCGCAGGCTACCAGATATCCATTCATTTTGTGTAAAGCCCAAAGTATTGACAGCAAAGTCGAATGAATTTCTATCGAATGTCTGCGCCGGGTCGCCCAATATATTCGTGGCGAAACTATTTACACCGGATCCATTTTGGTGACTCTGCGAGGCTGGGCCTTGGCCTTCTGTATCGCCATATTCCAGTTTTGCCAGAATATTAAACCCTTCGACCCCGTCATATTCGAGAGCACCACGAAGGATTACGGTTTCGCTTTCACCAAAATCAACGCCATCATCCGGGTCTGCGACGAAACTTGTTCCGTCAAACTGATTTCTAAACCAGCCTTCGTCATTATTGTAATAAGCGCCAAATTTACCTTTAAATCCGCCGCCTATAGGTCCGGAAATGACGCCTTGTGCATAATAGTTGCCCCCGGTGCCGCGTAATCCTGATTCGGCTGCCAATTTGCCCTTGAATCTAAACTCATCTGTGGGATTACCTGTATTGATAACAACAGCTCCGCCTGTCACGTTTCGGCCAAATAATACGCCTTGGGGACCGCGAAGCGTTTCAACACTTGTCAAATCAAATGTATCAAGAACAACACCCGCATTAATGCCAAGATAAACACCATCCACGAAAACGCCGACGGCAGGGTCAATGGAAGGGATAGAAGAGTTAACACCCAAGCCGCGAATTGAAAAGTTAGCTGTACCTTTCGTTGTTCCTATTTCATCGAGCTGCACATTTGGTATTTTGAAACTCAAGTCAGAAATATCCCGAACTTGAAAGGCCTCTAATTGATCGGCACCAAAAGCCGTAATGGCGATGTCTGTATCTTGTACATTTTCACCATCAGCTTTCTTTGTGGCTGTCACAATCACTTCATCAAGAAGTACATTGCTATCCTGTGCGAAACTGGTTGGCGTAAAAAATCCTGCGGCTATTGTCATGACAGACAATGAGACACTCGTGTGTTTAATGAACTTCATAAGATTCCCTTTTTGGCTTTTTTCATTATAATTGTGGAAACAATTGATCAAATTAATTGCCAAGGCAAATATATTTATCATTGTTTATTAGTACAAAATATGTTTTAAAAGAATGTGTTGAAAATTGACTACATCCGCCATTTTATAGCGGCGTCTGAGACGGGTAGTTTTTCACAAGCTGCTTCTAAACTTAACATTTCCCCGACGTCTATACGTCATTCAATTGAAAAGCTTGAAACGGGATTAAATGTTAATCTTTTCGTCCGAAAGCCAGCTGAAGGCGTTTCTCTAACTGATGATGGGCGACACTTATTGGAAAGAACCAGACAGCTTATTAATGACGTTGAAGATATAGAAGGATTGTTTCTTTCCACGAAACGAACATTACGCGGCAATCTCGTTATTGGATGTCAAGAAGGGCTCACATGGTCACTTGTCCCTCGCGCGATTGAGAAAATGAATCAAGATCATCCTGACTTGAATATATCTGTTAAAACTGTTTGGATGGATACACAATTGGACTCTATTGCGAATGCAGATGTTGATGTTTTAATTACATTTATCTTACAGCAAGAGACTCCTAAAAAATATAGTGTTACTGATCTTTGTAACCCGCAAGCTTGCGCTATGATGCGCAAAGGGCACCCATTAGATACGGGGCAAGCTGTGAAGCTAAAAGACCTTGCGCTTTATCCACATATCTTCATTCAAGACGGTCCGGCTTGGCCCTTGTTTCATGGTATGTATGAAGAGCGTAATTTGAGTCCAGAAGTCTATATGTTCAGTAATATTAGTACAGGGGCTCAGTCTGTTGTTGGTAGAACAGATGCTATATCTCTTCGTATTTTACGACCAGCTAATGATTATACACCTTTGGGAGATCCAATGGTGGTTCCCATCATTCAGGATAAAGTTCAAAGACCAAGACTTGTGGCTGTTACCAATCGTGTTAATCGTCCCCTATTATTAGATAAACGTTTTGCTTTTATTCAGATATGTCAAAAGCTTTTCGATGAGGGAGATATGCGAAAACATATTTACTATTAATTGATGTGCCCCTAGCTTTGTAGACACCTTGCTACTTCATTTTGTT
>CAZZKV010000034.1:8263-19302 GCA_964654665.1 uncultured Caulobacterales bacterium | reverse complement strand
GTTACGGGTTCCGCTTGGACAATCTCACAAAATGCCAGCCCTATATTTCGGCATGAAAAACCCCGCGGCGGAAGGCTCGCGGGGTTGGTTTTTGCCTGAAAGCCTGATGGCTTTGGGACTGTTTAATGAAATTTAGTCAGAAACGCCGCAAGTTTTTGGGCTTTGGGGCCAAAGACCGAAGCTGTATACCAACTGCCGGCAGCGCGTTTAACAACTTCCCCGCGCGATGGGTAAGGCGAGATAATCTGCGCAATGCCGGATATTTTAACCCCACCGGTCATAGCAACAGAAATCATCTGGATCAGATCCCCCGCCCCTTCGCCAACAATAGACGCGCCCAATATTTTACCTTTTTTCGTGGCAACAATTTTCGCCCCGCCATGCATATTACGCTCGGCAATCGCGCGGTCATTTTCTTCAAATTCCCAGGCAACGGCGCGCACATTATCAGCGCCAAATTTTTCAATGGCTTGCGCTTCAGTCAGACCGATACTGCCCAGCTCGGGTTCAGAGTAAATTGCGGCAGGCATACGGTCCGTAATTGCCTTGGCCATAAACCGGCCCAAAGGCGGCGGCATGAAGTAAAAGTTCTTAATGATCTGTCCGGCATGAAAACCGGCAGCATGGGTGAGTCCACCCAGCGGCGTTCCGTCAGCCAATACCGCCACGTCACCTGCGGCATAAACACGTTTGTTAGAGGTCCGCAACGTTGCATCCACTTCAATGCCGCGTCGGTTATATTTAATACCCGCACTCTCAAGCTCTAGTCCGTTTATCGCGGCGCTGCGCCCGGCGGCCACCAAAAGATGCGAGCCTGTCAAAGTTGTGCCATCTTCCAGATCAATCGCAACGCCGGTTTTCGTCTTGCGAATTAATTGGGTCGAGGCCGGCGTGTGGAACACAATACCTTCGGCTTTAAGCGCATTCACCAAAACTTCGGCATGTTCGGGTTCCGAGCGCCCTAATGGCGGCGCAATATCGATAATCTCGACTTGCGAGCCAAAGCGGCGGAAGGATTGCCCCAACTCTAACCCGATAGGGCCAGCGCCAATAATCAGTAATTTCTTAGGCTGTTTTTTAACCGAGAAAATTGTTTCATTGGTCAAATATGGCGTATCAGCCAGCCCCGGAATAGGCGGAGCAGAAGCGCGGGAACCTGTCGCAATAATAAAGCGTTTGGCGGTGACTTCTGTTGTTTCGGACACAACCGTATTGGCGTCTTTGAACCGCGCTTTTTCGCGGATAACAATACAGCCCAAACCTTCGAAACGCTCTTGGCTATCAACGGGGGCGATGTGATCAATCACACCTTGGACATGAGCTTTGACCGTTTCGAAATTAATCTCGGGCTTGGCCGCCGCCACGCCAAATGCCTCGCCATTGGTAAAGGCATGGGCATGTTTACCGGCTGCAATAAGCGCCTTTGACGGTACACAGCCATAATTCAGGCAATCACCGCCCATTTCTTCGGCTTCGTATAAAACAACAGACCGTCCGAGCTGCGCTGCGCCTGCGGCAACAGACAGTCCCGCCGAACCCGCGCCAATAACGCATAGGTCAACATTATAAGTTTCCATGATTTCTCTCTCGCAAATAGAGCCCGCTTATGCGGCAGGCTTTTTGATAAATTTTTTGTAAAAGACCGGTATCATCGCCACAGCCGCCAGTGCGAAAAAGGCCGGTATGAGGTTCGCCGCTGCGGCGCCCACCAAAGCACCAACATCAGCCGCTTCGCCTTTTTCGGCCGCGTCCAGCAATGTGCCGCGCAAACCGGCACCAATCCATGTATAGGCTACAGTACCCGGAATAATGCCCAGTGCCGTCGAAATGAAATAATCCCGGAATTTGGCCCCTAAAATCGCGGGGGCAATATTAACCACCGCAAAAGGAAAGACGGGGATGAGGCGCAGGGTAAACAAATAAGACAGGGCGTTTTCATTAAAACCTTTCTCCATCTTATCCAAAAAAGGCCCTGCAATAGATTTTAGGGTCTCGCCCAATGACGTCTTGGCTGCCAGAAATAAAATACAGGCCCCAATCGTTGCGCCAACCACAGTGGCAGGCGCACCAATAGCCAAACCGAATAAAAACCCACCGCCAATCGTCAGCGCACTGGCCGGTACCATAAAAGCGGTGGCGGCAATATAGATGCCAATAAAGGCCAGAAGCACCAGCAAGAAATGGTTTTCAACAAGATTATTGAGATAAACCGCATTCTCACCCAGCGCCGCAGGCGAAAGCTGGGTATGCCAACCTTGGGATATGGCAAAGCCTAGCCCGGCCACAATGATATAGAGCGGCCACAGGCGCAGCCAGATGGGCTTGGCCTTGGAGGATGTCTCTGTCGCTGTATCTACAGTCATAACGCAAATGCCTATTCGTTGAGTGACCAATTATAACCATGGCCTGTTATTTTTGCACCGCCATCGAGCGCCGCTTTGAGTTCTGGGCCTGCATATTGCATCAAATGCGCCCGAACGCCACCTTTATAACCGCCGAAATCACCAGCAAACCACCGATAGATTGACGAGACTTCAATACCCTTGGCGGTTATTTTGGCCCCGCGCGGAGAATTGACAAAATCCCGAGCCGCCTGATCACGTTCGCTGTCCAATGTTTTCGCATCCCACAGGCTGTTTTTAAGGTTAGGGCAGCCAATAGACGCGCAATTCACCATATAATGGATCAGCGGAGAGGGGAATTGTTTACGTAATATGCCATGTTCAATATCATCAAGGCTGGTTGGCCGGCCATTAATAGTCACAAGATCACGCTTCCATGGCCCGGACCGAATACCGGATTTAATTTCACGAATGGATTTAACAGGATAATTATCCAGAATAACTTTGACCGTTACCGCATTATAAAGGTTGGCCCAAAAGGCAATGGCTTCATTATCGCTCATTATATCCGGGTTTAGCGTTTCAAGTTCGGCAATATAGGCTGCGACAATATCAGCTTCACCGGCGGCTTTGGCTCCAGCATAATCAAAGGCATTCAGCCCGCCCGCAGCCGCACTGATCCGATTGCCCAGCACAGTATTATAGGCGCTGGCAGCCGGGGACAATTCGCTTTTCATCATTGTCTCTGCACCAGATTGAGGGGCTTGCGCTACCTTGATCACAGCCACGGGTGCGGCCTGATTGGTGGCGGTTGATAAAGCGCGTATTGGGGAAGGCGCAATATCAACCGCCGGCAATTCGGCGTTGTGTGTATCTGCGAAGGCGCGAGAAGGTGCAGATACAATGGCCGAATGGGGGGAAGTGTTTGAAATAGCGGGTGCAGAGGCGATGCGAATAGGGGCCGCAGCCGGCGCATCGAATAAAACGACACTGACATTTTTTGTCATTGTTGCCGTATCAACCGATGCCCCTTTATAGGGGCAATCTTGTGCATGTACCGCGCTTGTTGTTGCCAGAACGGCAACAGTGCCGAGAAGATTTAGAATATAGGCCATAATGCCTCCGTTAATTGCGTTGACTATAGCTAGCAAAAAAACTTCGAAATGACACCTCACCAATTGTAACAAAACCGTGCAGTGAATGTGACGGATATAGCACCTGTCCCGAAGCCCTCGATGGACCTATATGTAAAGAATAAAACCGATCCTTGAAAATGGGACTTAAAAACTATCCGCTCGGTGCTTGACTTGTCTTCGCGCCATGATTAAAGGACGCGGCTTGAGACAAATAAGGCCTTTGGCCTTGCTTAAAATCCCTCAGGGAGACTAAAATGAAACGTACTTTTCAACCCTCAGAACTTGTTCGCAAGCGCCGTCACGGATTTCGCTCGCGTATGGCAACAAAATCAGGCCGCCAAGTCCTCTCGCGCCGCCGCGCCAAAGGCCGTAAGGTTCTATCGGCTTAAGGACCGCCTTTTAGGGACGGCCTTGGCTGGCATAAGGCCGCAACATGACCGATAGATTTCAACCACTCGGACGGCTTAAAACCCGCTCCGAGTTTTTATATGTCAGAGACGGTGTTTACCGTGCTATTGGCGGCGTTGTTGTGCAAATGCGCCCCCGCAGCCCGCAGGCCGCGCCAGAAACCCTAATCCACGCTCAAAGACAGGCCCAAGCCAGTATTCGGATCGGATTCACAGCGACGAAAAAAATTGGCAATGCCGTGACGCGCAACCGCGCAAAACGGCGCCTGCGAGAAGCCGCCCGCACCCTTTTGCCCGAATATGGCCATCCGGGGTGCGATTATGTTTTAATCGCGCGCGCCTCGACTGTTCATAAAAACTATACCGATCTTTTAGCCGATGTTAAAAAAGCACTTTTAAGCTTGCCCCAAATCAGCCCATAATCGCCATTCGATCCACTTATAAAGACCTACCTTATGGAAAATCAGAAAAATTTCATGACCGCCGTAATGCTCTCTGGCCTTGTAATGCTGGGCTATTGGTTTTTCTTTGGCAAACCTTTTGCCGAACAAGCGCAAAGAGACGCGCTAGCACGGCAGCAGGCTCAACAACAGACACAAGCCCAAAACCTTACCGTTGATACACCGAGAATCGAATTGAAATCCCGGGATGCGGCCGTGTCCGAAGGGGTGCGTATTCCCATCGAGACGGCCTCTTTACAAGGTAGTTTTTCGCTCGCAGGGTTTCGGGTCGATGACATAACCCTAAAGGATTACAAGGCAACGCTAGAGAAAGACAGCGGCGATCTTGTTTTGCTCACGCCTGAGGCGGCTGAAAAATCGGCTTATGTCTTTGACAATTGGGTTAAAGCCGATGGCGGGTCAGGTCTGAATACAGTATGGCAGCTTGTTAAGGGCAGTAAATTGACCGAAACCACCCCCATCATCACCGAGGCCCAAGGCGATGGTTTTATCGTCACCCGCACGATATCTATTGATGATAAATATCTGATCACACTGGATGATACGCTTGTTAATACTTCGGGCGGTGAAATTAATATCCAGCGCAAAGGCGCATCGCGCCAACATGGCCTGCCGGATGATTTAACCAATTTCTTCATCTTGCAGGAAGGCCCGATTGCCATTGTTGATGATACATTGAAAAAAATTAAATATAAAAAACTGTCTAAAAAACGATCGACATTAGAGATTGGCGAGAGCGGCTGGGTCGGCCTAACCGATAAATATTGGCTGGCTGCGGCAATTGCGCCGCAGGACAAGCCGATGACAGCCCGGTTTAATTTTCGCCAAATTGATGAGCGCGACGTCTATGAATCCGCCTATGAGTTGGATCCGATAACCCTGAGCGCCGGACGCACATTAGAATCAAAAGCCTTTATCTATGCCGGAGCCAAGCGCCGGAAAATCCTTGAATCCTATGAAAAGGATTTAGATATCGCCCGTATGGATCTGGCCATTGATTGGGGCGCATTAGGTATTTTAACACGGCCCATGAGCTTGGCTATCACATGGCTGGGCGAAAGAATCGGCAATTACGGCCTGGCGATTATGGCGCTGACCTTATTGATTAAAATTGTACTCTTTCCATTGTTTAACAAACAATATGAGAGTCAGGCAAAGATGAAAAAACTGGCCCCGCAGCTTAAAAAAATCCAGACACGTTACAAAGATGACCGCCTGAAACTACAGCAAGAAATGATGGCGCTCTATAAAAAAGAAGGGGCAAACCCCATGGCCGGCTGCTTACCGATTATCCCGACCATTTTTGTATTCTTTGCCTTGTATAAATCGGTCTTTATCAATGTTGATTTGCGCCATGCCCCGTTTTACGGCTGGATTAAAGACCTCTCGGCTCCTGATCCGCTTTCAATCCTGAACGGGTTCGGCGTCCTGCCATGGGATCCTGTTCCAATCGCTATTCTCGGCTTTTTCGCTATTGGCCCTCTGGCTATACTTTATGGTGTCACTATGGCGTTGATGTACACGCTCACCCCACAAACAGCCGGCGGAGGCGAACAAGCCGAAATGATGGCAAAAATGATGAAATTCATGCCTTGGATATTCATGTTTATTTTAGCCCCTTTTGCCACGGGTCTTTTGGTTTACTGGGTCTGGAACAATGTATTGTCCTTTGCCCAGCAATATTACATCACCCGCAAATTTAAAGTCGATACGCCTGTCGATGCCTTTTTCCGCAAAATTTCAGGCCGCGGCGAAAAAGCGCCTGCCGAGTAATGACCGCGCTTTCAGACGATGACAGTCGGCAGGCCGAATATATAGAAAATGGCCGGCTGTTATTCGCCCGCGATGTCACCTTTATGCTTTCAGTCGTGGCGATGGATAAATTACCGCCCGCCGATAAGCCCGAAGTGTGCTTTGCCGGACGCTCCAATGTCGGCAAATCGAGCTTGATTAACGCCCTGACCAACCGCAAAGGTCTGGCCCGGGCCTCCAATACGCCGGGGCGCACGCGTGAACTTAATTATTTTGATGTAAGTGGCCGGATTCATATTGTTGATCTGCCCGGCTATGGTTATGCGCGCGCCTCCAAAACCGATATTGCCCGTTGGACCCAATTAACCCGAAAGTTTCTGGCAGGGCGCGCGCCTTTGCGCCGTGTGTTTTTATTAATCGACAGCCGCCACGGTCTTAAAGACGGAGACCGCGATATTATGGATATGCTGGACGAAACCGCCGTATCATACCAGATTATCCTGACCAAAATTGATAAACTTAAAAAAGGGGAATTGTTTAAAGTGACGGATCGTACATTATCCAAAATTGCCAAACGCCCCAGCGCTTTTCCAACGCTTATTCAAACCTCGTCAGAGAAAAAAAACGGGCTTGATCGTCTGCGCGCCGAAATTGCCGCCCTCGCCCTTCCGTAAACGCGCATAACAATTGTCATTGGCCGGGCAATCGCTATAGTTGGCCACAAATCACTTATGCGGACCTAATTTATGCAGGTAACATCATGCTAAAGCGCCGGAATAATGAAACCGGATGGGCCAGTGCAAAAACCCTGTCCGAAGCGTTGCCCTTTATACAGCGCTATGCCGGGCGCACAGTGGTTATCAAATTCGGCGGCCATGCCATGGGCGATGCGGCTTTAACGGCGCAATTTGCCAATGATGTTGTTTTGTTAAAACAATTTGGGATCCGTCCCGTTATCGTTCATGGCGGCGGCCCGCAAATCGGCGCAATGTTAGAGCGCTTAAACATTAAAAGCGAATTTGTAGACGGGCTGCGTGTATCCGATATCAAAACCGTCGAAGTAGCTGAAATGGTGCTATCAGGGGCCATTAATAAATCACTGGTTCAAGCGATTAATATGGCCGGCGGGCGGGCCGTTGGTTTATCTGGCAAAGATGCCGGGTTAATCACAGCGGAAAAGAAAAATGCGGCATTGGGCTTTGCTGGCGAACCGGTTGATACGGATGTGGATGTCATTAACGCCCTCACAGCAGCCGAACCGGGTTTTATACCGGTCATATCTCCGATCAGCGGCAGCGCAACGGGCGAAACCCTGAATGTGAATGCCGACACAGCCGCGGGGGTTATTGCCGGCGCATTGGGCGCGATACGCTTGATGCTGCTGACCGATGTTGCGGGCGTCATGGACGGGGATGGCAATCTGCTGACCCAACTAAGCGCGAAAGATGTTACACACCTCATTGAAACCGGCGCGGCCAGCGGCGGTATGATCCCGAAATTGCAAACGGCAACACAAGCCCGAGAGGGGGGTGTGGATGCTGTTGTCATTCTCTCGGGGCGACGAGCCCATAGTCTGTTAGTTGAATTATTTACTGACGAAGGAGCCGGCACATTAATCGGATAGGCAGCATACAGTGGGCAATCTTTCTTTTCTCCGGATTCACCCTATTATTGGCTCTGGTATTGGTTTTGATACTGGCCCCGGCCAGTCAGGCGCAAACCGATGCGGGCGCGGCTTTGCCAGCGGCCTCCCAAAATAATGATGCTTCTATACGCAATGAGGCCGCACAGAATGAGGGGTGGGCCGTTTGTAATGAAACCTCTTTTTATCTGCGCCTTGCAACCGCGACATTAATTGATGGCAATATGACGCCAAAAGGGTGGGAGCGTATGCGCCCCGGGCAATGCACAGGCGTTGTCGCCCCGCGCGGAACCCCGCGTTATGTTTTCGCCGAAAGCGATGTGCTGCATCTGGGCGGGGTACGGGAATGGGCAGGCACTGTCCCGTTATGCAGCTCGGCCCAAGATTTTACGGCTGATGCGACTCTAGCCTGTAATCTGCAAAATCTTGAGAGCCGTAAATATCTGCAAATCGACCCGAATGACCCACGCACAGTTTTCATCGAACCGGATAATTATGGCAACAAAGCTGAAATCGCCGGGCTGCAACGTCTGCTACGTGACAATGGCTATAGTATTAGCCGGATTGACGGGATAATGGGGCGGCGCACAGCCCGTACATTGAAAAAATTTGTAAAAGAACAAGGTCTGGCGGCAAAGGCCAGTAATGCCGATAAATTGGATGCTTTGGCTGAAACCGCTTTTGCCCGTCAATCGGATGTCGGCCTGACCTTGTGTAATAATTCGTCGCATAACATTTGGTCGTCCGTTGCCTTTCGAAAAGATGGCGTCTGGGAATCGCGAGGTTGGTGGCCAATTAGCGAAGGTGGCTGTCTGCGCCCTTTTACAAATAGTTTAGTCAATGCCCAAGTCCATTTCTATGCCTTACAAGAAACGCCGCCCACCATAATCGATGATATTAATAATCCCGATGCCAAGCCCATTGATAATCCCGATAAAAAACTACGCAATACTGCGGCCAAACCCGCGCAATTCTGTATTGCGGAAGCCAAATTTTCAGCACTTGGCCGTGAATATTGTCTTGATAAAGGCTATACAGTTGCCAATTTCCGCCCGGTTCCCACCGATAAGGACGGGCAGAAAATTGTTGTATCCGATGCCGATTTTGTGGCCGCAACTGTCGCTGGATTGCGCCGGTAATGCGCCCTGCACATCTGGGAGATTTATCCCACATCCACAACTGGATTTTTGATCTTGATAATACGCTCTATCGTGCTGATGGTGAATTTTTCTCGCAAATCGATAAAAAAATGACCGCCTATATTAGCCGCTATCTGGCCCTGCAACCCACAGAGGCCCGACGGCTGCAAAAAGAATATCTGGCCGAATTTGGCACCTCGCTTTCCGGCCTGATGGCGGTGCATGGTATGGATCCGGCAGAATTTCTTGATTATGTTCACGATGTTGATTTACAGAGCCTTGAACCTGACCCGGCATTACGCGCACAGATCGCGGCGTTGCCGGGACGCAAATTTATCTTTACCAATGGCTCCAAGGGCCATGCCCGCAATGTCGCGGGTCATTTAAATTTATGGGATTTATTTGACGGTAGTTTTGGTATTGAAGACGGAGATTATATCCCCAAGCCCAAACGCAGCCCTTATATTAAATTTTGCGATATTTTTAATATCGATCCAACGACCGCAATATTTTTCGAAGACGGGCTGCGTAATCTGGAAGTCCCCAAACATATGGGCATGGCAACAGTGCTTGTGACCTCCAATGCCGATTGGGATAATCAACCCGTAATTCCCCGCCCGGATGGTACCGTAAGCCGGGCCGGTTTCATCGACTATGTTACCGATGATTTAACACAGTGGCTGGCCGCACACACTTGACCTTCTTTGATAGCCCACTTACTTACCGCTTATGACAATCCGGCCCATATTAACTGTTCCCAATCCGATCCTTAAACAAGTTTCAAAACCGGTTGACGTGGTAACAGATGAAACCCGTGCTTTGATGGATGATATGCTGGAAACCATGTATGCCGCGCCGGGTATCGGGCTGGCAGCGATTCAAATCGGCGTGCCGCTCACTGTTATCGTTATGGATTTAGCCAAGGGCGATGAAAAACCCGCGCCGCAATATTTCGTCAATCCGGAAATTCTCGAAGATGTTGAGACTCTCAAGCCCTATGAAGAGGGCTGCCTGTCTGTCCCGGATGTGTTCGATACAATTGATCGCCCCGAACGAGTCAAACTGACCTATCTGGATTACAATGGAACACGCGTGACCGAATGGGCCGAAGGGCTTTATGCCGTCTGTATCCAACATGAAATGGATCACCTCAAAGGCGTTGTCTTTATCGATTATCTCTCGCGGCTCAAACGGGACCGTGCGGTCAAAAAAGTAGTCAAAGCCGAAAAGCTGAAAGCCGCGGGATAATGGCCGCCTTATGACTCTCTCTGTGGTGTTTATGGGAACGCCGGACTTTGCCGTGCCATCGCTCGCGGAACTCATCTCAAATGGTTATAATGTGGTACGGGTCTATACCCAGCCGCCGCGCCGCGCCGGACGCGGCAAACAGCTCATGCAATCAGATGTCCACCGGTTTGCCGACATTATGGGTATCCCCGTTGAAACGCCCGATAGCTTTCGTAAATCTGCTGTCATTGATGGATTAGAAGCGCTGAACGTCGATGTTGCCTGCGTTGTCGCCTATGGCCAGATTTTACCGATCCGCGCCTTAAAGGCCCCTCGATATGGCTGTTTGAACCTACATGCTTCGCTCTTGCCGCGCTGGCGCGGAGCCGCTCCTGTCCAGCGGGCTATTATGGCGGGCGACAGCGTAACAGGCGTGCAAATCCAACGGATGGATAAGGGTCTGGATACGGGCGATATTGTGCTGTCTGAAACGGTGGATATCCGGCCCAATGATACAGCGGGCCGGCTTTTTGATCGCCTCTCCCATATTGGCGCTGGAATGTGGCCACGGGCGCTTGGGGCCTTAGAGCGCGGCGCACTGAAAGGAACGCCGCAAACAGGTACGCCCAGCTATGCTCATAAAATCGAAAAAACCGAAGCCCGTATTGACTGGACGCGGCGCGCCAAAGACCTCGATTGCCATATTCGCGGTCTCTCCCCCGCGCCGGGCGCATGGTGCACCATTGGCGGCAAGCGCGTGAAAATCCATCTGTGCGAATATATCGAAATCGACGATACCCATGGCCAAAAACCAGGCACGGCGCTGGATGATCGCCTGCTTATCGCCTGCGCATTGGACGCCATCCGCCTGATCGACGTTCAACCGGCTGGAAAACCTAAAATGAGCGCCGAAGACTTTCTGCGCGGAACGCC
>CAZZKV010000034.1:0-8163 GCA_964654665.1 uncultured Caulobacterales bacterium | reverse complement strand
ATGCCGCGTTATAAATTGACCATAGAATATGACGGCGCGCCTTATATGGGCTGGCAATGGCAGGATCACGGACCCTCGGTTCAGGGCGCGCTGGAGGCCGCGGGGGCCAAGCTTAATAAAAATAACCCTGTCGAAGTTTACGGCTCTGGCCGCACGGATAGCGGCGTTCATGCGCTGGCCCAAATAGCGCATATAGATCTGGAGAGCTCGATCCGGGATGATAAATTGCGCGATGCCCTTAATTTTCATCTCGCGGAGGCCCCTATAACCGTGCTGGACGCGCAATTAATGCCAGATGATTTTCACGCCCGGTTTGACGCAATCGAGCGCCGCTATCTTTACCGGATTATTGACCGGCGCATGAAACTGTCACTCGATAAGGGCCGCGTCTGGCGCATTCCTGTCCGTCTGGATGCTGAGGCGATGCACGGAGCCGCGCAAATCCTGATCGGCCAGCATGATTTTTCAACCTTTCGCGATACGCAATGCCAAGCCAAAAGCCCGGTAAAAACACTGGACGCCCTAACGGTTCTGCGGGCAGGCGCCGAAATCCATTGTCATTTCCGTGCCCGTTCATTTCTGCATAAACAAGTACGATCAATCGTCGGCAGCCTTGCCGAAGTCGGTATGGGAAAATGGGATGCAGACGATATGCGCGCGGCGCTAGCGGCCAAAGATAGAACCCAGTGCGGCCCTGTTGCCCCCCCCGAAGGGCTTTATTTGGTTAGCGTGCATTACAAGGATTAATCATGGCAAAAAAGATAAGCTATCACCCGAAACTCGCTGACGATCTGGATATTTTATTAGCCGAATTGTGCCGCGAATGGGATTTTTGCGCCGGCGTTACGGGGGATACCCTGCTTAAATCCGACAGACGTCTCACCGCAAAACGCTTTACCGATACCCTTATTCTGGCTGAAGGCATGACCCTTGAAAATGAAGCCAATTGGATTCGCCGCATCAAACGCCGATTTGTTCAGCGCTATGGCCATGTCGTCAGTCTTGATGATTATAACCCTTAGGCCAGATGAAATTGGCGCGTGATATAATCCAGTAGCAAGCGCCCCTTTTCTGTCGCTTGCAGCCGTCCCCCGTCAATTCTGACAAGTTCTGCCTGTTCTAAATCATCCAATAAATCATTGGCCATGACCTTACCGGCCAAGGCCTGATACCGCGCGATAGAAATGCCGGCATCAATCCGCAGGCCCATCGCCAGATATTCACTGGCACAATCACTAGGCGTCAAGGCTTCGCATACCGTCAGACCTAATCGCGTATCCGCAACGCGCTGTTGATAGATCTGCGGGGCCCGCGCCGCCGCCGTAGCCCAGCGCTGACCCTCCACCGTCAACCGCCCATGCGCGCCGGGGCCAACCCCAACATAATCCCGGCCTTGCCAATAGGCCAGATTATGAACAGATTCCTGTCCCGGCTTGGCATAATTTGAAACCTCATAATGCGAGAAGCCTGCACCCGTCAGCCTATCTTGGACCAGAGTATAAAAATCGGCGCTGATATCGTCATGCACGGCTTTGACCGCCCCGCGCGCTTGGGCCCGTGCAAAAGCGGTTTCCGGTTCGATCGTTAATTGATAGGCGGAAATATGCCCAACCCCGCTGCCTTGAATAACGCCGAGCACCCCATCCAGATCGGCCTGTAGCAGAGCCTCTGTCTGTCCGGCCCAGCCATAAATAATATCCGCTGACAGGCTGGGGAAAAGGCTCGCGGCCATAGCCAAAGCTGCGCGCGCCTGCGCACCATTATGATCACGACCCAAAAAGGTCAAAGCCTTATCTTGAAAACTTTGCACACCCAGCGACACACGGTTAACACCGGCAGCGACAAACCTTTGCCATTTATCCGCCTGCACCATGTCCATATCTTGCGGATTAGCCTCAAGCGCGATTTCGCAATTCCTATCAAGCGTCCATAAGGCACGAACCGTTTCAATCAGGCTTTGCACTTGCGCTGCAGACATTAAAGACGGCGTACCTCCGCCAAAATGTATGGAGCTAACATGACGCGGCCCGCTCCAGTCACGCCAACCCTTTAAATCCTGAATTATCGCGCCGCACAGCCCCGCATCATTGCGCTGTTTATAGACATTGAAATCGCAATAGGGACAAATGCGAGCGCAATACGGCCAATGAATATACACCGCGAGCCCCGCTTGCGCTGGGTCGTTATCCATTCGGAAATTGGTCTTTTAAGAATTTAGCAAAGGCATCGGCGCGATGACTTTTCGCATGTTTTTCTGAGGGTGTAATTTCGGCAAAAGTCAACCGGTCGCCCAGCGCCCGAAAAACCGGATCATAACCAAAGCCTTTATCCCCGCGCGGCGGCCAGATAATTTCACCCTCGACCCGGCCTTCATAAATATGGGTATCCCCGTTCGGATAGGCCAAACACAGAGCGCAGATAAACCGGGCGCTGCGCAAACCATCACCGATCTGGTCATTGACATGCCACATCGCCATATCAAAATCGCGCCCGCCGCCTTCAATCGCCGGAAGCTGTGCCCAGCGCGCGGCATAAATACCAGGCGCGCCGTTCAATGCATCTACCGCCAGACCGCTATCATCGGACAAGGCCGGCAAACCCGAGAGCCGCGCCGCGCTGAGCGCTTTTAGCGCTGCATTACCGGCAAATGTTGTTTCTGTCTCTTCAGGCTCTGGCAGGCCCAATGCCCCAGCCCCAACCGTGTCAACACCAAGCGGGCCCAGCAAATCAGCAATTTCCCGCAATTTGCCTTTATTATGCGACGCAATAACCAGCTTGGGAAATTTACGAATATCAAATGGAAGACGGTCAATTTTCTGGGTCATATCAGTCTCTATCAGAACAGAACGCGCGGCAAAAGCTTTTAACAAAATACAGTCTAGCGGTAAAACTAACCTTGCGCCACGGTCAATTATTGTTTATCGATAATTAAAACCGAGGGAAAGACATGATAAACTCCGGTCATAAAAGCGGCAGCGCTACGGCCCGTGTTCTGCACGGTTTGCTGATATTAGCTATGGGTGTTTTGTTTCTTGTTATCATCATCATGCTGATTGGAGCAGCGATGATGTTATTTCCAAATGGCTGGCGTGAGGCTTTATTCGAGCAAATTACCCAAGGCGGAGCGGCCGTGCCAAGCGGCGCCAAGCTGGCCAGCGCTTTTGCCGCCAGCGCTATAATCGCAACCGCTTATTTCTGGGTCGTTAAAATCCTGCATAAGGTTGTTAAGACCTTGCTAGCGGGCGACCCCTTTATACCGGATAATATTTCCCGCCTCAGGCTTATGTGGATTTTACTGGCTGCGACGGAACTGTTCCGTATGGTTATGCATACGGCCACCTCTGTTCAGGATTTGGTCGAATCTGTTGGCGAGGCATCCTCCATGATCGATATCCGGTTCGGAACTTGGTTTTTGGTCTTTATCATTGCAGCCCTCGCCGAAGTGTTTCGCCACGGCGCCGAGCTACGCCGCGATGCGGAGTTAACGGTCTAATGGCAATACGGGTTAATCTGGACCGCGTTCTGCTCGATCGCCGCATGTCTCTGACCGAACTGGCGGAACGGGTCGGAATTACGCTAGCCAATTTATCGATACTGAAAACGGGCAAAGCCCGCGCTGTGCGCTTTACAACATTGGATGCACTCTGCCGGGAACTGGATTGCCAGCCCGCCGATATTCTGGTTTATGAACCAGATGAAGACACACTCGCCAAAGCGGCTGAATAGTCCCCGCACCCGCCATAATCGACCTTAATCCAGACAGTAACGCTCGCCTCTCTTAGCCATTTTATAGCCACGGCTTTCAATGGTTTTATAAAGGGGAGATCCGGAAAACCGCGCAGGATTACTATGGTTAAGATGGATAAACCTGACCTTTGCTCGCTCGCTATCGGGCAAATTATCAAACCGGTCCATTGACTCTGTTATCCGCGGGTGCGGGATTGCCGACATGTCGCGTCCGGGCAATTCATGGTCATCATAAAATGTCGCATCTAAAAAAGCGTAATCCACAGCCGCCAAACGGGTTTCTATTGTTTGGCCATAATCACGCGCCCAGTCATCCCAAGTATCTATATCAGGCAGAAACAAAACCGATTTACCCGTAGTGGCAATTTCAAACCCGACGGTTTCGGAAAACTCGTCGCGATGCGGAACCAGATAAGGCGTCACAACTATATCAGGGCCAAGAGAAACAGGCTTGGTCTTTGACAAAGGCTGCAAGACTATATTGCCAAAACTGACGAGTTGTGACCACGGCCCGTTCTCTGCCAGATAGCGGGCCATCCGGGGCATGGCGTAAACCTTTAAACCTTGGGTGCCCGCGGATTCATGACCGGCAAACATTAGCCCCGCATAATGCCCGATATGGGCATGGGTTAGAAACACCCCTGACAGGCCCAAGGGCGCATCATTTTCAGGCAGCGCCGCTGTAAGGGGCGCAAGACTATCCAGCAGAAAAAGCTGTTCGCGCAAATCCGGCGTCGCTTCGAACAAATATCGTTTTGCGTTCTTACGATCGACCAGCGCCGCAGAAACAGCCAATCCGCGCAGCGCGCGGTCCCGCCACGCCGGATCGCCAGAATTACCGATCTGGGGCGCACCCGCATCCTGAGCCGTACCCAATATAATAAATTCGGTCTTACAAAACGCTATATCCGGCGTCGCGCGGCAGGCCGGCAATCCGGCCAGCCATAAAACCGCACCATATTTCAGCGCCGCCTTCACCCCGATACAGCCTGTTCCTGCAAAGCACATAATTGGCCAATACCTTTACCGGCCAGACGCATAAGTTCGGTCATTTGTGCAGCGGTAAAGGGCGTGTCTTCGGCGCTGGCTTGCACTTCAATCACTCCACCGCTTTCGGTCAGTACAAAATTGGCATCAGCTTGAGCATTACTATCTTCGACATATTCCAGATCAAGACGGCATTCCCCGTCAACAATACCGCAAGACACAGCCGCCATTTTATCGGTTATCGGGTTTTCGTCCAATGTTCCATTTTTTACCAAAGCTTCACAGGCTTGATAGAGTGCAACCCACGCGCCGGTGATCGATGCTGTGCGCGTACCTCCGTCGGCTTGCATCACATCGCAATCAACAATTATTTGCCGCTCGCCCAGTTTTTTCAAATCAATCGCGGCCCGTAATGACCGGCCAATCAGGCGCTGGATTTCAACAGTACGCCCGCCCTGTTTCCCCTTGGCCGCCTCGCGCGAATTACGCGAATGGGTTGCACGCGGTAACATGCCATATTCCGCCGTGACCCAGCCCTTGCCTTTGCCCCGCATCCACCGCGGAACATTATCATCCACACTGGCGGTACACAGAACATGGGTTTCGCCAAATTTAGCCAAACAAGAGCCTTCGGCATATTTGGATACCCCCGCTTGTAGGGAAACAGAACGCAGGCTATCGACGGCGCGGTTATTAGGACGCATATTTAAAACTCCAATTTTTACAGCGGCCTAGCGAAAGGTCGCCGGGATTACCAGCGATATATGTCTAACATTGGTCAGAATTTTACTTTATGAAACCCTATGATCCAAAGCCGTGCTGATATTATCCCGATTTTCGCTGCCGCCCTGCCGGAAAAGAGCTGGACAGCGGATACAGATATCATAACGCCGCATCTATCCGAATGGCGTGACCGGTATCACGGCCATACCCCGATCATGCTAACCCCGCATACGACCCGCGAGGTCGCGCAAATGCTCCGGCTCTGCGCAGCCCATAAGATCGCCGTCGTCCCCCAAGGCGGCAATACCGGACTGGTCGGCGGGCAAACCCCTATGGGCGAGGTCCTGCTATCGCTGAAAAAAATGACCGCTATTCGTCAGGCAAACCCGATAACCAATGCCCTCATTGCAGAAGCCGGGGCAACGCTTGGCTCTATCCATGAGGCGGCGAGCACAATTGACCGGCAGTTCCCATTATTCCTCGCCTCGCAAGACGGCTGCACCATTGGCGGCAATCTCTCGACCAATGCCGGAGGCAATCATGTGCTCAAATATGGAACCACAAAGGATCTGGTTTTCGGCGTCGAGGCCGTTTTGGCTAACGGAGACATTTACAACGGCCTGACCGATTTGCGCAAAGATAACACCGGCTATGATCTCTCGCGCCTATTTTTAGGGGCCGAAGGCACCCTTGGTATTATCACCGCAGCCAGCCTTAAACTTTTCCCCAAACCGGCCTATGTGCAGCGGGCCATGATCGCCCTTGATAGCCCCGCCGCTGCCATGGCCTTGCTGGGTCATTGCCGCAGCGAGGCGCTGTCCATGTTCGAAGTGATCCCTGCGATCGGGCTTATGGCCGTTGTGGATAATATCCCCGATCAATCTCTGCCCTTTGACGCGCCTCCGCCCTGGGCCGTAATTATCGATTGGGATGCCGATAGCGCGCAGGCAGGCCAGAATTTAGCTGAAACCACCCTCGCCGCCGCCTTGGATGCAGGTCTGATCCGTGATGCGGTGATTGCACAATCAGGCCCGCAAGCCGCGCAAATCCTCAGCCTGCGCGAGCATATGTCAGCCGGGCAGAAATATCTAGGCGGATCCATAAAATTCGATATTACCGTGCCGCTACACGCCATAGCGGGTTTTTTAATCCGCGCTGATGCGGCCATGCAAAAGGCCAGTCCCGGATGCCGCCCCGTTGGTTTTGGTCATTTTGGCGACGGCAATATACATTATAATATAGCCCAGCCTATCGATGCGGATAAAGAGACCTTTCTCGCCCAATGGCAAACCCTATCGGACATCGTCTTTGATATTGTCGGCGATATGGGCGGGTCAATTTCGGCGGAACACGGTATAGGGGTGATGAAAAAAGCCGATCTGGCTCGCCGCGCCGATCCCGTCAAACTCTCCTTGATGCGCGCGATAAAACACACGCTAGACCCTGACAATATCCTGAACCCGCGTGTGATGCTTTAAGGTATGGGCGATATGGTTTTAGAGGCGGGATTGATTTTACGGCTTTGGCTCTGATGACGTGCAAAATATTTTTGCACCGGCCGTTCCAAAACCCTGTAACACAAGCTGCCGGCCAGAGCCGTAACAACCAAACAGGCCATCCCTAAAACTAGCGTCGACATATTCGGGACAAGTCTTTCCGCTAACTTATAAAAAACCGGAATTGTGAAAACCTGTATCAGATAAATACTATAGGACGCATCGCCTAAATGTTCGCCCAAGCGGAATGTCCATTGCTTTATATTCACAAGGCCTGCCACGAGCAGCGCACTCGGCACGCCCCAAAACACCGCTTGCCCTAAATCAGGCTTTATCCAAATGGTGGCGACAAGCAATATGGCACCAATAAGGGCCAAAAGACCGGACCACATGACCATCAACGGCTGTTTTGACAGCTTTGCCACAATCATCCCGAAACCAAATTCAAGAATAATCGGGTTTTGCCCTACAAAAAATACCAACCCGCCCAATATCAAAAGCGGCAATATAAATTGAACCGTCCGGGACGTGAACAAGAGGCAGGCCCCAAAGATGAGATAGAAAAGCATCTCCCATTCCAATGTCCAACCCACATAGAGAATTGGCATATCCAGCGTTGTCCACCGCGTCACAAACAGGAAAGAGGCGATAATAGCCTCCGCCGAGACAGGATTACCGTTGAAATCTCCGGTCACAATAACGGCGGCGCATCCTAAAAGAGTCAGCACCCAGTAAATAGGAATAATACGAATCGCGCGGCTATAGAGAAACGCCGCCGGTCGCCGCGGACGCCGCTCCGCAATATACATCATAATGAAACCGGATAAGACAAAAAAGATGTCAACACCATTGGCGCCCCATCCGTTTAAAAATGCCAGAGCCGGTATTCCAAACCCCTGTTCCGACCCAATTTCAAGAATATGAAATAACACGACATTTAATGCCGCAAAAGCGCGCAAAATTTGTAAATTACTGAGCATATAAAAGCCCTTAGTTGCAGGCTCTCACAAAGCAATCCTTATGCCAAAACCTTATAAATCTTAGCTTAAAGCTGTAAATTCTGGAATAAGCTTAAGCCAATGCTCCAAGCCATAATAATCCTGCGCGTGAGACGATAAAAGGTGGCCCCAATTCCCCCTCTATAGCGAAACACTTCCCGTCCCCATCGGTGTGAAGGCCCCGCAACGGCGAATATTTACACAACTCTATC
>CAZZKV010000033.1:0-23709 GCA_964654665.1 uncultured Caulobacterales bacterium | reverse complement strand
AATTTAACCCTCATGGGACTTAAACATATCATCTATATATCATCAAAAATAGTTGTAAAAACCACCTGTGATTCAATAGATTTTTACCCGATACACTATTTTAGAATCTACAGGCAACACAAAAGAACGATTATGAGTGAAAATGAGTAGGATTTTCGAATTGTCAGGGATTGGTTCTAATGTAGAATCCTAAAACGATTATAGAGCCCGACATAAGTCGTTCCCAAAACCGTTTGACCTGTAAGAAGACGCGCCAGATCAATGATGACGGTTTTAGTATAATTGTCAACAAACGGATTACCCGGGTTAATCATATAAAGAGATGCGAATATGCCGAACAATCCATTCCTGTAATATCGAATGTTTTTATAATCATCCATGAGATATTTCAGAATTACATTGCTAATAAGGTCGCATTACCGCCAGCCGCCGTTGTGTTGATGCTGAGTGTGCGTTCGATGAAAAACCTTTCCATTTCATCTCTCAACGTCAAAATTGGCACAAGCGGGCCATTCAGAGAAAGCCCCCATTCAGCCCATAAATTGATCCTCTCAGGAGTTGTAAAAATAGCGCCAAGCTGATGAATATTTTGGGAATTAAAAGGGAAATCATCAGAAATGCGAATGAGATGTTTTTCTCCGGTTATCTGGCTTATAGGCTTTATCAGAGCCCCAAACATTTCGGAGCGATCCTGGGAGAGCTGTCCCAAAACTACAGCATTACCGGTCATTATCGCTCTTAATAAGCTCTCTTTGATAATTGGGTCGGACATATGGGTATCACAAAAAATAATACCGCGCGGATATAGGCTGAGTGTGTTATCCTCTCCCGTCGGTCCAGATAATTCAGTCTGAAAATTTTGTTCTAAAAGCATTGCTAGCCTGTCTAATCTAAAAGATGGGTCTAACGATCCTGTATCCATTTCAAATATTTGTATGAGTTTTCCGCATAGATCACGGTTCATACTCTTAAACCAATTCTTTGAAGCTATTTTAGATATGGAAAGATTGAATATTTTTTGGTTCGGCTCATTATGCCCACCTTCGATCTTGTTATTATTACTAACATGAGATGGGCCGGCCTCAGCCTCAAGAGGCATTGACATTCTGCGAACATAGTGTGGGCCGCCAGCTTTCGGTCCAGTTCCAGATAATCCTTCGCCCCCAAATGGCTGGACACCCACAACCGCGCCGATCTGGTTGCGATTGACATATAGATTACCAACCTGTGCCTGACCGCTCACCCATTCAACCCGATCATCAATTCGTGTATGAAGACCCATTGTAAGCCCGTATCCAAGATCGTTGATATCACTCAAAAGCCGAGCCAAATCGCTTTCCTTAAACCGAATAACGTGTAGGACAGGGCCAAATATTTCCTCTTCCAAAACTGTAATCGACGGAATTTCAAAAGCGATAGGACCAATATAAAATCCGGTATTATGGACCACATCCAGTTTAACTTCATGGATCGTATGGAACCGCGTTTTAGCGGTTTCAATATATGTCCTCAACATCTCTTGAGCCGATGCATCAATAACGGGACCAACATCCGTGGAAACACTGGCTGGATCCGATAGTCTTAGCTCTTTCATAGCGCCTGAGAGCATCTCCATAAAATCATCAGCTACATCGTCCTGAATACAAACCACACGGCAGGCCGAGCAGCGCTGGCCCGCTGACTGAAATGCAGATGCAATGACGTCAGTAACAACTTGCTCTAGCAATGCGGTGGAATCTACGATCATTGCGTTCAGCCCCCCTGTTTCGGCAATGAAAGGAATATGGGCCCGATCCGTTGTAACAACCTGTCGAGCTATTTTACGAGCGGTTTCCATTGATCCCGTAAAACATATCCCATTAATGTCTGGATGGGCGCTCAAACGGTTTCCAATCCGGCGTCCATTACCTAGAACCAGATGGAGCGCATCCTTAGGCACGCCGGCCTTATGCAGTAATTTAACAGCCTCAAACGCAATGAGCGTCGTTTGCGCAGCCGGTTTACAAACGACCGAGTTTCCGGCTGCAAGAGCCCCAACAACTTGTCCCAAAAATATAGCAAGAGGAAAATTCCATGGAGATATACAGGCTATAACCCCCAGAGGTTTTCTATCCTCAGTTTGATTAGCATAATAGTAGCAAAAATCGATAGCCTCTCGCACTTCCGCAATCGCATCAGGCCATGTTTTCCCCGCTTCCTTCCCACAAAGTGTAAGAAACCAATCGTAAGATGTCGTCAATAAATCACCCGCTTTCCTAATAACTCTAGTTCGCATTTCTGGCGTATATTCCGTTTGCCATTTGGATTTAGACCCAAATGCAATAGCCCTATCTACAAGTTTTTCGTCAATTGTTTCGCAGGTTCCCACTTTAATTTTTGTATTCGCCGGAGATAAAATCCGCGCGGTTGCAAATGACGAAGAGGGCTTTCGACCATTTATAATTGAGTGGGCATGAACAGGAGAGAAATTACCATTAAGACTGTGCAAATGGGCTTCCACTGAAGATTGGGTAAAATCAATACCCTTAGCCGCTAATCTTTTATTGGAAAATTGATCCCGAGGAGCACGAATATCAGGATTGGCTGCGTTAATATTTGTAGAGACTTTATTGACCGGGTCTGCCACAATGTCCTCGATTGAGATATCATCTGAAGTCAGTTGATTTACGAAGGAACTATTTGCTCCGTTTTCAAGTAATCTTCGAACCAGATAAGGCAACAAATCTTCGTGCTCACCGACTGGCGCATAAACCCGACTGGCAACGCCTGCCACTGACTTTAATTTTTCGTGCAAGGTTTCGCCCATTCCATGCAATCTTTGAAATTCATAATTTCGACTTTGCCCAGCCATTGTAATAATCGCGGCTGCTGTATGAGCATTATGCGTGGCAAATCTTGGAAAAATGGAGTCTGGGGCTAACAACAGCAATTTTGCACATGCCAGATAGCTTACGTCTGTATTTTCCTTACGTGTAAAGACGGGATAGCTTTCCAGACCCATTTCTTGTGCCCGTTTAATTTCAGTATCCCAATAAGCCCCTTTTACTAGCCGAATATTGAGAATGTTCTGACGCTTGCTGTAGAGGGTTAATAAATACCGCAATAGTGGAAGAGCTCGGCGCTGATAAGCCTGAACAACAAACCCTAAACCATTCCAATCGCTTAACGCATCGATCTCCATTAGACTTTGCATTACCAGAAGCGACACCTCCAATCTTTCAGCCTCTTCCGCATCGATTGTAATATTCAGATCGTTAGCTTTTGCGATATGAGCAAGTTCGATTAACCGGGTTACAAGCGCTGGAACGCACTTGTCTCGCTGGGACAATTCATAGCGGGGATGCAGGGCTGATAACTTTACCGAAAGACCTGCCTGTCCTGTGCTAAATCCTTTAGCCCCTTGTTTGGTTGCTATAGTATTTAAAGCATCACGATAAGATTCAAAGTAACGATCAGCATCAGCTTGAGTATGGGCTGCTTCGCCAAGCATATCGAAAGAATAACAATCTTGCTTACCGGATTGTCGCAAGGCTTTTGAAATAGCAGAGGTTATGTTCTTACCTAAAACATAATGCTCCCCCATCAATTGCATGACCCTGAAGATGGCTGAATATAAAGCACGATCACCAATTTTTGCGATCAGATTACCTGCACGTTTCCCACCACTCGCCCGTATCCAGTTTTTAGTTGTTCCCAATCCTAACGTCGCCAGATCCACAAGGAATGATGAACTTTCACCGCCATGCCGACTCCAATCGCCAGACTCTATTTTATCGCGAATGAGTGAAAATGCATTGCCTTTGTCAGGTGTCCTGATTAGCGATTCCGCTAAGCGCATCAGGATTATGCCTTCATCTGTTGATAAACCATATTCTTGTAAAAATGCATCGATAAGAGGCGTGCGCTCCGAACCGGATCTAATCCCGTTGACCAATTGAGTAGAGAGGTCGGCAGATGCAGTCGAATAATCATCATAATCATCAAGAACGGTCAGTAATTTTGAGACACAGGCATTTTCGTCTTCCATAAATGCGCTGGAAAGATCATCATTTAATCCTGATTGGAGACTCTTTACTAACTGGGTATATTGCTTTTCCATAAAGCAATGGTAGTTGATACTGAAAGTATTTTTGCCTTTATTTTGCAATATGAAACATATAATTACTTACAAATACAATTAAAGAGAAACAAATGACTTCTAATATAGAATTATGCAGAACCGAATGTAAAATAACAAACCCAGAGACAGACAACCCTTTGAGATGTTTTTAAGAGCTAGCAATAGTCCGTTGTTTTAAATAAGGCTATGCAATTTATAAAGGCGGTAATTTTGAATTTAATTGAGTATGCGAAAGCAATGCCCCTTTATACATCAAAATGAGAAAGACAAAGACAAGTAATGAACAAAGTTCGAAACCTTGATTTAACCGATAAAAAAATCTTATTCGAAATTCAAAAGGATGGAAGAATAAATATTGTAGATCTGGCCGCTAAGGTAAATCTTAGTAAATCACCCTGTTATCAACGGTTAAAAAAACTGGAAAGGGATAAATATATTCTCCGTTACCGGGCCGAACTCGACCCTAAAAAAATTTCTCGCGGCTATCTCGTTTACGTTCAGGTCAAACTGGAAAGTACAAAAAGACATTTTTTAGAAAAATTTAATGAAGCCGTCAGGGAAATGCCGCAAGTTCTTTCATGTCATATGATGTCGGGTGGATATGATTATCTGCTTAAAATTAGAACACGGGATATGTCAGAATATAGAGAATTATTAGGCGATGTTATTTCTGATTTACCCGGCGTGCATCAAACCTCAACATTTCCAGTGATGGAACAAGTTAAAGAAACCACAGAGCTAACGATTGAAGGTCTCGACTAGACTCGTCCCCCTAGAGTATAAAGCTCGCGAAATTCATAACTGATGGTCCAGACATTTTGGATAAAGTAGATTGAATTGTTAAATTCAAACGTGTTACGCAACGTCCAAAATTAACCAGGTCATGCCGTTAAACCGAGGCTCAAAATCCACATAAATTCTATTTAAGTTGAAAGCCATAACAAAGGTTTTTATGCTTTTATTCTCGGCTTATAATTACAAGGCATTGACCCCGTCTTTATGCAGTCCCAGAAAGGTATATCAATAGAATCATACGACAATATTTGATTTTATGCTCACTAAAAGGCTTATCAAGGGATGACCCATTTACAAACCCTTATACAGAAAGCTGCCGCGAGCCCTCGGCATATTGTTTTAGCCGAAGGCCATGACTTGCGAGTTATTCAGGCCGCCGTTATGGCTATTAATACCAAGATTGCAAAGATCACCCTATTAGGGCCTACTGCGCATATTCGCAAACACAGCCGGGCGAGCGGAGATGCGTTGGACGAAATCACCATCATTGATCCACAAACCATTGATACAAACGCCGTGTATATAAAGGATTATTTCTATTTACGAAAACATAGCGGCATGACATTCGACAGTGCCCAAGAGGCTCTTAAACAACCTCTAATCTTCGCAAATATGATGGTGCGTCACGGGGATGCAGACGGGTCTATTGCTGGCGCTATAAATTCAACAGAGGCCGTCGTGCGCGCAGCTCTTCACATCATTGGCGTTAATAAAACCTCCAGCTTTATTTCCAGCCTTTTCCTTATGATTATGAATGGCGGTGTCGGCCCTTTAGAAAGCAGTTTTATTTTTTCAGATTGCGGTTTGGTTGTTGACCCAGACCCGCACCAACTTGCGGAAATAGCTATTGCCGCTTCGGATAAAGCCCCAATATTATTGGGTGTTCCGGCCAAAATTGCTATGTTATCCTTTGCAACAGGCGAGAGCGCCCGCCATATTGATGTTGATAAAATAAAGCAGGCCACCGATTTACTGAAACAGCACCGCCCAGCTCTGGCAATTGACGGCCCCGTCCAATTTGACGCCGCTATAAGCTCTGAAATTGCGCAGCGAAAAGCCCCTGACTCCCATTTTACTGGACAGGCCAATGTTTTTATTTTTCCAGATCTGAATTCTGGAAATATTGGGTATAAAATTGCTGAACACCTTGGCGGAGCTAAAGCCATTGGCCCTATATTACAAGGTCTCAATAAGCCCGCCAACGACCTCTCACGCGGATGTGACGCAGAGGCTATTTTCAATATGATTGCTGTCACAGTCCTTCAGGCACAATCTCGTTCGCAACACCCAAGTTTATAATAAACCACCATGGATAATATCATCACACGCTCACTTCCGGGTATCCTTCTGTGTAGTTTTATAGGGATTATCGCTATAACCCTATCCGGATCGATTAATATTCCGGTTATGCTCATTGCGGTTATTACGGGTCTGTTTTTGAACCGGCTTACGGCCTTTCGTCGATTAACACAGGGTATTAATTGGTGTGCGCGTGACCTCCTCTATATCGGTGTTGCTCTTATGGGCTTACGAATTGATATAGCCGATCTATCACAAGTCGGGTTTTTAGCCCCGACCCTTGTTATTTTAACCTTGATTGCCACTTTATTTGGCGGCTTTTACATATCCAGATTATTCGGACAATCAAAAAGTTTTTCAATTTTAATTAGTGGATCAGTTGCCATTTGCGGTGTCTCCGCTGCCGCAGCTATTTCAGCCGCTCTGGATGAAGGTAAAACCCGCAACCAAGAACTGGCAATCACAGTTGCAGGTATAACGGCGCTCTCTACGCTTGTGATGATTACGCATCCCCTGATTGCGCACACCGCTGGATTTAGTGATCTGGGCAGCGCACTTTTAATGGGCGGCACTATCCATAATGTATCCCAAGCGGTTGGCGCCGGCTATGCTGTCTCTAGTGCTTCAGGAGATCTGACCGTGCTTTTAAAGCTCATTCGCATATCAACGCTATTACCGATCGTAATCCTTGTATCTGTCTTATGGGGAAAAAATGCAGCCACGCCTTATCCAAACTTGCGGACAAAAATTCGTGCTAATACACCGCCTTTCCTCGTGGTCTTTCTAATACTGGCAACCCTGAGCTGTTTACAGCTTGTCCCGTCTTTGGCCAAGTCCATCGGCAATGAAGTGGCCCATATAGCGTTAGTTGTATCTCTTGTTGCGATTGGGATCAAAACAAAACTTACCGACGTTTTAACGATTGGTGCTAAACCCTTGATCGCTATGACGATTACTACCATAGCGATGACCCTCATTATTTTAGCCGCTATCTTTGTTATCGGCGCTTAAAAGGCTATCAAAACCAAAACTATTTTTGATTTTTTGACAAGTCAAAGCGCTTTTGGTCTAGTTATTTGAAATGGGGATTTTATGGCAGCACATATTACCACGAACAACCAAGAACAAAAATTAATCTCCAAAAAGCAGGTATCATCCCTCATGCGCATGTTTTATGGCGTCGGGACCGGCATTGTCGCCATCAAGAACATGCTATTCCATTTCTTTTTTATCTACTTCTTTTCCAATGTTATGGGAGTAAACGAAGGCTTGATAATAGCCGCCACATGGATAGCTATTTTTGTAGATGCGATCTCTGATCCGCTTATGGGACAAATTTCCGATAATTACCGGTCTAAAGCATGGGGTCGCCGTCATCTCTTTATGCTTATAGGTATTGTCCCGACCATGGTGGGTCTGGTTTTACTATTCTCGCCTCCAGAAGGGCTAGGGCAATGGGGGCTCTTTGGCTGGATGCTTAGCTTTCTAATTTTGGTTCGCCTTAGCTTGACCATTTATGATGTGCCCTATCGCTCGCTTGGAGCAGATCTCTCAACCGATTATGATGAACGCACATCAATCGTAGCATGGCGTGAATTTTTCACAAATTTCTTTTCGATTATGGTTTTTGTTATTGGTCTTTTGATTTTTTTAAAAGACCGCGACGGATATGAAGACGGTATGATGTATCAAGAAGGTTATCATCCCTTTGTTCTGACAATGGCACTCATAGGTGGTTTTTTTGCCGTGATATCTACACTGATAACCCGGCGAAAAGTCCCCGACATCCGGCGTTATGAAAAAGATAGCCGCATAGGATGGCGTAATACACTATCAGAGTTTTCTACTGCCTTTAAAGTCCGTCCTTTTGTTTGGTTGTGCGGTGGATATTGCTTGATGATTATCCTCTATGCCTTTGGTTCTGCTCTATCTTTTTATATTGGTGGTTATCTCTGGCACTTTAACCAAGTTGAAAAATTCCTTATCGCTGTTGTACCCCTACTTATCCTCATACCTGCCGTTATATTGACGACAATTTTGTCAAAACATATGGGAAAAAAATCCGCCATCCTTATTTTTTCCAATATTATGATGGCGGGCTATACCCTGCCCTATATTGGATATTTACTTGGCTTGAGCCCGAAAATCGGAACGTCTGAATTGCTGATATATGCCGCTATATTTCACTGTATGAGTTTCGCAGGGTTAACAGGAATTCTTATCCTGTCTAATTCAATGATGGCCGATGTTGCTGATGTCTTACAAACCCGTTCTGGCCGCCGCCAAGAGGGTATTCTGGCTTCCACCTTTTCTTTCATGCAGAAATTTACTTTCGTTCTTGGCTCTAACATTGCGTTATTGTCGCTTATTTTAATAGCCTTCCCCCAGCAAGCAGAACCTAGCCAGGTCTCTGCTACAGCCATTAACGGGCTGGCGGTTATCAGTATTATTGTTGCCGTGATATTCGCAACCGCAGGACTTTTCTGCTACTCCCGTTATCGTCTCTCGCGCGAAGATTTGGCCGCTCTCACATTATAACAATAAATCCGCAAGCTTTTGCTTGTGATAATGGGCATCCCCGTATTGGGACGCTTGAAAAATAGCACGGCGGCGATAAAGCTGCGCATCACAATCATAGGTGAAACCAAATCCGCCGTGAAATTGGATGGACCGGTCAGCCGCATAAGACAAGGCATGGTCCGCTTGCGCTTTGGCCATACGGGTGGCAATTTCACCCTCGCCTTGCTGCTCGAAGCTAAAAGCAGCAGTGTATAGCAAGGATCGTGTTTTTTGATAGTCAACAAAAGCATCAACTATGGGATGTTTCAAAGCCTGAAAGCTCCCGATAAATTTACCAAATTGCTTACGCGTATTTAAATACTCAACCGTATAGTCAATACACGACTGGCAACTGCCCGTCATCTCTGCCGCATTTAACAAATTGGCGGCCAGATGGATATGATCCAAGGTTGTTTCAATTTTCGATATATCCATCACGGCAGTTTCGGGGATACTAATCCCGTCTAGTGCTAAAGCATAAGAGCGTTTCGTCTCATCAATCACGACCTCGCGCCGGATAGCCGTCTCTGGAATAACGGCTTTGGGAACAATTACCAAAGCCGGTTGTTCTGCAATTTTAACCGATGTAATAACCCAGTGCGCCTCCGGCAAATCCATAACAAATGTTTTTGTACCAGATAAAACATATCCCGTATCATGACGAGTTGCGAGCGCCTGAATATTGCGCAACTCCCAATCGCCATTCGCTTCGGATAGAGCCAATGTTGCTGCTGTCCCAGAAGAAATTTCCGGCAATATTTGGCCCTTCTGATCCGCTTGCCCACCGATAATAATAGCCTGCGCAGCCAGTGTTGTTGATAGGAAAGGCGTATTGAGCATATAACGGCCCATTTGTTCCGCGATAGGAACAGCTTCGGTTAGGCTCAATCCGGCCCCGTTATAGGCTTCAGGAACCGTAATCGCGAGCCAGCCAAGAGCGCTGACCTCAGCCCATATATCCGGGTCAAACCCCCGATCATCAGGGATTAAACCGCGCACTTTATTCATGGGCGATTTATCGCGACAGAAATTTTCGGCAACTGATAATAGGTCAATTTGCTCTTGGGTAAATCCGATCTGGCCAAAACCGTTCATAGCACCCCCTGCCTCATATGACTTATATTTATCTGAATCATTATAACCATTATTCTATCGTGTTTTTGGCAAGCCCAACGCATGTTCGCCAATGATATTGCGCTGAATTTGTGATGTACCGCCGCCAATTGTGGCCGAAAAAGCATTTAAATAACCGCGGTGCCAGTAACCATCATCAACCGCATGCGGATCACCGACATAATACCCCGCTCGATTGCCTTGGAGGCTCAATGCAAATGCATTGATTTTACGGGTATATTCCGTATGGATTAATTTTGACATTAACGGGATAGCTTGCGGACAATCCTGATTGAGAGGCGGTAATTTTGCCCGTTCCGCATTCTGGCGAAAGCCTTGTATCTCTATCATAAAATCCACCAGTTTTTCACGAATGACTGGATCGTCTAGAACCGGCTTGCCATTGCGCTGCGCAGTGCGGGCTAAATTTAAAATTTCCAAGGGGTCTATCTCTGTTATCGATATACCCCCTGCCTGTCCGCCTTTGGCATTACGCTCATACATCAAGGTTTGCATGGCAACACGCCACCCTTCGCCTTCTTGACCCATTAGACCGTCTGCCGGGATACGGGCATCCGTAAAAAAGGTTTGCGTAAACCCATGCTCGCCTGTCAATTTCCGTATCTTTACAGTCTCAATGCCCGGTACGGTCATAGGCGATAAAATAAATGATAGTCCGGCATATTTATTCGGCGCGTCCGGGTTTGTACGCGCTAGCAAAATCATATATTTTGCATAATGCCCATGGGTCGTCCAAATTTTAGAGCCATTAAGAATATAGCTATCCCCATCCCTAACAGCTCGTAATTGTGCATTCCCTAGATCTGACCCATTATCGGGTTCAGAAAATCCCTGGCACCAAACATCTTCAGCGTTTAAAATCCCTTTGATATAATGCTGCTTTTGCGCCTCGGTCCCCATATCAAGAATAAGCGGTCCCGCCCATCCTAGGCCAATGGTGTTAAACATAATCGGAACATTATGGTTTTTCATCACCGTTGTCGCAATATCTTGATGCGCTTGCGTTAATCCACCGCCGCCATATTGTTTTGGCCATGCAGCGCCCAGAAATCCAGCTTCATAAACCTTGCGCTGCCATTCACGCAGAAATTCAAATTGCTGATCTGTACCAACCTCCATAAAGGTTAGCGGCAACATAAAACTTTGTTCGCCAGGTTTATTTTCTGCAAACCAAGCCTCAGCTTCCTGCGCATATTCAGCAAGTTCTTTATCCAAAACCTAACCTCTTTCCAATTTATCCACCACCTTTTCAAGGCGCAAAGCGGCCTGCTCCAAGCGCGTTGTTATGGTCTGCTCTGCAGGGTGGGCACTTGTATCAATATATGGGCTTACCAATAACAGCGACAAAAGATCAGCGACGAAATTGTCAATACTTTCGTCTTTATGCGTCAATACTATAGTCCGGGCTCCGTAATCCATTGCTCCAAAAAAAATATCCCGTAAAATCCATAACTGCAGATTACTGCGCAGATGGCCTTGGGCCAAACCATCCTTAGCCACGCGGTCAAAAACCGCGACATAAGCCTTATTCATTGTATAGAGCGCGCTGCCTTCATATTGATCCATTGACAAATCTGTCAGCGGTAGCATTTCCAACAAGCGCCGATTTTTAATAATCTGTTCCAGATGATGTACCGCTAAAAACTGCAATCGATCCGCGGTCGTCAACAGACTATCAACACCGTTCTGTGCGCTGCGGGTTAATTCGGTATAAAAATTCGCTAACACACCGCGCGCGATATCTTCCTTATTCTTGAAATAGAGATAAACCGTGCCGTCGGCTACGCCGCTTTTTTTGGCAATATCTGATATAGTTGTCTTGCCATAACCACGATCATTAAAAATTTCAGCGGCAGCGGCCACAATGGCCCCTTCACGGCTTTCGACCTTTTGGCGGCGCGTTTTTCCCCCTTTGATAGATGTATCTTCAACTCTATTAGCCATAGCGCCTGTAGTGGGTTTGTCTTGACTTTTAATAAATGAAAGCTATTCATTTTTTATGAAGATTACTCAACAACGGTTCTCTGTCAAGCTATAGCCCCGTAAATAAAAACCAACATCTGGAACACTTATGAGCAAAATCATAAAAATTGGCGGAGCTAGCGGGTATTGGGGTGATAGTGCGATGGCTACGCCGCAATTATTGGCTCACCCGGATATTGACTATATCGTCTATGATTATTTGGCAGAAATCACCATGTCAATTATGGCACGCGCGAAAGAAAAAGACCCTGCGAAAGGTTATGCAACAGACTTTATAGATTTTGTAATGAAGCCCTTTTTACCGCAGATTGCGAAAACGGGCGTTAAAATCATTGCCAATGCGGGCGGCATCAACCCAATAGGTTGCGCGAATACGGTTAAAAATCTTATTAAAAACAAAAATTTAAACCTAAATGTTGCAGTGATAACCGGTGACAATCTCACAGAGAACAAACATATAATCGCAGCCCGCAACCCCATCGATATGTTTTCACAATCCCCCTATCCCGAAGTAGACAAGATTATGAGCATCAACACCTATCTTGGTGCCTTTCCAATAGCGAAAGCGCTCGATGCTGGCGCGGATATTATTATCACAGGACGCTGCGTTGATAGCGCCGTGACATTGGGGGCTTGCATCCATGAATTTGGCTGGAACCCTAAGGATTGGGACCAGCTCGCAAGCGGGTCTTTAGCGGGTCATATTCTAGAATGCGGCCCGCAGGCAACAGGCGGGAACTTCACCGACTGGGACACCGCAGGCGATATAGCCAATATAGGATATCCTATTGCTGAGATTAGTGCTGATGGATCATTCATTACAACCAAACCCAAAGACACAGGCGGCATTGTTAATATCGGGACCGTGTCCGAACAAATGTTGTATGAAATCGGGGACCCACAAAACTATATCCTGCCCGACGTTATCTGCGACTTTTCAGACGTAACAATAACCCCTGCGGGCGATAACCGTGTCTCTGTCGGGGCTGCCAAAGGGCGTCCAGCGACAGAAAGTTATAAAACATGCCTGACCTATAAGGATGGATTTCGCGGCGGAACTTACCTTACAGTTTACGGCATAAACGCTGATAAAAAGGCGGATAAACTCGCAAAAGCGGCTTTTAAACGGGCAGGAGCAACCCTCCGTCTTTTTAACCTCGGGCCGTTCACGCAAACCAGTCAGGAAATCATTGGTACAGGAAGCCAAATGGGAGCGGCGCGCGCATCTGACGAAGTGATCTTGAAAATCGCCGTCAAACATCCCGATATTCGAGGCGTGGGACTATTCTTAAAAGAACTAGCCGGTATTGGTCTTGCAACGCCGCCGGGCCTATCAGGTTTTACAGGCGCAGGGCGTCCAAAACCATCCCCTGTTGTTCGCCTTTTTTCTTACCTGACACCGAAAACGGCGGTGAACATTACAATTGATGTCAACGGCACAGCGGCTGTACATCAAGATTATATCCCACCAGAAACAAGCCCGTTTGAGAGGCCGTCGGCCCCGCTTTCTCCATATGATGCTGACATGAATATCCCGCTGGCCACGCTCGCATGGGGACGATCAGGCGATAAAGGTAATAAAGCCAATATCGGCATTATCGCCCGTCAACCGGATTATCTGCCTTATATATGGGCTGCATTGAATACAGAAAAAATAGCCCAAATTTACGCGCATTTCATGGATAATCCTGATGCCGTGACCCGATTTTTACTGCCCGGTTCTAATGCTATGAACATCGTTATTGATACCATATTAGGCGGAGGGGGCGCGGCGTCTTTGCGGAATGATGCACAAGGTAAAGGCTATGCCCAAATCCTGTTGGCACAATCTATTCCAGTATCAAAAGCAATCGCAGCGCAGATTAACGGAGGTAATGCGGAGTGACGGTCTTTAAATCCAAAATCAACACTCAATCCGATGGCTATGCCGAAAACCGCGCGGATATGTTAGCTTTGATTGACAAGCTTGAAGCTTTAAATGCCCGCGCTCCGGCCTTATCAGCTGCAAAAAAATCACGATTTGACGCGCGTGGACAATTACTGCCGCGCGAACGTTTGGCCCGTTTGCTTGATCCCGGCATGCCCTATCTCGAAATCGGTAATTTGGCAGGCTATAAACTTGATACCGACAAAGAAGATCGCTCTATCCCGGGCAGCACCATTATGGCCGGTATTGGGTTTATCAAAGGAGTTCGCAGCGTTATTGTTGTTGATGATAGTGGCATTAAAGCTGGATCACTGACAACGGCGGGTGGGTATCGCCTCCAGCGCGCACAAGAAATCGCATTAAAACAAAAACTTCCCTTTATTCATCTGGTTGAAAGCGCTGGCGGTGATCTTATGAATTATACCGTCGAAGGGTTTCTTCAGGGCGGTACTTTATTTGCCAATCTTGCCCGCTTGTCCAAAGCCGGTATTCCGGTTCTGTCTATCCTGCATGGATCGTCCACAGCAGGCGGGGCTTATATGCCGGGCCTATCGGATTATGTTATTGGTGTTAAGGGGCGCGGCAAAGCCTTTCTAGCTGGGCCTCCGCTGCTAAAAGCCGCGACGGGCGAAATTGCAACGGATGAAGAACTGGGTGGAGTCCATATGCATGCCACCCTCTCCGGCCTTGTCGAATATTTAGCCGAAAATGACGGCGAGGCCGTGTTGATGATGCGCGAGGTTATCGCTCGTTTAGGGTGGAATGACAATGGAACGACACCACCAAAGCGGCAATGGAGCGAGCCTATTTACGACAGTGATGAAATCGCCGGCATTGTTCCTGTTAATTACCGGAAACCTTATGACGTTCGCGAAGTCATAGCCCGAATTGTTGACGGATCTGACTTTTCAAATTTCAAAGCCAATTACGGCGTATCTACGCTTTGTCTACAAGCTGAAATTTACGGACAAAAATGCGGAATTATATCCAATAATGGCCCCATTGATCCTAATGGGGCCACCAAGGCTGCACATTTTATCCAGCTAATGGATCAAGTCGACACGCCCTTGATATTTTTACAAAACACAACCGGTTACATGGTTGGTAAAGACTATGAACAGGCGGGTATGATTAAACATGGCTCTAAAATGATTCAAGCCGTGACCAATACATCCGTTCCGCGCCTGACCTTAATGATCGGAGCCAGTTTCGGGGCTGGCAATTACGGCATGTGTGGCCGCGGTTATGACCCTGATTTCTTGATGACATGGCCCAATGCCATGACCGGCGTTATGGGCGGGGATCAGGCTGCAACCGTTATGGAAATTGTCGCTGCCGGGCAAGCGGCCCGAACAGGCACATCAATAGACCCGAAAATCGCAGCACAGCAACGCAAAAAGCTGGTGCAAATTTTCGATAGCCAAGCAGGTGCCTTCTACACCTCCGGCCATCTTTGTGATGACGGTATGATAGATCCACGAGATTCGCGTAAAGTCTTAGGGTTCATGCTGGCAACGGTTTGGGAAACCCGCAACCGGAGTATCAAGGAAAACAGTTTTGGCATCGCCCGACTGTAAACACAGGTTTCATTATGACGACACTATCCAAAACGCACCTCCCCAAGACCGATAAAATTAAAACCTCAATAGATAAAGGTTGGTTGACGATTGGATTTAACTCGCCTGAAAACCGTAATGCCCTATCTGAAACGCTTACGGCAGAATTCACTGCAATTTTAGAAGCCGTAAAAGATGACCGCAGGGTGCGCGGCATTACGCTACGCGGCGAAGGCGGGGTTTTTTGTGCAGGCGGCGACTTAAAAAGCTTCAAAGCTCTGCAAAGCGGCGAAGCCACGACTGGTGCATTTGCCGTAATGAACCGCGATGCGGGGGATATGTTTGATTTATTGCTCTCTATGCCGCAAGTTGTCATAGCCTATATCGAAGGCGCAGCCATTGCCGGTGGATTGGGATTGATGTGCTGCGCTGATATTATTGTCGTTACCGAAGAGGCTAAATTCGCATTGACAGAAACCATGATCGGTATCCCTCCAGCCCAGATTGCACCGATTATTGTCGCCCGAACAGGCTTGCCCTATGCTCGCCGTATTATGCTGACAGGGGCCCGGTTCACAGGTGTGCAAACGCCCGACTATAACCTATCTGATTATGTCGTAAAAGACGCCGCGGCCTTTGCGGAGATCGAATCTCAATTGAAAAAAGGAGTTATGCAATGCGCGCCCGGTGCCATAGCCGCCACCAAAGCCATTCTTTTGGCCACTCCGCATTTAACGCGTGAAGCCCAAAAAGATTTTGCAGCCGGTAAATTTGCTGATTGCATAGTCAGCGATGAAGGCCGGGAAGGGATTGCCAGCTTTATTGAAAAGCGCAAACCAAATTGGGTGCCTTTATGACACAGCAAAAAATACGTCCTTTTAATTCCATCCTTATAGCCAATCGCGGCGAGATCGCCTGCCGTATTATACGCAGTGCTAAAGATATGGGATTAATAACAATAGCTGTTTATTCCGATGCTGATACCAGTGCGCCCCATGTGAAAATGGCTGATCAGGCCATTCATATCGGCCCCGCGCCCGCCCAAGACAGCTATCTTATGATCGATAAAATCCTCGATGCGGCCCAACAAACGGAGGCTGAAGCGATACATCCCGGATATGGATTTCTGTCAGAAAGTGCCGCTTTCGCCAAAGCGTGTAAAAAAGCCGGCCTCATCTTCATTGGTCCTACACCACAAGCAATCACCCTCATGGGTGACAAAGCCAAAGCGAAACGCCGCATGATCAAAGCCGGCGTGCCCTGCGTACCGGGCTATCACGGCGCTGCGCAAGATGATGCTACACTGATAAAAGAGAGTAAAACCATTGGCTTCCCGCTTATGGTCAAAGCCGCTGCCGGCGGCGGCGGACGCGGTATGCGTCTGGTCGGTAAAGCCAGCCGGCTTCTCGATGCCTTATCGGATGCACGGTCCGAAGCCCTGAATGCCTTTGGTTCCGATAGCCTTATTTTAGAACGCGCCATAGAAAACCCTCGCCATGTTGAGATTCAAATTTTCGCGGATCGATATGGTCATACACTCCATTTTGGCGAACGGGATTGCTCGGTGCAACGCCGCCACCAGAAAGTCATTGAAGAAGCGCCCTGCCACGCCATGACACCCGCACTGCGCAAAGCGATGGGGGCGGCGGCCGTTGCGGCGGCTAAAGATATTGGATATAGCGGCGCGGGCACCGTCGAATTTATGCTCGACAGCACCGGAAATTTCTTCTTTTTGGAAATGAATACGCGCCTACAAGTCGAACACCCTGTCACGGAAATGGTAACAGGGTTAGATCTTGTGGCTCTGCAAATACGGATTGCGCGCGGAGAAAAATTGGCCTTATCCCAATCAGATATCGCATTGAAGGGCCATGCCATCGAAGCCCGTCTTTACGCCGAAGACCCTGCCGCGGGCTTTCTGCCGGCAACAGGCCCTATCCATTGTTTCAAACCCAGTACCCTGCCCGATATTCGTATCGATAGCGGCATTGAAACCGGCAGCCCCGTTACTTCATTTTATGATCCCATGCTTGCGAAAGTCATCGCTTATGGCGATACACGCACCGAAGCGCGTAACAAACTAATTGCTGCGCTAAAAGAAACGATCCTTTTTGGCGTTAAAACCAATAAGGCCTTTCTTATCGACGCCCTCACCCATCCGGTCTTTGCTGATGGTAATGTAACAACAGCCTTTATCGAAGATAATTTTCCCAGTACCGCTCTAGCCGATGTTACGCTCACTGCGCGGGAGATTATAACCGCCGCGATCATTCAATACACTATTTCTCAAAACGCTGCGCTCGCTATCAGTGCACCTATACCGGGCCCCTTATTGAATTGGTCCAGCGCAACCTCCATGCATACGCCCTATCGTTATGGCGATACCGATGTCGTTGTAACACCCCTAAGCGAAGTTCAGTTTAAGGTTACTGTACGTGAAACCAATCATAGGGTTACAGTGCTAAGTCAGACCCAAAACACTATTTTACTTGCGATTGATGCGCATCGTTTGAAGGCTAATTTTTATGCTATGGATGAAACAAGCCTGTCCGTATCAATTGATGGACGCGATTATAGCTTTACCAATATGAATACCACTATTACCAGCGCCGCGGACTCCATAGGGGCCGGATCGATTATAGCCCCTATGCATGGGGCGTTACTCTCGCTTTTCATTGCCGAAGGGGACACGGTTGTGAAAGGGCAACGACTTGCTATTTTAGAGGCTATGAAAATGCAGCATGAAATACTCGCTGACATAGACGGCACAATATCTGCCATTCATGTGAAGGCTGGCATACAGATCCCGGCTGATATGATAATGATTGAAATAAAGGCTTAAAAACAATGCAAGAAGCTATTGATTTTAAAGAAGAAAGCACTTCCGTCGCTGAACTGTTGAAACCTCTAAGTGATATGGATTTCAAGCGCGTAACCCAGTTCAAAAACTGGACACTTTATGACATCATTGCGCATCTACATCTCTGGAATATGGCGGCAGGTTGGACATTAAACGATCCCGTCAAATTTACCGCGCTCATGAAAGACGTCATCCATATTTTCAACGGTGGGCGAACCCATCAGGACCTTCAACGTGAATGGGCGCATGCCCAAGGTCTGGACACGGGCACAAAACTTTATACCGCATGGTGCGAAGGTTTTCAGACTATTGCCAATACATATAAGACTGCCGATCCTGATAGACGGGTAAAATGGGGCGGTCCCGATATGTCTGCCCGTAGCTGTATTATAGCCCGGCAAATGGAAACATGGGCCCATGCCCAAGCTATTTTTGATATTTTAGGGCAAGAGCGCGTGGATAAAGATAGACTTAAAAATATCGCCCATATTGGCATTACCACCTATTCATGGTCCTTTAAAGTCAATGAATTGAAACCACTATTGCCCAAACCCTATGTCCGTTTAACAGCCCCCAGCGGAGTTATATGGGAATGGAATACGCCGCAAGACGGTAATTATGTCCAAGGCTCAGCCACAGAATTTTGCCAGATTGTTACACAATGCCGTAATATAGGCGACACCCATCTATCCATCCACGGACAGGCTGCAACAGAGTGGATGAAAATAGCCCAATGCTTTGCGGGCGGAGCCGAAACTCCGCCTAAAAAAGGCCAAAGACAAATGCAGTAAATACGGCTTTTAAACTATAGTTACAGACCCATCTGCCGGACGGCCAGATCCCGCATGATCTCTTCCGACCCGCCGCCAATCGCGATCACTTTTACTTCGCGGTAAATATTTTCGACGCGGTTGCCTCGCATATACCCGGCACCGCCTAATATTTGCATGGCCTCGGATGCGCAAAACTCTAAAGCTTTTGTTGCAAAAAATTTGGATTTACAAATTTCCGCAACCGGCATGTCGCCCTGCTCTATTTGCGCACAAATAGCCCATAAATAACTTTCTGTCGCATCGATCTTGGCTGACATATCAGCGATTTTATGCCGTATAACCTGATGTTTAATAAGTGGTTTGCCAAAAGTTTCGCGCTGCTGCGCCCATGCGATAGAGTCTTCCAGACAGACTTTCATCATACCTAGCGCCCAAGCGCTAAGGCCAAAGCGCTCATAATTAAAATTATGCATGATTTGAATAAATCCATGATCTTCTTCGCCCATCAGATTTTCAGCCGGAACACGGCAATCATCGAAATATAATGTCGCTTGATTAGAGGCCCACCACCCCATTTTTTTGGTCAAAGGCGTCCGTGAAAATCCGGGCGTATCGGCATCAACAAAAAACAACGAAATACCGGATAGCCCAGAGCCGCCTGTACGCGCCCCGATTACAAAATAATCCGATTGCATACCACCTGTAATAAAGGTTTTGGATCCATTGAGCTTCCAATGATTACCATCACGTACAGCCGTTGTCTTAAGCTGTGCCACATCCGAACCGCCGCCCGGTTCTGTAATCCCAAGCGAGCTTTGTGCCCGCCCCTGAATAATATCTTTCAAACAGCGGTCTTTAATCTCTTGGCTAGCTAATTTATAAATGGGGTCAATGGAAATACTGCGCCCGCCCAATGCCGCCGGAACGCCGCCCGCACCGCACATTCCCATAGCCACCGCATAATCCATCCGCATAAAGGGGTCATCAAACCCAAGCCCGCCATAAACCTCTTCAATACCAAAACCCCAAACGCCTAATGCTGCGATTTTTTCATGTAGCTCCATGGGAATACCGCCCGCTTCATCCCATTCGAACGCATGAGGACGTATTTCCTGTGAAACGAAATCCGTTATTGTATCACGAAACGCCTTACGCTCGGCATTATCAAATGGATTTTTCATATATGATCCTGAAATGAATAACCCTCACTTATAGTAAACTTTACTCAGCGCACAAGCCTTGCCTCTCAACGGCTATCTTTCAACACATGATCGCCGATCGTTCTTAAAAACATTCAAACTTTAAAATGTGCACACAGAGAGCTCTAAGCCTGTGCCAAAGACGCGCCCATCCTATCCATTACAGCGAAGAAACTAGGGAAACTTGTCCCGATCATAGCCGCATCATCAATAGTAATTGGCTTATTTGCTATCAGACCTAAAATAAGCGCTGACATTGCAATACGATGATCATGATGGGTCTTTACAACCGCACCACCGTGAACAGGTCCACCAATAACACTCATCCCGTCTTCGCGTTCTGCAACGTTAACTCCGTTTTCGCGCAACAGCGCAGCCGTAGCGGCAATCCGATCGCTTTCTTTAACCCGCAACTCGCCAATACCGTCCATAATAGTCGTACCACGGGCAGCAGCAGCAGCGATAGTTAGTATAGGATATTCATCAATCATAGAAGCCGCGCGTTGCGGCGGCACTGAAATACCACGCAATTGGGAATGTTTAACATGAATATCAGCAATCACTTCGCCGCCTGATGTCCGGAAATTATCCGCGCGCAAATAAGCGCCCATTTCAATCAAAGTTTCAAACAGACCTGTACGGGTCTTATTCATCATAACATTTTCAATAATAACATCCGAGCCTGGCACTATCAAAGCCGCCACAATGGGAAAAGCCGCAGAAGACGGATCTCCTGGTACGCGAATGCGGCATGCCGTTAAATGGGCCGGTCCTGTCAGACGAACATGCTGTCCCGCGCCAATAATTTGACTATCAACGCGTACCCCAAAGGCTCGCAACATATTTTCCGAATGATCCCGGGTCAGACGCGGCTCGCGTACCGTGGTTACGCCCTTGGCCCCCAGTCCCGCCAATAAAATACAGGATTTAACCTGCGCGCTGGCATGGGGCGGAGTGTAATCAAGAGGCTGCACGGTTCCGGCATGTAATGTGACAGGTAATCGCCCTCCGTCTTGCGATTCGGAAACCACTCCCATATCACCCAACGGATCTAGAACACGGCCCATCGGACGCGCAGATAATGAGCTATCTCCAACAAACCGGGCCTTCACACCCTGTCCAGCGACAGCCCCCATAATCAGGCGAACCCCTGTCCCTGCATTCCCGCAATCCAGATCATCTTGCGATGTTTTCAAGCCTTTGGCACCAACGCCTGTCACATGCCAATGCCCGACACCTTGACGCGATATCTTGCCCCCCAGCGCTTGCATAACGGCAATTGTAGAGAGGATATCAGCCCCTTCGAGCAAACCTGTAACCTCTGTAGTACCTTCGGCCAATGTCCCCAAAATAATAGACCGATGTGAAATCGATTTATCGCCCGGGGCTGTAACAACCCCTTTCAAAGCGCCGCTCTTTTGCGCACTGGCCCTCGTAGAAATTATATCAGATGGTGTCTTTGGCATATTGTGGTTGACTTGCGAAATTCAGGCTTTATGACCCGCTCAGTTATAGAAATGAGGCTGGCGTTTTACATGCTCACGCAACATGCGCAAGATGAAGTTGCAATGACGCCTCAATTTTTGAAAGGTCCGCCGTTATGGCAAAAGCAGAATTAGGCGAAAAAAGAGTTTGCCCTGAATGTGAGAGCAAATTTTACGATTTAACGCGCAATCCGGCAACCTGCCCGATGTGTGGTCACAGTTTTAATCCTGATGAGATTGAAAAACCTGAAATTCCGCTCGCACCGCTTGGCCCTGAAGCCAGTGATGAAGATGAAGATGACGCCGCAGAGGCAGAAGTCGATGAAGAGGATATTGACGAAGAAGACGAAGCAGCCAAGGAATTGGAGCTGGATGGCGATGATGTCGCTGTTATTGGCGGCGCTAAAGGCGGGGATGATGAAAAACCCGGCTATGATGGTTATGATGAAAATGAAGACGAAGACGAAGACGCCGCTCTTGTTGTTGACGATGAAGAGGACGACATGCCGCCAACAGGCGACGATGATGACGATGCCGAAGAAGTTGAAATCTAAGTCTATCAACAGGTCTGTTTAAAATCAGGGCGGGCCATCCCGCCCTTTTTCATGGCCGGTCTGTGTTAAACCCCATGTTTGACCGAATTCCTATCAATAGCAATGGCGGCTAATTTTTTCCGGTAAACACGAACGGAATGATCTTCAACGCCCTTTTTTGCGCGTTTGGAGTTAACCCAAAGTTTAATACGGTGCACAAAGCTTGTATGCGGCAACAGGCCTGTATCTACATAGTTTTCTTGTTTTGATTTTTTTAAAAACCGCATATCGCCGCTATGGAAATATCCCGTATATCGTTTAAGCCAATTGGCAAGATGAGGACCAATAACAGGAATGACATGCATGGCAATATAACCCAATACATTAAAAACATTTCCTGTCGGGGGCAACATCGGCACGATGTCACTGGCATTTACTACGCGATACATCGGGGGTTTAATCCCTTCAACCCAATCCTTATTACCGACACGCGGCGACCCAAATGTGTAACAGGCAGAAATACCGCCGGTATGTTCGATGCGCTTCGTGGCAATGGACGCCAGCGCCCCGCCAAGGCTATGCCCGGTTATATAAAGCCGATAGTTGGAAAATTCAGGGTGTTTGAGCGCTTTCTGTATATCCCCGTCAATAGCCATATAGGCCTCGGTAAAGCCAAGATGAGCCTTTCCGCCACTTTGGCTACTAAGCCTTGCCTTTATATCAACCTTGATATCTTCAACGCTTGTCGGTTCGGTCCCGCGAAACGCCAGAATCAACCTTCCCATTTTCACATTTTTAGCTAGCAGCGCTTGTGACCCTTTCTTGTCAAACACTTCGACAAGCTCATATTGCAGCAGCCCCAAATTATCGCGTAAAGAGGCTTCTTCCTGCTCATGATTTCGAATAAATTTATCGACCACCCTATTTAATGTATCCAGTCGGTTCTGGTCATCAATGATGCCATTAACCGCTTTGGTAAAGGCCGCTTTTATCTTTTTATCGTCAAGATCAATCTTATCAAATTTTATATAAGCGATATCTGAAAAACAGGCCATAAGCCACGCCGTTCTATCACTATAAGCATCTCGATAGGCTGGAATATCCAGCTCAAGAACTTTTTCCAATATTTTTGTATCTTGTTGTGTTTGTTGTAAAAGTACCATCGCCCATCTTCTTGATCTTGACCTACGGTTTAATAAAAAATTTTCGCGCTATGGGGCTGTGATAGCTATCACATAAACAGACTATTACCGTCTATTGGCTATTAAGGCTTTATAAAACCGGGCTTTATCGCTAGCAATTACATCCAAAACGGCTTATATATAGCGTGCTGGCTTGCCAGCTATGATGATAAACGCGCTTGTAATAAGCGGACTGGACCCGGGGGCGGTACCCGGCGGCTCCACCATAAGCTTTCACTACCTTAATAAGAGGCGTGAATGTTTTTGATGGGGCCGAAATAGGATCGACAGACGTCTAAAGAAGTT
>CAZZKV010000032.1:23130-26820 GCA_964654665.1 uncultured Caulobacterales bacterium | reverse complement strand
CTGAGGGCGTGCTCCAAGGATGACGCATGGGTGTATGACGCATGGGCATGATATGGAGAGTTTGGCGTGATACCGGAGCTTTGATTTTGTCTTTTGTTTGGTTATAAATCCTTATGACCGTGACAGAACTTGAACAGGATTACCTATCTGTAAGATGCTGGTTACAACGCTGCGTTCTACCATCGGCTTTGACGTTGACGGCTTTATTATTGTTTTTTCGCCGCGACGGGCAATCGCCCGATAATTTGGGCCATGAAGCGGTGATCCTCGGCTTTTTTGCCCTTTATTTTATTCTTGTACGCGGTGGACATTTATGGATGATCCGGTCTTTGCATAATGAGTTAAAGCGCGTTCATGGCAAAGCTTATAGGGTCCAATTATCGCGTATTGACCGCGCTGGGTTTAAACGCCGGAATATAGGCTTTACGCTCGCACGGATAAAGCGCGAGATTTTAAAGGCTCCCAGTCGGCTGGAATAAGCCTAGGGTATAGTGATTTATTGGGGCAATATCTGCGCTGGACGCGGCATTGACGCTATGGTACCTCCGCGCTCATGTTGAATATGGCTATAATTATACGAATTATTGGCCCGATGCGTTAGGTGCGTATCGGGACATTTCTGCCTGAGTTTTCAACCCCATTTCCGAGATTACCATGACCGAGACGAAACGCGATTATCGCGAGACACTTTTCCTGCCAAAGACCGATTTTCCGATGCGGGCAGGATTGCCTAAAAAAGAGCCACAATGGCTGGCGCGTTGGGATAAAATTGACCTGTTCGGGCAATTACGCGCGCAATCAAAAGGGCGCACGCCCTATACGCTGCATGACGGTCCGCCTTATGCCAATGGCCATATTCATATGGGGACTGCGCTTAATAAAATTCTGAAAGATATTATTAATCGCTCGCACCAGATGGCGGGATTTGATGCCCATTATGTTCCGGGGTGGGATTGCCACGGTTTGCCGATTGAATGGAAAGTCGAAGAAGAATTTCGCGGTAAAGGCCGGACGAAAGACCAAGTGCCGGGCAGTGAATTTCGAACGCGGTGCCGGGAATATGCGGCGGAATGGCTCGATATCCAGCGCGAAGAATTTAAACGGCTGGGCGTGGTCGGTGAATGGGACAATCCCTATAAAACTATGAATTTCCAGAGCGAGGCCGATATTTGCGCCGAGCTGCTGAAAATTGCGAAAACAGGCCAACTCTACCGCGGCTCCAAACCCGTCATGTGGTCGCCTGTCGAACAAACAGCTTTGGCCGAAGCCGAGGTGGAATATAAGGATAAAAAAGCCACACAGATTTATGTGAAATTCCCTGTGCGAGACGGGGGTATGGCCCCAGCATCCATTGTGATCTGGACAACAACGCCTTGGACTATTCCGGCGAACCGCGCGGTGAGTTTTTCAGATAAAATCACATATGGGCTTTATGCTGTTACCACGTTGGAAGAGAGCGAATTTGAACCGTGGTCAAAGCCCGGGGATCGCCTGATTGTCGCAGATGATCTCTGGCCGGCTGTCGCAAAAGCGGGGTTAATTAAAACCGCGCAGCGCATTCAGGATATCAGCGCCGCATCTTTGCGCGAAATAGTGCTCGATCATCCCTTAAAGACTATGGAAGGCGCAGGCGGTAAATACGACTTCCCCGTACCTATGCTTGAGGGCTCCCATGTTACCGCAGAGGCAGGGACGGGGTTTGTTCATACTGCGCCCAGCCACGGCGAGGATGATTATGTCGTCTGGGTTTCCAATCAGAAAAAACTCGAAAGCTTGGGTGTCGATACGGTTGTCCCTATGACTCTGGATGATGCGGGCTGTTATACCGATGTGATGCCCGAACGGTTTCAAGGGCTTGATGTTATCCGCACCAGCGGCAAGAAACGCGGGCAAGATGGCAAGGCGAATGGCGAAGTGCTTAAGGCGCTGGTTGAATGCGGCACGCTTTTGGCCCGCGGTATGTTGACCTTGCGTGATGCCCATAGTTGGCGATCCAAGGCCCCTGTTATTCGCCGCGCAACGCCGCAATGGTTTATCGCCATGGGACAAAAGGGTTCTGAAAATGCCCTGCGCGAGACAGCATTGGCGGCCATTGACAAGACGCAATTCTGGCCGGAGCGCGGGCGTAACCGGTTGCGTATAATGGTAGAGGACCGTCCCGACTGGTTGATTTCCCGCCAACGTAATTGGGGCGTGCCGATCACTGTGATAGTCGATGAGACCGGCGTATTACATACAGAGCGCGATGATGCCGATGCGATTAATGCGCGAATTTTAAAAGCAATTGAAGCGAAGGGTGTTGATGGCTGGTTTGATACGCCGCTTGAAACCTTCATGCCTGATGAAAATACGGGCTGGCACAAGGTTAGCGATATTTTAGATGTGTGGTTTGACAGCGGCTCGACCCATGCGTTTTGTTTGAAACGGCGTAGTGATCTGCCGGACCGTGCTGACCTTTATCTGGAAGGCTCTGATCAGCACCGGGGGTGGTTTCAAAGCTCCCTGCTTGAGAGCTGTGCTGTTTACGGCGAGGCGCCGTATAAGGGCGTTTTAACCCATGGTTTTGTTGTCGATGAGAAGGGCTATAAAATGTCCAAATCTTTGGGAAATACGATGAGCCCCGAAGATATTTCCAAACAATATGGCGCAGAGATTATGCGGCTTTGGACGGCGAGTTCCGATTGGGCCAATGATCTGAAAATCGGTAAGGAAATCATCCAGACTAATGTCGATGCTTATCGTAAATTGCGCAATACGCTGCGTTATATGATTGGTGCGCTCGACGGGTATAATGAAAAAGATGCCGTGGATTATGCCGCTATGCCGGCACTGGAAAAATGGGTTTTGCACCGACTCTCCGAGTTGACTGCCTTGCACGCCAAAGCCGTGAGAGACCATGATCACAAAGGCATTTTCTCAGCTTTGTTTAATTTTTGTACGGTTGATTTATCAGCCTTTTATTTCGATATCCGTAAAGATGCGCTCTATTGTGATCCTTTGGACTCCACGCGGCGGCGGGCATGCCGTACAGTGATGCATGAGATTTTCCTGCGTCTGACAACATGGCTGGCCCCGATCTTGTGTTTTACATGCGAAGAGGTGTGGCAAATGCGGTTTGCCTCGGATGAGGGCTCCGTTCATTTACAGCTTTTCCCAGACAGTCAGCCCGAATGGCACGATGAAGCCTTAGCGGATAAGATCAATCTTATTCGAGACTTTAGAGGGCAGGTTTCCGAGGCATCCGAGCCTTTGCGCAAAGCGGGGCTTATTCGGTCCAGTCTCGAAGCCAGTATTACGGCGCCGGCTCTAGATGATTTAGTGGCAGCTTTACGGAGCTTAGGGGTTTCGCGCCGCGAGGATTATGCCGACCCTGTTAATCCGTCAGATACGCTGGCAGATTACTTAATTGTTTCCGATTGTAGTCTCAGCGAGGCGGCTTCGGAGATATCCGTCACGACGCTAGCAGAGGATAATTTGTGGCGCAAATGTGAACGCTCTTGGAAATATTTCAAAGGTGAAGGCGAAATTACGCCGCGCGATATGGCCGCTGTGGCAGTGTTTGATAAGGCCTAAGTTTAAGCTTAGGCCTCTAATCCCCTGTTTTACGGGGACCGAATTTTTGTGGGCTGGATTTCCGGCGCTGTTTGTTTTTATGCCGCTTTTTGGAAGTTGGTCCCTGGCCGGGTTTTG
>CAZZKV010000032.1:0-23030 GCA_964654665.1 uncultured Caulobacterales bacterium | reverse complement strand
GGGTTTTGGGGGCGCGGGTTTTTTATTCCGCGAAGATTTTGAGCCTGATCTTTGCGCCTGTTTTTGATTGGATTGACCTTTAGGTCTTATCGATGGTTGTGGGCTAGATGTTTGGGCCCTACTTTGGTTTGATGTGGAGTTTTTTGTCTTATTGCGCCGGGCTTTGCGTTTGAACCCCGGATTATCACCGGACATTTTTCGCTCGGGTGTTTGGGGGTTTACGCCAGTTGGTGTCCGGTCTGATTGTGGCGAAGCTGCGGCTTTATTCTTGCGGTTTTGTTTTTTGCGGTGATGTGTTGGCGCTCCGTCTTCGCGGCGCTCAGTTTTGGTTTTGTGTTCAGGGTTGTTTTTTCCGCCGCGGTTATCAGGGGGCGGGTTTTTAGAACTATTGCCTTTAGGTCCTGTGTGGGTCGGGTCCGACTGTTGCCCAGACCGTTTGGTCTTTTTTCTTGACTTTCCGCGGCCTTTCCGGGTTTCGGGTGCCCCTTTTTGCGCAGGCGGTTTTATGGCTTCGCGCGATTGTAATGTGGCGACTTGTCCCAAAAAATCATCGGGCAGGCTTTCGCGTGGCAAGGCACTGCCTAATAGTTTTTCAATGTCGCGTAGATAGGCTTTTTCATCCGGTGAAATGAAAGACATAGCATGTCCTTCGCGGTTCGCCCGCGCTGTACGGCCAATCCGGTGAACATATTGCTCGGCCACATTGGGTATTTCATAGTTGAAAACATGGGTGATACCTTCAATATCAATACCACGGGCAGCAATATCGGTCGCAATGAGAATTTTGACAGTGCCGTCCCGAAAAGCGGACAGTGCACGTTGGCGCTGACCTTGGGATTTATTGCCATGTATGGCCATGGCGGCAATGCCCACTTTGGCAAGACGTTTTACCACGCGGTCGGCACCGTGTTTCGTGCGCGTGAACACCAGAGCCCGGTCCACTTCTGGGTCTAATAATTTAAGCGAAAGTAGGGCCTGTTTTTCCGCTTGATTAATCATAATCGCGCTTTGAATGACCTTTTCTGCTGTGGTGTTGGCGGGTGATACGCTGACTTTAACGGGATCAGTTAAAAACTGGCTGGCGAGGGTTTTAATTTTGGGGGCCATTGTAGCCGAAAAGAAAAGTGTTTGGCGTTGACGAGGTACAAGAGGAACAATTTTACGCAAAGCGTGAATAAAACCCATATCCATCATTTGGTCGGCTTCGTCCAAGATCAAAATCTCAACATCCTTGAGGGTGATGGCTTTGCGATCAAGCAAGTCAATCAACCGTCCGGGTGTGGCTACTAAAACATCGTTTCCGCCAACCAGTCGTTTTATTTGCCGGCCAATGGGTACGCCGCCGAAAACAGTTGCGACAGAGAGATGGGCAATATCACGGCCGTAATCGCTAAAGGAGACGGATATTTGCGAGGCCAGTTCCCGTGTCGGGGCCAAGACAAGGACCCGCGTCCCGCGTTTTGGGGGCTCTTGATCCGTGCGGCAAATATGATGAAGAGTTGGCAGGGAAAAAGCAGCGGTTTTCCCCGTTCCGGTTTGAGCAATCCCCATAAGGTCACGTCCAGCCAGAGCGGGTGGAATGGCTTCCATTTGTATGGGTGTTGGCGTCGTATAGCCTAATGTATCAAGCGCGGATTGCAGGGGTGCGGCCAAATTTAGGGATTTAAAATCAGTCATGAGAACCTATCAGGTCGTAAGACCCGTAAGAGCCATATTGTTATGCGCGCCCTAAGCCTGATAGGCAGCCCTGTCAAATAGCCAATTCACTTTTACATTTGCATTGTCCAGCCTTCGACATCCATAGCAGCTTGTCGAACGGCTTCGGTAATCGTGGGGTGGGCGTGGCAGGTCCGCGCGATATCCTCGCTGGCGGCCTTAAATTCCATCGCCAGAGCAACTTCGGCAATAAGGTCTCCAACATGAGCCCCGATCATATGCGCACCGAGAATTTCATCAGTTTCGGCATGGGCGAGAATTTTGACAAAGCCGTCGGTTTGGTGATTAGCCCGTGCGCGAGAATTGGCAGTAAACGGAAATTTACCCTTCTTATAGGGAATCGAGGCGGCTTTAAGTTCTTCTTCGGTTTTGCCAACACTGGCGATTTCAGGGGCTGTGTAAACAACACCTGGAATAACGTCATAATTAACATGGCCCGCTTTGCCCGCTATAATTTCCGCAGCGGCCACGCCTTCGTCTTCGGCCTTATGGGCCAGCATAGGACCAAGGGTACAATCGCCAACGGCATAAATACCGGGGATATTGGTTTTGAAATGTTCGGTTTCAATAAAACCGCGTTTATCAGTTTTCACGCCGATAGCCTCAAGGCCCAAATCTGTAGTGAAAGGACGGCGGCCGATACAGACAAGAACAATATCAGCATCAATATCTTTCTCTTTACCGCCAGCGCTGGCCTCTGTTTTTACTATCAAACCTTTGCCTTTTTTTGTTACAGCTGTGACTTTACGGCCCAACTCAAATTTCATTTTTTGTTTCTTGAATATCCGTAGCGCTTGTTTTTGTATTTCTGCATCCATACCTGGCATTATATGGTCAAGATATTCCACCACAGTGACTTCAGTTCCAAGCCGCCGCCAGACAGACCCGAGTTCTAGTCCAATAACGCCGCCGCCTATGACCAGCATTTTCTTTGGGGCTTTTTTAAGCTCTAGCGCCCCCGTAGAGGAAACGATCTGTTTTTCGTCAATATCAACATTCGGCAATGTTGCGACTTCGGACCCCGTTGCAATGACGATGTTTTTTGTTTTCAGCGTTTTCCTGCCAACATCTACCGTACCGGCGTCAATAATTTTACCAAAGCCTTCAATATGCTCGACCTTGTTTTTCTTAAATAGAAATTCAATGCCGGATGTAAGGCCTGTCACCGTTTTTTCTTTTGCGCGCATCATAACCGGTAGATCAAAACCCGTTTCGCCTGTTAGCCCCATATGAGTAAATGTCTTTTGTGCTGTTTCCAACATTTCTGTGGCATGTAGCAAAGCCTTTGACGGAATACAGCCGACATTTAGGCAGGTGCCGCCGAGCGTTTTACGGGTTTCAATACAGGCGACTTTTAAGCCGAGTTGCCCAGCCCGGATGGCACAGTTATAACCGCCGGGGCCGCCGCCAATAATAATAAGATCATATATGTCAGACATAGAAAGCTCCGCTACGCGTCAAGAGAGTTTCACTTACGCGCGGCGGGTTTTCAGGTCAACAGTCGCTTAACGTAGAATATGTTTTGCAGACATATGCCGAGCAAGCCAAACAAGTAAAATTGCGACGAGCGGGATTAAAAGTGTCATCACCCATTCGCCGCCATGAATATGGGCATAGACGCCGGCTGTCGCGAAATAGATATTTTGTATAATCACGCAGATTAAAGAGAGCAACAATGGCCAGAGGGCTATTTTTTTGCGGAGCAAGAGTAACAGGCATCCCAAGGCACCGCCAAAAACAGCCAGAGCAAAGACGCCCGTATACCATGCTGGCTGGGCATTAATCATATCTAATTGTGTTGCATTATAGACTTTGGCTAGATCTTCCGAGGTTGCTGTTGTTTGCCAAATATATTGCCAGACACCCATTAAGTTCCAGAGCAGAGCTAAAGCAGAAACAGCCCAAAACCACAAAGGTGGTTTAGGGCTAATTTTACTGTTATCATTATCTTGTGTCATATTATTCCCCTTTTTATCAGAGAATAATATGCAAATTTGGGTTGTCTGTCTAGCAAGTGCGGCGGGCAGGCTTAATCAGTGCAACTGGCCTTTTTCCCGGGCACTATGGGTTGCCCAAAAAAGGAAAATGGCAATCAATGTAATGGCAATAGAGGTCCCTGTTCCGGTTGTTCCCATAATTGCGTAGCCCCCGCGTAAATAGGTATCTAGCATAACGATAAGAACAGCCAACAGAGACAAAGCGAAGAAATAATAAGCTATTGAGCGGCGTCTTAAAAGCGTAATAGACCCTGCAAGGCCCAATACGACAGCGATAAGATTAGTGACGACGATCCAGACAGATGTTGAACTGAGATAGGTAATTTGTTCGTTTGTGTAATTATTAGCCAGGGATTCAGCGGAAGCAAAGCGTTCCAGACCTAAGGCAAATAAGCCTAAAATATGCCATACGATGGCAAAAGCCGCGAGAATACCAAGGCCTTTGCCATCCTTTTTTACTATATTGGTCATAAGAGTCTCTTTTATTGTTATCTCTCAGTGGTGTAAATGTCTAAATATCCCTTAAAAAAATAGTATTACAGCTCTATTAAATTATTGATTATAGGTCGAGAAGTAACCGTTCCGGATCTTCAAGACATTCTTTGACGCGTACCAAAAAGGTCACGGCTTCCTTTCCATCAACAATACGGTGGTCATAGGATAGTGCCAGATACATCATCGGGCGAATGACGATTGTATCGTCAATAACAACCGGGCGTTTTTCGATCTTATGCATGCCTAATATTCCCGATTGCGGCGGATTTAATATTGGGGATGACATTAGCGAACCATAAACCCCGCCATTGGAAATTGTGAAGGTTCCGCCGGACATGTCAGCCATAGAAAGAGCGCCATCGCGCGCCTTTTGCCCCAAAGCCCCAATGCCTTTTTCAATTCCGCCTAATGACAAGCTATCAGCATCCCGTAATACAGGGACGACTAATCCTTTGTCGGTACCAACAGCGATTGAGATATCATAATAATTTTTATAAATAATATCCGTTCCGTCGATTTCAGCATTGACATTGGGCACATCTTTTAACGCTTGAACACAGGCTTTGACAAAGAAACTCATGAATCCCAATTTAACGCCATGTTTTTTGATAAAGACCTCTTTATATTGGCTGCGCATCGCCATGATATTGGACATGTCAGCCTCGTTATAAGTTGTCAGCATGGCGGCTGTATTTTGCGCATCTTTTAACCGCCGGGCAATTGTTTGGCGAATACGGGACATACGCACGCGTTCTTCGCGTGGACCGAGCTCCCGAGGCGCAGTGGGTGCTGTGGGCGTAGGGGGGCGAGCGTTGGCCGCAAGGGCATCGCCTTTGGTAATACGGCCATCTTTACCGGTTCCGACAATAGCAGAAGCATCTAATCCGTTTTCCTTTATCACCCGATCAGCGCTGGGCATGGGGGGCTTTCCGCTGTGGGTAGGCGCCGCCGCAGGTGCTGTAGATACGGCAGGGGAGGGGCTAGCCGCGGCCCCGGTTATTAATGTGCATAACGTCTGGCCCACTTGAGCGATATCGCCTTCTGCTACCAGAATTTCGCCTATGATCCCGGATTCCGGGGCGACTAATTCCTGCGCGGCTTTATCGGTTTCAAGCTCGACAATCGCTTCGTCTTTTGTCACGGTGTCGCCCGGTTGCTTCATCCATGAGGCAACTGTGACTTCAGTAACGGATTCGCCGACATTGGGAACGTCAATATTCATAGAGCTTGTACTATCGGTTGAGGATGAGGTTTCAGAGGTGGTTGCGGGGGCTGGGGACGAGGCCGTACCCGACGCCGGTGTTGCGGTTTGACCTGAACCCGTACCTAATGTAGCAATTAATGTCCCCACGGCGACATTATCGCCTTCGGCGACAAGAATATTTTCAACAATACCATCCTCCGGAGCGACTAACTCCTGCGCGGCTTTATCGGTTTCAAGCTCAACTAGGGCTTCGTCTTTTTTTATTGCATCGCCGACTTTTTTAAACCACTGGGCAATTGTGACTTCGGAAACGGACTCGCCGACGTTAGGTATGGTAATATCAGTCATTATCTTATCGCTTTTTAAAAGCGCCATCCATAATGGCGCGTTGTTCTTTTTTATGCTTAGCCGCAATTCCTGTTGCCGTCGAGGCCGCAGCTGGACGTCCGACATAACGCGGGCGTGTATGTTTTGCGCCAATAGCGATTAAGGTCTCTTCGATGAAGGGATTAATAAAAGCCCAAGCACCCATATTTTTGGGTTCTTCTTGGCACCAAATCATATCGGCATTTTTAAAGCGTTTCAGTTCGGCTTGCAGTGCATCATCCGGATAGGGGTAAAACTGTTCAATCCGCATAAGATAGGTATCTGTGATGCCGCGGGTTTCACGGTCTGCAAAGAGATCGAAATAGACTTTTCCCGAACACAGGATAACGGTCTTAATTTTTGAGTCTGCAGCCAGTTTTATGGTTGTTGTTTCAGGTTTGTAATCAGCATCATCCCATAAAACACGGTGAAACTCAGACCCTTTAGCCATTTCCTCGAATGTGGAAACACAGAGTTTATGGCGTAGTAAGGATTTTGGGCTCATATTAATCAGCGGTTTGCGAAAGCCCCGTTTAACCTGACGGCGCAAGGCATGGAAATAATTGGCCGGGGTAGAAATATTTGTAACCTGCATATTATCTTCGGCACACATTTGCAGATATCGTTCAAGCCGCGCCGAACTATGTTCTGGCCCTTGACCTTCATAACCATGAGGCAAAAGCATGACGAGGCCAGACATACGTAGCCATTTTTGCTCGGCACTGGAAATAAATTGATCGACCATGACCTGCGCGCCATTGGCGAAATCGCCGAATTGCGCTTCCCAAATTGTGAGAGCATGGGGGGCCGCGCCGGAAAACCCATATTCAAAACCCAAAACGGCTTCTTCGGAGAGGTGGGAGTTGAGAACTTGATAATATTCTTGTTCGCCCGATAATGTGTTGAGCGGTGTATATTTGCTTTCATCAAGTTGATCGACAAAATGGGATTGACGATGGGAAAATGTGCCGCGTTCACTATCTTGCCCTGAAAGACGGACAGGATGGCCCTCTGTTATCAATGTCCCAAAAGCGAGATGTTCGGCGAGACCCCAATCAATATTGTCTTCGGCCGCTATCTTTTCAGCCCGAGCTTTGATGATACGTTTTAGTGTACGGTGAATATTGACGGAATTGGGCATAGCGGTAATTTTGGCGCCAATATCACGTAGACGCTGAATATCAACACCGGTATCGCCATGGCGTTTACCGTCTTTCTCGCTCGGCAGGGATAGTCCTTGCCACACCCCTTGCAGCCAATCGGGTTCTTTGGTCTCGAAATTTTTCGCCTTACCAAACTCAGCGTCCAAAAAGGCATAAAAATCATCAACTCGCTTTTGATGATCGGCCGCTGATAAGTCGCCGCGTGCAATCAGGCGCTGGGCATACAGCGCCGCTGTTGATTCCATAGCGCCGATTTTTTTATACATAATTGGCTGGGTAAATGAAGGATCGTCACCTTCATTATGGCCATAACGGCGATAACAGATAATATCGAGAACAACGTCTTTTCCGAATTTCTGCCGATATTCTGTCGCGACCCGTGCAGCAAAAACTACGGACTCAGGATCATCACCATTGACATGAAATACAGGGGCCTCGACCATGAAAGCGACATCGGAACAATATTGACCGGAGCGGTATTCATCCGGCGTGGTTGTAAAACCGATTTGGTTATTGACGATAACATGTAAGGTTCCGCCGGTGCGATATCCGGCTAATTGGCTCATTTGGAAACATTCCATAACAATGCCTTGGCCCGCAAAAGCGCTATCGCCATGCAGTATCACGGCCATGACCTGTTCCGGGTTATGGGATTGGTATGTGCCAGAGGCCATTTGTTGTTTCGCCCGGGCTTTGCCCATTACGACAGGAGCCACGACTTCAAGATGGGATGGATTTGGGGCTAAAGACAGATGCACGCTATTGCCGTCAAACTCGCGATCATCAGAAACACCCAAATGGTATTTCACATCACCAGATCCGAAATCTTCGTCCCCTGCCGAGACTCCGCCAAGAAACTCATAAAAAATGGCTGAATAGGGCTTTTGCATTACAGCGGCCATGACATTCAAACGTCCGCGGTGCGGCATACCAAAGTTAATATCTTTTAACCCCAATTGCCCGCCGCGCTTGATAATTTGCTCTAAGGCTGGCAACAGGCTTTCTGCCCCGTCAATACCAAAGCGTTTGGTGCCAGGATAGCGTTTGTGAATCAGTTGCTCAAAGGCTTCGCCTTCAATCAATTTTTGCAAGATCGCGAGACGGCCTTCTTTGGAAAAGCTAATCTCTTTATCCGGTCCTTCAATGCGTTCTTGGATCCAGCGTTTTTCATCCGGATCAGAGATATGCATAAATTGAACGCCAAAGGTTGAACAATAGGTTCGGCGGACAATTTCCAGAATTTGAGTCAAAGTAGCTGTTTCAAGGCCTAAAACACCATCAATGAAAATTTCGCGATCCATGTCAGCCTCTGTGAACCCATAAGTTGCGGGTTCAAGCTCTGGATGAGGAGCGGCTTTGTTGAGTCCAAGAGGGTCAAGATCCGCAATAAGATGTCCGCGCATACGATAGGCCCGAATGAGCATAAGTGCCCGTAGACTATCTTTGGTGGCTTGGCGTACATCGGCGCTTGGCGTGTCAGTATTGCGGGATTGTACCTTTTGGCTAATCGCCGCCTCATCTGTATTCCAATTACCAGTCAATGCGGCGGTTAGTTCACCATTGGGATCAAGCGGCCAATCGGCCCGTTTCCAAATCGGGCCATCGGCATTTTTCTTTGCAATAGCCGCTTCTTCCCCCAAGCTACGAAAATAGCGTTGCCAGCTCGCGTCAACACTGGCGGGGTTTTCGGCAAACCGCGCCTGCATTTGTTCCAGATAGGCGACATTGGCGCCATCTAAAAACAATGTATCAAGCATGGCCTGATTATGTTCGGATCGCGCTTTTTCTGCCATAAATTTTGCCTTTATACAGAGCCCGTTTGATGGGCACTAGCTTTTGAGAACATCCATCATTGTGATGCCGAGTTTAGCCGGTGAGTCCGAGACGCGAATACCTGCTTTTTCCATGGCCGCAATTTTATCCTCAGCCCCACCTTTTCCGCCGCTTACAATTGCGCCAGCGTGGCCCATTGTACGTCCCGGAGGGGCCGTGCGGCCAGCGATAAAGCCAACTATGGGCTTTTTAATGCCTTTTTTGGCCATATGGGCGATAAATTCAGCAGCTTCTTCTTCGGCAGAACCGCCAATTTCACCGATCATGATTATTTGCTTGGTGTCGTCGTCATTGAGGAAAAGCTCTAGGCAATCGATGAAATTTGTGCCGTTAATCGGATCGCCGCCAATGCCGATAGCGGTTGTTTGTCCAAGGCCAACCTGCGTGGTCTGGAATACCGCCTCATAGGTCAGCGTGCCTGATCGTGAAACCACGCCGCATGTCCCTTTTTTGAAAATTTTGCCGGGCATAATCCCGATTTTGCATTCTTCAGGAGTTAAGACACCAGGACAATTCGGACCAATAAGCCGAGACTTTGATCCGACAAGTGCGCGTTTAACTGGGATCATATCGCGGACGGGAATGCCTTCTGTGATCGCAATAATCAACTCCATTTCGGCGTCAATTGCCTCAAGAATTGAATCTGCCGCAAAAGGCGGGGGTACGTAAATGACCGAGGCTGTTGCGCCTGTTGCCTGTTTGGCCTCGGCTACGGTATCGAAATTTGGCAGGCCTATATGCGTTGTCCCGCCTTTACCCGGCGTCACGCCCGCCACCATTTTTGTATTGTGATAGGCCAGCGCCTGTTCGGTGTGGAACGTGCCGGTTTTACCCGTCATACCCTGCGTAATAATTTTGGTATCTTTGTTAATTAATACTGACATGTGACTAGCCTTGCTTGCCTAAAATTTTCTGTATGGTGTCGGCTTTCAAATCATCAACGGATGCCGCAATACCCATGCTATTTGCGATCTTGACGACATCAGCTTCGAGCATTTTCGACAGTTGAGACTTGGTGTAAGTCGTGTTGCCGACAGCCGCGACAATCTTTTGCGCGGCATCATCCAGATCATCGGCAGCAATAACATTCAAATCGCTGTCATTGATAATTTTTTTACCGGCTTCGACATTTGTGCCTTCGAGACGAACAACAAGCGGCACTTGCAGGCCGACTTCTTTCACCGCGTCCACGGCGCCTTGGGCAATGACGTCGCATTTCATAATGCCGCCGAAAATATTGATAAGAATACCCTCAACTTTAGCATCAGACGTTAGAATTTTAAAAGCAGCAACAATATTTTCCTTGGTCGCGCCGCCGCCTACATCAAGAAAGTTGGCGGGTTCGGCTCCGTAAAGTTTGATAATATCCATAGTCGACATAGCCAGACCGGCACCATTGACCATACAGCCAATATTGCCGTCGAGGGCTACATAGGACAGATCATATTTTTTGGCCTCGGTTTCCTTCGAGTCCTCTTCGGTGATGTCGCGTAAGGCCTGAATGTCCTTATGTCGGAACAGTGCATTTTCATCGAAACTGATTTTTGCATCCAAACAATGCAGCCGCCCGTCTTCGGTCACGATTAACGGGTTGATCTCAAGCATGGACATATCTTTGGCTAAAAATCCATTATAGAGTGTACGGCCTAGTTTGGCGCATTGCTTGGCCAAATCGCCGGACAGGCCTAAGGCTTTCGACAGGGTGCGCCCATGATGAGGCATAAAGCCTGTGGCCGGATCAACATCAAAGTTAATGACTTTTTCCGGTGTGTCATGAGCTACGGCCTCGATATCCATTCCGCCTTCAGTCGAGGCAATGAACGAGACTTGCGAAGTATCACGGTTAATGATGATCGAAAGATAAAGCTCTGTTTCAATATCGGAGCCATCTTCGATATAGAGACGGTTGACTTGTTTACCTTCGGCGCTTGTTTGCGCTGTAACCAGATGGGCGCCGAGCATCTCTTCGGCATTTTTAACAACCTCATCAATTGAAAAAGCGAGGCGCACGCCGCCTTTGGCGCCTTCCGGAGCGCCAATGAATGTCCCTTTGCCGCGTCCGCCAGCATGAATTTGGGATTTAACCACCCAGAGCGGGCCGCCCAGTTTCTCAGCCGCCGCGCGGGCTTCGGAGGCCTTAAAAATTGCAATCCCGTTGGATACGGGCGCGCCAAGCTCTTTAAGGACAGCTTTGCCCTGATATTCATGTATATTCATGGAAACTCTTTCGTCACTGACTGGTCACTAATAGAAGCCTTGTAAAAGCAAAGCCTCAGACTTGGATATAGCTATAATAGGGCACTGCGCGACTCGCAACAGTCCTGAGGTAACTTTTACGAGAAATTAGCGGTCAATTATAGAGCGTTTAACAGAACTATCACATATCTGAAATTTTATTGTAATATTCTGGGCCTATCGCGGCTTATGATCGCACAGGATGCTATGCCCTTATGATGATTTCATTCGGCCAAATACTCAGTCAGGCTTTCGTTATTATAGCTGTTTTTTTATTATGGCCTGTTTTGCATTATTATGGCTACAAACTTTATTATGCTCTGTGCCGCGGTGCCGTTAAAATCGTTCGAAAATAAGAGTTATATTAACCGCGGAGCAAAACGGACAGCACGCAGGAAATGATCCGAGCGGCGAATAATATACTGGCTATGACTCGCTTATATTTCTTGATACTGTCTTTACAGGTGGCAAAAAATGTCAGTTTGCGATCAAATGGCATGACCGAGCTGGTCAGACGGACAAAGACACCGGCATTACGGGCTGCCAGTTGGATTTAATCTGTAATTTCAGGTCTATCTTGTCCGTAAACCCAACATTTCATATCGGTTACGGCTGGAATACCGTCGAGAGCGTAGAGCCGTTTTGATCCGATAGCTTCGGCGGTTTTTTCAGACCCGATATTGCCTTCGGCGATAATATGGATAACGGTGTCCCATCCCAGATGATCAAAGGCGTATTGCACACAAGCTGCTGCGGCTTCGGTGGCATAACCCTTGCGAGTGTAATGACGGTGAATGGTCCAGCCAATTTCAGGCGCAACCCAGCCTTCGGGATACCACGGTCCGACGCGCCCGATCCAATCGCCTGATGATTTTTCTATAACCGAGAAAAAACTATAACCGCGGATCTGTTGATGACCCATCATCATCGCCATGGTGCGCCATGTCTGGGCGCGGTTCATAGTCTGTCCGCCAATATAGCGCACCGTGTCTTCATCGCTCATCATATCGTGCCAAGCCTCAATATCATGGGTGATATCAATATGGCGCAAGATAAGACGTTTGGTTTCAATGACGGGGGTCATAAGTGGGCCTCACATATCTATAATCATAAAAAAAGCAGGCCAAAGGGCCTGCCTTATTAGAGGTTGAACCCAGAATTAATCACGGAGTTCAGGTTCCATTTCCTGACATTCGGCAATGATTTTTTCGACAGCTGCCACGGATTTCATAAACATTTCACGCTCGTTATTTTTTAGGCGCAGGTTCATGACTTTCTCGACGCCGCGCGCGCCAATCATAGCTGGTGCACCGACATAGAGGCCACGAACGCCAGCAATTTGGCCTGACAGCCGTACAGCACAGGGCAGTATCCGCTTTTTATCGCGCAAATAGCTGGTAGCCATTTCAATTGCGCTTTCAGCCGGAGCGTAAAAGGCCGATCCATTGCCAAGCAAGCCGACAATTTCCCCGCCGCCCTTGCGCGTACGATCAACAATTGCGTCGATGCGCTCTTGGGTTGTCCATTTCATTTTAATCATATCTGGCAGAGGCACGCCATTGACGGTTGAATAGCGTGTTAAAGGCACCATGGTGTCGCCGTGGCCGCCTAAAACAGACGCATGAACATCTTGCACGGAGCATTTAAATTCATCGGCTAGGAAATAACGGAAGCGGGCGCTATCAAGAACGCCGGCCATGCCGACAACTTTGCGCGGTTGTAGGCCTGAGAATTTTTGCAAAGCCCAGACCATTGCATCGAGCGGATTGGTAATGCAAATGACAAAAGCTTTAGGGGCATATTGCTTGATTCCTGCGGCCACTTGTTTGATGACGCCCAGGTTTTTACCAACAAGGTCTTTGCGGTCCATGCCCGGTTTGCGCGGAAAACCAGCAGTAATGATACAAACGTCTGCGCCCGCAATATCGGCATAATCATTTGTGCCTTTAAGGTGGCTGTCTTTACCAAAAACAGGTGACGCTTCGTTTAAATCCAGCGCTTTACCTTTGGCGGTGCCTTCAAAAATATCAAAGAGGACGACATCGCCCAGTTCTTCGCGTGCCGCGATATGGGCGAGAGTTCCGCCGATCATGCCTGCGCCGATTAATGCAATTTTTGCCCGTGCCATATGTATCTCCTAAGGAAAGGGTCGATTTTAGGGGTCTTTAGCGGAGGTGCGGGCGAGTCGCAATGCCATTCACAGAGAATGGGCCGAGGTTTAGGGGTCGTTCGTCCGGCTCTGATCCATAATTCGCCGTTCGGCCAAATAATCCTGACTGCGCATTTCAATCAAACGGCTGGCCGTGCGCTCAAATTCAAAGGCGCCGTTTCCTTTAATATAGAGTGCGTTAGGTTGTACGGCAGCACTCATTACTAATTTTGTTCGCGTTTCATAAAGCGCATCGATCAGTGTAACAAAGCGTTTGGCTTCATTACGGTTATGTGGTCCAAGCTGCGGCACATTTTCTAAGATCAGGGTTTGGAAGGCATGGGAGAGGCGCAGGTAATCTGCTGCGCCGAGATTATGATTACATAATCGATCAAAGGATGTCCGCGCTGTTCCCGCGGCTGTTTTCTTTAAAATTAATTTCCGGCCTTGTACGCTTAAGCATGTTTCACGTGCGTTAGCGGGGCCAATAAGTCTGACCCAGGCCGCTTCTATGCCTGCATCGGCATCAGGACCAAGCGGGCTGTAATAAACAGGCGCCGCAGAGAGTTGGCGCAAACGGTGATCGGCATCGCCAGCAAATTCATGGATAATGAGATGTTGGGGCATCATCGCAATGAAAGGTTCAAATAGAGAGCGGTTAAGGCCATTTTTATACAGATCATTTGGTGCACGGTTGGATGTTGCGACAACTACAACACCGCGCGTCCATAAGGCCTCGAATAAGCGCGATAAGATCATAGCATCCGTAATGTCAGTGACATGAAATTCGTCAAAACATAAAAGCATAGCCTCGCGAGCGATAGATTTGGCAACCGGCGCAATTGGGTCATCGCCTGCACGCCTTACATAATCATCATGAGCCCGGCGTTGGGCTTTATCCAATTTACGCCATGCGCCAATACGGGCATGAATATCGAGCATAAAGGCATGAAAATGTACGCGCTGCTTCTTGTGTATGGGCGCTGCGTCATAAAACCAATCCATCAACATAGATTTGCCGCGTCCAACACCGCCCCATAAATACAGCCCTTTAGGCGCGATAGTTGCGCGAGAGAAAAGCGTTTTTCTGCTGCGAGGTTTACCGAGCCGTTTTAAAAGCGCATCAAGCGCATCCGCCGCTAGGAGTTGAGCCTCATCTTTGATCAATGTGCCTTGGGATATTTTTTCATCAAGCGCGGCGCGGACTGACATAATATTATCCAGCCAGGCCATAAATTGCGGCGCCTAACAGGCCAAAGGCCGCAAATGTGAGGCCTATGAAGACAAATTTACGTTTGATCGGTGCCGCTTTCATAATGTGTTCCTAATACTTCATTTTGGAGCGTCAAGCGCGTTAAGGCTATCCATTTGGAAACTCTATGGCTTTGTATGAAAATTCTGTTCATCTGCTGTTTATGTTTAAGTAACTATCTGTTAATCTGTAAGAAAGGGGTCATTGGGACTTCTGGGTATATACGACTATTTATTAGAGGGGTTTATTTTCATGGACCAGATTTCACAACATCTTGGGTTTTTACCCGCATGGGCAGTTGGGCCAGCCATAGCCCTTCTAACCATTATCATAGGTTATTTCATAGCCAAAATTGCCGGTATGATTGTCGCTGGCGCTATCAATCGTACAGGTATTGGAAAAAAAGCGAAGACGACAGGCGGGAATATTGGTAAATCTTTATCCAAAGCCGTTTTCTGGGTGCTTTGGCTTGTTTTTATTCTTTTGGGTCTTGGACAATTTCCAATGATCAGCGATTCATTAGCCCCGATTAAAGGCATGATGAACAATATCTTTGATTATCTGCCGCAACTTGTTGTTGGTGGTGCGGTTCTGGCTATTGGTATTATGTTGTCTAAAGTTGTTAAAGAGGCCTTGTCCTCGACTTTGGAAGCTGCTCAGATTGATCAACTTGCATCGCGTTTTGGTATGGGCGATGGAACCTCTGAAGGCGGTTCTTCGGCATCATTAGCGCGTAGTCTTGGGGGTCTCGCCGCTGCGATTGTCACGATCATATTTGCTGTAACAGCGATTGGCATCTGGGACATTCCCGGTATATCCGAACCGGTCTCTAATTTGCTGAACACCATTTTGGGTTATATTCCGCGTGTTATCGGTGCTGCGATTATTCTAGGCGTTTTTGTCTTTATCGGACGGTTTGTATCCAATTTAGCGCAATCGACTTTACCAAGTCTTGGGGTTGATAAATCATTATCGGCTTTGGGTAATTTGGACGGCCAAACCTCTAATGTTGTACCGTCAAAAATCATCTCAACAATTGCCTTTATCGGTATTGTTTTGATGGGCTTAACGGCAGCGATGAAAGCATTGGGTATTCCCGAACTGACGAATGTATTTAATACACTGCTTGCAGTCGGCGGACGTGTTGTGCTCGGTGCGGTCATTATTGGTGCGGGCTTGTTTATTGCCAATTTTGTATCAAAAATTATCACTCAAACATCGGGTAATCTTGCCGGTACAATTATTAAATATGCGACAATTATTATTGTGACATTCATGGGCTTAGAGACGATGCAACTGGGTGAAGGTATTGTTGATACGGCCTTTAGCTATTCTGTAATGGCGGCTGCGGTTGCGGCCGGTGTTGGCGGGGCGATTGCTTTCGGCCTTGGCGGACGCGAATGGGCGGCTAAAAAGCTTCAGGAATGGATGCCTGTAAAAACCACACGTAAGAAATAATCACATGATTTAAATGCGTAATGACCCCGCTGTGAGGCGGGGTTTTTTTATGGTTGAATTTTCGCGATCGCGCGAATATTGGCGCGCGTCAGATCGGTTTTATCCAAAGCAATCAAAGCTTCTATACGGGCCCGGCATAGATCATAAACCTCGGAAAATGCTTTTTGTCTGGCCTCTAAAGGTTCAATATGAGCCGGATCATCAGCGGGCCAATGTGCTTTGATGTGTCGTCCGGGAAAAACGGGACAAACTTCCGCCGCTGCATTGCCGCAAACGGTGATAACAATATCCATTTCGATTTCGCTTTCGGCAAATTCATCCCAGCTTTTAGAGCGATAGGTGGCCGTATTGTGCCCGCGCCGTTCCAGTTCAGCGAGGCCTTCAGGGTGAGGAACGCCGCTGGGACAGCTACCGGCACTCCACCCTCGAAACTGTGTCTGGCTATTTGTCTCGCGCCCTAAATCATTCAACAAAGCTTCGGAGAGGATGGAGCGCGCTGAATTCCCCGTGCATAAAAATAAAACATTAAGGGGTTTTGTCATGATCTTCGCCTGTAATTTATAACCCACTGATCTGTCCATGGCTTATCGGCTTGGGCTTTCCCTTGCCAGCGCCAAATAAGACTATTGCCTGTTATTTTTTCAAAAATCATACGGTTATAAGGACCTGTATCCTCTAATCTATCCATTTCCAGTTTAAATGTACCATCGGCTTGGGGGCCACCGTAAAGTGCTATATACCCGCCTTGATCGTCAACCCATGTTTGCCGCCATTGTTTATGGGGTTTGGAATAGGTTGACAGGCTCATACCTTTAAAAGCCAATCCCGGATTTCCGTCAAAATTTTCGGTTATTATACAGGCACCATAGGGAGAGCGGCTTATGATATTCGTTCCAGTGGCTTGGGTTCCATCAGCATTGGTCCAGCTTAAATCCCATGTGCCAACCCAAAAATCCATCTGCCGGTATTCCGTATCTTGGCAATGGCTGGCTGAAGTAGTTTGCGGATTAGGCGGTGCGGATATATCCTGTTGCGGATTGATCTGGGCAGAATTACAGCCTGATATCACCCACAGGCTTATACCGAAAATATAGGGTTTTAAATGCATTTTACTCTCCCTTGGATCTTCTCTGGCAAAATCTGAAATATAAGCTTAGGAGGTTTTATGCATATTGTCGAAGAATTGATTGTGGAACGGGCCCCTAAAATAACAGGAAACCACCGCTTGTTTCAGATAATACGTCCGCTACTATATCGCCTTCTGGCTTATGATGCCGCCGTTTTTCTAGCCGATAATATTAAAAATATGAACGGTCATGAAGCGTTTAATATGATTACCAATCATATTAGTCCGCGTACCGCTATTCGTGGTTTGCATAACCTACCGGAAACGGGGCGATGTGTTCTTATAGCCAATCACCCAACAGGACTGGCAGATGGTATGGCTGTTTATCAGGCTATTCGGGATAAGCGCGCCGATCATGTTTTTCTCGCCAATGCAGATGCCTTACGGGTTATGCCCGATGCGGGTGATATTATCATTCCGGTTGAGTGGGTGAAAACCAAACGAAATCAACGTAAAACCCGCCAGACATTGATTGATATAAAAAAAGCGTTTGATGCGGAAAAATGCCTTGTGATTTTTCCATCCGGTGCATTGGCCCAAATGACGTGGCGAGGCTTGCAAGATAGGCCATGGGAAAGTTCCGCGGCCATGCTGGCTAAGAAATATGATGCCCCGATTATTCCACTGCATATTCAAGCGCAAAATTCGATCCTGTATTACTTTTTTGCAAATGTTAGTCCTGAATTGCGCGATATCACCTTGTTCCATGAGCTTTTGAATAAAAAGGGAAAAACATTTCGCCTCACATTTGGCGAGCCGATTACCTCGATGGATGTGGATAAAAATGCCGTAAAAGCGACAGCGGTGATCCGCCGTATTGTTGAAAATTTATAAGGGAGTAAACGGCGCGGTAATGACGTTTAGCGTTCTACCATCATGTGTTTAATGTCAGCGATGGCTTTTGCCGGATTTAGCCCTTTCGGACAGACATTCGTACAATTCATAATCGTGTGACAACGGTAAAGTTTGAACGGGTCTTCCAGAGCATCAAGGCGGGCTGTTTTAGCGTCATCACGAGAATCGACCAGCCAACGATAGGCTTGCAGCAAGGCTGCGGGACCCAGATAACGATCTCCATTCCACCAATAAGACGGGCAAGATGTTGAACAAGAGGCGCATAAAATGCACTCGTAATAGCCATCAAGTTTATCGCGGTCTTCAGGGGACTGCTTATATTCCTCTGTGGGCGTATCGCCTTCGGTTGTGTGCAGCCAAGGCTCGATAGAGGCGTATTGAGCATAAAATTGTGAAAGATCAGGGACAAGATCACGAACAACAGGCATATGGGGTAGCGGTGATATGGTAATGTCATTCCCGGATACATCGGCAATAGCTTTCGTGCAGGCTAATGTATTGCGCCCGCCAATATTCATGGCGCAAGAGCCGCAAACGCCTTCGCGGCAAGATCGCCGGAAAGCCAGTGTTGGGTCTATCTCGTTTTTAATTTTAAAAAGCGCATCCAGAACCATTGGGCCGCAATCATCCAGATCGATTTGATAACTATCCCAATGCGGCGCGCTGCCATCAGCCGGATCATATCGGTAGATTTTAAATGTTTTAAGGCGTTTCGCACCGGTTAGGGCTGGCCAATTTTTACCATGGGTAACTTTGGAATTTTTCGGTAAGCTGAGCTGAACCATGATACACCTTCATTATGAGCGCATCTTATATACGCACCAGCGTAAAAAAGGGAAGGGGTTTTCAACTTTGAAATGGCGTTATTTTGACGCTATTGTTTAGGTTATTCAGCGGCTTGTGAGTGCATAAGTTCCCGAATACGGCGGCGTTTCGCTGTATCCGGAAAGTCATATATTTGGTTTTCTATTCCACTGTCGTCGATATCGCGAAATAGGAATTCCAAGGCTCGGCTATCGCATCCAAACATATTGGACAGGTCTGACAGAACTCTTTTTTGTATAATGTGGGGTGAGTTTTTTACGGCTCGAATAGCGCCCATTAAAAAGGTTTGTTCAGCGAGTGGAATTTGCGTCTTCGTATCATTTTGAGAGGGTCCATCATCAGGAAAAATTGATGTTTTCTTACGAAATAACGGTTGGAATGTCATAGACCTCTCTTTTATCACTGCGAGCCCCTATCACACCTTATACACAACGATTTTATTCTTAATTGCAAGTAAAAACTGAATGTAAATTGAATAAAAGTGGTAAAAATATATAATGCTCGCTTTTGTGTTTAAATTTGACGTCTACAAAGCTAATTATATTAATATCAAGGGATAAACTTAGGGTTTGTTAATCTGCGCGCTGCATTCTGGTCTTATGACCCAACATAGTACTGTGCCTGTTAAGCAAGGTCTGGCTTTATTTCTAGATCATTTATCCGGAGAACGGCGATTGGCCGATAAAACTGTGATGGCCTATAATCAGGATATTACAGCTTTTTTGGTGTTTTTGACCGATCATCTTGGTCAGCAATTAACGATATGGGATATGGGTACATTATCTCCTGCTGATTTTCGGGCGTATTTAGCTTATCGCCGCCGCGGGACAGAGGCTTTATCGGCGGCCTCTATTAGCCGCCAACTTTCTGCCCTGCGAACATTTTATCGGTATCTTGAACGCCGGTTCGGAATAAAAAATACAGCTTTGTCCCTCATTAAAGGTCCGCGCGCAAAACGGCCATTGCCCAAGCCTTTATCGGAGTCTGGGGCCCGGGCAATTATGGAAAGCCGAAGTGATAAAAAACAACCGTGGATACACCACCGTAATCATGCTGTTTTTATGCTGCTTTACGGTGCGGGTTTACGGATTTCCGAGGCACTGGGTTTAACCGGTGCTGATTTACCTTTAGGCGACACGCTTGTTCTAACAGGTAAGGGCGGGAAGACGCGCCTTGTGCCGCTCTTGCCGCAAATTGGCAAGGCTGTTGAGGATTATGTGCGATTATGCCCCTATTCAGTAACATCTGAGGATGCCATTTTCCGAGGTCAGCGCGGCGGGATATTGCGCGCTGAAATTATCCAAAGTGAAATTCGAACGCTGCGAGCCTCCCTCGGTTTACCAGAAACGGCAACACCGCACGCCTTGCGCCATAGCTTTGCGACGCATTTATTGGCGGGGGGCGGAGATTTAAGGACAATCCAGCAGTTATTAGGACATGAAAATTTATCAACAACGCAACGATATACAGATGTCGATGCCGCAGGTTTAATAAAGGTGCATAAGGCCGCCCATCCACGGGCATGACTCTAAAATAAAGACCCTCGGCGGTTGGGAGCGCCGAGGGAAAGTTGAAGGGGAATCGTGTACGATATCCCGATCAGGATCGCGCCCACATGCATAAATCTGTCTCATGCAGGCTAATGGTAATACATGCGCCGCGGTTCCAGCGTGATGGCCATCACGCTTGGATTAAATTTTAGCCGTTGTCAGATTAAGACCTACAGCCCCGATTAAAATCAAACCGATAAAAATATATTGGAAAGGCTCCAGTTTTTGTGCGAAAAAAATGAGGCTAATAACGGTTATGGCGACAATTCCAAGACCTGACCAAATTGCATAGGCTATGCCGGTTGGAATGACTTTTAAGGCCGGGGCCAAGAGCCAAAAGCAGAGGCCATAAAAAACCATTGAGGCCATACCGTAACCTATTTTTTCAAAACCGTTGGAGAGTTTGAGACAAATCGTTCCAATGACCTCAAACCCAATAGCGCCCGTTAAAAATATCCACGCATTCATGTTAAACTACTAGGACTGCGGTGGATAAAGTATCGCGATATCAACCGTTGTGGCTTTATTGATGGTAACTTTTACATCATCAAAATTGGGACGGCGCTTAGTCGGGGTTTTGCCGGAACTGCCCCAGCCGTCAGTAGGCTGATAATACTCATTCATTGAAAACTTCCCATCTTTATCCAGATCATGCCAGATGGATATCGCGTGCTCGCCCAATGGAATATCTATTACGACGGACATCGTTCCGTTGCGTGTTTCTTTAAGAATAACGCCTTCGCCCTTTTGGGTCATATAATCATTTTGCCGTTGCACAGATATATAAAGCGGAGCCTCTCCACCTTGTACCCTGGATAGAGATATGGTGAGAGGGACTGTATCGGATATAGTCATATTGCTGGCGAGAGCTGGCACGTTACCCCCGGCTACTATAATTACCACGGCGGCTATTCTCGCCATTATTTTTGGTGAAACAAACATAATTATCTCCTTTCGCAAATTAGTTTGGTTTTTAAACTTGACATAATTTAGTTTAAAGTGCAAACTAATTTTATATTTAACTTTAAATCTTAGGAAATGGACTATGACACGAGATCAATTGTTAAAAGATTTGAACCATGCCAGCTCTCTGGCAAGGGATGGAGCGCAGACTCCGTTATTGGGCGGCGCTATGGGACTTATGTGGGGATGCTTGCTGATTCCTGTATTAATTTTACACGGGCTTATCCTTATGGGGGCTATGGGCGTAACGCTGGATAAATTGGGGTTGCTTTGGTTTGTGTTCGGTGTCTTAGGCGGGGGAGCCTCTGTTATTATGGGCCGCCGGATTACAATGAAACCTGGAGCTGGCAATCTAGCAAACCGTGTTTCTGCCGCTCTATGGCAAAGCGTGACAATTTTGATGTTTGCTTTTGCTATCGGGGTCACACTGATCATAACCTTAAAAGGGGCCAGTGTTGATCTTTTTTATATGATTATGCCTATCGCGTTTTTACTTAACGCCATATCGCTTGCTACAATCGGCGCTATATCGGAGTTGCGATATCAGAAAATTGCAGGGATTGTAGCCGGCGTTTTCATGATTATAACGCTGATGTTATATGGGAATATTGCGAGCTATTTCATATCAGCGTTGGGTGTTTTAGCTGTTATTATTATCCCAAGTTTTATTGAACTGCGCGCCGAGACAACCCATGGCTAAAGATAATAATGATACACAGACAAATGCTGACGGGAATGTTTTGAATCTGGGTGCGATAGACGATGTTATTCATGGACGCTTGCGCTTAGGTATTATGGCCTATCTATCGACAGTTAATCCGGCCAGTTTTCCGGAACTTTTAGTTAAAACTGAAGCCAGTAATGGTAACTTATCTGTGCATTTAACCAAATTGGAGACGGCTGGATTTATTCGGCAAGAAAAGGGCTATAAGGGCAAACGTCCGCAAACACTTGTCTATTTGACAGATAAGGGGCGCGCGGCTTGGATTAATTATTTAGATACAATACGCGAAATACTGGGCGGTTAGGCAGGGTGATCTGTTATAGCAATATGTCTTGGATGATCTGAAAACCGGCGAAGCCAAGCCGTGATATTAGGATATCGCGTAAGGTCGAAACCGCCTTCATCGGCGACGTGAGTATAGGCGAACAGTGCGATATCGGCAATGGTTCGGCCATCACCGCCACCACCACGGGTAAACCAGAGATGATCATCCAGATGAGTTTCCATGATATCGAGTGCCTGATACCCTATTATCGTAAGTTTTGGTAATTCGTCTTCGCGCTGATCCATTGCATAATGGTGAATATAGCGCGCCACAGCAATGGATGGTTCGTGTTTATATTGTTCGAAAAACATCCATTGCAGCGCCTTGGCTTGATCAAAAACGTTCGAGGGCCAATAAGGGGTACCTTCAGCGAGAAAGAATAAAATAGCATTGCTCTCGGCAATCCTGCGGCCGTCGGATAGTTCAAGCAATGGAATTTGTCCCGCCGGGTTTTTATGTTTAAAATCGGGGCTCTGCGTTTCGCCTTTGATGATATCCAGATCAATATGGTCATATCCCAAGTCCAGATAAGACAAAAGCAATCGCACCTTATAGGAATTTCCAGAGGGGAGATAATCATATAGTTTCATGGATTAGCCTTCTCTTTATTATGACCTTAACTTACCCGGTTTGAAGCGGAGGCCGCAATGCGATAATGGTAATATATCGGCATAAAAATTGGGAAATTTATATTCTCATAGCCGAATTATTCGCTGTAATGGCTGTGCCTCATTTGCCTATCATTGACTTGAAACCCGGAGCCATGAGACATGATGCAGGCGTTTAATACTCTG
>CAZZKV010000031.1:0-30201 GCA_964654665.1 uncultured Caulobacterales bacterium | reverse complement strand
AGCCAAGCCGTAAATATGGCGCTCCATCACTGAGGGCGTCCACCAAGGATGACGCATGGGTAGATGATGTATGTTTGATGATAGAGGGCACGTGAGCGGGATAATTTGGGTTTAAGTTTGTTTATAACCCTTTGGCTTTGGCGGCTTGCCAGAGCGCTTCCATGGCATTCAGATCAAGAGATGATAGCGTATCACCGGCTTGGCTTTCGATATATTGGAACCGCTGCGTAAATTTTATATTGGTTCGGCGCAGAGCCAATTCGGGATCGATATCCATTTTACGGGCCAGATTGGTGACAGCGAAAATAAGATCGCCGATTTCATCTTCGATAGACTCTTTATGTCCGGATTCATATGCGGTTTTTACTTCCGCAGCTTCTTCGATAATTTTATCCAGAACGCCGTCCAGATTAGGCCAGTCAAATCCGCTGCGTGCGGCACGTTTTTGCAGTTTCTCCGCGCGCATCAGGGCCGGTAAAGCCAGAGCGACATCATCCAAAAGACTGCTAGGGGCGTGCTCGGCTTTTTTCGCCCGTTCATTGGCTTTCATCATTTCCCAATGGATGGTTTGCTGAGCTGCGTTTAGGTTTTCTTTTGCGTCAAAAACATGGGGGTGCCGATTGATCATTTTTTGGGTTAGGCCATCGCATATGACGTCAAAATCAAAATGGCCGGTCTCTTCGCCCATGCGGGCATGAAAAATAACTTGGAGTAACAGATCCCCCAATTCTTCTTTCAAATCATCCATATCGCCTCGCTCAATCGCGTCGCTGACTTCATAGGCTTCTTCAATTGTATAGGGGGCAATGGATTTAAAATTTTGCTCAATATCCCAAGGGCATCCTGTTATTGGGTCCCGCAACCGCGCCATCAGGGTTTTAAGCCGGTCTATCGGGGTGTCGCCAAGATCGGAGAGCGGTATAGTCATGGGTCGTTGCTCGCTTGGTTTTGCTTAAGCGCTCTTACAATTAGCCCCCCAAGCGTGAGGGCGCTGATAATATAGGCTGCGATAATGAAAGGAGTATGGGCACCAAAATCGGGCATTAGACGGCCTCTACTGTAATTGCCGCGCCGCCTGTTTGTGATCGGCGTGCGGCTTTTAAACGGTAAATATCGGCGCGCATATCGCGGATAACAAGCCAGCCAAGTAGTGCGGTGTATGACAGTGTCATCAATGCGAGCGGCAGGAACATTTCGCCCGGCAGACCCGGTCCGTCAATATTAGACAGTGTGGCGGGTTGATGTAATGTGTTCCACCACTCGACGGAGAATTTGATGATCGGAATATTGATAAATCCGACCATAGCAAAAATAGAGGCCATACGGTTGGCCCGTTTTGGGTCGGGGATAAGTTTATGAATGCCCAAATAGGCCGCATAGATGAAAAACAGAATTAAAACGGAGGTCATACGGCCATCCCATTGCCACCATGTTCCCCAAGTGGGACGGCCCCAAAGGCTCCCGGTTGTAAGGGCTAGAAAGGTGAAGGCCATACCGGGTAAGGCGAAGGCTTTGGCGCCGCTATCGGCTAGAGGATGACGCCATATGAAACTGACAAGGCTGGCTATGGCCAAAGCTGTATAGGAGAAAAGTGCGCACCAGGCGGCTGGGACATGGACATACATCATGCGGACGGCTTCGCCTTGTTGTTCATCAGCTGGAGAGGCAAAGAGGCCGAAATAAAGACCGGGTAAAGCGGATATCACCGCCAGACCCGCAAATATTGGGGCGGCAATACGGGCAAATTTTAGAAACCGAACAGGATTGGCGAGATAATTAATCATAGTTTTATTCAAAATGAACGTTTAAGGCCGCACTGGCTGCGGGCAATCCTACTGCACACGCGATAAAACTTAAACCTAAAAGTGCGCGAAATTCGGGAATCCATAACCCGGCTTCCGGAAAGCTATCGGCGGCGGCTATGGCAAAAATGACAATAGGGACCAGTAAAGGCACGGTGATGAGGATGATCAGGTAATGTCCCGACCCGCGTGATAAGGTCAAAGCGCCGGCGAAAACGCCATAGGCAGCAATTGCTGGGGCGGCAATGATAACAGAGAGACATAATCCAGTGATAGCCGGGCCGTTTAAAGCAAAGCCATAGGCGGCAAAAGGCAGTATAAGGAGCAAGGGTAAAATAGATATACAGATAAATGTGACCGCTTTTGCGACGCAGAGCGCAAACATCGATACTCCAGAGAGCCTGATTTGGGTCAGTGACCCATCCTGTACGTCACTGCCGAAAATTGTTGTAACTGATAAGAGAGCCGAGAGAATGATAGCAAGCCAAAAAAGCGAAGGCGCGAGCGGGGTAATACGCGAGAAAGTCCCGCCAAGACCAATCGCGCAAATTGTCAGAAATATAGCAAAGAACAACAGGCCAAGCAGCCAATTATCACCGTCCTTAAAAGCCAAGCGGATATCGCGTTTGATCAACGGAATCATTCGGCTGTTCGCATTTCAAGGCGGCGCGTTGACCGGCCAAGATTTTCAACAGGTAGGTGGGAGGCTATCATGACAATGCCGCCATTGGCTGCATGGTCCTTGATCATGGTTTTGACGATCGCGCAATTATCGGCATCAAGCGCAGCCATCGGTTCATCGAGCAACCATATCGAACGGCCCGATTGGTAAAGACGCGCGAGTGACAAGCGGCGCTTTTGTCCTGCTGACAAGTGCTGGGTTGGCTGTGTTTGCAGGGTCGTGAGATTGAAACGGTCAAGTAAGGCCGGGACGGATGTTTTTGCACCATAGAGACGGGCCCAAAATTGTAAGCTTTCAGAGACGGTGAGACGGGCCTTGAAACTATCGCGATGGCTTTGATAGGCAATGACGCTAGATGGCAAGAGAGGGGTATCATTGTTGTGCCATGTAACAGAGCCGTTGTCGGGCCGAATTAATCCAGCACCGAGCCGTAGCAGGGTTGTTTTGCCAATGCCGTTAATGCCTTGCACCCAGAGAATGTCACCGGATTTAAGACAGAGAGAAAAGGCCCGCAATAGTGTTGTCCGCCCTAGCGCAAGATCAATATTATGATAAGAGAATGTGATCATAGGAAAACTGTCTAAGGTTTTGTCAGAAAATTACTAGTTATAAGACTACCTTGTATGAAAAAGAAGAGGATTGACCATGCGGCCACCGCATCAAAACCGCCGTATTGGCCTTGTTATTTTATGCGGCGGAGCTCTGGTTATAGGTCTTGTGTTATTATTGACGGCTTTGGGACAGAGCACACAATTTTTTTATAATCCGAGCGAGATTGCAAAACCGGATTTTGAAAGCGAATCCGATATTATTAGGGTCGGAGGTTTGGTTGTTGACGACAGTGTTAACCGGAGCGAAGATTTGAATGTTAAGTTCCGTCTTAAAGATTTTGAAGGCAGTGTTCCGGGCCAAGTGAGTGTTCAGTTCCGCGGTGTCTTACCTGATTTGTTCAAAGAAGGGAAAGGGGCTGTTGTCATTGGCACGCTTGATCTGAAAGGTGACGTTGTTGCGCGTGAGGTTTTGGCTAAGCATGATGAAAATTACACACCCAAAATAGCGCAAAAATAATTTGAAGACCGTATGAGGTTGGACGAGTGGCTTAGCCGATGTGGGGCAACCAAGTCACCCGTCCGCCTATCAATAAGATAGGACACGATTATCTAAGCTAAAAATATCCTTTAGGGGAGTGATTCACGGTATTTTTTTTAAGAAAAACTGAACTTTTTTTTTAAGTTGATAAATTTAATAAGAATAACAGCTTAACCGTGTTATTTTTTGAGTTTTCATATGAAAAAAAGTCAATGCTTGTCATAATAAAAAAAGCACAAGTGGTATTTATGTGGATAAATACCGAGATATTTGCGCTTTTTTGCTGAGAAACATGAGTTGCTTATTGAGTTAAAGCAACTTATCCGATTTATTGACGAATCACTTATCTTAACGCGGGTTATCTTTATGAATACTTTTTGAGGTTGGTTGCTATCGGTCAGTGTTACAAGCGTTGCTCATGGTTATTTTCTAAACGCAGACTGGTGATTAGTGATTAAACCATAAAAGGGTCGTATGGGATGTCATTCCAATACTAATATAAGAAGTTGAATATTAGCAGGACTGCTTGAAAAAGCTGAGCAGTATCATGATACCCTATGTTGCTATTCCGCTAGGCCGTATAATTAGAGATAAGACAGTTTTGCGCATTGTGACGGACCTTAAGGTTGTTTAAGGCCTTACCGTGTCCGCTAAAATAACGGCGCAGTTGGATTCGTGTAAAAGGATAATGATGACTGAAAATCAGGCGGATATAATAATTGTTGGGGCGGGCTTGTCTGGGCTCATGACCGTTTGGCGATGCCTGGATTTAAACCCTGATTTAACCGCTATGGTGATTGAGGCGAGCGAGTCTATCGGGGGTGACCATACATGGTCTTTTAATATGACGGATATCGCGCCCCAGTTGCGCGATTGGATCAAACCTTTCATAGCCTATCACTGGGATCGTTATGATGTAAAATTTCCAAAGCGTGAACGGACCCTTACCATTCCTTATTGTACAGGAAATAGCGAAACATTGCGCCGCTGCGTACAGCCGCATATTGACAGTGGTCGTTTGCTTGTAAAAACAGCAACCCCCGTTAATCAAATGCGTCTTTGTTCTGTAGAATTGGGCAATGGGCAGGAATTACGCGCAAAATGTGTTTTAGATGCGCGCGGATTTCAACCTCATGACAATGTTATTTTAGGGTATCAAAAATTTGTCGGCCGTGTAATCCGAACGCAACAGCCCCATGGCTTGGTTCGCCCGATCATTATGGATGCGACAGTGCCACAGCTTGGTGGTTATCGGTTTGTATATTGCCTGCCGTTTACAGAATATGAAATTTTGGTGGAGGATACCTATTACACAGACGGCCCGAATTTATCAGAGAATGAGGTTGCCTCGCGGGTCGATGAATATATTCGAGCCAAAGGTTGGGGTGAGCATACAATAATGCGGCAAGAAAAGGGGGTTTTACCAATTACTTTGGCCGTAGATGCTGAATATGGCTCAGATATTACCAAAGATAGGGATGTATCTGTGCAATTAGGTATGGTGGGCGGGTATTACCATGCCGTGACGGGGTATAGTCTGCCCGAAGCGGTGAAGAGCGCAGAGGTGGTTGCACGTCAAATTCAGCAGAACCAACCAGATTTTTTGTCTGCCGTTGCTAATGAAATGATTGATCATAAACGGGATCATTATGAAGAAGAACGGTTCCTCAGACTGCTTAATCGTATGCTATTTCGAGCCGCAAAGCCAACGGAGCGCTACAAAGTTTTAGAGCGTTTTTATGGCCTCTCGACGGGTATTATCGAACGGTTTTACCGCAACAGACTTTCTAAAAAGGATAAGATACGGATATTGGCTGGAAAACCGCCCGTGCCGATTACAAAAGCCCTCTATAATTTTAATGAAAAAGCCTTTATCAGGCGAGACCGCGAAGTTCGAAAGCCAGATTAATGACTGTTCAATTGGATAAAAATATATTGGCGTCAACGGATAAAAAACCAACAGCTATTGTTATTGGGGCCGGGTTCGGTGGTATCGCATTGGCAATTCGATTGCAAGTTATGGGGTTTGATACAACACTTGTCGACAACCGGGATAAACCGGGCGGACGGGCTTATGTTTATGAAGAGGACGGTTATAAATTTGACGGCGGGCCGACAGTTATTACCGATCCGGATTGCCTTAAAGAGCTTTTTACGCTGTCTGGTCGTAGCATGGATGATTATGTAACTTTACTACCTGTTGATCCCTTTTATCGTTTGCAATGGGAAGACGGCGAAACATTTGATTATAATAATGATACGGATTTTCTGGAAACGCAAATTGCGGCCCGTAATCCAGATGACGTTAAAGGGTATCATAAATTTCTAGCGTATTCAAAAGAGCTTTACCGCGAAGGATATGAGAAGCTCGGTACAACAGCCTTTTTAAAAGTGACCCAAATGTTTGCCGCTGCGCCCCAGCTTATTCGGTTGCGGGCCGATAAATCAGTTTATGGAATGGTGGCTAAATTTGTTAAAGATGAAAAAGTGCGGCAATTACTTTCTTTCCAATCTTTACTTGTGGGAGGAAACCCGTTCAAAACAAGTTCCATTTATGCGCTTATCCACGCATTGGAACGTAAGGGAGGGGTCTGGTTTGCTAAGGGAGGAACGGGCGCATTGGTCCAAGGGCTTATTAAACTATTTACCGATTTAGGCGGGACTCTTCGGCTCTCAACAGAAATTGACAATATAGAGACTGACGGTGATCGGGTTACAGGCGTGAGCGCGGTTGACGGTTGGCAAGCACAGGCTGACCTTGTTTGTTCCAATGCTGATGTGGTGCATACTTATTCGAAACTGTTACGGGGTCATAAGCGCGGGGTGGCTTATGGGAGAGCGCTTAAGAAAAAATCTCACTCTATGTCATTATTTGTCATTTATTTTGGTTTGAAAACAACCCATCCCAATATGAAGCATCATATTATATTATTGGGTCGACGATATAAGCAGCTTATTGCTGAAATATTTGGTAAGGGTAAAAAGGTTCCCGATGATTTTTCACTCTATCTTCACGCGCCCTGCGTTACCGATACGTCAATGGCGCCGGAGGGCTGTAGTTCTTATTATGTACTTTCGCCTGTTCCTCACCTAGGGCATGCAGATGTGGATTGGGATACGTTTGGCCCGCAATATACACAGATAATTCTCGATTATCTGGAAAAACATGCCATCCCGAATTTAAATCGCGATTTGACCGTACTGAAAACACTGACACCTTTTGGATTTCGCGATGAAATGAATAGTCATTTAGGCAGTGCGTTCTCAGTTGAACCTGTTTTAACTCAATCGGCCTGGTTTCGTCCCCATAACCGTGATGATGTTATTGACAATATGTATATTGTTGGTGCGGGTACGCATCCGGGTGCTGGCGTTCCGGGTGTGGTGGGGGCAGCCAAAGCGACAGCGGGCGTCATAGAAGATGATTTTAAATTAAAATTGCGAGGACGTTAATGCCAAAATTATCACTTTATAATGCCGTCAGCGCTTTATTGGAGATTTTAGATAATCTGGAACATGTGTTGCGCAAATCGGAAACCAATGCAAAAGATCGTAAAATTGACCCGCAGATATTTATGAATGCCCGTTTGGCACCGGATATGTATCCGTTGGTCAAACAAGTGCAAAATGTTGCGTCCCTTGCGAAAACGGCCCCTTACCGTATATCAGGGCAAACACCGCCCGTTTATGAAGAAACGGAAGAAACATTTCAGGATATGTATGACCTGATTGCAAAAGCCAAGGCTGATATTGCCAAGGTTGACCGTAGTGCTTTGGATGGCCAAGAGAACTATAAATTTACCGTTAAACTTGGTTCGGGAGATGTGGATTTTACGGGTAGTCGCTATCTTTCCGGATTTATTCTTCCCAATATTTATTTCCATTATACGACGGCCTATAATATTTTGCGCCATAACGGGGTACCGCTTGGGAAGTTAGACTTTTTTGGCGGTCGAAAATAATTCATGGACGCTATCACTGCTTATGGCCATGCCAGTATAAAAAAAGGATCAAAATCTTTTGCTCTGGCGTCGCGCGTTTTGCCGCCGCAATTACGCGGCGACGCCTCTATGCTCTATGCATGGTGCCGTTATTGTGATGATATCATTGATGGGCAGGAAATGGGTCATGGCCAAATTGCCGATTATAAAACCGGGCAAGGGGACAGGCTTGAAATACTGCGCCGCGATACCGCAAATGCTCTTGCGGGGAACGCCACAGATAACCTTGTTTTTGCCGGTCTTGCCCGTGTTGTGCAAACGCATGATATAGATCATAGGCATCCTTATGACCTGCTTAAAGGGTTTGAGATGGATGTTTCTGACCGGATTTATAATACAGTGGATGATATTCTGGACTATAGTTATCATGTCGCAGGTGTGGTCGGTGTGATGATGGCACATATTATGGGTGTGCGTGATGCAGCTACGCTTAACCGAGCGTCTGATTTGGGGTTGGCATTCCAATTAACAAATATTGCGCGAGATGTGGTTGATGATGCGCGGGCGGGCCGCGTCTTCATTCCGAAAGATTTACTAAAGCAACATGGCGCGCCTGTTGAGGCCAAGGCGCTCGGGCAGTCTGAAAATTGGCCGGCCGCTCATAGAGCTGCATGCGCTCAGTTGGATATTGCAGATCAGTATTATGACAGTGCTAAAGCTGGTATTAAAGAACTGCCATTTAGGTGTGCTTGGGCCATTAGTGCAGCGCTTTCCGTTTACCGCGAAATTGGCGAAACACTCAGAGCCGCCGGACCAGAGGTTTGGAGCGGAAGGGTGAGTGCGAGTAAGGGCCGTAAAATGGCTTTAGCGCTTGGCGCGATTGGCCCCACTATGCGCCGACAGTCAGTATTGGTAACCTCTCGCGATGGATTTTATGACAGGCCCTAAGCGTTTGTCATAAAAAAGGCCGCCCTGGAGAGCGGCCTGTGAAGTTTTTTGCGTGAACTTATTATTGTATAAGTGTATTCCTTACGGAACGAAGACTGTGTAAGTTACATCAGCTTGCAAAGTTCCGACACCCAATGACAGATCATAACCTTGGACACCGGCTGTATCTGTATCACTGTCGAGTGAATAAACACTATCGAAGCGAACAGATTGAGCAGCGAGATTGCCAACAGAGGCAGCCGTACGACGTCCGCCGTCAAAAACTTTGCCTTGTGTTGTAATATCGTCAAGTGAATCAACTGTTGTTACAACACCGGTTCCGCCTGTTGATGGATCTTGAGCGTTCGCGCCGAAGGCCAATCCGTCGTCGCCAGATGGCGTTACAGACATGCCGAAGCTGATGTTTTCTTCATCCAGACCATCCGTTAAGAAATCGCCTGTTGCAACAACATTTGTTGTTTGTGCAAAGATGTCGAACGCCGCGTTAGAGGCAACATAGAAAGAGCTGTTATGTGAACCAACAAGGCCGCCAGAAACGTCTGTATTTGCATCGATACCGAAAGCCGTCAGTGTGTCATCAGCATCCAGAACACCAGCGGTTCCATTGTCAGTAAATACACCACCAGTTGTTTCGCCCGTTACAGGGTCAAAGACAGCAGTACTGTCAACGGCTGTACCGTTATCAGAAATTGGTGTTAAGCTACCTGTAACAACAGAAAATACATCATTTCCATCGATCAGGTCAGCACCGGCTGAACCGGAAGCTGGTGTAAGTAAAACAAAATCAGATACAACAGGGGCTGTACCTGCATTTTCATCAAAGTCAGTGCCGCCCCAAACGACAACGACACCTAAGACTTGAAAAAATGGACGATCAATCACAGACGCATAGGCTGTGCTGGCCATAAGAGAAGCGGCAATGCCGCCTGTTAAGGCAAGTTTTTTTAAAGACATAATTTTTTTTCCCAAAGATCAAAACCTCGGAATTCCCGAGACTTACTGGGTTGATACAAGGAAAAAATTTCTATCGCGTTTAGAAATGTAGTAAAAACAGATGTAAAATTCTTGCTAAAGAAATAGTTAATTCTAATTTCATGCATTTATAGAATGTGCATGCCGTGATTTAAACGCTTTATAAACGCGAAAGGTTGCAATTTCCTTCCCTCCGTCTATTTATATTGAATGCCACCACCTTCGACAGAATTACGCGAACACCCCGCTTTGTGGACACCGCACCGTCCTGTTAGGCCAGAGAAATCAGAAGGTGGGCAACGCTTCCGCCTTGTATCAGAATTTGAACCTAAAGGTGATCAACCCCATGCGATTAAGGCTTTATGCGAAGGGCTAAGCGATAAAGACCGTGATCAAGTTTTGTTAGGTGTGACGGGGTCTGGTAAAACTTTCACAATGGCGAAAATTATCGAACAAACCCAACGCCCTGCGCTTATTCTTGCGCCTAATAAGACATTAGCTGCGCAATTATATGGAGAGTTCAAAAGTTTCTTTCCAGATAATGCTGTGGAATATTTTGTCTCTTATTATGATTATTATCAACCTGAGGCCTATGTTCCGCGCACGGATACATTCATTGAAAAAGATAGTAGCGTGAATGAACAGATTGATCGAATGCGCCATTCAGCGACACGGGCAATATTGGAGCGTGATGACTGCATTATTGTTGCCTCTGTATCCTGTATTTACGGGATTGGCTCTGTTGAAACCTATACAGCTATGACAGTAGATATTGCCAAGGGCGAACAGAAAGACCCGCGTGAGTTTATGGCGCAGTTAGTACAGTTGCAATATAGCCGTAATGATCTTGCTTTTGCTCGCGGTGCATTTCGGGTGCGCGGCGATACAGTTGAAGTTTTCCCAGCCCATTATGATGATACTGCGTGGCGCTTTGACTTCTTCGGGGATGAAATTGACAGTATTACAGCTTTTGATCCGCTCACGGGAAAATCTGTGCAAACGCTTGAAACAGTTCGTATTTACGCCAACTCCCATTACGTAACGCCGCGGCCAACGCTACAAAATGCTTTAAAAGGAATTAAAGCGGAACTTAAAGATACCTTATCGCGTTTTGAACGGAACAATAAATTATTAGAAGCTCAACGTCTGTCGCAAAGAACTGAATTTGATCTGGAGATGATTGCGGCGCAGGGGTTTTGTACTGGAATTGAGAATTATTCACGGTACCTGACGGGACGAGCGCCAGGCGAACCTCCGCCCACATTATTTGAATATTTACCTGAAAACGCTATTCTTTTTACAGATGAAAGCCATGTCTCTGTTCCGCAAATCGGAGCCATGAGCAAGGGCGACCTTAACCGCAAATCAACTTTATCAGAACATGGGTTCCGATTGCCTAGCTGTATTGATAATCGTCCCCTTAAATTTGAAGAATGGGATGCTATGCGCCCACAAACGATTCATGTCTCTGCAACGCCGTCGCATTGGGAAATGGAACGGACGGGCGGTGTTTTTGTTGAACAGGTTATTCGGCCAACGGGATTGATTGACCCGCCTGTTGAAATCCGTCCTGTCGCGAAAGATGGGGCTAGCCAAGTTGACGATGTTATTGATGAAGTGCGCCGTGTTGCGGATCAGGGGTATCGTTCGCTGGTTACAACACTTACGAAGAAAATGGCGGAAGATCTAACGGAGTATATGCATGATCAGGGCATTCGGGTCCGGTATATGCACAGTGATATTGATACACTTGAACGTATCGAGATTATTCGAGATTTACGCTTAGGGGTTTTTGACGTGCTTATTGGAATTAACCTTTTGCGAGAAGGCCTTGATATCCCCGAATGTGCTTTTGTGGGTATTTTAGATGCGGATAAAGAGGGGTTTTTACGCTCTGAAACCTCGCTCATTCAGACAATAGGGCGGGCGGCGCGTAATGCGGAGGCTCATGTTGTGCTTTATGCGGATCGTATTACGGGATCGATGGAACGGGCAATGGCAGAAACGGACCGTCGCCGCGAACGCCAAGTGATGTATAATGAACAACACGGCATAACCCCTCAAACCGTGGCGCGCGGCGTTATTGACATGGTGCGCGATGAAGCGGCAGAGGACGGGGAAAGTTTTCGCCATTCGTCGCCTCAAAATAGTAAAAAAGGTAAAGCTGTTCGTAGACTTATGGATGAAGCGCGACAGGCGAAATATGGCAATAACATCATTGCAGCTATGGCAGATATCGAAAAACGTATGTTTGAGGCGGCTGAAAACCTAGAATTTGAAGAAGCCGCTAAATTACGTGATGAATTAAACAACTTAAAAGCTGAAACCGCTTAGGTTGATTTATTGGTTTTCTGCACTAACAGTTGGTAGACGCAATAATGATTTATATTGTTCCATGTTTTCGACAAAATTGATGATGTTTTCAGGTAAACCTTGATTACGTAAAAAACCGCCCATAGCTTTGGAAACAATTTTTGGATCGTCACATGTATTGGCTAATATTTTCAGATCTTTAATGCCGCGGCCTGATGTTAATTCTTTTTCAAGACCTTTAAGAGACCGGCTAAGAGCCAACATTTGAAACGGGCCCGGGGTTTTTCCGCGGGACCAACTCTTTGCCGCAGATTTCAAACTTTTCATTGAAGCATGTGTTCGGCCTTCTATACGAGAAACCGCTTTATTTGCACGGGTCTCGATCCAGTCTGTTGTACAGACTTTTTCGGGATTTGGTGCTGTTGCGCACGCACTGACCCCCAAGGTTAGCGTAATTGCCACTAAAAGCCGTAAATTTTTTTGCATAACGCTCTCCGTTGTTCTGTAAGACTATGGGGTGTTTTATAATTTGCCAAATTAAAAAAGCTGTAGATTTTTATTGTGGAGGATCGCTGTTGTTATTCCTTCATAGGGAACCGTATTGAAATATAAAAATTTATGAAACGGTTAAAATTATTTAAGTGATTCTATCTGTATTATGGTCTATAGTTTATACAGGGGCATGTGGGCCTCTGTGACTTCGGAGTGGGCGTGGGCGCACAACACGATATTTTTATTAAAGCACCGCAACTTCATGAACAGAGTGTGGCTGATCAAGTTCGGATTGAGTTAACCCATATTATTGAAAGCGATTTGTTCCGAGATACAACACGGCTCAAACGATTTTTAACGTATATCGTCACTGAAACATTGAACGGGCGGGGAAATAGGCTGAAAGGCTACTCTTTAGGTGTTGAAGTTTTTGATAAGGCTGATGACTTTGACCCTCAAGCAGATACAATAGTCCGGGTTCAGGCGGGACAATTGCGTCGCCGTCTTGATTTATATTATGCTACTCAGGGTGTTAATAATACAGTACGTATTCTTGTTCCAAAGGGCAGCTATATCCCTGTGTTTGAAATGCGTAAAAAACTGTCTGATTTGACAGCCGTGTCAGAACCGGAAGATAACATATGCCACGCCGAAGTTGATGACCGACCAGGTATCGCTGTTATGACCTTCGATAATTTATCTTTGGATAGCCGAGACAGTTTTTTTGCCGAAGGTTTGACGACGGAAATCATTAATGCTCTGGTGCAATTTCGATATTTACGGATTGTAGCTCGGCCGACCAATTTAGGGGACCCTTCAAAAAGAATAGATATAAAAACGGTGTCCAAGAACTGTAATGTGCAGTTTATATTATCAGGGAGTGTCCGGCGCATCAAGAATTTGGCACGCGTGTCTGTTAATTTAATTAACGCTAAGACAGGTGTGCATATTTTTACACGGCAATTCGATCGCGACTGCACGCCTGAAAACCTTTTTGAAATTCAGGAAAATATTGCGTCTTATACGGCTGCGAGCGTAGCAGCGCCCTTTGGGGTTGTTAATCGAGTGTATAGGAAGTTTGATCTCGTGCTTAATGGGGCAATGCCTAAATATGAGATCATTTTACGGTATTATGATTTAGGCCTAACGCCTCAGCCTGAGGTGGCGCAAAACTTATTGACCCAAGTCGAAGAGACTATGAAAATGAGATCGCAATTTTCTACGGGTTGGGCCGTTATGTCATTGTTGAATATTTTTTTGGCAACGATGGTTATTCCGCCGGATGATGGCGATAATCGATTAAAGCAAGCGCTTAAACATGCAAGACGGGCTGTGACTATCGACCCGGATAATCATTTGGCCTATTCTGCATTGTTTCGGGCGTTTTATCATGCTGGACAGGTTAAACAGGCTGAGAAAATGGCGGCACGTGCCATTTTTTTAAATCCCAATGATTATAATATGCTGGCATATTTATCTGTGGTGAGAGCATTTCAAGGGCAATGTGAAAAGGCGATATTGCTTCAAAAAACAGCCTTGGATTTAATTGGTCGGCCCCCGCTCTGGTTTCATTTGGGCGGTTTGATTTGTGCGTTTCAAAGGTTGCAATTTGCCGAGGTATTAGAAAGTGTCAAAGACACTAAACCAGAGACTTTAGTTGGTTTCCATTTTCTTGTTGTCGCGTCTTACGGACATGTGGGGGACAGTCAGGCAGCACAGGTTTTTATGGAACGCGTCACGGCTGTAAATCCAAATTATATAAAGGCGGCTGGACAAACATTTGATTATTGGCATACGAATTCGCGATTGCGATCATTAGTCGTCGCTGGCTTGAATAAGGCTAATATTACTGTAGATGGCTTAACGTAAGGCAGCCCCTATATGTGTGAATGCGTAGATGGACTCGGGGCGCGAGTGAGTCCATCATACGCAAACACGCTGGAACAATGTTCCGAGCGAAAGCGTCTTTAGAAAAAATTGAGGCTGCTGTCTGCCCTATAATTATACGGGTAATTCCGCATTCTGATAAGTCTATACATATTAGGTCAATTGGAGGGAGTAATAAGCTAAATTCTTATATATATTGTTCTTAAAAAAGAATTTCTTGAATAAGGCGTGTGTTTTTTTAATGTCAATTATAATTAATGTTAATAGATGTTCGCAGTTTTGAGTGTTTAAAGTGATGCAAATTTTGTGTTCTAAGATATGGAATTGTCTTCAGAGGTGTTGTTTTATCACATAGACGATAAATCATATTACGCTAAGAATAGTCCTCACACTTTTTAACACAAGGTTATATATTAGTTTAATCGGCTATAAGGATTTGGAAAATGAAACACATTGGTCACTATATTGATGGACACATCATTTCCGGTACATCGGGTCGTACGAAAGATATATTTAATCCCAATACTGGCGAAGTGCAGGCTCAGGTCAATATGGCCACGCCATCAGAATTAGATGCCGCTGTTATTTCTGCAGCAGAGGCGCAAAAATCCTGGATGCAGACTAACCCGCAAAAACGGTCGCGTATTATGTTTGCCTATAAACAATTGGTTGAGGCACATATGGATGAGTTGGCCGCTCTGTTATCCTCGGAACATGGTAAGGTGCTCGCTGATAGCCGCGGCGATGTCATTCGCGGCATAGACGTTATTGAATTTGCTTGTGGTGTCCCCCACGGCCAAAAGGGTGAACATACTTACGGTGCGGGGCCCGAAATTGATGTTTATTCTATGCGGAAGCCGCTCGGTGTTGTCGCTGGTATTACACCGTTCAATTTCCCGGCTATGATTCCAATGTGGATGTTCGGTATGGCAATTGCGACGGGTAATGCGTGTATATTAAAGCCTTCTGAAAAAGACCCCTCTGTTCCAATGAAGCTCGCGGAATTATTTGTTGAGGCTGGCGGACCAAAGGGCCTCTTGCAATGTATCAATGGCGACAAGGAAATCGTTGATGCCATTTGTGACCATCCGACGATTAAAGCGGTTAGCTTTGTCGGCTCGTCCGATATTGCGCAATATGTTTATTCGCGTGCAACGGCGAACGGCAAACGCGCGCAATGTATGGGCGGGGCGAAAAATCACGGTATCATCATGCCTGACGCCAATATGGATCAAGCAGTAAAAGATATTCTCGGCGCAGCCTATGGTTCAGCGGGCGAGCGCTGTATGGCGCTGCCTGTTGTGGTGCCTGTGGGTGAGGGGACGGCGGAACGGTTCTTAGAGAAAATGCTCCCTGCCATAGACGCCATGAAAGTAGGTGTATCCGAAGACCCGGAAGCCGATTACGGTCCTGTCGTCACAGGTGTTCACCGGGATAGTATTGCGGCCAATGTGACAAAGGCCGTAGAGGAGGGGGCAACACTGCTTGTCGATGGTCGCGACTTTAGTCTGCAAGGTTATGAAGATGGCTTCTTTATCGGGCCGAGCCTGCTCGATAACGTTACGCCGGATATGGAAACCTATAATGACGAGATTTTCGGGCCTGTTCTGCAGATTGTTCGCGCCGAGACATTTGAAGAAGCGCTGCGCCTCCCGAGTGAGCATCAATATGGCAATGGCGTTGCTATCTTCACCCAAAATGGTCGCGCCGCCCGTGAATTTGCAGACCGCGTGGAGGTTGGAATGGTTGGTATTAATGTACCCATTCCCGTCCCTGTCGCCTATCACAGCTTTGGCGGCTGGAAGAGGTCTGCGTTCGGAGACGTTAACCAATACGGCATGGAAGGCCTCCGCTTTTATACAAAGGTCAAAACTATCACGCAAAGATGGCCCGAAGGTGAAACCGAGGATAGCGCATTTATCATTCCGACGTTTTAATATGGATAATCGTTCCATTCATAAAGGTCGTTGTCATTGTGGCTCTGTGCAATTTGACGTGAAATTAATAGACGAAATGAACACGGCGATGCGGTGCACATGTTCGATTTGCACCCGCCGCGGTGCCGTTGTGGTTAGGGCGAATTCAGAAGATTTTGTAGTGACACAAGGCGAAGAAAAAATATCGTCCTATACATTTGGTACTCACATCGCGCGGCATCATTTTTGTTCGGTATGCGGTATTTTCACTCATAATAAAAGCCGGTCTAATCCGGCCCAATTCGGTATCAATCTATCGTGCTTGGACGGGCAAACGCCATATCTGGAGCGTGTGCGTGTTTTGGATGGCAAGAACCACCCGCTTGATCAAAAACATAGTGCAGGTTCAGGCAGTAAACCTAAAGCGATTGAAGTTGGTGTGTTGAAATTTGAAGGTGATAGAAGCAGGCTTTAATGGATTTTCAATTTACAGAAGAACAGACTCTTATTCAGGATATGGCGAAAAATTTCGCTGCTACTGAACTCGCGCCGCATAGCGCTAAATGGGATGAAGAGAAATTTCTTGATCGCGATGTTTTTGCCAAAGCCGCCGAACTTGGCTTTATGGGTATGTATTCGTCAGAGGAGTATGGCGGGACGGCGCTATCGCGGCTGGATAGCGCGATTGTTTTTGAACAACTTGCGGCGGGGGATGTGTCCCATACGGCCATGATGACTATTCATAATATGGCGACATGGATGCTGGACCGTTACGGTGATGACGCTGTCCGTGCGAAATATGTGCCGCGCCTTACGGCGGGTGAATTAATTGCCAGCTATTGCTTGACTGAACCGGGGGCGGGGTCGGATGCGGCGTCGCTGACGACTAAGGCTGTCCGCGACGGCGATGACTATATCCTCAACGGTACAAAAACTTTCATCTCAGGCGCAGGGTGGTCAGATATTTATGTCGTGATGGCACGGACTTCGGATGATGGCGCAAAAGGCGTCTCCACTTTCGTAGTTGAGAAAGACATAGCTGGCCTGAGTTTTGGCGTGAATGAAAAGAAAATGGGCTGGAATGCACAGCCGACGGCACAAGTCATTATGGAGGATTGCCGCATTCCAGCCGAAAACCGCGTGGGCGCGGAAGGTGATGGCTTTAGATTCGCTATGAGCGGATTGGATGGCGGGCGTATTAATATCGGCGCGTGTAGCCTTGGCGGAGCGCAAAAGGCACTGGACGCGTCGTTGCAATATACCAAGGAGCGCAGCCAATTTGGCAAGAACATATCTGATTTCCAAAACACCCAATTCATGCTCGCCGATATGGCGACCGAACTCGAAGCCTCGCGCATGATGATTTACCGCGCTGCGGATATGCTTGATAAAAAACAACCCAATGCAGGTGCGGCCTGCGCTATGGCTAAACGATTTACGACGGATATGTGCAGTAAAATCGCTAATGACGCGCTACAACTGCACGGCGGCTATGGTTATCTTTCAGAATATCAGATTGAACAGATTGTAAGAGATTTACGTGTGCATCAGATATTGGAAGGCACGAACCAGATTATGCGCATAATTGTCTCGCGCTCACTCTTACGGCAGTAATTAATTATGACTACAGAAATTAAATCTCGTGTTATTGGTAATCTTGGCTATATCACACTTAATCGACCCAAAGCGCTCAATGCTCTCACCTATGCTATGTGCAAGGAAATTACACGGCTCTTGGTCGAATGGGAAAAAGATTCCAATATCGGCGCCGTCCTGATAGATGGGGCAGGGGATCGCGCTTTTTGTGCGGGCGGAGATGTTATCCTGCTCCATGATAGTGGCAAGGCAGGCGATAAGCGCGCCGAGAATTTCTGGCGGATTGAATATGCGCTTAACGAACTCATTCACCGTTATTCCAAGCCTTATATAACCCTGATTGACGGCTTTGTTATGGGCGGTGGCGTTGGCCTTTCTGTTCATGGACGTTTACGCGTGGCGGGTAATCACACGGTTTTTGCTATGCCGGAAACAGGGATTGGGTATTTTCCCGATGTTGGCGGGACTTATTTTCTACCACGATTAGGGATGGATATCGGCCAATGGCTCGGTCTGACGGGTGCACGGCTGGACGCGGGGCAAAGCTGTACTGTCGGTGTTGCCAATGCTTATGTGCCGAGTGATCAACATGAAGCTTTAATTAAAGCTTTAGGTAAAGCTGATTTAGATGGCTCTGATGCAGCGGTCGCAACTGTGATGATTGATTTTGTAAAGAGGCCGCCTGCTACAGAGAAAATTCCCGAAGCTGTGAAAGCTTTCGCCGCGAAAACCGTTCCCGCTATCCTTCGCGCCCTCGATAATGACGGCAGTGAATGGGCACAAAAACAAGCGATTAACATTCGCCGCAAATCACCACTTGCCATGTGCGTAACCTTTGAGGCGCTACGGCGCGGAGCGAAAAAGAATTTCCAAGAGGTGATGACGCAGGAATTAGATCTGTCGCTAAACTTTATTAAGACACAGGATTTCTACGAAGGTATTCGTGCGCAACTCATTGATAAAGATCGTAATCCAAAATGGTCACATGAGAGTGTCAATGCAGTAACGGAGCCCCAAGTGCAGCGTGTTTTTAGAAAAGTAGCCAAACCATCGCAGGAGTTTTTGGCATGACGACAATTGCGTTTATCGGCCTTGGAAATATGGGTATTGGCATGGCGACGAACCTGGCTAAAGCAGGACATGAGGTGCGAGCGTTAGATATTTCCAAAGAGGCTGTAGCCCGCGCTATTGAGGTGGGGTGCATCGGTGCCAAGAGTGCACAAGACGCTGTAGAAAGCGCAGATGTTGTCATTACTATGTTGCCCGCAGGGGCACATGTGAAATTAGTTTACGGCGGCGAGGACGGCGTTTTTAAATATTCTAAAAATGATACGCTTATGATCGACTGTTCAACCATTGATGTGGCCTCGGCGCGCGAAGTTATTGCCAGCGCTGAACATAAAGGGTTTGAGATGATTGACGCGCCTGTTTCTGGCGGCGTCGGCGGGGCGCAAGCCGGAACATTAACCTTTATGTGTGGCGGTACAAAAGACGCCTATGAGCGAGCTAAACCATTTCTCGATATTATGGGGAAAAATATTTTTCATGCAGGCGATGCAGGAAATGGCCAAGTTGCTAAAATTTGTAATAATATGCTGCTCGGTATTCACATGATCGGGACATGTGAAGCGTTTAATTTGGCTGAAAAACTCGGACTTGATGCGCAAACATTTTACGACATTTCCAGTACGGCTAGTGGTCAAAATTGGTCTATGACAAGTTATTGCCCTGCGCCGGGTCCGGTGGATAGCGCACCGTCTAACAATGATTATCAACCGGGGTTTTCTGCCGCCATGATGCTTAAGGATTTACGCCTTGCGCAAGATGCGGCGACCTCGGCCCGCGCCGCGACGCCGCTTGGCACCCAAGCCGAAGCGCTTTATTCATTGATGGAAGCCGCGCAAAAAGATGGTCTTGATTTTTCGGGTATTATGAAGCTTATTAATGGCTCTCTTTCAGGAGCCCCATATGGCTAATTGCATCATTATTGGTGCCTCGCATGCGGCTGCACAGACCTGTGTTTCATTGCGTCAAGGCGGTTGGTCCGGCGGGATAACGCTCATAGGTGACGAGAATGCTCTACCCTATCACAGGCCGCCTTTGTCCAAAGATTTTTTATCAGGGGTTAAAACTTTGGATGATATATTAATCCGTCCTGCGAGCGCTTATAAGACGGCCGATATTACCCTGCGACTAGGCGAACGTGTTGAAAGTTTTGATCCTGTTGCCAAGACAATTCGAACTGATAAACCGGAAATAATTACTTATGATAAGCTTGTCATAGCCACAGGGGCTAGGGTGCGTCAGTTACCAGTACCCGGCGCAGATTTGGCGGGTGTTTATTATCTACGCGACAAGTCTGATGTTTTAGCTATCAAGACGCGCGTTAAGACTGGAAAAAGAGCTCTCATTATTGGTGGGGGCTATATAGGGCTAGAAACCGCCGCGTCATTAAAAAAACAGGGGGTGAACGTTACGCTTCTGGAGGCTATGCCGCGTATTTTGCAACGCGTGACAGCGCCGGAGCTATCACGGTTTTATAAACGGGTTTTTAGCGAAGAAGGCGTTGAGATTTGGGATGGTGTGACGGCCTCTCACATCGAAAGAACAAATGAAGACCTTGTTGTGAAAACATCAGGGGGACGAGATTTTAAGGCTGATTTCGTTATTGTTGGAATCGGTGTGATACCGAATATGGAGTTGGCGAAAGAGGCAGGATTAACGACGAAAAATGGTATAGAGGTGAATGCGTTTTGCCAGACAAGTGATCCGGATGTTTATGCTTGCGGGGATGTTACGTGGCATTTTAGTCCACTTTATGATCGCTATATACGGCTTGAATCCGTACCCAATGCTACAGAACAAGCCAAAACAATCGCCCTACATTTAAATGGAAACCCGAAACCTTATAATAGTCTGCCATGGTTTTGGTCAGATCAATTTGATTTGAAGCTGCAAATTGCGGGATTGTCCGAAGGTTATGATGATATTGTCATACGCGGAGATATAGAAAACTCTCGCAGTTTTTCTGCCTTTTATTATAAAGGAGACAGGCTTTTAGCTGTTGATGCCGTTAACGCTCCGCGCGAATTTATGATGGCAAAAATGGCCCTGATAAAAGGCAAAACACTGGATAAAGTTATAATTGCAGATCCAGCCCAAGACTTGAAATCTGCTATTTGCTAACAATAATATTTAACTTAAGCTGCCGCGGAAAACTGTTTATTTCATTATAGGATAAAATAATATTATGGATCCAAAAATTAGAAAATACCTTGTTTTAGCCCATTTGATTTTTGCCGGATTACTCGCGCCTGCATTTTTATTGGTTGCGGTCTCTGGCGGGCTGTATTTGCTTGGCAATAAAGGCGTTGTGAAAACAAGTGCACTTACCTTGCCGCCCGCAGTGGCGCTCGATTTTAAAAGTAAAACCCTAGAGTCTGATGTGCGTGCGCTTTTGAAAAAGGCGAATATAGACCATAAATTTGAATATATAAAACTCCGCGAAAACCTAATTCAGCTACGCCCGACATCGCGCCCTTATTTGCAATTTGAACAATCACCAGAGGGATTGAAAGCGTTTCGCAAAGTTCCGAATTTTCAAGGTTCGATGATAGAACTACATAAAGGTCATGGTCCAAAACTTTTCAAATTTTATCAAAAACTAGTGGCCCTTGGTCTTATTGGGGTTGTGTTTGGTGGGCTATTGATTGGGGTATTGTCTAAAGCTTATCGCCGCAAAACGGTTATATCTATTACCGGTGGATTGATTTTGTTTTTAGGGCTAGCGTTTTGGGTTTAATTCACCGGAAAGATGATCGCCAAGGCGTTGGGCTAGGGCCATAATTGTCAATGTCGGATTGGCCCACCCGCTAGTCGGGAAAACACTGCTGCTAGCAATAAAAAGATTAGGACTGTCGTGCAATCGGCAATCGGCATTTACGACTCCTGTTTGCGGGGTTTCGCTCATTCTTGTTCCACCCATATGGTGATAGCCGCCAATGGGATGTGCAGAAATTAAAGGATCGGTTTTCCACGTCACGCTGGGATCGGATAGCCATTGCGATGGTATGACTTCGCCCCAACCGAGCCGGGTATACTCATCTTTCAATGTTTCCATTAAAACACGCACGGATATGCGATCAATTTCAGAAAACCTCCAGTCGAGCGTTGCTTGCGCGAGGCCGAAAACATCAACTTTACTATTGAGGAAAATCCGGCTTTCTGGATTTGGGGCTTGTTCGGCTCGTACAATGGTAAATAGACCAAGCCTATCACCGGATAATTTCATGTTTATGATAGATGACCATGGATCTGTTATTTCTAATCCGCGTACGGCAAGAGCTTTGGCATTATGATAGAGGGACCGCCAGACTTTACTGGATGGCAAATCATGCTTCAGTTTATTCGTTGTTGTTCGGAAAACTTCTAATTTTTCTCCGATACGCCGGCGCGGCGCGAAACTGATGGATGTATTTAAAATGCCGAACTTTCGTTGCAGTTCTGGTGCGGGCCGCATATAGGCGGCATAGCGCTTACCCTTTACACGCAGCGCCCGGGGCAGAACGGATAAGCTTTGCGCTAAATTAACTGGAATGATCTCACCGCCGCGTGCATGCGGGTGCTCCATGAAATACCGTCCCAAATTACCGGAGCGATTCCCAAAGCCTTTGGGCCGGGCCGGGACAGCGGCCATAAGAAGCCGTACAGTTTCTATAGCGCCAGCGGCCAAGACAAATTTCTCGGCTTTGATAATGGCGGATTTTCCATTAAGGCTTTTTACTTTGATTGATTGAACTTCACCTTGGTCATTCACATCCATTTCGGTCATTGTTGCATTGAGCAATATGGTGGCCGTATCAAGGCCGTTACGTTTCAAATTCGTAAACCGTTCCCCGTCTTCATCAAAGCTCCAAAGGTCTGTATCGAGTTTTTTAGAGTCAAAGGATGGCGGTGTTTTCCCTATTTCTGCCCATAATCGTCCTTGGCTAGGGCGTTTCAGCCCCATAGAGTGAGACACTTGAGCATAATAAGGGTCAAGATCAGTTTTTGTTATTGGCCACCCACTATGTGGTAGATAATTCCGTTTTTCAAAATCAATCGGGTCTAGCTCAGCGCAACGCCCTCCCCAAATGGCCGCGGTGCCGCCAAAGAGGCGAAGTCGTGTTGTATCTAAAGAATAATAATTTTCGCCAACATTCTGCCCTTCAGCCAGTTTTTGCGTATCTTTGCGGAAATCTTTATCGCCGCTTTCGACAATTAGGCATGAAATATTGTGTTGCCCCAATTTTATGGCCAGCGTTTGACCCGCAACACCGCCGCCAATAATACAGACCTGTGTTGCAAGCGCACGGCCAGTATCTAATGTTTCTAAATTTTCAATCATGGGTAAGGTTGCGCCGCTGGGTAATGGGTAAAACTTTCTATTATTTTTAATGAGATACGAATGTTAAGGGAAGTCAAAAAACTGTGACAAATATGATAAATCTGCAATCTAATAAATTGAGTGAAGGTAAAGGCATGATATAGATATTGTCTGTAGGAAATATATTCTAGATATATGCCGAAAAGGAGGCGTTTATTTCTAATCTATTACAACAATCACTCGATTGGATGACACGACTTGTTGCTTTCGATACTCAAAATGGGACGGGGGATGAATTAGCCTGTATCGAATTTTTATATAAGTCTTTATCACAGTTTTCGCCTGATACATTGGTAATGAATTCTGTAGCTCGGTCCCGTGGTAAAACCGATAGCGGTTATGTATTAGCCCGTTGGGGAGATCCAAAAGTGCTGTTGAATGTCCATATTGATACGGTTCCTATTGCCGATGGATGGTCGGGAGATGCGCATAAGATTCGCCAACACGGTGACAAATATTTGGGCCTTGGAACCAGCGATATTAAAGGGGCCGCGGCTTGTATCTTAGCAGGATTAGCAGAAACAAAGCCAAAAGATGTGGCTATTTTGTTTAGTGGGGATGAAGAGCATGGCAGTGAAGTCATGCCAGCGGTTATTCAACAAGGGCAGTTGAATGATATACCCTTGGCGATAGTGTGCGAACCCACAGGGTGCCGGGTCGGGCGTCAGCACCGAGGGATGTTAGCTTTTTCAATCGTATTTTCTGGCCCCGGTGGGCATTCGTCATTATCGGATGAAACCTCTGCACCGCTTCAAGATGTAGCACGGCTTGCTGTGGCAATTGGGGACTATGGTAAAGCTCATAGTACTATAGGGTCTGCGCCATATGCCGGTTTGTGCACGAATATCGGGAAAATCGATACGGACGGGGCCTATAACGTAATTCCGACACAATCGCGCCTATGGTTTTCCATGCGGCCACCGCCGGGTGATGATGTTATAGGGCGAAAAAATGATATGATAAAATTGGTTCGCCAGATGTATCCAGATAATAGGCTTGAAACGCTCGTGGCTTTTCCGGCTTTTGCCTCAAAAAATATAAAAGCCTTTCAGCCATATTTTGGAGACTTCGATCCTGTAGACCTGCCATATTGGACCGAGGCTGCGATGTTATCGAATGCCGGGATTAATACTGTAGTTTATGGTCCCGGGGATGTTGACCAAGCTCACAAACCAGATGAATATGTAACGGGTGCGCAGCTGCATGAGGCTGCATTATGTTACATGCGGGCGATATCAGGACTATAAGTGAGTCAGTCTAAAGCAATAAGAGAGACGGTTTTGCGCAGTTTGGCAGCCGTCGGTGCAACGCAAGAAGCTGCTTTTTACGCAAAGTTATTCACGGCGCAAGACCCTGAACGATTTGCGCTTATGGTATTGGATCCACGGTGTTTAAAAAAACCTTTGCTTGAAGCCTTACTGAGTAATTTGCGCATTTTATTCGAGTTAGGGCTAACCCCCGTGTTGTTGATCGGAGCTCTTAGTGATGACCGGGCTACGTTGAAATACCAAGGTCAGAAACTAATGCGTGAACTTGAAAGCGCATCAATTTTTGCTTTAAAACTCGATACGGCGACATATAAATTAATTCCGGAAATAAAAAAGATAACTCAAGGCGGGCGGCTTGCTGTTCTGGAAATGACAGACCGACGCGGAAAGATGAATCTTCAATCGCTTGTATCGCATTTGAATCCACATAAGATTATTTTCCTACAGCCATCAGGTGGAATTATCCAAAATGGACAGAGGCTTTCCAATTTAAATATCGATAATATGTATGATAAACTGGATCCAGATAGTCTGACCAGCGGCCAAACCCGGTTTGTACGATTAGTACGAGATTTATCTCAAGAGAAGATGCGTCAAACTGTTTATGTTATGGCCTCTCCGCTTAACCTGTTGCCAGAATTGTTTACGACGCAAGGATCAGGGACAATGTTGCGCCGTGCTGTCACGCTGCATATCGTGAACACATTGGTAAAATTAGATGTGATCAGTCTTAATACATCTATTGATGCGGCATTTGGAAAACCCATACAGCCTAAATTTTTGCAATCAAAAATTCACAAAGCCTATATTGAAAACACTTACCGCGGCGGCGCTATTGTTACGACCCTTGCAGGGCTGCCTTACCTGTCTAAATTTTGGGTGATACAAGAAGCGCAAGGCGAGGGTATAGGCCGTGATATTTGGGAGGCACTTTGTGCTGATATCCCTGCTTTTTTCTGGCGATCGCGTATGGGAAATCCCTTTAATGGTTTTTACATGCGTCATTGCGACGGTATGCAGCTTAGCGGTGAATGGCGTGTGTTCTGGAAAGGGGTAGATGCAGTTGATATTCCGCGCGCTATTATGGCTGCTGGCGCTGCGCCCGACGATTTTATACAGTAAATATCAATTATGTTGGTCGTGGTTATTTTAAACTGGAAACCTGTGACTGAATTTGTATAAGCGGGTTTATGAAAAAAGTTTCTGATCCGCAGCGTACGGCACTTTATCCGGGGACATTTGACCCGATGACTCTTGGACATTTGGATATTATGAAACGGGCCAGCCGATTATGCGATAAATTAGTTGTAGCGGTTGCAATAAACCGAGGAAAAAATCCTCTATTTGCACTGGATGAGCGGGTTGAAATGGTTGAGCATGTTGTGGCTCCTTTTCGGGACCGGATTGAAGTTGAAGTAAAGCCTTTCGAGGGATTACTGATACATTTTGTTGAAAGCGTCGGTGCTTCTATGATAGTGCGCGGTCTCAGGGCCGTATCGGATTTCGAATATGAATTTCAAATGGCCGGAATGAATGATCGCTTAAACCCGGATATTGAAACTGTATTCCTCATGGCAGACCCGCAATTTCAGACAATTGCCTCAAGGTTGGTGAAAGAAATCGCACGCCTTGGAGGGGATGTTAACCAATTTGTGACGCCGGAAGTCGAGCTACGGTTAAAGGATAAATTTTCATGATAAAATCACTCTCAATGGCCTTATTGTTAGGGTCCGTTTTTTCTTTTTCGGCCTGTGCTGCCGAAAGTTCGGATGTGCCTGCAGATGCAGAGGCAAAAGTAGCCATCGCACAGAAAACCGTTCGTGCCCCGGAGACTGCTTGGCGTGATCTTGATCCAGAAAACACCCTATATATCGATACAGATTATGGCCGTTTTATTATCGAACTCTTCCCCGAAATTGCCCCAAAACATGTTGCGCAAATTAAAACGCTTACGCGGCAAAAGTTTTATGATTTTATTACGTTTCACCGCGTCATTGATGGTTTCATGAACCAAACGGGTGATCCTAAAGGAGATGGTACTGGCGATTCATCTTTGCCGGATATAGAAGCCGAATTTACCTTCCGCCGATCTCCGGATATGGCTGTAACCTTAATTGGTGCACAACCTGTTGACCCACAAAATCCAAATAGTGGTGAAATTGGGGTCGGGTTTTACAAATCATTACCGGTTGCTTCCCAGCCGAGTTCTCAAGCAATTCTAACAAAGGATGGAAAAGTTGAAGCTTATGGCATTCACTGCAAAGGCGTGACATCTATGGCCCGGTCTGGTGGTCAGCCGAATAGCGGTAATAGCCAGTTTTTCCTAATGCGCGGAACATCACCATGGTTGGATACACAATATTCCATATGGGGGAATACGGTTGGTGGACGCGAACATCTTGAATCTATTAAAGTCGGAACAGCGGGTGAGAAACCGGATTTTGTTCCTGATAAAATGAATAAAGTTCAAGTTGTAGCTGATGTTCCTGCTGCAGAGCGTGTTAATATACAGGTTTTGGATACTCGTTCGCCGGCTTTTAATACCTATTTACAGACGCAGAAAAAAACCGATGGTAGCTATCCTGATATTTGTGATATTGCTGTCCCGACCCGTATCAAACCTTAAAATTAAAACGAATGGAGCCGAAAATGGCTGAAAAACTTATCTTGAATGTTGATGCTAATGACGGCACCACGGGCGATGTGACGATCAAATTGCGATCCGATCTTGCGCCAAAACATGTTGCACAAATAACGAAATTGGCGAGTGAAGGTTTTTATGACGGCCTAATATTTCACCGCGTGATAGATGGATTTATGGCACAAGGTGGCTGCCCTGACGGGACAGGCATGGGCGGATATAAAGATAATGTTGATGCCGAATTTTCAAGCGAACCCCATGTGCGCGGTGTTTGTTCTATGGCGCGGGCTGCAAACCCAAACTCTGCCAGTAGCCAGTTTTTCATATGTTTTGATGACGCTAGATTTTTGGATGGACAATATACGGTCTGGGGCGAGGTCGAGAGTGGTATGGAATTGATTGATGCTCTCCCTAAAGGTGAACCGCCTCGTTATCCTGGTAAAATCGTCAAGATGACAGTTACTTAGAATTTTCTCCCGGCTTTGGCCGGGTTTTTTCTTAGCCAAATAATAGCTGCGGTATGAAAACTAACCTGTTCGATTTTGATCTGCCTGAAGGCGCGATTGCACTGCGTCCAGCTGTGCCTCGCGATTCGGCGCGGCTTTTACAGATAGGCGGCGATGGGTTATTAGATCACCATGTCTTTGACTTACCGGATTTATTACAAAGGGGTGATGTGCTTGTTCTCAATGAAACCCGTGTTTTACCTGCCGCTCTTCAGGGTGTGCGTGCTGCACGGGCAATCGGCGGCGGCGGAGATGTAACGCTAGACATCAACTTATTGACGGATAAGGAGCAGGGCGTTTGGACTGTCTTTGCACGTCCGGCCAAACGGTTGAAACGTGGTGATAGGGTGACATTTTCGGGCACTTTGAACGCTGTGGTCATTGAAAAATGCGACGGCGGTGAGATTGTATTGCAATTTTCGCAACGAGATGAGGCCTTTTTAGAGGCAATCAAGAGGGTTGGTGTCCCGCCTTTGCCGCCTTATATAGCCCGCAAACGCGCTGCAGATGCGAGCGATTTTGATGATTACCAGACTATTTATGCACAAAAGAGCGGATCCGTTGCTGCCCCGACAGCCGGTTTGCATTTTACGCCGGAAATTTTTTCTAAATTTGCAACAAAAGGGGTGCAAATTGAACGACTTACCCTACATGTTGGTGCAGGGACTTTTCTGCCTGTTAAATCCGATGATACAAAAAACCATCATATGCATAGCGAGTGGTTTTCTATCGATAGAGAAACGGCAGACCGGATTAATATGGCAAAATTGGAAGGCCGCAGAATTATTGCCGTGGGGACAACAGCATTGAGAGCGCTTGAAGCCTCAGCAGAAGGCGGACGTGTTAAAGCTGGCAGTCGCGATACGGATATTTTTATTACTCCTGGATACTCGTTTCAAATTATTGATGGCTTAATGACTAATTTTCATTTGCCTAAATCAACCTTATTTATGTTGGTGAGTGCTTTGGCCGGACTGGATAGGATGCAATCCGCCTATCGTTATGCGCTTGAAACTGGATATCGTTTTTATAGTTACGGCGATTCAAGCCTAATATGGATGGCAAATAGTTAAATATGGCCAAATTTCCCTTTGATATACAAGCTCGCGAAGGACAGGCAAGAACAGGGGTTTTACGTACGCCGCGTGGTGATATTCGTACGCCTGCCTTTATGCCTGTGGGTACCGCAGGAACGGTTAAAGGCGTCTATATGGATCAAGTTCGTCAGGCTGGATCTGATATTATTTTGGGGAATACTTACCATTTGATGTTACGTCCTGGGGCTGAACGAATACATCGTCTCGGCGGGCTGCACAAATTTGGAGGTTGGAGCGGGCCTATTCTAACAGATTCGGGTGGTTTTCAAGTCTGGTCTCTCTCTAAATTACGTAAAATGCGCGAAGAGGGGGTTGAGTTTCAGAGCCATCATGATGGCTCGCGACATATGCTTTCACCTGAACGCTCTATAGAAATTCAAGCCGATTTGCTTGGGGCTGATATTTCAATGCAGCTTGACGAATGTACCGAATTTCCATCCCCTTTTGAGGCAGCGAAATCATCTATGGAGCTATCTTTGCGCTGGGGCAAACGTTCATTAGCGGCTTTTGGTGAACGGAATCATCAGACATTATTTGCTATTATCCAGGGGTCTACGTTTCCTGAACTGCGCAAATTATCTGCCGAGGCAAGTGTTTCAGAGGATATGGCGGGTGGTTATGGCGGATTTGCTATTGGTGGGCTGGCAGTAGGCGAAGGGCATGATGCTATGTGCGAAACATTGGATGTTACCATACCGTTTTTGCCTGCGGAACGGCCGCGTTATCTTATGGGTGTCGGAAAGCCGATTGATTTGGTCGAAGCCGTTGCTCGCGGCGTAGATATGTTTGATTGCGTGATTCCAACACGATCCGGTCGTCATGGCCAAGTTTGGACAGACAGCGGGCCTTATAATATCAAAAAGGCTGAATTTGCCGAAGATGATAGCCCATTGAATGCAGCCTTGGATGTTCCGGCCAGTCAACATTATTCCAAAGCTTATGTGCATCACTTGATAAGGTCACAGGAATTATTGGGGGCGATGATTCTCAGTTGGCATAATATTGCATATTTTCAAGACTTAATGTCCCGGATGCGTAAAGCTATTGTAAGAGGTGAATTTGAAAAGTTCACCCGGCAATTTAGAGCGAATTTCAAGCTTTAATAATTTGAAATTCAATTCTCTTTTTCAGCAAAATTTAGGCTTGACGGACTTAGGGCCTCGCCCTAGATACGGCGAGCCTTGAATTGGGCGCCCGTAGCTCAGTTGGTAGAGCGCCTCACTTTTAATGAGGATGTCCACGGTTCAAGTCCGTGCGGGCGTACCATTACTTTTTATTCAAGATATGTTCACCTTAATTAAGCTCTATAGCGCATTCTGTGATAAGTTATTTGTTGTAATTTTGTTTTTTTTAAGTGATGTATTTTAGCAACAATATTTGAAAAAAGCCTGTAGTATTTATAAGTTGTCACATATTGGCCATAGTCTTGCGCCAAAAATGAGTATAAGAACAAAACGTTATATCAATGCAGTTTCTGTATTGTATTTTGGGGCAAGGTTTTGCTTGGATTGTAAATTGCGATGAGAATCATCGCTACAGGAGGAAATATTATGAAGCATAAGCTTCTATTAGCCGCTGCATCAGCAGCATTGCTTGCCGTTCCAGGCATAGCGAGCGCTCAAAATT
>CAZZKV010000030.1:0-32200 GCA_964654665.1 uncultured Caulobacterales bacterium | reverse complement strand
AACGCGTCCTGCCGCCCCTAATCGAAATCCCGGACTTTCCCGCGCGAGGATTTAACCGCGCTGCGTTCGGCTTTTTTCTTGAGCCGACGTTTCACCGCACCAGAGGTTGGGCGCGTCGGGCGGCGGTGTTTTTGGCGAGTCAGCGCCTGTTGCAAAAGACTTTGCAAACGCTCTAGCGCGTCGCGCCGATTACCCTCTTGAGTGCGGCGGCTCTGGGCTTTGATAACTATGATACCTGCGCTGGAAATCCGCCGGTCTTTAAAGGCTAAAATCCGCGCTTTATCCTCCTCTAAAAGCGAGGCGGTTTTTACATTAAAGCGTAAGTGAATGGCGCTCGAGACTTTATTGACATTCTGCCCGCCCGGCCCTTGGGCCCGAATAGGCTGCATGTCTATTTCACTCAGCGAAATAGAAAGCCGTGCATCTATCCGCAGATAATCGGCCACATCATATGGCCAATTTCACAGCCATAGCGATAAAGACAACACCGATAGCCACAGAAATAAGCCCGGCCCGGTGCAACATTTTATCACCCATAGATAGCATCTCGCTATACATCTGGCGGGTTTGCGCCGGAAAAATCGCCCAGATGGCCCCTTCAATGGCGAAGGCGCCGCCTAAGGCAATCATCGCTATGATTCCGACAGTCAAAACAGCCCTAGCGGCGGCCCGGCCCGCGCTGATTATCCAGATAGCTCAGGAAATCTGAATCTGGTGACAGAACATAGGTTGTCCCCGTACCCAGACCTTTTTTATAAGCTTCCATAGAACGATAAAAAGCGAAAAACTCAGGATCTTTATTATAGGCTGCTGCATAGATATTGTTGCGTTCCTGATCCCCTTCACCGCGAATAATTTCAGCTTTTTCTTGCGCTTCGGCTTTAATAATAGTTGATGTTTTATCCGCTGTAGAAGTGATTTCCAATGCCCGCTCACGCCCTTCGGAGCGGATAAGCTCGGCTTCGAGATTACGCTGCGTTACCATACGTTCCAAAACATTATCCGTATTTTCCGGCGGCAGGTCCGCCCGTTTAATACGAACATCAATAATCTCGATACCGAATTTTTTATCCTTAACGACATTATTGGATACTTGTTGAATTTCTGCCATCAGCTCCGAGCGGCGACCCGCAATAATATTCGGCGTATCCACACGGCCCAAAACATCCCGCAAGGTCGAGTCCATTATCGACTGCAATTGCAATTGCGCGCCGGTTTCTGTTTGTAAGGCTTCATAAAAACTAATGCCGTCAACAATACGGTAGCGCACAAATGCATCAACCACGAGGCGTTCCTGATCCGAGGCCAGAAGTTCGACCGGTTTAAGGTCAACTTCGAGATGACGGCGGTCCAAGGTCACAACACTCTCATAAGGCATTTTGAATTTCAATCCAGCATCGGCATCACCACCCCATGCATTTTCCACACGTTTCGCCTCACCAAATTCAAGGATTAGCGCTTGTTCCCATTCTTTAACCGTATGGGTACAGGTGATAATAATAAGCGCCAGAAGACCGGCTATCACGACAAAGATCGGTGTCTTGGACATTATTTATCTCCTTTTTTCTTACCCAATTGATCCAACGGTAAATAAGGCACCACACCGGAACCTGCGCTGCTATCAAGGATAATTTTATCGGCCGGACTATAAACCTGTTCAATGGTTTCCAGATACATGCGTTGGCGCGTCACACGCGGGGCAGCCTGATATTCTTTTAAAATTAAATTAAAACGTTCGGCCTCACCTTTGGCCTCGGCGACAACCCGCCCTTTATAAGCTTCGGCTTCCTGAATAATTTGAGCCGCCTCACCGCGCGCGCGCGGGACAACCGTATTTTCATATTCGGTAGCTTTGTTAATCGTGGTCTCTTTCTCTTGCGCGGCATCAACCAGATCCCGGAACGCTTCAACCACCTTGCCATCGGGCGCATCGGCCTTTTGCAATTGCACTTCAACAACTTCGACGCCAGCCTTATATTCATCCAGCGTTTTCTGCATTAAATCCCGGACATCAATGGTAATCCGTAAACGGTCTGTCGTAATAATACCTTGTAATTTATTCTTACCGATAATTTCGCGCATCGCGCTTTCGGCTACAGCCCGCAAGGCCGTATTGGGTTCGTCGACTTCGAAGATATAATTCTTCAAATCATTAATTCGCCACAGAACCGTGAAATCAATATCAACAATATTTTCATCCCCTGTCAGCATCAGACTGGTCCGGTCATTCCCGCCAATCGCTGTTTTCTTAACCACTCGCGTCTGCCGCTTTTCAATGGTTTCAAAGGGCGTAGGCATTTTAAAGTTCAGGCCCGGAGGTGATGTACGAGTATATTTCCCAAAGCGCAAAACAACAGCCTCTTCCTGTTGATCAACCGTATAAATCATCGAGAGAATGAGCGCGATAACGCCTGCCGCTAAAAATAAGCCTATCGGACCCAATTTGTTAAAAAGCGAGTCAGGATTACCGCCGTTATTACCACCGCGACCACCGCCGCCGCCCGAACGCACACGGGATTTGAACCCTTCGATAACATTTTCCAAATCTGGGGACGTATCGCCCGGTTTGGGACGATTACGATCTGGGCGGCCATTATTGCCACCCCAAGGGCTACCGCCCTTTTTTCCGCCATTATTACCACCCTGATTGCCCCAAGGGCTCTTTTTGTCAGGCATATTTACTCCGAAGGTTTCGCTTGTTAAGCACTTTTAACATGTGGCCACACACGGCTGCAATATCAAGTCAAAAACGATTATTTATTCTATCCGGGATCCTACAAGATAATGTCAACTGAAACAACCTTACTCAATCTTTTTCCAACGCCCGTTATCGTTCATGACCTTAGCAATGCCGAAACCGTCAATAAAGCCGTTAAGTCTGTGATCATGCAGAAGAAGCAAAAAACTGCTGGCGTTAATTTATCAAACCGAGGCGGATGGCACAGCGAAACAGATATGAATGTGTGGGCTCCGGATTTTTGCAACATTCTCTTACCCAAAGCTATGGAACTTGTTATTGCCAACACAGCCCAAACACAATCAGGGAAATCGAATTTTCAATTCACCACAACAATTTGGGCCAATGTCAATACGGCCGGAGATAGTAATGTCCCCCATGCCCATCCCCATGCAATTTGGTCCGGCGTCTATTATGTTGATGATGGTCTGGAAGATCCGGTTAAAGATATTTCAGGGGAATTAATCCTAATGGATCCCCGGCATCCGATGACCACCATGTATATGCCGCGGCTCACTCTCAAAGACGAAAAGGGCCGCCCGCAAATGGGAAAAGTCATCATCAAACCCCAATCCGGGCGTTTAGTTATATTTCCGTCCTGGCTTTTGCATTACGTCAATGTTTATCACGGAAAACGGGAGCGCATTTCCGTTGCCTTTAATGTCAGCGCCTCATTAACGACAGGCTAAAGGCGCTCGAATACTTTTATCGTAAACGGATAATCATCCTTTGCGCTTTGGGGCATAGGCGTTTCGGAAAGCTGTTTCCAGTCATAGGCTGATATAGCCGGAAAATGGGCATCTCCTTCGATCATTGCATCGACTTCGGTTATATACATTCGGCGACAATAAGGCATAAGACGGCTATAAAGCTTGGCCCCGCCAATTAGCATAATTTCATCCACATTCATTAGTCCGGCCAACTCATAACCACGCCCTATCATGGCATGGATATCAGTAAATACTTCGGCTTTTGGGGCCGTATAATTCGGATTACGGGTCAACACCAAATTGGGCCGACCCGGCAAAGCAAAAGGCAGGCTTTCCCATGTCACCCGTCCCATCATCACAGGTTTTCCCAGTGTAGTTTTTTTGAAAAATTGCAAATCAGAGGACAATCGCCATGGCAAATCACCATTTACGCCAATAACGCCGTTAAGCGATTTGGCCACGATTAACGACAAAGTTGGAATCACTGTCATAGGTAAGGGGTTACACGCCAGCGCTCTGCGCGTATAGAGATATTAGGGTTTATCCTCATTTTAGAAATTTATTAGATTTTGGAAAGGCATTTCAATGTCAACATATGCAGATCGCGAACCGCCAAAAACCTCACTACGGTTTTTTAAATATACGCTGGTCTATATTCTGCTTATTCCCTTTATCAATTGGAGCTTTACATGGGCCCCCATGGTCTCGCTGCCCGGCCTTGCGGCATGGGCCTTTAACCCCGTTACCATTATTACGGGGCTTGTTCTGGTTGTTCGTGATTTTTCACAGCGCGAAATCGGCCATGAAGTCCTGATTGCGATGGCCTTAGCATTGGGCCTGACCTATGTGACAAGCGGCGGGGCTTTAGCCCTTGCCAGCGGGGCGGCTTTCCTGATTTCGGAATTAATTGATTATGCCCTTTTCACATTTACAAAATATAAGCTGTCAACGCGCGTATTGCTCTCTTCGGCCATTGCCGCCCCAGTCGACACAACCGCATTTCTCTATGGCGCCAGCTTCATCCGAGAGGCACAACTCTCGGTGCCTAATATTGTCATGAGCGTAACAGGAAAGATGATCGGCGCCCTTGTGATTTGGTGGATTATTCGGCGGCGCCTAGAAAGCGTGTGACCTTCATTTTGTATTCACGGCAACGTGCACTACTTTTTAACGACGAAGTAATCGCGCGAACCGATTAAACAGCCACTTTTCCGGCGATATGTGGATGGGCGTCATAGCCGAGGATTTTGATGTCGGCATAAGAAAAATCGTAAATCGAATCTATATCTTTATTGAGTTTCAGCCGCGGCAGCGGTTTGGGCGCTCGGGTCAATTGTTCTCTGACTTGCTGAAAATGGTTACTATAAATATGAGCATCGCCAAAACTATGAACAAAGTCTCCGGCCTCTAGCCCGCAGACCTGTGCCACCATATGGGTAAGCAGCGCATATGAGGCGATGTTAAACGGCACGCCCAAGAAAATATCAGCGCTACGTTGATAAAGTTGGCAGCTTAATTTGCCATTGGCCACATGAAATTGAAACAGACAGTGACAGGGCGGCAACGCCATATCATCAACATCGGCGGGGTTCCACGCGCTGACAATATGGCGGCGCGAATGGGGATTGGCTTTAATCGCCTCAATGACCTTATCTACCTGATCTATCACAGCGCCGTCCGGGCCTTCCCAGCGCCGCCATTGTTTGCCGTAAACCGGGCCAAGATCGCCCGCCTCATCAGCCCATTCATCCCAAATCCGTACGCCATTGTCTTTGAGATACTGGATATTGGTATCCCCGGCGAGAAACCAGATAAGCTCATGGATGATTGATTTTTTATGCAGCTTTTTTGTAGTCACCATCGGAAAACCATCAGCTAGATCAAATCGCATCTGATACCCGAAAACGCCGCGTGTTCCCGTTCCGGTTCTATCCGAACGATCAACACCGTGCTCCATAACATGCGAAAGAAGATCAAGATATTGCTGCATAAAGCGCTTATAGCTGATTCTGGCGACGCCGCCAGCCGCCGTTATGCCTATCAACACATTTTTGCGCGTTACATCTAAAGCGTATCCATCACCGTCAACATTGCATCAATAACAGCATCGCCCAGCGCTGCGCTACGGTCAGGAGACCAGCCAAATTGAGCATCAGGCGCATTAGCATTATCTTTGAAAGGCATCTCCAATGTCATGGCCAGACAGTCATACCGGTGGGCCGTATAATTGGTGCAAAGTGTCAGATTGGCCTTGCCGGGCGCTGTCTTTGGATAGCCGATCTGTGTCTGGAAATCAGAGGACGCTTTTTTATAGCTTTCCAGAAATCCGTCCAAATTGGCCGCCTGCTGATTGCTATAGCCCGGAATACCTTCAGCACCGGCAATAAAATTATAAGGCAGGCTTTCATCGCCGTGAACATCCAGACAAAGCGCCGGTGGGTTTTCATCCATCGCGGCAATTGTACAAAGAACTTCAGGGGATTTTTTCTGTGTAGCAACACCCCACTCGCGGTTTAAATTTGCCCCCATATGATTAGTACGCAAATTCCCATGACGCGATCCATCGGGGTTCATATTAGGGATAATATGAAATGTCGCTGCGCGGCGAAGCGCTATCGCGGCCGCATCGCTATCATCCAAAAGCCGGGCCAAAAACCCTTCCATCCACCACTCTGCCATGGTTTCGCCGGGGTGCTGACGGGCAATAACCCAGATATTTTTCTCGCCTGTCCCAATAGACAGGCAATCCATATCCTGCCCCTGCACACTCGTTCCAATCACGCGCAAAGACACGCTTTCATGGTCCAGACAATTAGCAATCAGATCCGCATGGCGTTCCATACTATAAGGCGCAAAATAGGCGTAATAAATACTGCCGCGCTCTGGCGTATGGTTGATAATCAATTGCCCATTCTCGTAACGTGTTTCCGGAATGCGAAACCATGTTTCGCGGTCATAACTGGCGCATATCCGGTAGCCGTCCCATCCACCAATGTAGGCCGCATCTTTCGCATTTTCGATAACCATACAGCAGGCTTGCCCCTGGCCGCCGGTCAGGCGAAAATAAAACCATTGATAAAAATCAGAGGCATTATCAGGCCGGATAGCGAGACGAATATTGCCCGGATCAGAGGCGTCCTTCACAAGGATATTACCCCCGTCAAAGGCCGATGTGATCGTTATAGCGCGCATAAAAGGCCTTTTAATTAAGCGGAGTTATTATCACCGCGATGTTCAGCCCCATCATCCTCAGCAGTTTCAGCATCATCGTCATCCGGTTCCCCAATACGTTCGACAGAGACAACCCGCTCACCGTCCCGCACGCGGATAACTGTCACCCCACGCGAGCTGCGCGAGACAATCCGGATGTTTTGAATAGGACAGCGCATTAATTGCCCCCCATCGGTCACAATCATGATCTGGTCATCATCCTCGATACAGAAACTGCGTACAAGTCGTGCATCAGGCTCATCGCCCTTTCGATCCAGATTTTGCGCAGTTACACCTTGCCCTCCGCGGTTCATACAGCGGTAATCATAGGATGAACTGCGTTTACCAAACCCATCTTCGGCCAAAGTCAGGACAAATTGCTCCATCCCGCCCAGCGCGCCAATCCGTTCATCCGATAAACTGCTATCAATCGGCATATCATCACCCGTGTCATCTTCGCCCTCGCCGAGTGCACGGCGCATCGCATTGGCATGTTTCATATAGGCCCGCGCTTCATCGGTTTCGATATCAACATGGCGCAAGACAGCCATAGAAATAACCGCATCGCCTTCGGCCAGCTTTATGCCGCGCACGCCAGAAGAGGTTCGCCCAACGAACCGGCGAATATCCGTTACGCGGAACCGAATGGCTTTTCCCATCGCCGTTGTCAGCAAGAGATCATCCTCTTCAGTACACAAACGCACGTCAACAATACCATCGCCCTCATCCGGCTTCATCGCAATTTTCCCATTGCGATTTACGCGGGTGAAATCGGCAAGACTATTACGGCGCACCCCGCCGCTGCGTGCAGCAAACATAATATCAAGGCCAGCCCATTCGTCTTCATTTTCCGGCAAAGCCATGATGGAGTTAATGGTTTCGCCCTGTTCCAGCGGCAATAAATTGACCATAGCCTTGCCGCGCGTATTCGGCCCGCCGGGCGGCAATTTCCATACTTTAAGCTTATAACACATACCTGTTGAAGAGAAGAACAAGACCGGCGTATGGGTTGTCGCAACAAAGACCGTTGTCACATAATCCTCATCTTTGGTGGACATGCCCGAGCGGCCTTTGCCGCCGCGACGCTGCGCCCGATAGGTATCCAGCGGTGTCCGTTTTACATAACCGCCAGCCGTCACAGTCACGACCATATCTTCAACGGCGATAAGGTCTTCATCATCAAAATCCATCCCGCCTTCGGTAAAGATACTCCGACGCGGCACAGCATATTTTTCTTTCACTTCGGATAGTTCATCTTTGATGATAGCCCGCACACGATCGCGCGAACGCAAGATATCCAGTAAATCCGTAATTTGCGCTGCCAGTTTTTCTGCTTCAGATGTAATTTCATCCATCCCCAAAGCCGTGAGGCGCAAGAGGCGCAATTCCAATATCGCCTTAGCCTGTTCTTCGGTTAATTGAATGGACCCGTCATCGAGCAATTTAGACCGGGGATCAGCAATCAATTTAATCAAAGCGCCCATATCTTTAGCTGGCCATGTACGCGCCAGAAGGTTCTCACGCGCGGCTTTTGGATTAGCCGAACTGCGAATAATTTTGATAATCTCATCAATATTGGCCACAGCCGTCGCAAGGCCAACTAAAATATGGGCTCGGTTGCGCGCTTTCGCCAGATCAAATTTAGAGCGCCGCGCAATAACCTCTTCGCGAAACGCCAAAAAGGCTTCAAGCATCTGGCGAACATTCATCTGTTCTGGACGCCCGCCATTCAACGCCAACATGTTAGAGCTAAAATTTTGTTGAAGCTGTGAAAAGCGGAAAAGCTGGTTGAGCACGACATCAGGCACAGCATCCCGCTTTAGCTCAATCACAATCCGCATACCATTGCGATCAGATTCATCGCGTAAATCGGAAATACCTTCAATACGTTTGTCACGTACCAAATCAGCTATCTTCTTGATCATATTGGCTTTATTGACCTGATAGGGAATTTCCGTGACAATAATCGCCATACGATCCTTGCGAATTTCTTCAATCGCAGTGCGAGCACGCTGAATAATCGATCCCTTCCCCGTCATCACGGATGATTTTGACCCACTGCGTCCCATAATCAAGGCACCAGTTGGAAAGTCCGGCCCGGGAATATAGGCCAATATCGCGTCATCAGACAGATTGCCATCCTCAAGTAGCGCAATCGCACCATCGATTACCTCGCCCAGATTATGCGGCGGAATATTCGTCGCCATACCCACAGCAATACCGCCCGCACCATTCACAAGTATATTCGGATAGCGCGACGGCAGAACAACGGGTTCGCGTTCCGAGGCATCATAATTATCTTGGAAATTGACCGTGTTTTTTTCAATATCGGCCAAAAGCGACGCGGCGGGGCGGTCCATCCGGACTTCGGTATAACGCATGGCCGCTGGCGGGTCCCCGTCAACCGAGCCAAAATTGCCCTGTCCATCAAGCAATGGCAAGCTCATAGCAAAGTCTTGCGCCATACGCACCAACGCGTCATAAACAGCGCTATCACCATGCGGGTGATATTTACCAATAACATCGCCAACAACGCGAGCTGATTTTTTATACGGTTTTTCCCGCGTAAATCCGTTTTCATGCATAGAATACAAAATACGTCGGTGTACAGGTTTTAAGCCATCACGCACGTCAGGAATGGCTCTCGAGACAATAACAGACATAGCATAATCGAGATATGAACGTTTCATCTCCTCTTCGATTGTGATCGGAGAGATACCATCTGGTAACCCGTCAGATCCCCCTGCGGGATCATCATTTTCAGGAATATCGTTATCGTCGCTCACGTGCCGTCGCTACCCTTTAACCGAACCGCTCGAATCGCGCGGCTATACCTATATTTTGTAGCATTTTAAGGCGTGATCAGCAAATTTATGCCATGAGTTTTTCACCTGTTTTCATGGCTATTTTCGTAGCTATTTTCGTGGCCGTTTTAAGGCTCGCTTTTCAGGAAAATACCGTTAGATTTAAACCGAATACAGAAAGGATGCATGATATGGAAAACTGGATTAAAATCGGCTTGGCCTTCACAGCGATTATAACAGCTCAAGCCTGTACATCTCAATCGGATAGCTCGGACTCTTCATCGCAAACGCCCTTTATCGGCGATATTATAAATAATGCGGGCGCGGTTATCGGCACGGCGACAATCACAGACCGCAGCGGTGATGGCGGCGTAACCCTTATTGTCGCGGCGAATGATATCCCCGAAGGCCCGCACGGCATGCATTTTCATGAAAAAGCCGATTGCTCATCGCCAGATTTCAAAAGCGCCGGCGGGCATATCAATCCCGATGGCCATCAACATGGTCTCAAAAATCCTGATGGGCCCGACAATGCCGACATGCCCAATGGTATTGCTGATGCCAATAATCATCTGGCCGTTAACGTCAATAATGACCGCGTGACACTGGTGGCCCGCGATCATCGCCCTGCTCTACTCGATAGCGATGGATCCGCGCTGATTATCCATATTAATCCGGATGATCAAATTACCCAACCCATTGGCGGAGCGGGCGCCCGTATCGCCTGTATGGAAATCCGAAAATGAATAATTTTCTGGCCCGTTTATTCTTTATCGGGCCATATATTATTCCACCAATCGGTTTTGGGTTCTGCGCTAACGTCAAACATTTCACCCTTGCCGGATTCTTTGATCTTGTCACGAATATAGGCCCGCTCCCATCCGGTTAGATTAGATAGTGTTTTTATCTCAGTCTCGCGGCGGGCATTGACCTCTTTTTTATAATCTCGCGCTGCTGGACAGTTCATCTCGCCATCAAAAGCATGACGCAGAATATAACGACCTTGGAAATTCTGGCGATCCCCTGTTTGTTTAAACTTCAAATCTTCTGGAAAACTTTCCGCATCATACCGTACATGCAGCCGCGTTACATAGACATCTTTGGCACGCGGAACCTGCCTAATCGCACCGCGCGGCGGGAAAGGTTTACGCTTCACCCGGTTATCTTTGAGCCAAAACACACCTAGCTCTTGTAGCTCCGCATCGGATAAAGGATCAGCCGCACAAGGGTCGCACCAATTCATATCCCAAGCATATTCCATAAACACGCCATGGCCGCCTTCGCGGCGGGCGCTCTCGCGGTACATGTCCTTATAGAAATCGCCAAAATCATCTTTGATATAAACGGGAAGCTCTTTATTGGACGGGATTTTCATAGTCCGGTAATTCGTCGTTTCAACCTTGCCTTTTCTCGTTAGCGTATAGACAAATAAATCCTGCGAACCTTTGGCATTTACCGTACCAAGACGGATGGGGAGCATAAATTTCGGGCTTTCATAAGCCACAGCAATCGGGCGGAGCATCTCTCCACCCTGTTTGGCTTTTTCTTCAAGATTAACCTTGGCGACGAAAAACTTCATATCCTGTTTGATATAACTGCCCAAGGTACGGCGCGCTTTGGCCGGAACACGATAGCCATTAGTCTCTAGCCATGTTTGCAATCCATTGCTTTGGGTCGCCGATAAAATGAGAATATCATATTCCCCAACCGAAAAACTTTCTTCGATGGTGACGCCTAAAGCCAAATCCGATGAAGCTGACTCAAGAGCGATAGGCGCTTGGGCTGTTTTAAATCGCCGCGAGGCCGTCACAATAATCTCATCACGCGCACAAGGGTTACGATCAAAATACTCAACTAACCGCGGAGCTGTATAAGCATCCAGATGATCCAATAAAGCCGGATTGGAAATATGCACTTGGTCTTTGGTAATGACTGTTGGCACCGGTATGACCATAGCAAATTCTGTTGGATCGCCGCTATAATCATTGGCCATAGTTATGACTGTGCGATCCCCGTCGCGCACCAAAGCCACTTTAGAACTTTGGTTAAAAAGCTCTGTATCAGCCTTAGCGACATAGAATCCGCAAAACGCGGCGGCATTCGGCGCAGCAGCCATAAGGGTAAGCGCCGTCGCGCTACTCAGCAGGTATTTGAACTGTTTCATGGGACACTCCTGTTAAAGGGGTTGGGGAAACCGGCCAATGGTAGCGGCCAGCAGGGAATAATCTATCAATAAGCGGGACAAGCGGTGCCGTCAGGATCAGCGCAAGGATGATACCAGCCGCATTATAAAAGGCAAATTGTATAATAAAGCCTATAGCGGCTACTATCATAGCATAAACTACACGTCCGGCCCGTGCATCAGGCGTCGTTTTAGGGTCGGAGATCATGAAAAAAGCAAAAATCAACAGCGCGCCGCTCTGCATTTGATGGACCGGGATCGTCAGTGGATCACCCAGCCATAAGGCGCGGCCAAAAATAAGTGCTGCATAGCTGCCTAGCAAAGCCAGACTGACGTCCCAGCGCTTGGCCTTACCCGTTACAATGCCGCCCATCCCCAAGAGGAATAGCGCAAAAATCGGCGCAGTCCCCCATTGACCGGGCGAAATCCACGCACCAGCAAAACAGATCGATAACACAACAAGGCCAAAATTGGCCGGATTGAAAATATGTTTTCTCCGCCACCGTAAGATATATTTTGACCCAATCGCTAAAACCCCAGCCAATATCGATAGGCTCACCGATCCAGTCCGCAAGAGTAATGTCAAGGAGAGTGCTGAAATTAGCGGGCTTCGCGCATCGAACCGGCGACCAATTAACCTATCAGCAATCGCCTGCGTTGCCAAAGTTGACCCAACGCATGCCGCGACATGCCACCATGGCAGTTGAAAGGAAAACTGGAACAAACCCAGCAGAATAAGCGAAGATAAAACCCCGATCTGATAATGGCGCGGATCATGGTGCAAAAAACTCCACAGCCCCGCCGGAGATATTATGGACAATCGCCTTTTAAGCGTATTTTCGCGCACATCCTCACCTTTTGTTACAATATCACCATAACATATTTAATTAAGGCAGCAAAATGGCAATCACAGCTAGAATAACAGCTCTATGTTTACAAATCAGTCAGTTTCGCCAATCCCTGATACCAGAATTGCAACATCACCATGCATATTTCCGTGATCGCCTATCGCGTCGCGGTTAAAGGATATAGTTTTGATAACAAGGCTGGCTTGGCGCTCGCCCGCATCCAGCAAGGGAATTATATTCGACTCAGGTTTGAGGGTCGAGCTATTATCAATCATAGCCGCCTGCACCCACGCCTTAACATCGGCCTGACCGCGCACATCATCTCCAATAGCCGCAGTGACCATTCCAAGACGATAGGTGACAATCATAGACCCGATTTCAGCAATCACTTGGTTATGATCATCTCCTTTAGCAGAATTATCATACATGGGATAAGGTCCGTAAAGGGTTTCAAAACCTCTGACATCAAGGGCCTTAAACTCATCCCGAAAATTGAGATAACGAGCTTGACCCCGATAGGATGTTGTAATGCCAGATAAACCCAAGCGTTTGAACAAATCCGGTGATACAGTTTTTGTGATCACAGGCATTGCCTCGCTCCCGGCAAAAAGTTTTTCAAGACGCTCGCCTTGATTTTGACCGATAAGATAAGCAATCGCACCTTTGGCTTTTTGCGCCGCTTTTTCATCAATAATGGTAATTTTATCTACCGCCGGAACCGTACCGTTTGGCCCCATAATACCGGCAGCCTTTAAATAAACCCCCGCACGGGCCGTCTGGTTTATATGGCTGAGCGGGATAGACAGGATAGCCCCCAAGGCCAGTACCGCTGCTGCAAACCCCGGAATTATCCGGATATCGCGCTTGGCTTTGGGCCCAAGGCTAAACCAAAGACCGATAGCCAGAGCCCATATCACGCAGAATAAAAGCGCAAGACGTTCCGGCGTCACCCCATAATCACCTATCCGTACAAACACAGCTATCGCCAGCAGAATAGCCGCCGGAATAGAAAGCGGGAACCACAGCTTGCGGAAAAGCCTCGCAAGCCATTTCTCTCCAATAAAAGGCGGAGCGAGTAATAGCCATGTCAACGTACCGACAATTAAAAACGGGGTTGTCAATTGCGCAATTTCACCGTTTGGCAAATGCATAGACACACCTATTTTAACCCCATAAGCCAGCACAATAAAGGCATAAATCAACGTTAGCGGCGCGAGCAACCACGTCCCTAAAAAAGCCACGGCTTTGGATATAAAACTCGGGTTTTCCACTAAATCATCATAGCTCTCGTCAACAGGCGGCAAAGTCGAGAGCCAATAAAGCGGCGCTAGAAACCCGAGACCAATCGGTAGAAAAACATGTTGCGCGAGCCACTGAATATTCAAGCCGAATAGCGATTTCAGCGCCGCGCGAATTGCAAGAATACCGACCGCATAAATCACGGAACCCGCAAAGGCAAAAAGCGCGCCCGTCCATAATTTATGGGTAAAGTCCCAGACATGAGTATCATTACGCGGCAAACGCCAGATCACGGCATTGCCCAGCCATAACAGAACGGCCCCCATAGCCATAGCCAGATTAAACCCGAGATTTTCCGAAAACCATCCGATCAAACCAAAAGCCGCGCCCAACCCGATTTGCAGCCCACTTTGCGGCCAAGCCATAGGTCCGCGCTGTTTCGCTTCACGCGCAAGGGTGATAATGACACAAAGATAGGCTCCAATAACCAATCCGGCCAAAAGCCGGATAAGTTTATCATCGTTCATCCCGTCTTGGAAAAACATGATCAAAACTGTGAAAACAGTCATAATCAAAACAGGTGCCGGAAACCGGCTTATAACGGCTTGCATATCTGGACTACGGCTTATGAAACGCTTAAGCGATGATATCATTTTAAGTAACCTTCCGGACTTTAGGCTAATACAACGCGTCAATATGTCAAATAGAGGGCCTGACTGATGGGGTTTTAAGCGCTCAAAGATGGCCGCGTGCAACGCTGCGAACAAGCTGGGTTTGCTTGCGCAATACCGAAAATTGCGGGACGTCTTCGGCAGGATTATAATTGCCTGCTTGCATTTTTTTCAAATAGATCGGCACCAGCGCCGTATAAGCCAGAGCCGGAATAACCGCAGCGTCGATATTCCGAGGCAGAGCCGTATAACCTTGCTGCGCAGCGGTGATTACTGCGTTAAAGTCAATATTTTGCAACATAGAACCGTGATAATATCGCCAGCCCCGCGCCAGTCCCGTCAACCCCCAAACTTGCCCCGCCAAAGCGCCAATAGCTGTATCCTGCGCGCCTAAAACCTGCATCGCGATTTGCATCAACACACCCGACGTATTTTTACAATAGTCCTTGGCTGCCGCCATATCGGCAAACGGTACGGGATCAATATCGCGCTCCCGTCCATTAATCAGGGTATCGATCCAATAGCGCGGAACGTCCTGATCACGCAGCATAGCCGCAAGCGGGGTTGAAATTTCATGAGCGCGCACCGGCCGACCTTCATAAATTTCGGCAATAGCATCGCGCCACCATTGATAACGTATCTGGCCAATCATGGGTTCGCTGACAATTTCAGGAATTTTGGCCAATTCGTAATGAAAGCTGTAAAGCAGGGCTAATTGACTACGTTCTGCTTTATTTGCGAATAAAGAGGCTCGATACCGGTCTGGGTCAGCCCGCTTTAAATTCTGAATTTTTTCTGCAGATATCATAAAAATGCAAAACTTCCTCGCTCTATCCCCGTAATAACGCTGTCGCATGGTTGCAGGGCGCATTTCAACAGCCTATTTTAAGTCACCATCTAAAGAGGATAAGTCATATGATCAAAACGAAAATCACACTGGCCGTCATGGCGGCTTTGGCTGCCAATGCGCCTGCCCTTGCCCATGACGGCGACCATTCATCCATGGTGCTCGCTAATATCATGCATTGGCTCTCTAGCCCATCGCACAGCCTTTTTGCCGTTATTGGCGGCGGCATTATTGCGGGAATCATTATTAAACGCACAAAAAAGAAAGCCTAGAATTATGCTATATGATTTTATTTCAAAATTGGGCGGATCTATCGATGACGCCTCGGCCCATTGCGACATTCCTTGCGGCGTATATGATGCGCGTACAGTTATGTATCACGCGGTTTCAACGTTGCGCCAGATTGATATATTGCTCAGCCTGAAAGACAAAGGCCTATCGGAAACTGCCTTTGCTATGCAGGTTGCCCGTAACACAGCGGAAAAAGAAAAACAGGCCGAGCTTGTTAAACATGAAGTCCGTGTGATCTGGGGTGATTTCATGAAAGGTGATCATTTGAAAAAACATCCGGGCGCACATGAACTGGCTCATAAAATTATGATGGCCGGCTCCGCCTGTAAGCAAGATTTACACCGCGAGGATGGCGAAAAGCTGGTTGCACTATGTAATGAGTTTTCGGAAATGTTCTGGGATATGAAAGGCCTTAAGACCAAAACCGCCCCCTGCCCTTACGCACCTGCCGTCGATGTGGTCATTCCGGTTCTGTAAATGCTAACCATCATCAAGATTACCGGGACCAGTATGGAACCGGCCTTGCATGATGGTGATTATATAATCACATATAAGCCCCGGACCTTGCGCCCGGGGCTTATTTATGTAGCCAATCATAGTGATTTTGGCCGGATTGTGAAACGGCTAGACGCTCTGGACACACGCGGGCGGGCGATATTAAGCGGTGATAATAAAGCTTCGACGCCTAGCCGTATAATCGGGCCTGTGGATACGAAGCGCATCATAGGCCGCGCGCTTTTGGCGATTACGCCGACGGGGTTAAAACGGCTGACCCGCAAGAGACGTCTGAGAGACTAGTCAGAGTTAGGCTTCTTTGGACGGATTGCCTGTATTCACCCCGCGTTTGAGCTTAAGTAATAAAAGCAAAGGCGAGGCCACAAAGATCGATGAATAGGTTCCAACAAAGACACCCCAAATCATCGCGAATGAAAACCCGCGCAGCCCTTCGCCGCCCAGAATATAAAGAGCCACCAGCGCTAATAACGTCGTCATGGATGTCATAATGGTGCGCGACAATGTATCATTAATCGACAGGTTCAATACATCCGGCAATGGCTTCTTTTTATATTTACGCAAATTTTCCCGAATACGGTCATAAACGATCACCGTATCATTAAGGGAATATCCAACAATCGTCAGAATAGCGGCAATAATCGAGAGGTTAAATTCAAGCTGGGTTAATGAAAAAACCCCAATTGTCAGCAGTACATCATGGAACAAGGCGATAACGGCACCAACAGCAAACTGCCATTCGAAGCGAAACCAGATATATCCCAGAATTGCAATTAGGGCCGCTAAAATCGCGATAATGCCTTTAGAACGCAACTCTCCGGAAACTTTCGAACCAACAACGCCTTGGTTTCGAATCGTGAACTCGCCAATATCTGCGGTCAATGTATCTTTGACCGTATCCAGCGCTATCTGCTGGGCTTGCGCGCCGGTTTCTTCTGTTTCCGGCTGTAAGGGAATGGTAATACGCACATAATCATGATCGACATCGGAATCCACTGGCGGGCGGATATTTTGCAGCGCCATATCCCCCATCCCCAACCCATTGAGTAGTGGCCGGATTTTATCGAGTTCAGGCGTCGTTCCAGTATCAATTTCCAAAACCGTACCACCGGTAAAATCAATCCCGTAATTCAGGTTTTTGGTCGTGAAGAAAAACACAGAGGCAATCAACGCCAAGACAGATAATATAGCGGCAACAACCCGCATGGAAATAAAGGGAACATTGGGTTCCTTGGGAAAAAATCTAACCAGAGAAATATCGCGCATGATAATATCCTAAATTAGCCCTAAATCGGCAGGGTTTTGGGGCGAGTACCGCGCAGCCATGTCGCCGTTAAAAGACGCGCGAAAACAACCGCCGTAAAGACCGACATAACAATCCCGATCGCCAATGTCACAGCAAAGCCGCGAATAGGACCGGAGCCAACGAAATATAGAACGGTAGCCGCAATAAAAGTGGTAATATTAGCATCTAAAATCGGGGCTAAAGACCGGCGATAGCCTGTATCAATGGCATTAACCGGCGGTCGGCCCAAATGGGTTTCTTCGCGAATGCGCTCAAAGATCAGCACATTGGCATCCACCGCCATCCCTATTGTCAGAATAATACCGGCAATCCCCGGCAAAGTCAGCGTAGCCCCCAGCAACGAAAGCGCCGCCGCGATTAACATAATATTGGCAAATAAGGCAACATTGGCGATAAAACCAAACCGCAGCCCATAAGAGAGAAGCATGAAAATCGCTACACCCACAAGCCCGATGATAGAGGCGATTTTCCCGGCGTTAATTGCGTCTTGGCCTAGCTCCGCGCCCACAGTGCGCTCTTCTACAATAATCAACTTGGCCGGCAGCGCACCCGCATTTAACAACAGAGCCAACTCGCGGGCTGATTCAAGCGTAAACCCGCCTTCAATAAAACCAGAGCCGCCCGTAATGGCAGAGCGGATATTGGGCGCTGTGATAATTTCATTATCCAGAACAACCGCAAAAGGTGTACCGATATTACGCGACGTCATCTCGCCAAATAATTTGGCACATGTGATATTAAAGCTGAAATTCACAACAGGATAGTTACCTTCGGGGTGTAAACCTTCGCTGGCTGATTTCATACATTCACCAGTAATGCGCGTGCGCTTATCAACGATAAGCCCTCCGCCGCTACGCTCAGGGTAATAAGCCGCGCCCGGTTGAAGTTTTCCTTGAACAGCCAGTTCTATCGCTCGCTCGGAATAGCTTTCTTTACGGACAAGGTGAAATGATAAATTTGCTGTCTGGTTAATTCTGTCCTTGATCTCATCTACATTTTTCGCGCCCGGCACTTGTAATAAAATCCGGTCATCCCCTTCGCGGGCCAGCGTCATTTCTGTGGTACCCGTCGGGTCAATCCGCTTACGCAAAACTTCAATAGACTGGGCAATTGTGCGTTTTTTAATCGATTCAATATTTTCATCCGTGATGGTGACGCGAAATGTTGTGGCGCTTGTTGCCTCAATCTTTGTTGTTTTGGCCGAGTTCAGGCTGGACGGGTCAACCGCAACAGAGGTTTTCGCAATAGCGGCCATACCGCGATCGACATCCTCGACATTACGAAATTTGCCGACAATCGCATCTTTTTCGGCGCGGACATATTCGGTACGAATCCGGTCCCCCGGCGCGTCACGCAATCCTTGGCGTATAGCCTCGCGTTCATTTTCAAGTGCTTGGGATACAACGGATGAAATATCAACTTCGAGCAGCATATGCGCCCCGCCTTGCAAATCCAAACCGAGATTAATTGTCCGCTGCAATGGCCCCGGCATTTTATCCCGCAAATTACTCGGCAAGGCATTTGGTAAAGCCAACAGTAGCCCTAATAATATCGCCCCCAAAATGGCAATCGTTTTAATTTTAGAAAAATAAAGCATAACGCTAACCTTTCGGATTAATCATCCGCGCCATTAAAAAAAGCGGATTGATAACCCGCCTGTCTCTTTGGCTATTTTTTCTTGCCCTTAGCCTTAGCCGGAGCTGTATCATTGGCCGGTAATGTCCTGTTTCTTACATCGGCAATCATGGTGCGAACCGCTTTGACCTCTGTACCGCCCAAATCGATTGTCAATTCATCATCATTGACTTTTTTAACCTTGCCGATCAATCCGCCATTCGTGACAACAACGTCACCTCTAACAATATTTTCAAGCATCAATTTATGGGCTTTCATTCGTTGTTGCTGGGGGCGGATGGACATAAAATACATAAAGATGAATAGAACAATCATCATAACGAGGAAGAACCCCGGATTGCCCGGCTGCGGCGCGGGGGCTTGCATAATAATATTGATCATAAAAATCCCAATAAAAATGGACGCCGTCTATAGCGCGGCTTTCGCGTCTATATAAGGGCGTCCAGAATTTATGCAACGGTTTGGAAGGAAATATCCGCTCAAACCTTATCTTTAGCTTAGGCTAGGGCTAGTTAAGGCAATGGCCGCTTGGCATGGTCAGGCGTTGTCCGGGCTGAATAGCTCTGACATCACCCAGCCCATTCGTCGTCGCTAAATCACTAACAGTTGTACAGGTGCGACGGGATATAGAATATAACGTATCGCCAGGCAGCACCGCATAGACATTCCCCGTGTAGGTATTAACCGGAATCGGCTCAACATTACGAACCAATGTCGGGCGCGTTCGAGTTGCTACATTTTCGACGACTGTTGTTGTTCCATGTGCTGATGGAATACGGAGAACTTGCCCAAGACTAATAGCATTATTGGTCAAGGCATTGTGTGTTTTCAGGGTTGTTACAGAAACGCCAAAGCGGCGCGAAATATTATACAGTGTATCGCCTTTCGCCACGACATGCTGAACACCGCCGGATGCTGGCACAGCTTCAAAAAGCTCAATTTCATAACTGCCCGGTGAATAGTTTTTCCCAGAATGCGTAACAGATTGCGGCTGAGCCATTTGCGAGGTCGTAATGCTCGTACTTGTCGCGGGCACAGTTACAGAACGACTATAGCTTTGGGACTGGCCTTGAAATGCCCGAATTCGGTCTGCCTCATCAAGCAAAGCTTGATATTCTTCGGGACTAATATCACCAGGGCGAATATGTTGGGCTTTGATAACACCTGTTTCAGTATAGGTCACAGGCAGACTGGCTAGCGTTTGATATGACTGAACCGGTTCAGTTACTGTGTTAATTTGCGCAGTCGCCACACCGCTAAAGCCTATCGCGGCTACGCTTGTCAAAAGACAGAGAGTTGTTCGGGCCATGGACGGTCCCTCCTTAGAACGGTCAAATAATGGCCAATACTGTGAACAATCATGGTTAATTAAGTGATAAGAATCCCTACATTAAATCGCATTATAAGGCACTTTAATAGGCTTTTATTACAACGTTTTGGACTTTCCCCGCTCAATCATAGGTAATAAAAGCGGAAATAAAACCTGTTTATGCATCCCGCCATCTTTGCGGGTAAAACGCGAAAGATGATCATTGGTCACGGCCAATAATTGACCCGTATCAGTCAATTGGTCAAACAGCCCATCCGGTATTTTTTTGACCGCGCAGCCTATTATAATCCGGTCAAAGGGCGCTTGGCCCTTCCAACCATACCGTCCATCACCATGGCGAATGACAATATTGACACGCGCAAGCCGTTGTAAAACCGCCTCTGCACCGATAGACAGACCCTTATACCGTTCAACCGAATATACTCGTTTACACAGATGCGAGAGTACAGCAGCATGATAGCCACTACCGGTTCCGATTTCTAAAACCTTATGCCCCGGTTCCGTCTCTAGCATCTGGCACATAAGCGCTACAGCAAAAGGGTCTGACAAACTCTGCCCGCAGGCAATGGGCATTTCGCGCATTTCATAGGCATCCGCGTGATAATCCATATGTAAGAAATGGCGGCGCGGTGTCATTTCCATCGCCCGCAATACAGCATTATCAGAAATGCCGCGGCTACGCAGGGCCATAATCATATCTATCAGCCCGGCATCAAGCATCAGCCTTGATCAAATCGCCCAAAGTCCAATTGATCGTGCATACGCTCCAATGTATCTTTATGGGATAAATCTGCATGTAGCGGGGTCACAGAAATATAGCCGTCATAAATCGCGCGCAAATCCGTACCCGCAGGCGGATTGGATTTCTTGGCACCATACGTTAGCCAAAAATAAGAGCCTCCGCGTGGATGAGGCCGTTTATCAACGCCGGTCATTTGAAAATCACGATGGCCTTGGCGGGTCATCTTTATGCCTTTGACAGCCTGCGGCGCTGCATCGGGAAAGTTTACAGATAAAATAACATTATCCGGCCAGCCCGCCGCTATTAATTGTTTTATCAACGGCGCGCCATGCGCCTCGGCTGTCTCCCACGGCAGGCTTTGCGCGCCTTGAAAGCCGCGCGCTAGCGACAGCGCAATAGACGGCACACCCATTTGCATCCCTTGCAACGCACCGGCAATTGTACCGGAAAAGGTTACATCTTCGGCCAAATTCTGGCCGCGATTTACGCCGGATAATACAAGGTCAGGTTTTGTATCGCTGCTAAATAATTCCTTCATTGCAACAATTACACTATCCGTCGGCGTGCCGGTTACAGAAAAGGTCTTCTCACCTATTTTTTTCAGCCGGACAGGATTATGAAGCGAAACCCCGCGCGAGGCGGCTGATTGTTCAGTATCAGGGGCACAAATCCAGACATCATCGGATAAATCCATAGCGATTTTCCGTAAAACCTTCAGGCCCGTGGCCTGAATGCCATCATCATTGGTTAAAAGAATACGCACTTAAGCAATTACCTCTATACCGCCCATATACGGCACTAAAACCTCGGGCACAGTGATAGAACCGTCTTCATTTTGGTAATTTTCCAGAACCGCAACCAATGTGCGGCCGACGGCCAGACCAGACCCATTAAGCGTATGGACAAAACGGTTATCTTTAGGCGCATATTTATAGCGCGCCTGCATACGGCGGGCTTGGAAATCCCCGCAATTAGAACATGATGATATCTCGCGATATGTCTCTTGGCTCGGCAGCCAGACCTCGATATCAAATGTCCGGCGCGCGCCAAAGCCCAGATCGCCCGTACACAACTCGACCACGCGATATGGCAATTTAAGGCGCTTGAGCACTTCTTCGGCGCAGCCGAGCATACGTTTATGCTCCGCTTCGCTCTCTTCGGGACGGGTAATCGAGACCAGTTCGACCTTGTTAAATTGATGTTGGCGGATCATGCCCTTCGTATCCCGTCCGGCACTGCCAGCTTCGCGCCGAAAACAAGGCGTATGGGCGGTAAACCGTCTGGGTAAGTCATCGGTATCAATAATCGTCTCGCGGACAATATTGGTGAGAGCTACTTCGGCTGTTGGTAACAACCACATGCTGTTTTCGCGAATGGCATCACCCATCTCGTCAACAGATTGAACCTTTTTTTCCATCTCATTCAAATTAAAATCAGCAACGCGGTATTGATCATCTTCAAATTTTGGAAGCTGCGCCGTTCCAAACATTGTATGGGTATGAACCAAAAATGGCGGCGTGGTTTCCGTATAACCATGCTCGCCGGTTTGCAAATCCAGCATAAAAGCCGCCAAAGCCCGGTCTAGACGAGAGAGCATCCCGCTGAGCACAACAAAGCGCGAGCCGCTCATTTTCGCGGCCGTCTCGAAATCCATCATCCCGAGCGCTTCGCCCAGTTCATCATGTCCCTTGGGAGTAAAAGTCAGTTGTGTCGGCTCCATGAATTTATGCAACTCGATATTACCATCTTCGTCTTCGCCTTCCGGAACATCGGCAAAGGGTATATTGGGCAGGCCAGACAACAACTCTTGCAATCGGGCCGTCTCGCTATCAAGCTGTACGCCCATAGCGGCGATAACATTTTTCGCACCCGCTACTTCTGTTTTCAACCGCTCGGCCTCTGCCTTATCGCCTTTGGCCATTGCTTGACCAATCAATTTGGAAGATTTATTTCGCGCTGCTTCGGCTTCTTGCACAACTTGCTTTGCTTTGCGGATCAATCCGTCCTGATCGATAATTTTTTGCGCCAGTGGCTCTAATCCGCGCTTGGCCCATAGCCTGTCATATTCGGCCGGGTTTTCCCGTATAGCTTTAATATCATGCATAATAGAGCGTCTCGTTATTCATTCGCGCGTTCCTTACCCTTGGGCGAGAGTCGGGTAAAGGGTTTAAGCAAGCTCCTTGCTGGCCTTTTTTTCCAATAGGCGCACAGACAGGATTGAAATCTCATAGAGCAGATAAATCGCTCCGCCCAAAACAATTTGTGTCATCGGGTCTGGCGGAGTGACAAAAGCAGCAAAAGCGGCAATGCCGACAATGGCATAACGGCGCCCCTTTTTCAGCGCGGCGGCACTCACAATACCGGCCCGTCCTAAAAGCGAGAGCACAACAGGCAATTGAAAAGACAGGCCAAAGGCAATGAATAATGTCATTGCCAATTTCAGATATTCCGAAATTTTTGGCAAAAGCGCGATATCGCCGCTGCCGGCCACATTCAGTCCAAAAGACAAGACATACGGAAAGACATAATAAAACACCAAAGCTGCCCCCGCAGAAAACAACAATGGCGATAAAAAAAGATAGGGTAAAAACGCCCCGCGCTCATTTTTATAAAGCCCAGGCGCGACAAAGCGGTAAAGCTGATAGGCGATAATAGGGAAAGCCAAAATCACGCCGCCAAAAATCGCAAGTTTGATATTAACGAAAAAAGTTTCAAGAATTTGTGTGGCAATCAAATCGGTTTCAATGGGATCGCCGCCAATGGCCGCTTGGCCCGCATTATATTTGCCAACAGCACTGCGAAACGGACTGAGCAGAAAAGCCAGAATAAGCGGGAGAAACGGAATGCAAATGATACATCCTACAATCAGCGCCACAACACATTTAATCAAACGCGCGCGCAACTCTATAAGATGGTCAAGCAGTGGGGCTTTGCTGGCCTCCATATCCTCTATCACGCTTTCGGAGACATTTTCGAGTTTCGGGTTCATGACCCGCTCTTGGGATTATTGACAGGTTTATCAGCCGCGGTTGACATATCCGTGCCCGCCCGTAAATCATCATCCAAGGCCCGCATATCTTCAGCAAAAGCCTCATCCGAGAGGTTCTCAAGCTGCCCCATTTTCTTGAGCTCTTCAATTTCGCGGCGCATTTCAGCGATTTCGTCTTCTGCGCCCATATCATCAAACGCCTGTTTAAACTCATTCCCCAAACTGCGGATACGCGCCATAAATTGGCCGATACTGCGCATTAATTTTGGCAAATCTTTTGGCCCGACCACGATAATCGCGATCAGTGCCAAAACAAGCATTTCAGAAAACCCTATCTGCGGGATCATAATTGTCCCTCATTATCGGACATATGGGACGTTACTTTGTCTTGTCATCTTTCGGCGTGACATCAATCGCCTCATCGGCAGCGTCTTTAATATCCTCAGCCCCCTCTTTCAGGCCTTTTTTAAAACTGGTGATACCCTTACCCATATCGCCCATAATCGCCGATATCTTGCCGCGTCCTCCAAAGAGCAGCAGAACCAGTGCCAGAACGATTAAAATTTGCCACGGACCGAGAGCCATAGTCGTATTCCTTATTTGAACAGTGAGTTTACCCTGCCCGCGTGCAAGACTCAAGCAGGGAGATTGCTAATCCTGATCTACCTCTTTATCCGCATCATCCACCATAAAGTCTTCGAAAAATTCAGGCTGGTCTTCATCCTCTAGCGGGTCTTCGTCTCCCATCAAATCATCCGGCATCATCGGCGTTGGCATTTCAAAGTCTTTCGGCAGACGCGGGTCAAGCAAACCGGCGGCCTTTAGGTCATCCTTACCCGGTAGATCATTAATCGTTTCCAGATTGAAATGAGCCAGAAACCCATCCGAAGTTCCGTAAGTTACGGGCCGTCCTGGCGTGCGCCGACGTCCGCGCAACCGAATCCAGCCGAGCTCTAGCAAAACATCAAGCGTCCCTTTAGACACCGCCACCCCGCGTACATCCTCTATTTCCGCGCGCGTAACCGGTTGGTGATAAGCAATTATTGCCAGAGTTTCGAGGGCGGCGCGCGAAAGCTTACGCGGCGTTTCCTTAATATCCACAAGATGATGTTCCAAATCACCTGCCGTTTGAAACCGCCAGCGGTTCGCAACACGAATAAGATTGACACCGCGCCCTTGGTAATCCCGTGTTAACCGCGCCAGAAGCGCACTAACATCACAGTCGTCAGGCATGCGCTCGCGCAGGGTTTCCGTGTCAATCGGTTCACTGGCTGCAAATAATAAAGCTTCGAGCAGACGCAATTCATGCTCTTGCATGGCGGCGCCGCTTTGCGTTTTGAGCCTTTCAGTCAGGCTCACAACACCGGCTTCTATCCCTTCAGCGGCTTTTTCAACACGGTCATTGGGCATTATGTATCCTCTTTCGGATTGGCACGAACGTAAATTGGCTTAAAGGCCGAAGCTTGGCGTAATTCCAGATCACCTTCTTTGGCAAGCTCTAGCCCGGCCAGCAAAGAACTGGCCCGAATAGAGCGCCGGGGAATATCCTCTTTAAAGTCATCGGGCACAGGCAACAGACTGTCAAAATCAATCCAATCATCCTTATCATGGCCCGTGTTCAGAACTGCACGGCGCAACCGGTTACGCGCGTCTTCGAGGCCCATGACAAGCGGCTTTGGTATTTTATGATTCCGAATAGCGGCACGTGAACGACCCTCGCCATAAGCCCGTAAAAGATCAAATAATTCAGCTTCATAAAGCGGGGTGGTACGTGAACGCAGGCCGGCCGCCAATTTGTGACGATACACAGCTTGGCCCATTTGCGGTAAACGTAACAAACCATCAACCGCACGGCGCATCGCTTCCAAACGCTGCAAACGGAAAGCCAAATGCGCGGCCAGTTCTTCGGCCTCAGGCATAATTTCACCCGTCTCATCACGCGGCAAAATCAACCGCGATTTCAGATAGGCCAACCAGGAGGCCATGACCAGATAATCAGCAGCCAGTTCTATGCGCAGATTTTCAGCCGTTTTGATAAAAGCAATAAATTGGTCAGCCAGCTCCAAAATCGAGATACGGGCCAAATCAACTTTTTGCTTACGCGCCAGTTCAAGCAGCAAATGCAGCGGTCCTTCATAACCGTCAATATCCAGCAATAAGCCTTGGCCCTCATCAGCGGCATCATCAGCCGCCTGAAATTTCAGATCTTCCTGAAAGTCTTCGATCATGACATCAAGCTATCAAGTTCGGCAAGCGCAGCCCGGCGATCAAATGGCGTAACATACACAGCACAATCATCAGCAATTTGCGCCCGCATGATAGATCGCCCCGAAAGCTGTCGCGCACCCTTGGCCACTTTAACCATATCGGCCAACCTGCCTGAACATTGCAGCGCAATGTCACAGCCCGCCTTAAGCGCGCGTTCCGTCTTCAGTGTCAATCCGCCGCTCAGCGCCTTCATATCCAGATCATCCGACATAACCAACCCGTCAAACCCGATAGCCGCCCGTATAATTTCGGTCAGCGCCCGTTTTGACAATGTTACCGGCGAGCGTGCAAAGTCACTATAAACGGCATGGGCTGTCATAGCCATCGGTGCATCGGATAAAACCCGAAAGGGTAAAAAATCTGTCTTTTCCAATGTCGCGCGCCGCGTCTCTATACGCGGCAAGGCTTTATGACTATCCACTTTAGCACGGCCATGACCCGGGATATGTTTTATAACCGGCGCAACACCGCCCATCATTAATCCCGCCATAGCGCTATGGGCTAAGTCAATAACAGGGCCTGTATGCCGGTCATAAGCACGATCAGAGATAATAGGGTCTGCACTGGCCCGCGGCAAGTCGATAACCGGAGCACAATTAGCCGTCACGCCAATAGCCCGCAGATCATCGGCCATAAGCCGGTGTTTTAAATAATTGGCCCGCAAAGCTATGGACCGGTTTTTCATATAAAGCGCGCCAAAATCTGATGCCGGACGATAACGACGCCAATGCGGCGCTTTGCACCGCTGTACCCGTCCGCCCTCTTGATCAATAAACACAAGGCAATTGCGTCCAACCGTTTCGCGAAGATCAGCGGTCAAACGCGTTACCTGTTCGGGCGTTTCAATATTACGCGAAAACAGGATAAACCCCCAAGGATTAGCATCTCGGAAAAAAACCCGCTCGGCTGGTGTCAGCCGCGGTCCGGACAGACCAAAAATAACGGCCAGTGCCTTCATTTTTTCGCTACAAAACAGGCTTGCCCGCCAGTTTTCAATTGATCACATAAACGGCTGGCTGCGGCTTTATCCGCAAGACCGGCAATCCGCAAACGGTAGTAAATACCTTTATCGCCCAAATCAGCCCGTTTGATATCCGCATAAGCGCCGCCTAGCATACGGGCGAAATCACTTTGCAATTGCGCCCAAAGAGCGTCAGCATCTTCCTTGAAACGCACGGAGGCGACTTGAACAACATAATCACCGCCTGATGTGCTTGGCTCGGGACGGGGCGTTTCCGGTATTTGGGCCTGCGGGTTCGGTGTTTTTATCGTAGGCTTGTCAACGATGATATTTGCCGTTTTCGGAAGTTCTATAGGGGCTTCGGGTGTGGGCGCGGCTGTGATAGCATCGTCCGCCGTTTTGCCATCCATAACATCATATATCACTTTATCCTGATCCGGCGTTTGCTCGCCGCCCGGATTATCAGGCTTAACTTTAAACGGTGTATTTTCGGCAGTAATGCGCGGCGGCTCGCCTCGGTCCCTGACGCCCGGTTGATAGACCTTAAAAACGATTATCGCGAGTATGAGCAGAAAGGCGAAGGCCCCAGCCAATAGCAACATCGCCCGACGGCCCGATTGATCGCGGGCATCAAAGGGCGTCACGCGTTCATCAACATCAATATCGGGATTAAACCCTTGATGGTTTATTGTATTTGGGTCCGTGGCCATAATCTATCTCTCGCACAGGCAAAGGCTGTGATTCGCTTCCTTAAATTAACAGAAATGGCGGCAAATGGGGCAAAAATGCACACCGCACAGGTCATTTCTTTATAATTTATGGTTAAGCAAAAATTATAAATAGCCTGTTACCGAAAACAGTTTTTTATGTTCTGCAATCGCAAAAGTATCTGTCATGCCGGCGATATAGTCGCAAACAATTCGGGCTGTTTTATGGGTCCTAGGCCCATCACAGGCCCGCCGTAGCTCCGTTGGCAATATCGTCGGATCGTTCAAAAACAGGCCAAAAAGCTCATTAACAACCCGGGTAGCCTGTCCCATCATACGGTTAACCTTGTAATGGCGGTACATATTTTCATAGAGAAAAGCCCGTAGGGGTTTTTCGCGGGTATAAAAACGTTCGCTAAAGCTGACAACGGCCTGCCCCAATTGCCGAATATCATCGGCGCTTTTCGGATTATGATCGGCCAGGCGGCGACGCGTTTCCTGCAACACATCCGCCACCATAAATCCGATAAGATCACGGACAGTTTCATGTATCATCCGATCATCGGAAATATCCGGATACCGGCGACGCACATCTGCAAAGGCTTCGCCCACCAGGGGAACCTCGGATATATGGTCTATAGTGAACAACCCCGCCCGCAAACCATCATCAATGTCATGGTTATTATAGGCAATATCATCGGCTATGGCCGCAACCTGAGCCTCAGGGCCGGCAAAACTCGTCAATTCCAACCGTTTGTAATCATCCAGAGCGAGAATTGCCCATGGTAATGTCTTATCATCATCACCTTTATTGAGCAGGGGGCCATTATGCTTGGCTATACCTTCCAGCGTTTCCCATGTCAGATTCAAACCGTCAAATTCGGCATAACGCCCCTCAAGCTTTTCAACGATGCGTAAGGTTTGGGCATTATGATCAAATCCGCCAAAATCAGCCATGCCAGCCTCCAGCGCCTCTTCGCCAGAGTGGCCAAAGGGAGGATGGCCTAAATCATGCGCCAATGCCAGACATTCGGCCAAATCTTCATCCAACCCCAAAACCCGCGCGATAGACCGCGCAATTTGCGCCACTTCCAGCGAATGGGTTAACCGCGTGCGGTAATAATCACCCTCATGGGAAACAAAAACCTGTGTCTTGCCTTTGAGGCGACGAAAGGCCGATGAATGGATAATTCGGTCTTTATCGCGCTGAAAAGGGCTACGTTCCGACGCGCTGGGCTGATTTATACGCCGCCCACGGCACTGTGCCGGATCGCTAGCATAAATTGCGCGTTCTCTGATGGATGAAAAGGTGACCATATAGTGTGTCCAAATATAAACGCCGCATCCCGTAAGCTTTAACATCTTGGCGATTGGCGTGGTTCACCCTATATAGGATTCTATGACAATGACCAGTCCAACAAATATTACCCTCAGCGCCTCTGCAGCCAAGCAAATCAATGCCATAATGGCCAAACAAACACAGGCTCGCTATTTGCGCGTCGCTGTTGATGGCGGTGGGTGTTCCGGCTTTCAATACCGGTTTGAATTTGCCGATACACCAAATGCAGATGATTGCGTTATTGAACGCGCCGGTGCCCGTGTTGTTATCGACACGATCAGCGTTGGGTTTTTGGAAGGCTCTGAAATTGATTATGTTAATGAACTTATCGGCTCGGCCTTTAAAATACATAATCCGCAAGCGGTGGCTGCTTGTGGATGCGGTACCAGTTTTTCTATATAAGTTATGAATAAAGGGCGGAGGTCATGATTAATCGCCTTTTATTTATGCGCCACGCAAAATCCTCATGGGATAATGCCGCATTAACGGATCACGAACGGCCATTAAATGAACGGGGGCAGCGCGCGGCAACAAAAATAGGCGAGGTTTTAACAGCCCGCAAACTTGCGCCCGATATGATTTGGTCATCGGATTCCAAACGGACACGCGAAACGGCTATGCGTCTAATCCGGGCCATACCCGGTGCACAAACCGTGCGATATTTCGGTGCCTTATATCATGGCGGTATCGAAGATGTGCTCTCGCTATGTCAAACCGAAACTGAACCCAATGGCGCACTTATGCTTTTAGGGCATAATCCGGGGTGGTCATCGCTCTATACCCATTACGCGGACAGTGTATTTGATTTCCCAACTGCGGCCTGTGCGGTCTTTACCCGAACAAAAAGCCAAGCCCCGTGGTATGACCCATCCTGCTGGCGACCAATTGATCTGCTCTTACCGCGCGAGCTGATGGCGTGAGCCAGAATAAACATCACCGTAACATCAAAACATCAGCCGTTTTAAAGGCCTTTTTCCGGCTCTTTTATGCCTATAGTTTTTACCCTGTCATGATCGCTCTCTTTGCTTGGTTTTACATCCAAAAAGCCCATTGGGGGTTTGGTCTGGCGGTCATTATCGCCATTTTATTGTTTGATCCGCTATGGGGCTTGATGGGGCGTAATATTCGAAGGCTTATGCAAAGAGACAAACACTAAAAACCGCGCAACCTTGTCTTTTAAATGCCGATCCATAGGCATTAACCCGCCCTGCAGACACATACTGGCCATATATAATGGTCATATATTTGGCCCCTATCAGGCCATCTTTAGGGTACTGCTATATAAAATTGACAAAAAATCAACCATAAGTATAGTAATTCAAGATTTTAAGAGACTTTTTACAACTTATGGTGTAATCAGTGATTCGGCGCTGACTTCATCCCAACTTAATCAGCGTCAATATGGCAGCAGACCCCACGCCGAAGCTGTCAAAATGGTGGGCTGGTCATTAGCCTCACTTTCATCCCAATGAGCCTAACGACCAGCCGCCAATCCAGCCATTTCATAGAAAACGCGAACATTTCAAAACAAATATCAATCTTCAAGAAAGACAGCCTTGGCCTGTTCTTTCAAGATATTCGTATTTGAAATGACCCAGCGCAAAAAAACCGGCTTTTCCAGTTAAAAGCCGGTCTTCAATTTTGATAATGAGTAACTTTTATTTATTCAAGCTCAACATCGTATCTTCATCACGCAGGTAATAAAGCAATAGCATCGCACCGATTGTGGGAATGGCCGCTAAAAACGTCGCTCTGAAATTTTCAGTGCCGGGTATCATGAACGGTATAGTCATGATGGTTCCGATTGTGTGAAATACTAATATTAGGCCATAACTGATACGTTTTTTAAAACCGACCAAAAAAGCCAGTAATAGCCCCATCATGAAAACACCTGTAATGGTGCTACCGATAGCCGGCATGGTAAATTTATAGTATTTTGTCGAGATCGTGTTTATAATCTCTGGGCTAGTAAATCGTGTCAATTGCCAAGGCAACATGAATAAAACGATGAAAATACGTGTTAAAAAAAGTGGTAGTTTAAGATTGTGTGTCATAAGGTCCCCTTCATAAGATAACAAACTATAACAAAGTTTTTGGAAAATCATATGATTTTCTGGCCGTAGTAAAAAATCAGTTTTTGAAATGGCAACAATGCCCTTTCAAGCGTATTTTCTGTTTGCCTTCAGCCTAATGACGGTTACGCTGTGTCACCGCGCAAACGCGATTTCGCTTTTTCTGATCCCAACAATACCAGTAATTGCCCCATATCCGGGCCGCGGGCACGACCCGTCAACGCTAGGCGCAGAGGCATAAACAAGGTTTTTCCCTTGCGATCATGCGCTGTTTTTAATCCTTCCGTCCATTCACGCCATGTATCAGGTGTCACTGTTTCGGGCAGGCTCTGGGCAGCGGCTTTACAAAAAGCTTTATCCTCCTCCGCAATCTGACCAACCATCGGTGCATAAAGCGCGGTTGACCATCCAGCGACATCAGGCAATTTCTGGATATTGGCCCGTATCAAATTCCAAAATGGGGCCCCGCCGCCAACCCCCAAAGCATCCAGCCGCTCTTTCACGGCCTCATGGGGCGTATCATGCAATAACCGCCCGTTTAAAAGTAAAAGCTCCTCTTCATCAAACCGTGCCGGAGCGCGGCCAATTTTATCAAAACTAAACTCATCTTTTAATATCTCCATAGAGGGCCGGGCTTCAATGGGGTCCGATGTTCCGATTTTACCCAGCAGCGAACAAATGGCGAGCGGTTCAAAGCCCTGTTCTTTCAGCTCTTTCATCGAGAGTGAGCCCAGGCGCTTGGACAGCCCCTTCCCGTCTTTTCCAACCAATAAGGGCGTGTGGGCAAATATCGGCAGAT
>CAZZKV010000029.1:0-32691 GCA_964654665.1 uncultured Caulobacterales bacterium | reverse complement strand
GTACAATGTACATCACGGTAGTCATATCCACGGCGCTCGATCGTGCCGAGCGCCCGAATAAGCGTGCCGGAAACATCATGGAGAACAATCTTAAGCTTGCCCTGCACACCCGAAGGTTCGAAGGTTTTATCGCGTTGGAGCTGGGTCATTGTTTTTCTTAATATGTTGCGTGTAAAAATAGAGAGCTAAGCCCGCACATAAAGACGGAATAGCGAAAGACAGTATTTGCTGAGGCACACCCGAAGATATCAAAAACATCATTGTGGATGTAAAAACCGTCAAAGATGTAAATATATTTCGACATTGAATGGGGGTTAACATTCTATCGCTCCATCATATCGGCGTTAGAGCGCCCCGGAGGAACGAGGGGCCAGACATTTTCAGCCGTGTCGATTTTGACATGCATAAGGATCGGGCCCTTGGCGGTGAGGAGTTTATCAATCCCTGCATCAACTTCGTCGCGTGTGGATACGGTAAAGGCATCAATCTGGAAGGCTTTGGCGACAAGTGCGAAATCGGGATTATCATCGAGATTAACTTCGGAATAGTTTTTCTCGAAGAAAACTTCCTGCCACTGACGTACCATGCCCAGCGCCGAGTTATCCAGCAGCACGATTTTGAGCGCAATATCATAACGAAACAATGTCGCCAGCTCTTGAATATTCATCATGATCGAACCGTCCCCAGAGACGGTAATCACCGTGCGCTCAGGCGCGCCTAATTTGGCCCCTAACCCTGCGGGCAGACCAAAGCCCATTGTGCCGAGACCGCCAGAGGTGATATGGTCTTTAGGGTCATCAAAATAACAATGCTGGGCGACCCACATCTGGTGCTGGCCCACATCGCAGGTAAAGATGGCGCTATCGGGTGCGCGGCGAGACAGATCATGTAAAAGCTTGGGGGCATAGACGCCTGTGCCGGGAGCGTCATAATCCCATTCATGCTCAGCGCGGCGCGCGTAACATAATTCGCGCCAGTCATCACAATCAGATTGGCCCGGATTTAAGGCCGCCAGATTTTTTTTGAGCGAACCGTCTAGATACACATCCACGGCGCGTAATTTATTAATCTCTGCAATATCGATATCCATATGGATGACTTTGGCATGGGGCGCGAAGGTATCAAGTTTGCCTGTAGCGCGGTCATCAAACCGCGCGCCTGCGACAATCAGCAGGTCGCATTCTTGGACAGCGAAATTGGCCGCTTTTAATCCGTGCATACCAAGCATACCCAGAAATTGCGGGTGATCAGAGGGCAGAGAGCCAAGTCCTTTCAAGGTCGAAACAACCGGAATATCTGTGCGCTCGACAAGATCGCGTAATTCTTTAACGCCGTCGCCTTGGGCTATGCCGCCGCCTATATAAAATAGCGGTTTTTTGGCGGCTCTGATCAACTCTTCAGCTTTTGAAAAATAATCGCTCTGCCCCATTTCCGGTTTTTGTTTAGGATAGGGCCGCCATTTATGCCGTTCTGTGGTCAAAGCATTGGCCACATCTTTGGGCAGGTCAATCAGAACGGGGCCGGGGCGCCCCTCAGCCGCAATAAAATAAGCCTCGGCTACCATGCCGGGGATATCGGCCGGATCACGCGCAATATAGCTATGTTTGACGATGGGGAGGGTGATACCGAATATATCAACCTCTTGAAAAGCGTCAGTTCCCATAAGGTCAGAGGTGACTTGGCCCGTGACAAAGACAACAGGCACGCTATCAAGATAAGCATCGGCAATAGCCGTCACAAGATTTGTCGCGCCGGGGCCGGATGTCGCAAAGGCTGTCCCTGTTTTGCCCGTCGCACGCGCATAACCAATCGCGGCCATGCCGCAACCTTGTTCATGGCGACAAAGAATATGATTAAGCTGCGGGAGCTTCGGCAATACATCATAGACAGGCATAATCGCCCCGCCGGGATAACCAAAGATCGTATCCACGCCTTGCGCAGCGATAGATTCAAGCAAAAGCTGTGCGCCGGATTTTGGCGCGCGGTCTGTGACGACGTCTGTTTCTTGCCGCTCAAATTGTGTGGCTGTGGTCATTGTTGTTTCCCGGCTCTGCCTTCGGCAGACACGCGCCTCTTGTTTATATGTCCTGTCATACCAGCGATGCTTATCGCCGCTTGGTTTATCTCCCGCATCACATTGATGAGCAGGATTTTACTTAATTCTTGTCCTTATCGACAATTTTATTGGCGGCAATCCACGGCATCATCTCGCGGAGTTGTTCGCCGACCTGTTCAATCGGGTGAGCCGCCATATTACGGCGGCGCGCTGTCATGGATGGATAGCCCAGTGCGCCCTCTTGGATAAAGCTTTTGGCATAATCCCCGTTCTGGATATTTTTAAGGGCTGTGCGCATAGCTTCGCGCGAAGATTCATTCACAACAGCCTCACCGGTGACATATTCACCATATTCGGCATTATTCGAGATTGAGTAATTCATATTGGCAATGCCGCCTTCATAGATCAGATCAACAATAAGCTTGGTTTCATGCAGACATTCGAAATAGGCGAGTTCCGGCGGATAGCCCGCTTCGGTCAGCGTTTCGAAACCCATTTTGATCAGTTCGACAATCCCGCCGCACAGAACGGATTGTTCCCCGAAAAGATCCGTTTCTGTTTCGTCTTTAAACGTTGTGTGGATAATCGCTGTGCGCCCGCCGCCAATGGCAGAGGCATAGCTTTTCGCAAGTTCCAAAGCAAAGCCGCTATTAGCATCTTGCGCCACTGCGATAAGATCAGGAATACCGCGACCATTTTCAAATTCATTGCGCACCGTATGGCCCGGGGCTTTAGGCGCGACCATGATGACGTCGAGATCGCGGCGGGGGGCGACTTGGCCGTAGTGAATGGCAAAGCCGTGACCAAAGGCCAGCGCTGCCCCGTCCTTGATATTAGGTTCAATATCTTCGCGGTAGATTTTCGCTTGAAGCTCATCCGGCGTTAAGACCATGACAACATCCGCACCTTTCACAGCGTCAGCAGTTGCTTTGCTCTCTAACCCGTCGGCTTTGACCTTTTTATTGGTTGAACTGTCAGGGCGCAGACCGACAACAACGTCAACACCGCTATCTTTCAGGTTCAGCGCATGGGCACGCCCTTGAGAACCATAGCCGAGGATGGCGACTTTCTTTTTCTTGATTAATGATAAATCACAATCTTTGTCGTAATAAATATCGAGAGATGACATGGAAAATCCTTACTTAAGTATCAAATGGGAATGCAGTGACAGCACCCTTAGAGGCACTGCCGACAAGACGGGCAAATTTGGCATAGGCCCCGCTGGGGTATTTGGGCCGCGGCGGTGTCCAGCCCTTAGATCGGGCTGCTAGGTCTGCGTCTATATTGATCGTTTGCGCTTCAACATCTATGGTGATGGTGTCGCCATCTTTGACAAAAGCAATGGGGCCACCATGCGCCGCTTCGGGGGCCACATGGCCAATGACAAAACCGTAAGAGGCGCCAGAGAACCGGCCATCGGTGATAAGGGCAACATGATCGGCCAAGTCTTGACCCACAAGGGCGGCTGTCACGCCAAGCATTTCGCGCATACCCGGCCCGCCGCACGGCCCTTCATTGCGGATAATAACAACATCGCCTTTTTCAATACCGTTATTTTGTACAACTTCGAAACAGGCTTCCTCGCTCTCAAAGACGCGGGCTTTGCCTTCAAAGAACAAAGCGCCATGTCCCGCAAGTTTAACAACACAGCCTTCAGGCGCGAGGTCGCCATAGAGAATACCATAACCGCCGCGCGATTTAACAGGGTCATCAAAACGGCGTACCACATCTTGACCCTCGGTTTCTTTACAGTCCAAAATCTCTTCAAATAAAGACCGGCCCGTCACAGTGGGATTATCATCAATACGGCCATCATCAATCAGGCGCTTGCCGATAAGGCCCGAACCGCCAGCGGCATAAAGATCATAGGCCATATATTGCCCGCCCGGTTTCAAATCACCAATAACGGGGGTTGTACGCGAGATGGTATCAAAGGCGTTAATCTCAAAGCCTTCGACTCGGGCTTCGCTGGCAATAGCCAAAAGGTGCAAAATCGCATTGGTCGAAGCCGCTGTAGCCGACAGAGCAATCGCGGCATTCATCAAAGATGTTTGATTAATAATATCGCGCGGCAATCGGTTCTCTTTGACGCATTCGACAACAAGTTTTCCGGTTTCAAACGCGGCATCATTTTTGGCGTCACCCACCGCGGGAATATCATTAACGCCCATTGGGGATAGCCCCAAAAACGTCATCGCCATAGCCATAGAGTTTGCCGTAAATTGCCCGCCGCAAGCCCCCGCACCGGGACAGGCGGCTTTTTCAATCGCTTTAAGTTCCGCATCATCAATAATACCGGCCGCACAAGCGCCTACGGCTTCGAACACATCTTGGACGGAAAGGTCTTTGCCTTTGTGATGACCGGGCATGATCGAGCCGCCATAAAGTACAACACCCGGAATGTTCATACGGGCCAAAGCCATGCCCGCCGCCGGAATGGTTTTATCGCACGCTACAAGGATGATAACACCATCGAGCGAATGCCCTTTGACCGCCAGCTCGATCGAGTCTGCGATAACTTCGCGCGACATAAGCGAAGCCCGCATACCTTCGCTGCCCATGGTAATGCCATCATTAACAGCGATTGAATTAAAATCGACAGGCGTACCGCCCGCGGCACGAATACCGGCGCGTACAGGCACAGCGAGTTTATCCAAATCCATATTACACGGCCCCATATTGGTCCATGTATTAAAGACAGCGATAATCGGGCCTTCAAAATTGGCATCATCCATACCCGTTGCGCGAAGCATCGCCCGCGCTGCGGCGCGGCTGGGGCCTTTGACAATCGCATCGCTGCGTTTTCCAGATGATGTTTCTGAGCGTTGGCTCATAATATTTCCGTCCTTTTAGCCATAAAAAAACCCGCTCATTTCCGAGCGGGTTTTTTTTAGGTTTTTACAACCCTTAAATCCCGCTCGGCGCTCCGTTAATCAGAAGCACAAGACCTGACACAATCACAAGCACACCGGAAATAAGGAGAGAGATGTCTGACACAGTCTTAGACCGGACAGCCACTTTTACTTTCGGTGTATTATCAAAGCGAGGGTTCATGCTTTCCTTTCAACGTGAAAAAACTCCTATTGTAAAGCGGAAATCAGTTCAAGGAAAAAAATTGCGTCAAAGATGTCTCCAGACCTCTTTTAGGTTAAATTTTTCTCTCAAATTCAATAATCAAGTTAAATTTTTCGCTAAATCCGTTTTGAGGTCATTAACATCCTCTAACCCGGCAGATATTCGCACCAAATTTGCTCCAATACCGGCAATCTCACGCGCCGAAGCCGTCATACCGCGATGCGTCATGGTTGCCGGATGACAAATCAGGCTCTCGGTTCCGCCAAGGCTTTCCGCCATTTGAAAGATCGACAAATTTTCTAGCAATGCAGCGACCGCGGCCTCTCCGCCTTTAAGTGTAAAAGATAACATCGCCCCCGGCCCACTTTGTTGTCGTTTCATCAAGCTATAGGCCGGATCAGACGGCAGGCCCGGATAATGAACCGCCTCGACAACTGTGTGTTGTTGAAGATATGTCGCCAGCGCCATGGCATTGGCCTCGGCTATATCCATACGGGCAAACAATGTGCGCATACCGCGCAGGGTCATATAACTATCAAAAGGCGCACCGGTCACACCGGTGCAATTGGCCCACCAGGCCAATTGCTCGGCCTGATCCGCATCTTTTGCAACGATACAGCCGCCCACAACATCACTATGGCCATTCAAGTATTTTGTGGTCGAATGAATGACAAAATCAGCACCTAAATCCAGCGGTCTTTGCCGGGCTGGTGACAGAAATGTATTATCAACAGCCGTCATTGCACCCACGGATTTTGCCGCCTGACATATCGTTTTTATATCGACAAGACGCATTAAAGGATTGGACGGTGTTTCAATGAGAACTAATTGAGGGTTTTGCATCATTGCTGTGGCCACAGCCTGTGGATCTGTCTGGTCAATAAAAACAACACGCATGCGGCCCTGTTTCTCTCGGTGAGTCAAAAGACGGTGGGTGCCGCCGTAACAATCATGCGGCGCAACAATCAAATCATCGGCCCGCAGTAAATTTGTTACCAGATCAATCGCAGCCATGCCCGAAGCCGTTACAACCCCTCCGGCTCCGCCTTCTAGATCGGCAATCGCTGCGCCCAAAGCTTCGCGGTTCGGATTTCCGCTGCGGCCATAATCATAAGGACCCGGCGTATCAAATTTTGAAAACCCGTAAGTCGATGATAAATAAAGCGGCGGACTAACGGCGCTATAATTTTGATCCGTACCAATATCAGCTTGGATGATTTTCGTGCGTTTATCGGTCATGAGATTAATGTTTCGCAAAATTGTGTAAGCCTTGGAGCCATGGCATCATATTCTTTGAGGAACGCATCATGACCGTAAAGCGAGGTGAAGGTGAACAATTCGGAAGGCCCGCCAAGGCGGTCGCGAAGCTCGCGCATATCAGTCAATGGGGCGAGTTGGTCGGAAATTGCACTCATCAGTAATGTTGGCGTCGTAATGGCTTCGGGTTCCACACGGTGCAAGTCTATCGATTCCGAGAGTGCCAAAAACCGATCGGCATCCATCAACGCCGCAAAGGCATCCCCGCGTGAGCCGAGATAATCACAAATGTCAAATTGCGATGGCATTTGGGATGTTTCAACAAGCGCGAAACGATCCGCAAATTCTTCAGGCGTACGGTAGGTTGTCATGGCCAACTCCCGCGCCAGCTTAAGGCCGTCTTCGGGCCGTCCCGCCGCAATAGCCAAACGGACAGCGCGCCGCTGAATGCCGCGCCACCCCACGCCAATGGGATAGGGCCGATGCGCTGCGCCGATAACACAAAGATTATCTACACGGTCTGGATACTGTTTCGCAAACGCCAGCGCCGTCATGCCGCCGTAAGAGCTGCCAATAATCGCAGCCACTTTTTCAATGTTCAAATGATCCAGTAAAGCCAGTAAACGGGCGGCTTGATCATCGGTTGTAATACAATCGGGCTGGTTTTGACTATCCACAGCCGGCGCAAAATCATACCCGAGCACTTGAAACCGGGCCAAATCGACCGCGCCGCCTATATGAACCAGAGTAGACCACCACCCGCGGCCATGATTGCGCGGGGTTGATATTTCCGCATCGGCAACAAACCGCGTGGCCGAAATCCCCCCCATTACAATAATAACCGGCGCGCCGTCGGGACCATAAAGCCGCCCATGGACATGGTCATTAGTCAAAACACAGCCACGGCTTAATCGATTATCGCCCAGATGGGTGTGAACATCGCGAGCCTTTATATCACGGGCCATAAAGCCTCCACTATCGGGCCAAACTACGGGGAAGAGAATAAGCGTGCATCGCCAATCCCATCTTCCGAAGGCTACCTTACCACTAAGCTAGCCACCGCAGGATTTGGCACCACTGAGTTATCTCAAGGTTGCCCCGGCTTCACGCGAAATATCACAGCGGGCCTGTCCCTCTGCCGGTCTTGATGGTGAAGGGCATATGCGCGAAACAGAGGCTCAGGTCAAGGCCTACCCATGCCATGCCCGTTCTTGGGGTCATGCGGCGTAATGCCTAGGGTCGTGATGGACGTGAGCCGTTATAGTGCTATAGTGGTTTAAAGGATAAGATATGCCTCTCTTTGCAAATATATTAATCGGCGCGGCCCTCTTGGTTGTATTGGGTACATTAATCATGGGGTTTTTCGCCATGATGGATAAAACGCCCGAAGGACGCCTTAAATCCAATAAGATGATGCGCTATCGGGTTTATGCCCAAGGCACAGCTATTGCCGTTTTTGCCTTGGCCGTTTTCATGAAAAAAAATGGCGGCTAATGGCGTATGGTTAAGCTTAATAAAATCTATACCCGCACAGGCGATGACGGCTCGACAGGGCTGGTTGACGGTTCGCGTATTGGCAAGGATAACGCCCGCGTGCGCGCTTATGGCGATGTTGACGAAACCAATAGCGTCATCGGTCTTGTCCGTCTGCACACAGGTAACACCCCGCTTGATGACATGCTATCGCGTGTTCAGAACGACCTGTTTGATCTGGGTGCGGATCTGGCCACGCCGTTACCGCGCGCGGGGGAAAAAGATAGCGAATATGCGCTGCGGATGATTGCCCCCCAAGCCGAACGGCTTGAAACCGAACTTGACCAACTCAATAATGACCTCACCCCGCTAACCAGTTTCGTTCTGCCGGGCGGGGCACCGGCTGCCGCCTATCTACATCAAGCCCGCACCGTCTGCCGCCGCGCGGAACGGGTCTGTGTGGCCCTTATGCGCGAGGATGCGGTTAATCCCCATGCGCTCACCTATTTAAACCGCTTGTCCGATTTTCTTTTTGTCGCCGCCCGATGGTGCAATGATTCGGGTAAGAGCGATATACAATGGGTGCCCGGCGCCAATCGGTAAGCCTGTTCGCATCCTTGCCCGAGAGACCGCGAATTAGAATATACGACCTAATATGCAACGAAATGCATAAGAATCCCAAAAGCCGTCTTGTCTTATGCGGTGATCTGCCTCATATGAGACACACATTTATTGAGTATTTTCCCGCCATAATAATCGGAGCCTAAAATGAAAGTTCTTGTCCCGGTCAAGCGCGTACTTGACTATAATGTCAAAGCCCGTGTCAAATCTGACCAATCGGGTGTTGACCTGTCCAATGTAAAAATGTCGATGAACCCTTTTGACGAAATTTCCGTTGAAGAGGCCGTTCGCCTGCAAGAGGCCGGTACAGCCAGCGAAACCATTATTGTTTCTATTGGTCCGGCAAAAGCCCAAGAAACAATCCGGACCGGACTGGCTATGGGTATGGACCGCGGCATTCATGTTCAAACTGATGATGATTTGGAACCGCTGGCTATTGCCAAAATCCTCAAAGCCGTGGCCGAAGCCGAAGGAGCCGAGCTTATGATTTTGGGCAAACAGGCTATTGATAATGATTACGGCGCAACCGGCGGCATGGTTGCAGCCTTGCTCGGCTGGCCAATTGGCTCTGCCGCCAATTCCATGACAAAAGACGGCAGCGCGCTGACCGTTGTCAAAGAGGTTGATGGCGGTCTGCAAACCGTCAAATTGCAAATGCCTGCCGTGGTCACAACCGACCTGCGTTTGAACGAGCCGCGCTATGCGTCTCTACCCAATATTATGAAAGCCAAGAAAAAGCCAATTGATGCAAAAACACCGGCAGATTTTGGCGTAGATACCGCGCCGCGGCTGACAACTCTGAAAGTCACAGAACCGCCAGCCCGCAAGGCTGGCATTAAAGTGGCTGATGTGGCCGAACTGGTTGACAAATTGAAAAACGAAGCAGGAGTAATATAATGGCTATTCTTGTTGTTGCTGAACACGATAATGTAATTTTGAAAGACGCGACCCATAAAACCGTGAGCGCGGCTGCGGCCATGGGCGGCGATATTGATGTGCTTGTTGCCGGAAAAGGCGTCAGCGACGTTGCCGCGGCCGCGGCTAAAATCGCGGGCGTGCGCAAAGTCATCGCATGTGATCATGTTTCACTAACCCGGCAATTAGCCGAGTCCATGGAAACGGTTATTGTTCCGCTTATGGATGGATATGAGGCTATACTTGCAGCCGATACAACCACCCACAAAAATTACATGCCCCGCATTGCTGCCCGATTGGATGTGCAGCAAATCAGCTCTATTACAGGCGTTGAAAGCGCTGATACCTTTGTCCGTCCCATTTATGCCGGTAATGCCATGGCTACGGTCAAATCATCCGATAGTAAAAAATGCATCACGGTTCGCACCACCGCTTTTGAAGCAGCCGGTGAAGGCGGATCAGCTGCCGTGGAAACCATTAGCGATCCCTCCGGTCCGTTTAAATCCGAATTTGTTAATGAAGAACTCTCTAAATCGGATCGTCCAGAACTGACAGCGGCCAAGATCGTTATCTCTGGTGGACGCGGCATGGGCAGCGGCGAGAACTTCAAACTCATTGAAGGTATTGCCGATAAGCTGGGCGCCGCTATGGGCGCCTCGCGCGCCGCTGTTGATGCGGGCTTTGTTCCAAATGACTGGCAAGTTGGGCAGACTGGTAAGGCTGTAGCCCCCGAACTTTATATCGCCGTCGGGATTTCTGGTGCCATCCAGCATTTGGCCGGTATGAAAGACAGTAAAGTCATTGTCGCCATCAATAAAGATGAAGAAGCCCCGATTTTCCAAGTCGCAGATTACGGTCTTGTTGCCGATCTGTTCAAAGCTCTGCCTGAACTCGAAGCCGCGCTTTAGGCCGCGCCTATAGACAAATATGTAAAACCCGGACTTTGCGCCGGGTTTTTATTTGTATCAAGGGTAGTGGCCTATTGAATGTCTCGCGTTAAAGCCTTTTGTTTTTCTTGCAAATCCAGCCCTTGTTTTTCCAGATTTTTTAATCTTTGATCTGGCAAGGCTTTGGCCCCCAAGGGTGATTTCAACCTTTGAACATTACTGGAGGTTATAGGCAGGTTAGGCCTTATTGCTGTTGGCGCGCTCGGCAGATCAGCAGACGCCAATGGTGTGTTAAGGGTTTCTTTGCCAACCACACTTGGAGCCGACGGCGCACCGGCAACAACCGGATACTCGCGAGACGGACGGTTTTCATATCCCATAACCCCCGAATCAATAGGCCCGTCTATGCCAGCCGTGGTAGCAGAAACCGCCGTATCAAATCCGCGTATGTAACCCGTACAATAAAGGCGTTTTTCTTCTGTCGACTCTGTGTCAACTTTTACCGTCTCGCAATATTTATAAACGGCATCATCATCACTTTGTGCCTGCGCGGTAACACCGAAAAGACTTAACCATAAAGCACTTGATATGATTACACTATTACGGGTCATGGCTGCTCTCCTTTTAAAGCCGCCTCAATATCGGCCTCGATACGTTTTTTGGCATCGACTGGATTTTGCGCTGCCTGTGTATTGGGGGACACATAGCGGTTAAGATAGGTTGGACTATCTACACTTTTAATCGTCGCAAAAACGGTGGTTGTTAGGGTGGATATAATCACAATAGCGCCAAACCCTGCGAGAACAAGACCGGGCACGGTTGTCGTCAATTCAAACTCTTTGCCCTTACCGTCTTTACCTTTCGCCGTTGTCTGGGCCGTCTCGATACGAGCGAAAACAAATGAGCAGCCAATAATGATCAGGGCCAGACCCGACATGAGGGCCAATGTTTGTAAAAACAGCCGCGAGGATACCATGGACTGAATTAATTTATACCGTAGTTGCAACACATCATATTCCAGCGATATGCGGGCTGAATCTGTCGGCGGCAGACTGTCCTTATCCATACCCGTCAAAGTGACCAGTGTTTCAAAAGCCTTGGCATTAGGCGAGAAATCAAAAGCTTGCATTTGCGTACGCATTTGCAGGCTAAAGAAAATAACAATCGCGACAAATGCAAGAATCGATAAGACAGCAGGCTGATTTAAATAATACCACTGTTGATCTTTTATAGGTTTAGGAGACTGGGCCATGGTGATTACAACACCACAACCACAAGCCCAACTTCCTTTTTACCTTCAGGTCTTGTTAAATCAGGCAAGTCATGTTCGTTATAATCACCATCATTCATTGTTGCCCGCATTCGGACAATATTAAGCCAGTCTTTAGCTTCGGCCACGACATTGTCTCGGCCATTTCTATCCTTCGCACGCTCCATAGCCGCATCGCGTTCAGCGGCGTCTTTACCCCAACACCAAATTAATTTAATACCCATCTTATCCTCCTTAACAGTCTTTGATATATTGCTTCATAAATTCGGCCCGAAGCGCGTGCCGTGATTTAAGTTGAAAGGCAAATGTGTCGTCAACGGTATTGCCTTGCAGTGCATTGATCCGGGCTTGATTAGCCGGTACCGCATTCGCCGCCGTATCGGTTATAAATTGATTATATTGTGCTTGGTCTTTTGATGGTGCGCGGCACGCCATAATTAAATTGGTCTCAGAAACGGTTTTATCATAAAAAGCCCGGTCAGACATCTGCACATCGCTTACCGCTTCTGCCATAGCTTGATCCGCCTCCGATTGGGCTTGATCTGCCTCGGCCTGTGCTTGCGCAGCATCCGGAGCCTCTGCATTGAGGGCCACCCCGACTTGCGGGTTTGCGCCAAGGCGCTGAGCGGCAATACCTGTAGCAAAAAATTGGGCCAAACTGCCCGATGCGCTATTGAAACTCAGTGAACCTGTGCCGCCAAAACTGGCGAAAACGGAATAGGTATCCAGCTCTTTCACCGCACCGCCCTTACCCGAAACAATGCCGCTGGACTCCCCTTGATATAATCCACCGGGCATGAGGCTATCAAAACATCTTTGTTCAGCGGTCTGCCGTAGCATGCCCCCTGATTTTAACTCAGTGATACAGGCGTTTATCGCTTTAGCGACTTTTCGTGATCTTTCGACAATTTTGGAATTATCCTCAGCCTGTGCAATTGTTCCATTGGGCCGTAGCGGCATCCAGACCGCTTCAAGCCGTTTAAACCCGATCGTAAATTCGGGAATACCGGCGTTCTGTACTGGCGCGGCAACATCAGCCGCCAATTTCGTTGTCGTGCCAAAAATAAGTACGTCATTATGCGGATGTTTGGTTGCACAGCCTGACAACACCCCGACAAGGCCTGCCATTATTAATCCAGTGTATCGATAACGCATAATCTTTCTCCTAAAGGTGCAAGCTCGGTTTTTACCAGGGCCAGCGCGGTCTCTAATTTCGCCTTTGTATCGATCACAAATGTGACCTGGCATTTTCGCGGAATGGATAGTGTTTCAACTGATTTATATCCCGCGCCTATACCGCGTGCCTGCGCCCAAAGGCCTACTGCGGCATGATTGTTCTGAATAATGGATTCTGTCTTACTGGCCTGTTGCACATGCACCAACCCAAGGTAAAATTGCGAGTCGCGCTCGCCTGTTGCCCCGTTACTCATATCCAGCGTCACACACCCTGTAAGGCCGGTTATTAAGACTAAAGGCAAACAGTATCGAGAACCATTCAACAAAGTCATAAAGGTTAATACCTATTATAGGCAGAGATAGATGTGACTGGCGTCACATCGGCAGATTTTTTATTAATCGCCAGCTTTATAGTCTTGAGTTTACCCCCCCATCCGTTACTGTATGTCTATAATTGCGAAAGACCTTATCATGAGCGTTAAAACCGCCTCTTTTGATTATGACGATTTGATTGTCTCTGGCGAAAAAAGCCTGTTTGGGCCGGGTAATGCCAAACTCCCGCTGCCGCCCATGTTAATGCTCGACCGGATCATAAAAATTTCGGATGCAGGCGGCGAGCACGATAAAGGCCAAATAATCGCCGAACTTGATATCAAGACGGATCTTTGGTTTTTTGACTGCCATTTTCGCGGTGATCCTGTCATGCCGGGATGTCTGGGGCTGGATGCCATGTGGCAATTGGTTGGCTTCTGGCTCGGTTGGACCGGGTCGCCCGGACGTGGACGCGCGCTGGGTGTTGGCGAAGTTAAATTTTCAGGACAAGTTACACCTGATGTTAAAAAGGTTCGGTATGAAATTAACCTGAAACGGGTCATACGCCGTAAGCTCGTTTTAGGCATTGCCGATGGTAAAATGTTCGCTGATAACGATTGTATCTATAAAGCCAAAGACCTTCGGGTTGGCCTCTTTATCCCTGAAGCTGGAGACACTTAATGCGCCGTGTTGTTATTACTGGATTAGGGATTGTGTCTTGTATTGGTAATAATCAGGACGAGGTGGCAGCGAGCTTGAAAGCCGGACAATCCGGTATAACCAAAGATGAGAAAATGGCCGAGTTGGGCTTTCGCTCACAAATTTCAGGCCGCCCGACTCTGGTCGCCAAAGATCATGTTCCCAAACGCTCTATGCGGTTTATGGGCGATGCTTCGGGCTGGAGCGCCGTGGCCATGCAGCAAGCCATTGATGATGCGGGATTAAGCGATGCCGAAGTCTCGCATGAACGCACCGGCATCATTGCCGGTTCAGGCGGCCCAAGTGCCATCGAAATTGTGCGCGCCGCCGATATTACACGTAAAAACAACTCACCCAAACGCATTGGCCCTTTTGCTGTGCCTAAGGCTATGTCTTCAACCGTATCGGCGACCTTGGCAACGCATTTCAAGATCAAGGGTGTGAATTATTCTATCACTTCGGCCTGTACCACATCACTCCATTGTATTGGAGCGGCCTGTGAGCAAATCCAATGGGGCAAGCAGGATGTGATGTTTGCCGGCGGCGGCGAAGAAATCGAATGGCCGCTCTCGTCTCTCTTTGATGCCATGGGCGCGATGAGCAGCAAATATAACGATAGCCCTCAAACCGCGAGCCGCGCTTTTGATGCTACGCGCGACGGCTTTGTTATTGCCGGAGGCGCCGGTATGGTTGTTCTGGAAGACTATGACCATGCCAAAGCCAGAGGGGCAAAAATTTACGGCGAAATTACTGGCTATGCAGCCACATCTGACGGTTATGATATGGTCGCCCCATCCGGCGAAGGGGCTGAACGCGCTATGCGCATGGCACTGGCAGATGCCGCAAGCCGCGGCGTGAGCCAAATTGATTACATCAATCCGCATGCCACCTCGACTCCTGTCGGCGATATTGCCGAAACCAGCGCGATACACCGCGTCTTTGGTGAGACCGGACCTTATATTTCGGCCACCAAATGCCTGACCGGTCACAGCCTGGGCGCGGCGGGCGTGCAAGAGGCGATTTATTCCTTAATTATGATGGACCGTGGTTTTGTTGCTCCGTCAATCAATATTACCGAGATGGATCCCGATTTGCCAAAGGTAAATATAACACAAATAATGGTCGAAACTGAACTTGTCTCTATCATGTCCAACAGTTTCGGCTTTGGCGGCACAAATGGTAGCGTCATTTTTACAAAACCCAGTTAGGTATTTACTTTCATCTTTAACGGCTTTGGGGAGGGCCACCGGACAATAGGAGCCACCATGTCCCGTATTTTTACCCTCATATCCTTCATAGCTTTAATGATAACAACGCCGAGTTTGGCGCAAAGTTTTGATCCCTTTGAAATCAGCGAAAGCCAAAAGGTCAGCCATTACGACTTTGGGATTGCGGCTGTATCGCGAGATCCCTATGTGGGCGCGGGGCAAAAAGATATTACGATTTTACCCTATGCCAATATTAAACATAAAGGCCGTTATTTTGTTAATCCGGCCCTTGGCGCGGGTGTTTATCTGCGCAACACTGAAACCCTGCGATTAGCCGCCGGAGCCAATTTATCCCTCGGACGGGACGGCAATGACACACCTTTTAATAATGACGTTTTTGACATTGATCCTTCGATCACGACTAATGTTGCCTTGCGCTATTATCTGCCGATTGCGGCACTGGATGTTGTCGGTACATTACCGATAACAGGGGACTTAGAAGGCGCGCGGGCCGATGTTCTTTTATCGACCGAATTTCGACCTATCCCGCAATTACGCATAACGCCCGGCATTCGGGCAACATATCAAAGCGGGGATTGGCTTGATACAATTTACGGCGTGAATGCCACGCAATCAGCAGCAACCACACTGCCCCAACTCGGGCATAGTGGCCAGATATCCGTCTTTGGCCTGCATAGCGCGGCCTATCTGAGCCTATCAGATCATTATGAGATTGTTGGCGTCGTCAATTATTCAAAATTATTAGGCGATATCAAGGACAGCCCGTTAACCCCGTCAAATTCAGGCGTGACAGCGGCCATTGCTATTGCCCGTAAATTTTAGGAAAAACTGTAGGGAATGGGTCCGCGTGTTCAGCCGAAATATTAACTCCGGTTACGGGGCACTGTGACCGGATGGTATATAACCGCCAAAACGCGCGAACCCATAAAGAACATTGCTAATTTAAACAATGCCCTCCCCCCAATTTCAGATGTGAGATATAAAATATAGCAGGGCAACCCTACAAAATGGGGGGATATTTTACAAGAGAATAACGCCCGTATCAGATGTTAATAAGACCTAATTGTATGGCCCGGGTTACAGAATGTGTCCGGTTACTGGTTTGCAAGCGGCGCGATAATCCCTGCATATAATCTCGAACCGAATATTCACTAATATTCAAAATCGCGCCGACTTCCCAATTTGTCTTCCCTTGAGCTACAAGACTCAAAATTTCGCATTCACGGGAGGAAATCGTTGTCGGTTTTACCTTACGGGCGTCTGCATAAAAACTTTCAATTCTAGTGAATGCAATCTGAGTTGTAACCCAAAGCCGGGCGGTTTCTTCAGATGTTAGATAAAATCTGTTTTCAGAGGCATAGCTTACGGCCCCAGGGACACGGCAAGAAGAATGGACAGGAACAACAAAACCATATTGCCACCCATAGTCCGCAGCCTCTTCGACAAATTGAATCTGAGTTGGCGTTAGATTATAATAAGCATCTTCAAAATAAAATGGTCGCGTTGTTGTCATCAACATTGTGACAACAGGATCTATATGAACATAGTTTTTATCCAAATAGCGCTGAGTCCATTGCGCCGGTAATTGCGCATGAAAAAAATCTAACCCACTGTCAGATGTAGTCAACGCCCCTGAGAACCGACCCGCAAAAATATATTCTATTTTAAAGTCACGACAATAGTCACACAGTAAGCGAAAAGTGGTTTCCGCATTTTCGCTTACTGATAAAGCATCGAGAACTGTAACCAGTTTCTTATTTTTCATTTAAAATTGCATCCCTAGCACTATAAGCGCCCTGTTTGCATTCATAAAAGAAACTACTTAAAATACCAAGTAAATTTAAGGTTATAAATTAGGAAATTTACACCAAAATAACGAGACCTCATCATATTGGCTATCTGGCCATGGTTTTCTGGCCGTGTTCAAATTTTAATCCTTAACTTGAAATGTAACCTGCATATTAACGCGGAATAATGTAACATTGCCATCATCAACAACACAGCTTTGGTCATTAATATAGCAAGACTTGATATTCTTGACCGTCTTGGACATACGCGTCACACCTTGTTGAATTGCATCTTCAAATGATTTTGCCGATTCGCTCATAATCTGAACTGATTTCATAATCGCCATAAAAGTCTCCAGTGAAATAAAGAGACCAATATAGGTCATATTCGGCAGAAAATCCAGCACGGTTTAACCCTGCCATAACATTAAGCCGTTTGTGTAATCCAACCCCCGCCCAGCGTACGCGCCGCAGCCATGTCTGAGGCATAAAACACACAGGCCTGACCAGGAGAAATGCCCTCGTCTGCCGTTTCCAACTCAATAATAATATCGTCGCCGCTAAGCTGAAACCGTGCAGGGACTGGCGGGCGGGTTGAACGGACTTTGACTTTCACGGATTGCCCGTCCAGCGCAGCGTCAAAATCACCCGGTCCAATCCAATTAATATCAGTCAACCATATTTTTGAACGCTTCAGCGCGGCGCGCGGGCCTAATATGACTTCATTTTTACCCGCATCGATATGGATCACAAATAACGGATCGGCTCCAGAACCATCCGGCAGACCTAATCCGCGGCGCTGGCCAATTGTGTAATACATCACACCGCGGTGCGTTCCTAAAACATGGCCATCGCTATGAATAAAGTTACCGGGTTTGGCCGCAGAGGGACGGATTTTTTCAATAACATCCGTATATTTCCCCGTGGGGACAAAGCAAATATCTTGGCTGTCGGGCTTACTCGCGACAGTCAACCCCAGCTTGGAGGCCAGCCTACGGGTCTCCGGTTTCTCCATACCACCCAAGGGAAAGCGTAGAAAATCCAACTGCTCCCGCGTTGTCGCAAATAGAAAATAGCTTTGGTCTTTGCCGTAATCATGGGCACGGTGTAATTCCGGTCCCTCTGGCCCCATCACTCTTTTAATATAATGCCCTGTTGCCATACAATCGGCCTCAAGATCACGAGCAACCTGCAACAAGTCTTTAAATTTCACCGTTTGATTACAACGCACACACGGGATAGGCGTTGCCCCTTTTAAATAGGTATCTGCGAAATCTTCGATCACCTGTTCCTTAAAATGGCTTTCATAATCCAGAACATAATGCGGAAACCCCATCATCTCTGCCACGCGTTTGGCATCATAAATATCCTGCCCCGCGCAACAGGCTTTCGCTTTTTGAACCGCAGCCCCATGATCATAAAGTTGCAGCGTCACGCCAATAACATCATAACCCTCGCGCGCCAGCATAGCCGCACAGACAGAACTATCCACGCCGCCGCTCATCGCAACAACAACCCGCGTTTGGGATGGCGGCTTAGCAAAGCCAAGGCTATTAAGGTTTTGGGCCGTTTTCTGATTATCATTTATCATTATCGTCATTCCAAAGGCGTCTCAATCGTTAAAGCCTTTACCTTTTCGCCCCCCATATAGGGCCGGTTTTGTCCTAAGTCGATACATTGCAGACCCGCATAGAGAATAAAAGACTCAATAGAATCAATTCTCTAGCCAATTCGTAAACCTTTATTAACGCTAAAGCCGATTCTGTTAACCTTGGTAAACATATGATTTTATTGCGTTTTTTTGCATCAGTTTAAGTAGTTTTTAAGACCCTGCCTCTATACCCTTTTTACTCTGATCTAATAATAAGAAAAGGGGCGAATAAATGTCCGAGAGACGCTTAAAAAGAGAAAATATGGTTATCGGCCCCGAAGGGACACCTTTAACCTTGGCAGACTTGCCTAAACCTAACACTGTGCGTTGGGTAATCCGGCGCAAGGCTGAAGTTGTTGCGGCTGTCCGCGGCGGTTTATTAACTCTGGAAGGGGCCTGTGACCGTTATGGTTTATCGGCTGAAGAGTTTTTGGCGTGGCAACGCTCTATTGAAGCACATGGCATGGCCGGACTGCGGACAACGCGCGTTCAGCAATATCGCTAAGCTTTAGGTTTATTAATTAAAAAAACCCTTTGAAAGATAGTTTCAGAGGGTTTTTTTAATGGCTGCTCGCTCTTTTTTAATCGCCATCCTTTTGGCTCATTAAAGCGTTCCAACCGCCTCGCCAATCGTTTTAAATCCGTCTGACATCAGGCGGTCTTGCACCTCACGGTTAATCGTCTGAATAAGGCCCGGCCCTTGAAAAACAAGGGCAGAATATAGCTGTACCGCTTTCGCCCCTGCGCGAATTTTCGCATAGGCCTGCGCCCCATTACCAATCCCGCCAACGCCAATAAGGTCAATTTTGCCATTAGCTGCGGCAGAAAACTCTTTCAATATTTCCGTTGACGGCCCAAAAAGCGGCGCGCCGGATAACCCACCGCTTTCGTTTTTATACCGGCTTTTTAAATTTTTGGGCCGCTCTATCGTGGTGTTCGATATAATAATCGCGTTCATACCATAGGTTCGCGCTTGCTCGGTCACGCGCTCAATCTGGCTAAAATCCAGATCTGGAGCCACTTTTAGGAAAATAGGATAGCTCGGCTTATCCCCTGTCAGTTCCGCACGCACTTCGGCTATACGGCCCAAAAGATCATCCATCGCATTTGCGCCCTGAAGATCACGCAAACCCGGTGTGTTAGGTGAGCTGATATTAACTGTAAAATAATCCGACAATCCCCACAGGGCTTCAAGACCGGCCGTATAATCACCAATACGATCAGCACTGTCTTTATTAGCCCCCAGATTAGCCCCGACAATCCCGCCGCGTCCTTGGCGGCGGACCAGCCGGGCTTTAAAAACGTCCAGCCCACTATTATTAAACCCCATACGATTAATTACGGCTGCATCCTCTGTCAGGCGAAACAAACGGGGTTTAGGATTGCCCGCTTGGGGCAAGGGCGTAACCGTTCCGCATTCAACCGCGCCAAAGCCGGCGGCCAGCATCGCATCGGGAACGGTGCAATCTTTATCAAACCCGGCAGCCAAACCAATCGGGTTTGGCCAGCGCATCCCGCCTATATGGGTTTCAAGCATCGGAACAGGGGCGGTCATGGCAGATGGCCCAAGCCCCGCCCTTAGCGCCTGAATCGTTGTTTTATGGGCGGCCTCTGCTGGTAATAGACGCATGGCTGCCGTTCCAGCTTTATAGAATAAAGACATAAGACGCCTCTTTAATATATGTTAATGGCCCATATTATACAGGCAGGACGTAGCGCCCTTGACTATCCGCTGACAAGGGCCAATGCCGCGTCACATTATCAAAACCAAGCGGGGTATAAAGATGCGGAAATTGCGCGCCTCCGCGCGACGTCTCATATTTCAACCCAACCAGCCCTTCTGTGCGCACCGCCGCCAAGATAAGCGGCGCGCCTTGGGTATAATGTTTGTCCAGCGTTCCGCGTAATTGCGCCTGTGTTGACAAATGAATGAACCCGTCACGTTTATCATCATGGCTGCCATAAAATATTTTCTGCTGAGTAAATATCGCCCATTCATCTCCGCGGAAAATTTTATAAATAATGTCAAAATTATTATCAGGCGGCATAATCATCAACTCTTTTGTCTGCGCACAACATTAGAGCATAAATTCTATTTTCGCGCACAGAAAATAAACGCGCCGTAGCAGAATTTGCTCCCTATAGCCAAAGGACTCGCTGCAATGCCCAAGTGTCGTCACATATCCGGCAAAGATTTATGGAGAGAAAACCATGCGAAAATTATCAATAATTATCAGCGGAGCGGCTCTGCTCAGCGCCTTGCCGCTCATAGCTCTGGGGCAAGAGGGGCCAACGCTGGAAGCGACCATCGCCAATGACGCCTTTGTCTTTAACACATTACTCTTTTTAATTGGGGGCTTTCTGGTCATGTGGATGGCAGCAGGGTTTGCCATGCTCGAAGCCGGGCTTGTCCAAAGCAAAAATGTGTCCATGCAATGCCTTAAAAATATTACCCTTTACTCTGTCGCCGGTCTCATGTTTTGGGTCACAGGCTATAATCTTATGTATACAGGCGCGGATACGGGGCTGATGGGCTCATTTGGTCCTTATAATTGGCCGGATGCCGGCGCCTCTGAAGGCGGTGATTATTCCGTCGCCTCTGATTGGTTTTTCCAAATGGTGTTCTGTGCCACAACGGCCTCTATTGTCTCTGGTACTGTAGCCGAGCGAATTAAATTTTGGCCCTTTGTCATTTTTGTCGTCGTTCTGACCGGTTTCCTGTATCCGATTACAGGATCATGGGAATGGGGTACAGGCTGGCTTGATCAACGCGGCTTCTCTGATTTTGCGGGATCGACACTGGTTCATTCTGTTGGCGGCTGGGCCGCTCTGACAGGAGCCATTATTATCGGTGCCCGTAAAGGCAAATATTCGGATGGCAAAGTCAACCCTATCCTGCCATCCAATATTCCGCTCGCAACATTGGGTACATTTATCCTCTGGCTCGGCTGGTTTGGCTTTAACGGCGGCTCGCAACTGGCTATGGGCACAATCGCCGATGCCGCAGATGTATCCAAGATTTTTGCCAATACCAATCTGGCAGCGGCTGGCGGTGTTGTTGTGGCCGTGGCTCTGACCCAGCTTATCTATAAGAAGATTGATGTGACCTTTGCACTGAACGGCGCTCTAGCAGGACTTGTCGCAATTACGGCCGAACCCCTAGCGCCATCCGCCCTATCGTCTATCATTATAGGTGGTATAGGCGGCGCGATTGTTGTCTTTACAGTCCCTCTGCTTGATAAGCTGAAAATTGATGATGTTGTCGGCGCCATCCCGGTTCACTTGATCGCCGGTATCTTCGGTACCCTTGTTGTTGCCTTTAATACGCAAAGCGAAGTTAATGGCGTGACATTATCGATTGGCCAGCAACTTGGTGTCCAAGCGCTGGGTGTCGTCTCTATCGGTGCCTTTATTGTTGTCACCAGCGCTCTGGTCTGGATGGCGATGAAAGTTACCATTGGCTTGCGTCCTGATGAGCAAGTCGAATATGACGGGCTGGACAGCCACGAAGTCGGCCTGCCTGCCTATCCAGAATTTGTTCAAACTTAACCTAAAGGCGTAAATTTTGCTCCGGCCATCTGGCGGGAGCGCACAAACTTTCCCCTCGCGCTTCGTAAGAGAAGAGCGAATACCTTCCCCGGCCTGCACCAAAAATGTGCAAAGCCGGGGCTTTTTAGTTTAAAACTTGGGCGCCAAGCCTTAATTCACAGGCCGTGCACACAGTCTGACTCCCCTGCCTTATTATCAAGCGTTACGCGCGAGTTAAAGAAAATCACGCGAGGGGAATTCGCTATGCAGAGATTATTAAGAGCCGCTATCGGCGCCTTTATGGCTTTGGCCATACCAACAACAGCTTTCGCTGAAGATGCCGTCATAAATTCGGGTGATACGGCCTGGGTTTTAACGGCCACCGCTCTGGTTTTATTGATGTCCCTTCCCGGTCTTGCGCTATTTTACGGCGGGCTGGTACGGGCTAAAAATTATCTTTCCGTCTTAATGAAGATTTACGCCATTGCCGCGCTAGCCTCTATCATTTGGGTTATCGCCGGTTACTCTATTGCCTTTGGAGGTGCCAATGGCTGGTGGGGCGGATTGGACAATCTGTTTTTGAAAAACCTTGGACGCGATGCTGTTAGCGGATCCATCCCTGAATCCGTCTTTCTGGCCTTCCAAATGACCTTTGCTGTGATCACCCCCGGATTGATCGTCGGCGCCTTTGTCGAACGGGTTAAATTCTTGCCTGTATTGATTTTTACCGCACTCTGGCTTTTGGTTGTTTATGCCCCGGTCACCCATTGGATATGGGGCGGCGGCTGGCTGGCAGAAAAAGGCGTTATTGATTTTGCTGGCGGTCTGGTTGTCCATGCCACGGCTGGCGTCTCGGCTCTGGTATATGTATTTATGTTGGGTAAACGCAAAGGCTTTCCCAATGATCTGGCTGTGCCCCATCGTCCTGCTATCGTTATGATGGGCGCTTCAATGTTATGGGTTGGCTGGTTTGGCTTTAACGGCGGCTCGCAACTCGCCGCAGATGGCGGGGCAGGTATGGCATTATTAGTCACCCATATTGCCGCCTCTGTCGGCACATTGGTCTGGGTTACCATCGAAGCCATTACTCATAAAAAACCAACCCTTGTCGGCGCAGCCACCGGTACAATTGCCGGTCTGGCAACGGTCACTCCCGCGGCGGGCGTACTGGGTCCGGGCGGAGCGCTGCTGATAGGCCTTGCGGGTGGACTGCTTTGCTATTTCGCCGTTCACCTTATCCGCGTGAAATTGAAAATCGATGATAGTCTGGATGTTTTCGCCGTTCATGGTGTCGGCGGAATTCTGGGTATTTTATTATTGCCATTCCTCTCATCTACCGCGCTGGGCGGAACCGGAGATGGAAACTTTGCCGTGCAGCTACAAGGCACACTCGCTGTTGTGCTCTGGTCCGTAATCGCCAGTGCGATTATTTTGGCTATCCTTAAGGCGGTTCTAGGCTTACGTGTCACCGAGGAACAGGAATATGAAGGTCTCGATACCAGCCTGCACGGCGAGAACGCTTATAATTAAACCTATAAGCGCCTTAACCGGCCCTCTTTTAAAACAAACCGCAGGTCTTTGGCTTGCGGTTTTTATTTGACGTGATAGGAATTTTTACCTAAACACGCCATATGTTTACCCATACCGACATTTGGGCCGCGCTGGACCGTTTGGCTCGCGCCCATTCCACATCCCCCTCTGGTCTTGCCAAACAGGCGGGGCTTGACCCAACGACATTTAATAAATCCAAACGTATAAGCGGAGAGGGCAAGAAACGCTGGCCATCAACAGAAAGCCTATCCAAGGTTCTGGCCGTTGTGGGTATGGATTTTGATGATTTTGCCGGACTGGCCTCTGATAATCGCCGCCGCGGCCCGGCTATACCCGTTATTGGCCTCGCGCAGGCGGGCAATGAAGGGTATTTTGATGATGCGGGATTTCCTGTCGGCGGCAGCTGGGATGATGTTCGCGTTCCCGGGTTGCAAGATGAAAATATTTACGCCTTAGAAATCAATGGCGATTCCATGTCACCGGTTTTGCGCCATGGCGACCGCGTATTGGTTGCCCCCAATCAAACGGTTCGCCGCGGCGACCGCGTCGTTGTTAAAACTATTGACGGCGAAGTAATGGCCAAGGAATTACATAAAATGAGTGCCCATAAAGTCGAGCTAATTTCGCTCAATCCCGATTATGATGACCGTATTCTGTCACGCCGGAATATCCAATGGATTGCCCGTATTGTCTGGGTTTCGCAATAGACGCTAAAAAAACGCCTCGCCGTCTAGAAATTTCCCCGCGCGTTTCTTCGCCTGTTTTTTCTCATCCCAAACATCCAGAATGCGCTGCGCGCGTAGCTGGACACCAGCCTCCAAAGCATCTTTAGGCGATTGTGCCATGGCGGTTGTTAGCAAGGTTAGGGCGGGGCCCGCATATATATTAGTATCAAGCACATAGAGCGAGAGCGCATAATTCACATTTATCATAATATCGTTCGGGTTTTGAACCAAAGCCTGATCATAATATTGCCGCCCTGCACGCAGCGAGGCGCCATACCAATCTTCGCCGTTTTTTATACCTGCCTTACGAATAACGCCCAAATGCCATGCCCCAAGCAAGGCCTGACCGCGCGCATCATCGGGAAACCGGGCCTTATAATTTTCAATTTGGGCCTTGGTTTTTTGCGGTAATTTCTTACGCCATGCTGTAACAACGCCCGATGTGCGAGTCACAAAGCCATCAGCCAAAGCATATTGTAAATGCGCGTTTTGTAAATCAGGGCTAAGCTTTAAGGCTTGTTCGGCATAGCGGCGCGCGATTTTAGAGTTTTTATTCAGTTTTCCAATTTCACCGAGCAGGATTCGCGCGGAGAGCGCCTCTGCAGCCAAAGCAAAGCCTTCGGCTGTGCCTAAAGCCTGTGCCGTGGTTTCCGCTTGAACGTAATCACCGGTGGTTATATGACGCCGGGCCTGATCAGGTGTATTGGCAAATGCACCCGTTAAAGACAGGTTTGCTATGAGAAAACCAATGGTTATTGCCAAAGAAATGATCCGCATGCCCGCAATATATCATAGCTTATCCCGCGACAATATCATTAAATTAAACCAAGACGTGAAAATTACAGTCCCGCAAATCACACGATCTGGCCTTAGCCATATAACACCGGATTAATTAACGCCGGCCGCCCATGGCAAACCGTTGAAAATAGGGTCGAGATAGCGTTTGCGATTACCCCCTTCCCAGTTTTGGACATTTTTAATGCAAAACCGCGCGACAACCGGCGGCTCGCCTCGACGGGCGCGCTTTTTCTCTTCACGTTCAAATTTTTGAATATCGGACAACCGCGTTGCCGCCCCATTGGAACAGGACCGAATAATATCAACCGACGTTGTGTTGGGAACTTGGCTAAATTCGGCGCGGTTATAATTTTTGTAATTTACCGTGACATAATCACCCGATAAAAATTTGGTAAAAATCATCCGGCGATAAGCCGGATTATCAGACGGGCCTGTCTCGACTAACAACACAGGGCTCAAATCGCCATATTGCGCCGTTGCCGGTACTGTTGCGCCAATAAACGATGCGACTATCGCAATGCCCAAAATTGACCGTGCCCACATAATATTCTCCAGAAAACGCTATATCAATGGGCGATAAATTATCAAAATCCTGCCCTATATGCACGCAGATTTTACAGTCAAATCCGAGCAAAATCCGGTAAAAATACGCCTAGAGACGAATTGCCTAGCATTGGCGCAAGCCCTAGGCGAGCTTTACGGATCGAGACTAAAGGCCGGTTTGATAACCGGTTCTCCTTGAAAGGCATAATAGCGAGATACCTGATATCCCTGCTCGCGCAATTTTTTAATCAGGCTTTCCTCGCCCAGATAATGGCCAATACCAACGGCGGCAAAGCCCGTACCGCTGCCTTCTAAAAACCGTATCAATTCCCGACTCCACGCCGTATTTTTATCGGCAAAGAGTGATTGATAAAGATCCGGCGAGCGTAATTTCACCGCCCCCACAATCTCCCGGGCAATATAATCTGTCTGACCGACAGACCAATGACGTACAACAGCGGTCAATGTCTCGCCCAGTCCATTAAATCCGGATAGCGTATCCGATAAAAGGGCCATTTGAACAAAATCCGGTTGATCGGCCGCGCTGCGAATTTGGGTTTCTATCGTATCTAGATAGCGAATGTTTTTCCCTTGACGCGCCGCCAGGCTTTTAAGCCCTTCATCGGCCGCAAGAGTCGGCGAAAGTCCGGCTTTACCTGCCGCCGCAATTGTCAGAAATTCGCTGGCCAACCACGGTTTCATAGAATCCAAAGAACCAAACGTAATATCGCCATTATGGCTTGCCGCCTCAAGCAGCTTAAGCTGATAACTATCAAGGTGATCAGATAGGCGGCGCCCATCTTGATAAAACCCTAAGGCTTGGGTTAGCACCACCGCTTCAAGCTGGGCTTTATCGCCCGTATCAATTTCAAAAAAAACGGTCCCCGCTTCGGCAAAAACATCCCGCATATCTTGTTTTTGCCAATCCAGATCACTGGGTAAAAGATGTACCGTACCAAACAGATATAATTTGCTATCAACATCCTCGGCAACCCAAATAGCCGGCCCGTCATTGCGGGCGCGGGCATCGGACACTTTGCCGTCAACCGTCCCGCCTTGATCGCAACTGACCAGACAGAGGCCCGCGAGAAAGAGGCTAGCGAACCGGATGATATGCCTAATGACGTGAAACTGCATAAGACCAATACTCTAGAATTTAAAACTGGTTTTATAAGCCGCCATGAGACGGGTTTGAACGATTTTACTCTGTTTGAGACCATGGATCTCACGAATGATTTTAGCCGGTAAACTATTGGGTTTCATGGGCTGCAACTGACTATCTTTTTCACGTAACTTTGCATTTACATCGCTATTACCACCAAAAGAATGGTCTGCAATACTGAATTGGCCTAATAGGTTTTTATTTAGATTTACGCCCAAAAAATCCGACAATATCGGCAAATGCCTGTCAATATTTAAGCAGAAACTTTCCCAATTTAAATACAGACATTGCTCTGGCGAACGCACCTCATTCAGCAGATTGGCGTAATTTGTTGCATAGGTTGTAGCATATTCGCCAGGGGTACGGAGTCTATCGCCTTGTCTTGGCGAACCGTCTGTTGGTGAACCCTCCCGGCGCTTGTAATGGCTCAGATAAGCATTTTCGAAACGCTTAAACAGCACGATTTCTTTGAACGAGCCTCGAGGATCAAATTTGCGCGTAATACTGTAATTCTTATCCCCGAAAATGACGATATCTGCTGCAGTTCTATCAATAATTTTAGAGTAAAAATCATCCGTATTTTCGGCCAAGTCATCCCGAAAATCATTTGTGAACATCGTGCAGGGTCGGGGCGCGCATACATAACACGGAACATATTTCAAGCCCGCATCAAGTCCGGCTGACCCGCGGGCATTCTGGCTTAACATGATTAAACGATGGCTTTCACCGATATAATGACACTGCTTATGCGCCATTAAAAAATTACCAAAAAATGTACTGCCGCAATGGCTGATGCCTGCAAGCATGACGTGGCCTTTCAAACATCTATCAGACTGCGTTTCTTTACGGCTGCAAATCTCAATCCGTTTTCGTAAATCCACATAAAGCGTGTCAGCCGGATCAAGGTTGGCCGCCTCTAATCGTTTGGCAGCAGGGGCGGGGCGATTGTTACCAAGGTAAAAATCTATATATTTCAGCAGGAGACCCCGGTGACTCGGTACAATATCAAGCGCTTGATTCAGATAATGCTCAAGGCGGTTTTTATGGCCACAAAACAAAGCATCCTGCGCCAATACATAATAGGCCCGCCAGTTTTTCGGCTCCAGATCAAGCCCCAAAAGAGCCAGAGATTTAGACCGAGCATAATTACGGCCCGCCAATATATCTTGAAAAGCAACATAGGCAAATATGAGACCACGCATATGCGGCGAAAAACTATCCGTATTTTGCGCTTGTGCCAGCGTGGCTTCAATATAATGACGCGCCGCATCCGCGCCGCGTGTGTCTTTCAAGGCAATGATGTTTTTTGAAAAATCCGAAAACCCGATCATGAAGGTTCATATATCACCCCGGCGTAATTTGCCAACCTTATAGCCGCGGCACCGCTGAGCTGATTAAGTTTAGAGGCAAAGCGCTGGAGTTTTTACTTTGCCGCAGCACAATACGGGATTGCACATCGGAAATCAGGTCAATCCCCAACAACGTCCCGCGTAAAAAGTCCTCATAGGCATGCATATCCTTGGTCACAATCCTGAGCATAAAATCAACGGCGCCCGTCACCGTGGCACATTGCACAACCTCCGGCATGGTGCTGACCGCTTTTTCAAATTTTTCCATATTATCCCGATTCGGCAAGGCTAATTTAACGGCGATGAAGACTTCGAAATCAAGACCGACTTTCGCGCGGTCCAATATTGTTACCCGCTGTTTAATAACGCCAATTTCTTCGAGCCGTTTTATGCGTCGCCAACACGGCGATGAGGACAACCCCACCTTATCGGCAATATCGGCAACAGACAGCGCCGCATTGGATTGTATATAATGCAAAATTTTAGCATCAATTCCATCTATAGTAGCGGTCATAATTACCTCTTTTATTTAAAATAAACAAAAGTTATTCTATATTTAAGCAAATTTCAATGAATATTATTACAATAAATACGCCATATAGAGTAATATATAGCCCAACAAATTGTGAAGGCCTTACACAATGGTAAAACAGAGCAATCAATCTCGTCTTTATGTCCCCGAACCCGAGTTTCGTCCGGGAGACAAACCGGATTATACGCATATATCCGTACCTGTTGCCCATACCCCGCCGCGGCCCGACCCTCTGTGCGCCGCACATGAAACAACGGATCATGCGCTTGGCCTTATTCGCGTCATGCGCTTTAACGGTGATGTGGACGGGCCTTGGGTGCCACAATTGACGGCCGATGAAAAACGGCATGGCCTGAAAGTCATGATGATGACGCGCGCTATGGACGAACGCATGTTTAATATGCAGCGCCAAGGCAAAATGAGCTTTTACATGAAGTCAACAGGCGAAGAGGCCGTATCTGTCGGTCATTCTATGGCCCTGCGCGATCAGGATATGGTGTTCCCGACCTATCGCCAACAGGGCATATTAATTGAACGCGACGCCCCCATATATGATATGATGTGCCAATGTTTGTCCAATGCCGGAGATCGGCTGCAAGGCAAGTCTATTCCCGTTCTTTATTCATTTCGCGATTTCGGGTTTTTCTCCATCTCCGGTAATTTGGGAACCCAACTGATTCAAGCCGTAGGCTGGGCCATGGCCTGTGCCTATAAAAACGAAGATAATATTGCCAGCACTTTTACCGGCGAAGGAGCAACCGCCGAAGGGGATTTCCATTATGCCCTGAACTTTGCATCAACCTATCGCGCGCCCTGTATTATTAATGTCGTCAATAATCAATGGGCCATTTCCAGTTTTCAGGGCATTGCCGCCGGCGAAGGCGAAACCTTTGCAGCCCGCGGAACGGGTTATGGATTGGCCACTTTGCGCGTCGATGGTAATGATTTACTGGCCGTATATGCCGCCACGCAATGGGCCGCCGAGCGCGCACGAAAAGGCGGCGGCGCGACGGTAATTGAACATTTCACTTACCGTAAAGAGGGACATTCCACCTCTGATGATCCCTCGAAATACAGGCCGGAGGATGATGCAATTAACTGGCCCTTTGGCGACCCCATTGACCGGCTCAAAGCGCATTTGATCAAAAGCGGCGAGTGGGACGACGCGCGTCATACCGCTCTGACAGAGGCCTGTAAAACGCAGATACGCGATACCTATAAACAGGCTGAAAAAGCCGGTGTGTTATCGGGCGGCGAAAGTATTGATCCAACAACGATGTTCGAACAGGTTTACGAAACAATCCCCTCACATCTTATGCGCCAGCGCGCGGACTTTTTGGAGGAGTAGCCGTGACCCAGATGACTATGATCGAAGCTATTCGCGATGCGATGGATGTAACAATGAGCCGGGATCCCGATGTACTCGTCTTTGGTGAAGATGTCGGCTATTTTGGCGGCGTGTTTCGCTGTACGGCGGGTTTGCAGGAAAAACATGGTTTGCACCGCTGTTTTGATACCCCGATTTCCGAAGGCGGTATTATGGGGATTGCCATTGGTATGGCAGCGGCCGGATTACGCCCAATCGCTGAAATTCAATTCGCTGATTATATATATCCGGGCTATGACCAGATCGCCTCAGAAGCTGCGCGTCTGCGGTACCGTTCTAATGGTGAGTTTTCCGCGCCGCTTACCATTCGCACGCCCGTTGGCGGCGGTATTTATGGCGGCACAACCCACAGCCAAAGCCCCGAAGCCCTGTTCACCCATATCGCCGGACTTAAAACCGTTATCCCCTCCAACCCTTATGATGCCAAAGGCCTGTTAATTACCGCAATTGAGGATAATGATCCGGTTTTATTTTTAGAACCCAAACGGCTATATAATGGCCCGTTTGACGGGGATCCGCATAAACCCTCTATAAGCTGGAAAAATCACCCGCTTGGGGATGTGCCAACCGGACATTACCGGGTTGAATTTGAAAGCGCGCGAACAATTGCCCAAGGTGATGATCTCACTATTCTGGCCTATGGCACAGAGGTGTGGGTCGCCGAGGCCGCAGCCGCAGCGCTAGGCGTATCTGCTGATATTCTTGATTTACGCTCTTTATTGCCGCTGGATATTGACGCGATTACAACCTCTGTCAAAAAAACAGGACGCTGCCTGATTATGCATGAAGCCACACGCACCTCTGGTTTTGGCGCGGAATTATCTGCTCAGGTTCAAGAAGAATGTTTCTTCCACCTCGAAGCCCCTATCACCCGGGTCACAGGATGGGATACGCCTTATCCACATGCCCAAGAATGGGCCTTTTTTCCAGGCCAACGCCGCGCTATGAAAGGCATTAAAGCGGTGATGGAGGCCGCATAAATGGGAGAGTTTCACTTTAAATTACCCGATATTGGCGAAGGCGTTGTCGAAGCGGAAGTAACCGCATGGCATGTCGCGATAGGGGATAAGGTCAATGAAGATGATCCCATTGCCGATGTCATGACGGATAAGGCCACGATCGAGCTGACAGCCCCTGTGAGCGGAACCGTTATCGCTCTGGCCGGTGAGGCCGGTGATACTGTGGCAGTAGGCGGTGATCTTATTATATTCGCAACAGAGGCAGAGCCTCGTGATGACGACCCGCCTAAACCGGATAGTATGGCTAATATCCCGCCTCATAAGCCTCAAAGCCAAAACCCCACGCCGGCGCCATCACAGCTCTATGATTACAAGCTACCTGATATTGGCGAAGGGGTAGTCGAGGCTGAAATCACCGCATGGCATGTTGTGATAGGGGATAAGGTCAATGAAGATGACCCCATTGCCGATGCGATGACCGATAAGGCCACGATCGAGCTGACAGCCCCTGTGAGCGGAACAATCGCCAATCTGGCCTGCGAGGCCGGCGATATGCTGGCTGTCGGCGCCACCCTCTCTTTGATTGAAACGGATGACCCCATCACCGTAACAGATACGCCCGAGAACGCGCCGCTGCCAGCCCCATCAGAAATTCAAAAACAAGCAACACACACCCATAAGATACCATCAGCAATAGCGGCACCTTCATCCCCCTCCCTTACACCCGCAAAAGCCTTGGCCAGTCCCGCCGTTCGCAAACGCGCCGCACATGCCGGAATAGATTTATCCAAAGCCGTCGCCAGCGGCCCTCAGGGCCAAGTGACCCAATTCGATTTAGACACTTTAATTACACAGCTCAATACAGTGCCGGAAGTCGCAGAGGGTGAAACCCGGATCAAGGTTATCGGTCTGCGGCGCGTCATTGCTGAGCGTATGCAAGACGCCAAACGCCATATTCCGCATTTCGCCTATGTCGAAGAGATTGACGTAACGGCGCTCGAAGCCTTTCGCGCCCGCGCCAATGCTAAAAAATCGGAAGACCAACCCAAATTAACCGTTTTGCCCTTTATCATTCGGGCCATAGCCCTGTCCTTGCAGGATTGGCCGCAATTCAACGCGCATTATAATGATGGTTCACGGCCCGGCGACCCAGATCGTAAAACGGGGTATATCAGCCAGTTTTCAGACCTCAATCTAGGCATAGCCACACAAACAGATAACGGCCTTGTTGTGCCGGTTCTGCGCCGCGCCCAAACCCTATCCATCTGGCAGATTGCCGCCGAAATTTCGCGGCTCTCGAATGGTGCTCGCCAGAATAAACTGGCCCCGGCCGACTTCTCGGGGGCCACAACAACGCTAACCTCTCTGGGGCCGATGGGCGGGCTTGTCACAACCCCTGTGATCAACCGACCAGAGGTGGCAATCTTTGGCCCTAATAAAATCCGGAAAACACTGGTTATGGACACCGGACAGATTACCGAGCGCAAAGTCATGAATTTTTCGATCTCTTGCGATCACCGCGTTATTGACGGCTATGACGCCGCCGCCATGATGCAGGATATGAAGGCATGGCTCCAAGACCCGACCCTGATGTTTTTATCCTAACGCCTATTTTATCATCCAGAAACGCCAAAGGGGCTTGCAAGCGGTCGAAATTTCGCCTAAACGGCGCGCCTTAAATGGTAACACCAAATGTGGTGGGGTAGCTCAGCTGGTTAGAGCGCAGGACTCATAATCCTGAGGTCGTGA
>CAZZKV010000028.1:0-32785 GCA_964654665.1 uncultured Caulobacterales bacterium | reverse complement strand
CGCTTGACTTTGGATGGCCCCATCCCGCCAAACTTCTTGCGCCAACCATAATATGTGGCATCGCTAACACCAGCTGATCGGCACGCATTAGCAACGCTCACTCCAGATGCTGTTTCAACCTCAATTTGACGCAGCAACCGAATAACGTCCTCATCCGAAAATCTCTTCCTTGCCATAATAATCAACCTTTCCATCAAAACTACTAAGTAAAAGATGGAACAGTTTTAAGGGGCAAGGACACTGTCCTGTAGACGTTGTGCCAAGAAGTTGAAAATTTGTAGGGCCAGCTTTTGAATCCATGTCCAAAATGTCTATAGCCCCACACATTTCGATGTCTGATGTCCCATATTTCACATTAATGTTGTATAGGTGTTTATGGCTAAACATATTTGTCCAGTGTATGCTGACAAATTTTCGCACTGTCTCAGTTCCGTGCGCAACCTTACGTTCGGAAATAATCACTTGTGCATAATCCTCCGAGACAGTTCTAGCACACGGCTGCCTTTACCTGAATATGTAGAACAGGTGATTTCACCACTATCCTTACATCCTGAGCTACAGCGTTTTTCCTTGCGTCCTGAACAGGTACGACATCGAATTTTACCCATTGTACAACTATAACAGGATTTTTGACGATCTATGTAAGTCAGGTTTCCATAAGCATCCGTATGAGGTTCTTGATATGTGCTGTAACCCCTCCCGCCGCATCCAGTACAGATTTGTTGTCCACTAACATCGCACGCAGTACAATGATTAGTCCCTTTACCTCTGCAACCATTACAGATCGTTTTACCCTCGGCACTACAGGTTTTACAGTCTTGAATTTCGGTTTCGGAAAAAGTCCAGCCAGGAATAGGATAGCGGTCGTCTTTTGAGAAATAAGCAATTGGGGTGCGCTTAATTGTTTCAAGAATCCGTAGCTTTGGCGTTTCAATTGCCAAAGCGGCCTGACGGTCACGTATAATAGAGGCGCTTAGTATATGCTGAGATACATATTGTGATCTTCGTTAAGTCTTTACATTTACCGAGAGCTTTGCCCTAATTTCGACTGTGTTGATTGAATGGGATTTTATCTCGCAAGTTTCATCAGTATTACCTTTTAAACAGCTATTAATCCAATCAATATATAGTTTTTCAGGCCCCATCGCCCTATCTCTTTAACGTTAGTCTAATAAATTCCTTTTTGCTTGAAAATATTTAAAAGTCGACATTTAACGTAATTGGCTTGGTAGGAAATTTGCACCTTTGATAGGCTGTAATGCTATCAATTTTCTAAGCATGCAAGCCAAAATCCGTAATCATGTGCATGACGAACTATGATGCTTGAGGGACAATTACTGCTACAAAGCGCGCTATTGCCGCGCGCAGACAGGACGTTTAAAAGACCGGACAACGTAAGGATAGATGCCCGCCATGGCCCATTCAGAGAGTGATACACCGCCCGATAATATTGCCCATGTCTCGGTTGATCCGACCGAAATGGAAAGTTTTACTCGTATGGCCGATAATTGGTGGGACCCGTCCGGGCCGTTCCGTCCGCTCCATATTATGAACGGTGCACGACTTGGCTTTATCAAAGAAACCCTATGCACCCATTTTCACCGGGATCCCGATGGCGATTTTCCGCTCAAAGGATTACGCATTCTCGATATTGGCTGCGGCGGCGGCTTGTTATGCGAACCTATTACCCGTTTGGGCGCTAGCGTAACGGGCGTCGATGCGCTGGAGAAAAACCTAAAAACCGCATTGGCCCATGCCCAGCAATCCGGTCTGGATATTGATTATCGCCACGGCACCATAGAACAATTAGTGGCCAGCGCCGAGCGTCCTTTTGATGCTGTGCTTAATATGGAAGTGATCGAACATGTTGCCGGTCCCGCGGATTTTATGGCTGATTGTGGAATTATGGTCAGAGACGGCGGCTTGATGATTTGCTCGACCATTAACCGAACTCTGAAGGCCTTTCTCTTTGCTATTGTCGGGGCCGAATATGTGCTGCGCTGGCTTCCGCGCGGCACCCATCAATATGAAAAACTGGTTCGTCCGGCTGAAATTCAGGTCTGGTTACGCCGTGCCGGATTAACCCCGGCTGCCCCTATTGGCATGACATTAAATCCGGTGACACAAAACTGGGCATTTTCAAATGACCTCTCGATTAATTATGTAACCACCGCCATAAAAACTACAGCCCTTTCCGAGCTCAAATCCCAATCGGGTTAAAAATTTATAACCCCATCAGCCACGCACCCCTATCACTGGAATGTGACTGTTTGTGACTTAATCTAGCCATTTTATATAATAGAATCAAAACTATAGAACGTTAACGCCCGTTAACCACAATGAGAGTTTTGTCATTAAATCGACAGGGTTCTGTAAGATCGGGCCATTTATAACGATGATAGTATTGGAGTTAATTATGCCAACCTCTCATTATAATACAGCCCTTTTAAGCAATTTTCACGGCGAAAGCTTAACGGCATTATCGACCGATGCCCTTGGCACCATTACCACATTAACCCGATCCATCCATCAATTTGGTCTTTTGACCCCTTTGAGCGTTATCCAGCGCGGCGAAAAATTTATTGTCGCTGATGGTAAAAAGCGTCTTGCAGCCCTGCGCCGCTTGCAACAGCAAGGCCGTCTTGCACGGGATTTGGTACGGGTTCCCTATGTCCTTTGCCATACAGAGACGGCAGATTGCGCAGCAACGCACGGATTAATGTCCAATTATGAGCAATTTCGAGCGGTGATGGCTTTGCAGGCAAAGGGCCGTTCTATTCGCGAAATATCAACGGCTTTATTCATGCCGAAAAACTGCGTTCTGGATATATTATCGCTGGAAACCCTCAGCGTTGACTTACAACGCGCCTTTTTCAGCGGCACATTGAACCTGCGCCAAGCCCGGGCTTTTGCCACCATTGATAATCCAGAGGCACAAAATGCTTTGCTCTTAGCACTCGGGCCTTTTGCCTATGCGCCCGATATTATCGCCGCGATTTATAAGGGTGATACAGTCATTAATCTGCCGCATGGCCATGAAGATAGCATTATCATATTGCCGTCACGCCACCCTATACCGCCCGAGGTCGGTTTTAGTCAGGCGGCTTAATTCAGCTTATCTTTGCGCTGCGGGGCTATAATGTCAGGCAAAGGCGAAACTCCCACCCCTTCTTCGCGCAAATCTGCGACCTCTTTTTTAGAGGCTTCTCCGTAAATCGCCCGTTCGTCTTTTTCGCCGTAATGGATAGCCAGTGCTTCATCTGCAAATTTATCGCCCACATAATCGCATTTTTCGGCAATTTCAGCCTTTATGGCCTCTGCCGCCGCATTCATCATAGCCATAGCTGCGGCACGTTTATCTGTCTCTTTTTGAGCTATGCTCTCTTGTTTGCGTGACGTTGAAACCGCTGGGGCCATAATCGCTTTATCTATCTTGGCCGAGCCGCAATAAGGGCATGTAATTAATCGTTTCTGGCGCTGACTATCATAATCGGCAGAGCTGGAAAACCAGACCTCAAAATTATGGTCATGGCGGCATATCAATGCATATTTTATCATAAACGCCACCTTATCATGAAAACCACTTTGGGTCATAGTTCCATGCCGGGATTTTGCGGCGCGCCTCCGCGCATTTATCGTTATCGATATCTGCGATAATATAGCCCGGCGTATCATCATCTTTATGAGACAATATATCTCCCCAAGGTCCAATAATCATCGAATGCCCCCATGTGGCACGGCCATCATCATGTTGGCCGCCTTGGGCGGGAGCGATGATGAAACTGCCCGTTTCTATCGCCCGGACCCGCAGCAAAGCTTGCCAATGCGCGGCCCCTGTAGGACGTGTAAATGCAGACGGTACGGCGATAATATTCGCGCCGGATTGCCCGTAATGGCGATAAAGCGCCGCAAACCGCAAATCGTAACAAATCGATAATCCGAGTTTTGCACTCGCATTAACCTCTGAAAGATCCGCTATCACAGCTTTATCCCCGCGGTCATAAACCGAACTTTCTTTCCAAGTCTCGGTGCGCGATACCGTAACATCAAACAAATGAATTTTATCATAACGAGCAGATAAGGCACCGTCCGCATTAAAAAGAAAGGCGCGGTTAACGGCGCGCTGCGGTCCTGTTTTTATAGCCAAAGAGCCAATCAACAAGTCAATTTTTAAATCCTTGGCCAGAGCCGCAAACCGGGTAACCCCCGGATCATTGGGTTCGTCAAATATCGTGGCCAATAATTTTTTAGGGGCACGCTGTACAATATGCGTCATCTCCGGCGTGGCTATGAATGTTGCCCCCGCCTGTGCTGCGGCGCGGATATGATCTTCGGCCCTTATGATATTAGCCTCGATATCCATACCAGAGCGCATCTGTATGGCCGCTATTTTCATGCGGCCAGTAAAGGGTCCAGACCGCCGCGCGCATCCAGCCTGTGTAAATCATCACATCCGCCAATATGTTTTCCATCAATAAAAATTTGCGGAAACGTATTGGCCCCGCCCGAGCGTTGACGCATTTCAGCGCGTTTTTGGCTATCCATATAAGCCGGGATATCCGTAAAACTCACACCTTTTTTCTTGAATAAAGCTTTAGCGCGCACACAATAAGGACACATCATTTTCGTATAAATTTCAATTTTGGCCATTGGCATTCTCCTCTATCCCTATGTAGGTAATTGCGCGCCGTGCACAACCCGCGCCAAGGTTAAAGCATCAACTTTAGCAGCTCCGGCGCGCCGCAAGGTTTTCGCGCAAGCTTCAAGCGTTGCTCCTGTTGTCATGACATCATCGATAATAACAATATGCGCGCCGTCAACCCGCGGCCTGGCCAAAGCCGTAACCGCAAAGGCCCCTCGTACATTGCGCCGGCGGGCAGCAGCATTGCGCCCCCCCTGGATTGGCGTTGCCCGGCGCCGGTAAAGCATATCCGGATCAAAGCTAACGCCTGTCCGTCTAGATACAGCCCGCGCCAATAATGCCGATTGATTAAACCGCCGCCGGATAAGACGGGTATAATGCAGCGGCACAGGCACCAGATAATCAGCCTGAGCCAGCATATCCCGCCCGGCGCGGCTCATTTGCGCGCCAAATAGGGCAAGGCCCGATGTCCGCCCGCCATGTTTAAAATCGAGAATAAGCCGGCGCGAAGCATCATCATATTGCACAGCAGCCCGTGCATGATCATAGGCAGGCGATTTAGCCGCGCAACGGCCACACAGATCGGGCCTCTCACCCTGTGCTAACGGCAGGGTAAATTCAAACGGAAACCCGCATTGACGGCACAAAGGGTCATCTAGAAATCGCAATGCCGCCCAATGGTCGACCATACCGCCTATGTCTTCCGGCCGGCCAGTTAAAAGCGATACAGGCGGCAGAATAATATCTAAACCACGTATGGCGGCATGGTTTATGGCCCGCCGGATAGCAGACCATTGATATGGCGAAAATTTCGCATCGGTTTGCACTTTCTTTTTCAACACCAAAATAGCATACTAGCCCTATGACGTCGCCGAAAGCCCCGCCCGATATTTTTGATGCCCTCCTTTTACGGCAAAGACAATTACGGGCCGAACGCCGCGCGGCCAAAGACACCTCGCATACCGGCGATTTTTTTATGCGCCGCGCCGCGCAGGATATCGCCAGCCGGTTGCAAGATATAAATCGGTCTTTCCATAAAGCTCTTATTTTAGGCCCACCGCGGTTTCAGCGCTATATATTGGAGGCTTTGCCGCACAATAAACGTCCGAAAGCGGTCACAATCCGCCCCTTAGTACCCTCTAATTTAGAGCTAAAACCGCACACATATGATCTTGTTTTAACAGCGCCGCTCTTACAGGTTATTAATGATATTGTCGGCGTTTTAATACAAGCCCGCTTGGCGTTACTACCGGATGGACTTTTTATTGGCGGGCTCTTTGGCGGCAACAGTCTTGAAGCGCTACGCCGGGCTTTATATGATACAGATGACACTATATTGGGCGGCATTACCCCGCGCATTTTTCCCTTCGCGGATCACCTTCAGGCCGCCGCAATTTTAGGGCGATCCGGCCTTGCCTTACCCGTTGTTGATACGGACCGTATTGATATAAAATACCGTGCATTACACACCCTTTTGCACGACCTGCGCGATCTTGGCAGCACCAATATTATGAAAGGCCGCGATAAACGTTCCCTTACAAAACGCTATTGGCAAAAGCTTGAGGATAATCATGAGACAGATGATCAAGGCCGATATCCAAGTCGCTTTGAAATTTTATGGATGACAGGCTGGGCGCCGCATCAATCACAGCAAAAACCGTTAAAACCCGGCAGCGCCAAAACACGTCTCGCAGACGCGCTTAAAACCAAAGAAATAAAATTATAGTATGTCTTGGCGTTAATCCGGCAAGACTGCCTTATCTAACTCATCGGCAACACCTTTGAATCTAGCGTTAAGGCTCTCGCCAATTGCAGAAGCGCCTGCTATAATAGCAATGGCAATCAGTGCTGCAATCAAGGCATATTCAATCGCCGTGGCCCCAGAATCATCGATTAGAAATCTTTTCAATACTGTCATTGTCAATCTGCAAACCTCCGCCCTTTGGGCAAACGATCCCTTAATTCTTGCGCAAGCGGAATATCCGCTGGGGCCAAATCAAATTCTAACAAACGATCCGAAAAAACCCAACGAATCGCTTGCCCCTCCTGTGGACGAGCAATCCCATCCCATTGTCGGCATAAGTAAAGCGGCATTAACAGGTGATGATTAGCAAAAGTATGACTGACAAAACTAAAGGGCTGGACACAACCTTCGCAGGGCTCAATCCCGAGTTCTTCATGTAATTCGCGTATCAATGCCTGTTCTGGCCGCTCTCCCTCATCAACTTTCCCGCCCGGAAATTCCCACTTTCCGGCCAAGTCTTTTCCGTCTGGTCGCTGACTTATCAATATACGCCCATCCGTATCAATCAGCGCGCAAGCTACAACTAACAACACCATTGATCTAACCTCCTTAGCAATCGAAGCTTAATATAGTTTAAGCAAGTACGGTTAACGGCCGTAAATTTGCGGCCGTTAACTTCGGTAATCAGCATTAATATTAATATAGCCATGGGTTAGGTCGCATGTGTAAACAACGGCATGGCCGTCGCCTAATCCGAGATCAATTTTAATATCAATTTCAGCGTTCTTCATATAGGCGGCCCCGTCTTGCTCTGTATAACTCTCAAGCCGTTGACCGCGGCGCGCCAAAAGATGCGGCCCCATCCAGATTGAGAGACTATCTCGCTCTGCTGGCTCACCCGCTTTGCCAACAGCCATAACAATCCGGCCCCAATTGGCGTCTTCTCCGGTAATAGCTGTTTTCACCAAAGGCGAATTAGCAATGGATAGGCCGATCCGCTTGGCGCTGATATCGCTCACGGCGCCTTCAACGGTAATGGTAATAAATTTTGTCAATCCCTCGCCGTCCTTAACCACTTGCATCGCGAGATCATGGAGCAATTTTTCCAAAGCCTCCCTGAAATCCATCAGCGAGGAATCCTCTATATCCGTTATGCGGGCGTGACCCGCAGCCCCGCTGGCCAATAAAAGCAACGTATCCGATGTTGAACTGTCGCTATCCACCGTAATGGCATTAAAGCTCGTTTGCACAAGTTGCCGCAGCAAACTTTGCAATACGGGCTGGGCGATATTTGCATCGGTAGCGACAAATGATAACATTGTCGCCATATCAGGAGCGATCATACCCGACCCTTTGGCAATCCCGTTAATATGCACAACAACACCGTTAATCACCGCGCTCGCAGTCGCGCCTTTGGGATAGGTATCCGTTGTCATAATCGCGCGGGCCGCCGCTTCCCAGCCACCGGAATCCATCCGGCCTTTCATATCGGCAAAGTGGGCCACGATTTTAGAGGCTTCCAAGGGTTCGCCGATCACCCCGGTTGATGCCAGACAAACCGAAGCTGGATCCGAGCCAAAATACGCGGCAATACCCTCTGCCGTTTGTTCAACCGCATCACGGCTTTTTTGCCCGCCAAACACATTGGCCGTACCGGAATTAACAACAACCATACGCGGGCCATCCTCAGTGGTGGCCACGGCACGGCGCGACCAGTCAACAGGCGCACCGGGGCATTTGTTTTGCGTAAAGACACCGGCAAGCTGGGTGCCTGCCTGCCCACGCAGCACCCATAAATCGGTTCGGTTCTTATATTTAACCCCAGCTTCAGCTGTAGCCATATCAAAGCCGGCTATCGGTGGTAATCTAGGAAATTTTTCGGGAGCAAAAGGCGAAGGTTTATACTTACTCATTCGGGGTCACATCTCCGGTTTTATTATCCTGACTATCATCAGCCCCCCCTATCACAGCGGGTCCAAATAAGAGCTTAATATCGCCCCCTGTCCGCAAATTTTTCAGTAAAGTCTGAATTTCGTCATAGGTCATGAAGTTAAGGATTTCATCGCGCATATCTTCATAGGTTGGTGGTTTGGCCACCCGAGACGCTTCGGGGCGCAGAACATGCCAGCCAAATTCGGATTGAAACGGACCAGATAATACCCCGATCGGCGTGTCAAAAGCATTTTGCGTGAAGACGGGGCCATACATATCCCGTTTTATATAGCCCAAACTACCGCCTTCCTCGCGCGATGCTCGGTCCAGAGAAACCTCTCTGGCAAGAGTGGCAAAATCTTCGCCAGCCTCCAGACGTTTTATCACAGCCAGAATAGCCGCTTCGTCAGCAACAAGAATATGGCTCACACGGCGCTCCGGTCCGCTTTGACGCAACGCCGATTGTTCATCATACATACGGCGCAAAGTTTCATCATTAATACGGGCTGCTAAATGGGCTTCAACGAGCGCATTGCCTAAAATACGCTCCCGGCCAACAGCCAAACGGCGACGCGTTTCATCTTGCTGGTCCAAAGCCCGGCGCAACGCATCCAGAGCCAAAAGCCTTTGGTCAATTAATTCATCCAAAACACGCCGAAATAAGGGATTATCGGGCGTTAGCGAAGACCCCGCCTCTATAACACCTTGCGCCGCGGCGGCACGCTCGACATCAGAGAGATAAATCTGCGTACCATCAATTTCAGCAACCGCTGTATCACCAAGCCGGACAACGCCCTCGCCAAACGGGGTTCGATCTTCAACCAACAGCCGGTCTTGACATCCTGATCCTAAAAGGGCGGCTCCGGCCATAAGGATTAGGTAAAATCTGGAAAATTGGCCAAAATATTGGGAATTTCTGGGCATAGTCGAGCTTTAGGCCTTTGATATGTGAAAACAACGTAATTGTACCCTGCGCTTTCATTGACTTAAGCCATGAGCGTCACTAAGTCACCCAAAAGAATTATACACGCTTGGGCCTTATCATTATGGCTCATATTGAAACGATCGATAAGGAAACCCCATGCTCGGGATTGCCAAGAAATTTTTCGGCACAGAAAATGACCGGAAGTTAAAAAAATATCGCCCTGTCGTTGATAGGATCAACGGGCTGGAAGAACAATTTGTTGCCATGAGCGATGATCAGCTTCGCGCACAAACCGATAGCTTTCGCACGCGGCTAGAGGCCGGGGAAACATTAGACGATATTCTGCCCGAAGCCTTTGCCACAGTTCGCGAGGCCGCCAAACGGACATTAGGCCAACGCCATTATGACGTTCAGCTTGTTGGCGGTATGACCTTGCATAATGGACAGATTGCTGAAATGCGCACAGGCGAAGGTAAAACCCTTGTTGCCACATTGGCGGCCTATCTGAATGCCTTGTCCGGTCAAGGCGTGCATGTTGTGACCGTCAATGATTATCTGGCTTCGCGTGATGCGGAATGGATGGGGCAGGTTTATAAATTTTTGGGCATGAGCGTTGGCTGTATCATCCACGGGCTAAGTGACGGACAGCGCAAGATCGCTTATAATTCTGACATTACTTACGGCACCAATAATGAATTCGGGTTTGATTATCTACGCGATAATATGAAATATTCCCTACCGGAGATGAGCCAGCGCGGCCATCGTTATTGCATTATTGATGAAATTGACTCGATCCTGATCGATGAAGCCCGTACCCCCTTGATTATTTCCGGGCCAACAGATGATAAATCGGAGTTTTATCGCCTGATCGATACAATTATTCCGCTTATTGATGATGCCGGATATGAACTGGATGAAAAACAGCGCACAGCCACCTTTACCGAAACCGGTAACGAGCAAATCGAAGCTATTTTACGCGAGCGTGAATTATTACAAGGCGAAAGCCTTTACGATATCGAAAATGTCACCATTGTGCATCATATTCAACAAGCCCTGCGCGCCAATAAATTATATGTGCGGGATAAAGATTATATTGTTAAAGATAATAAAGTTGTCCTGATTGATGAATTTACGGGCCGGATGATGGATGGTCGGCGTCTCTCGGAAGGATTGCACCAAGCCATTGAGGCCAAGGAAAATGTTGATATCCAGCCGGAAAATGTAACGATGGCCTCGGTGACATATCAGAATTACTTCCGCCTTTACGATAAATTATCGGGTATGACGGGCACCGCCGAAACAGAGGCATCCGAATTTGCAGAAACTTACGGACTAGACGTTTTAATCATCCCGACAAATCGTCCGATCCAGCGCATTGACGATGAAGATGAAATTTATCGTACAGAACGCGAAAAATTCAACGCGATTGTCGGCGAGATAAATGCCTGTCAAGAAAAGGGGCAACCGATACTGGTCGGGACGGCCTCAATTGAAAAATCAGAGCTATTGTCTCGGTTCCTAACGGAGCGCAATATCGAACACCGCGTTCTAAATGCCCGTTTCCATGACCAAGAAGCCTCTATTATCGCGCAAGCCGGAGTTCCGTCTGCCGTAACCATTGCAACCAATATGGCTGGGCGCGGCACAGATATTCAGCTTGGCGGTAATTTAGAAATGCGTCTTGAGGCCGAAATTCCAGAGGGAACCAGTGAAATTGAGGCGACCGGTATCACGGCTAAAATCGAATCCGAAATTGCACAGTTAAAAAACAAAGCCCTCGCGGCAGGTGGGCTCTATGTTCTGGGTACGGAACGCCATGAATCGCGCCGTATTGATAATCAGCTGCGCGGCAGAACCGGACGGCAAGGCGATCCGGGCCGATCGAAATTTTATATCTCGACCGAAGATGATCTAATGCGCATTTTTGGCGGAGACCGGCTGAAAAACATGATGGGTAAAATGGGCTGGGAAGAAGGTGAAAGCCTGACTAACCGTTTTATGACCAAAGCCGTTGAGCGGGCGCAAATACGCGTTGAAGCCCGAAACTTCGATATTCGCAAAAATTTGCTGAAATATGATGATGTCATGAATGATCAGCGCAAAACCATTTTCGAACAGCGTCTGGAATTTATGTCCGATGACGATGTATCCGATGTCATTGAAGATATGCGCCATGAGGTTTGCGAAAATCTAATATCAGAATATGTCCCGAAAAAAGCCTATGCCGAACAATGGGATATTGCAGGGCTGGATGAAAAAACCAAAGATATCCTAGCCATGGACATGCCTTTTAGCGATTGGGCCGCAGAAGAAGGTATTGCCGATGAGGAAATGCTAACACGGTTTAAAACTTCAACCGATATGGCTTTTGAGCAATTAACAGCCGATTTGGATAAAACCGAGCTACAGGCGGCTGAAAAGCAGATTTTACTACAAGTCATTGATAATAATTGGCAAGAACATCTGCAACAGCTCGATAGCCTCAAATCCGTAATCGGTATGCGGGCCTATGGTCAGCGCGATCCGCTTAATGAATATAAATCCGAAGCCTTTACGCTGTTTGACAAGCTTTTAACCAATTTACGCGAGGGCGTGTCGCGGGCCATGATCCGGCTTCTGCTCAATGTACAAATGCAACGCCAACAACAAGCCCCGGCCCTGGCTGCCCCGCCTGCTCGGGCTCCCATGGATATGCTTAGCGGCGGTCCAACCGCAGCCGGAAAGCCCGCCGCTATACCGACAGAGCTATCCGCAGAGAGTGACTTTAGCGGCGTTTCCCGCAATAGTCCTTGTCCTTGCGGATCGGGTAAGAAATTCAAACATTGCCATGGCAAGGCGGCCTAGCCTTCGTCTGCCGCACCATTGGCACAGAATTTCATCTTAAAGCGCACAAAAGCTAATCACGCCGGTTTAATTTATGCAAAATGATAGGCTGCGGCTTAGACCGCGCGGCCTCTCCACCTATGAACGCCTCAGGTTTTAACAGCTGCAATGGCGCAGCAATCACGGGAGTTCATTATGAAAAAACTTTTAGCGGCGACAAGTGTTATAGCGCTTGGCTTGACAACCCCTTTCACAGCCTCTGCTGGGGATATCAGCGTATCTACCTCTATTGATTATGTCAGCGAATATGTTTTCCGCGGCGTCAGTTTTGCCCGCGGCGCGGTTCAGCCCGGTATCGAAATTTCAAAAGGCGGATTTACCGCTGGTGTTTGGACATCCGCAGCCATTGGCGAGGCCAGCGCCATTGCCGGCGACGAAATCGATGTATATGCCGGATATAGCTGGGATGTATCCGAGGTTATCAATGCCGATATCGGGGCGACTATTTACCATTTCCCTGATGTTGATGGCAGTCTTTTCGATTTTGGCGATGCGTCGACATTTGAACTTTACGGTGGATTGAATTTCGGCACAGCTCTATCGCCCAGTATTTACGCCTATTATGATCTGGATTTAGACGCCTTTACCCTCGAAGGCGGCCTCTCCCATAGTGTTGCAACTTCGGACAAGACCAGTCTTGACCTTGGCGTGACGGCAGGCCTTGTCACAGCCGATGGCGGTGGTGATTATGAATATGGTCTTGGCTCTGTCTCTTATAGCTATGCTTTTTCTGATGACGTATCAGCCTATATTGGCGCGAATTATTCGCTTTCTTCTGAACGGACATTAAATTTCCGCAGCTTTGCAACCCCCGACGGAACCCCTTTTTCAGCCACAACAGATAAAGATCTTTTCTGGACTGGTATCGGCTTTGCAGCTGGATTCTAGCAGGGCGCTTTATGGCTATTGAAAAGGCTCTGCCGGCGCAGGGCCTTTTTTATTTGAACTATCTCGGGCTCGCTACATCAAGCTACGACCAATATCTAAAAATTTGGCCCGGCGTTGTTTAATCAAAACATCGGCACTATCTTTTCCTAACTGGTCAAGCTTTTTGAGAATGGCCGCCCCGACAGTTTTCACCATTTGCTCTGGCGCGCGGTGCGCTCCGCCTAAAGGCTCTTTGATGATATGATCAATAATACCGAGTTTTTTAAGGTCTTGCGCTGTAATTTTCATGGCTTTGGCCGCATCTTTGGCCCGCGCCCCGTCTCGCCATAAAATAGAGGCGCAGCCTTCGGGCGAAATCACGGAATAGATGGAGTGTTCCAACATCATGACACTATCAGCCGTCGCGATCGCCACAGCGCCGCCCGAACCGCCTTCCCCACAGATAACCGATATAAAAGGCACGCGCAAAGACAGGCCCCTGTCAATAGACCGCGCAATAGCTTCGGCTTGTCCACGTTCCTCGGCACCGCGTCCCGGAAACGCACCCGCCGTATCAACAAAAGATATCACTGGCAGAGTGAACCGTTCCGCCAAATCCATCAACCGGACCGCCTTGCGATAGCCTTCGGGTTGCGCCATACCGAAATTATGTTTGATCCGGCTTTGTGTATCCTTGCCTTTTTCATGACCAATGACAACGACGCAGCGCCCGCGTATTTGCCCAAGCCCGCCGATTAAAGCCGCATCATCACCGAATTTCCGATCTCCAGCCAAAGCGGTGAAGTTGGAAACCAAACCAGCAATATATTCAGAAAAATGCGGGCGGGCGGGATGACGCGCCACATGGGTTTTTTCCCATGGGCCCAATTTTTTATATATCTCGGCCAATTGCGTGTCTGATTTTTTGCGCAATTCGTCAATATCAGAAGCAGAGGCACCGGCTTGTACCATAGTCTCGATTTTATTATCAAGCTCTGCCACAGGGCGTTCAAAATCCAGATATGTTCGGGCCATTGTGGGTCCTAATATGTTCATTTAAACAGCCTAACATAGCGAAGATAAACGCAGGCTCAATAGTTTTATGACATCTTAGTTTTAAGTGAAAAAAAGACTTTTACCCGCAGCAAGTGTCTGTATCATACCTGATATAACGCTTAGGGATTGTATAATGATACGACTGTTTTTGACGATAATTACCGCGGGTTTCATTCTAGTCGGATGTCACAATAAAACACCCCAGACAGAGACCGTTTTTTTTGACCCCCTCATCCATGACTGGCCCCATGATATATCCGATCTACCCGTGGATCCCAATATTACCTATGGGAAATTAGAGAATGGGTTGCGCTATGCCTTGCGCAACAATAGCTATCCAGAAAATGAGGCCTCACTACGCTTTTGGATAAAAGCCGGCTCTATGCATGAAACCCCGGAAACGATTGGATTGGCTCATTTTCTCGAACATATGGCTTTTAATGGCTCGGAAAACGTCCCTGAAGGCGAAATGGTTAAATCCTTGGAACGGTTAGGCCTTGCCTTTGGCGCCGATACCAATGCCTCGACCACTTACCGCCGTACGCAATATCAGCTTAGCCTTCCCAGCACGAATGATGAAACGGTGGATTATGCCTTGTTTTTAATGCGCGAAACAGCGGATAAATTATTAATCGCTCCGGATGCTGTTGACCGGGAACGCGGCGTTGTCATTGCCGAAGAAGCGCGCGGTAATACCCCATCGCGCAAAGCCTCGCGGGCTTATCGGGATTGGGCCTATCCTGATTTACGCCGTACAGAATTTAACGTGATCGGCAAGCCGGAAACTCTGGGACAAATTTCCGCGCAACAGCTCCGTGATTTTTATGAAACCTATTACCGGCCCGAACGCGCTGTCCTTGTTCTTGTCGGTGATTTCGACATTGCCGAAATGGAAGCCAAAATTAAAATCACATTTGGCGATTGGGTGGGCAAAGGCGACGTCCCGCCAGAACCCGATGATGGAACCGTCAGCTCCCCCTCAACAAAGGTTTTCCTGCACGGTGATGAAGAGCTGAGCACGTCGCTCACAATGCATGATGTTCTACCGCCTTCGGCAGAAATGGATAGCCTGAACACTCGGAAAAAAAACCTTATAAGATCATTAGCGAATGGTGCCGTTAATCAGCGCATGTCAAAACTGACCTTGGGACGGGATGCCGAAACATTAGGCGGTAACATATTTTATTCAAAAGGCCGTATTTCAGATATTCGATCCGCCTCGGCATCCGCTAAAAAGAATAACTGGAACGGGATGATAAAAATGCTGGATAGAGAAAGACGCAAAGCCAGCATTCACGGGTTTCAGCAAGCGGAAATCGATGCCCTTATTTCTAATTATCGGCGCAGTTATACTGACTCTGCAAAATATGCTGCAAAACGGCGGTCCGGATCCTTAGCCAGTGGAATCATCAGTAGTTTTGCCAGCGGCTCGGTTATAACGACGCCCGAATTTTCTCTCGAAAATTTTGAACGGGGGGTCAAGGATATCACTCTGGATGATATTACAGAGAGTTTCGAAAAAATGTGGGCCGACTTTAATCCACATATTTGGCTCCAAGGAGAAGAGGCCCATCTTGAAACTGAAGACAGTATTTCCAACGCCTATGAGAGGGCCAATAACACCCCGATATCGAAACCGAAAGATTATGAAATCCTTAGCTTTGCCTATCAGGATTTTGGTTCCCCCGGAAAAGTTGTCTGGGAAGGCCATATAGATGATTTTGATATCACGCAAAAACGCTTCGCCAATAATGTGCATCTAAATATGAAGCCAACAGATTTCGAAGATAATTGGATCAATCTATCCATAAGTTTTGGCGAAGGTTGGACCAAATTCCCGATTGAAAGTTCAGGGTTAACCTCTCTAGCCAGTAGCCTGTCTTTGGGCGGATTTAAAGACCATCCCGCTAAAGATTTAGCTCAAATTTTTGCAGGCAAACGAGTATCTGTCGGTTTTGGAATAGGCACACAGCGCCTCAGAATGAGAGGATCAACCAATCCTGATGACGTCGGTGAACAATTAAAAATATGGACGGCGCTTTTAACCGCGCCGGGATATCGCGAGGAATGGCTAACAAAATATCGAGACGAAATTGAAAGCTCTTTTCATACGTTGGATTCAACACCGGGCGGTGTGGCCGCGCGGGATTTAAGCCGCATTTGGCATAATGGTGACCCACGTTATGGCATGAGCACAAAGCAACAATATCTATCCTATACGCTCGATGACGTTCGCAATGTCTTTCAAACCGAGTTCGACACAGGTGCAATCGAGATTGGCATCGTTGGTGATTTCGACAAAGATGTAATGACAGATTTGGTCGCCAAAACCTTTGGCGCCCTGCCGAAACGAAACAGAAAATTCACACCTAATCTGGCGGCGCTTCAATCCACATTTCCTAAGCCAGACCGTGTGGTGCTGACCCATACAGGAGCCGCCAATCAAGGCGCCATTTACATGGCATGGCCCATGGTGCAAGATTGGACCGTGGAGCGTCGGCGTCATTACACAATCATCCGCAGTATTTTATCAAACCGGCTGATTGAAATCATTCGGGAAGATTTAGGTTTGTCCTATTCACCCAGTGCCGGACTGAACTTTGGGAAATACAGCCCGGGATATGGCTATCTATCAACCTCTATATCCGCCGATCCACAATTTTTCGAGGCTTTTGAAAAAGCCGCAAAAACTATTACAGCCGATATGCGCAGCGGCGATATAACAGAAGATGAGTTGAACCGGGCACGCAAACCCATTCTTGAGAATATGGAACGTGGCGAGAAAGAAAATGGTAATTGGCTAGGTCTTGTCGCCCGGTCACAGACAGTCCCTGAAAGTCTAGACCGACGCCGCTCTCGCAAAACCGCTTATGAAACCATGACAGCGGCTGACCTAAATACGGTCGTTGCAGACTTATTTGACCCTGCGGGCCTGCATATTGTCACAATATTACCAGAGGACAAACCCATACCAAAGGATGAGGATACGGTCGCCCCTTAACGATGGTTTATTCCGCTTTTTTTACCTTTTTTTGAACCAAAGGGTGCTTGTCATATACAAGAGCGCGCATCCGTTCATCCAGAACATGGGTGTAGATTTGGGTGGTTGATATATCAGCATGGCCCAACAATTTTTGAACACTGCGCAGATCTGCCCCGCGGGCCAAAAGATGGGTTGCAAATGCATGGCGCAACACATGAGGCGATACTTTCGCTGGCGGCAAACCCGAAATAAGAGCTAGATCTTTTAGCATTTGCGCAAACCTTTCCCGCGTGACATGGCCGGATTTTGATCGGCTCGGGAACAGATATTTTTGCGCTCTGGCTTTGGCATCCAGTCCCGTGGGCAGGGTTTCTTTACGGCAACCCAGCCATATCTCGATCGCCCGCTGCGCAGCGCCGGTCAAGGGCACAAGCCGTTCGCGGCCACCTTTACCCTTGATCATTAAACACGCGTCCCGGCGCTGTGTTGCCGCTGTCTTTAACGACACCAATTCGGATACACGCAGCCCGCCCGCATACAGAATTTCCAACATACAGACTAAACGCGCGCCTTTGGGGGATGTATCTTTTTCGGCGATTTGAAATAAACCGTCAACATCCGCTTCGGTTAAAATTTTCGGCAAGGGACGTCCCTGTTTCGGCCCGCGTAAATTATGGGCCGGATTATCATTACGTAAGCCTTCACTGTGTAAATAGAGAAAAAATTGTTTCACCGCGGATAATTTTCGGGCGGCCGTCGAAGCAGCCAGATCTTTATCAGCCCACAGCGACAAAATAGACTCCAAATCTTCGCGCACCGCCTCCGATAAAATTGCGCCGCGCCGCTGGCTCGCTAGCGTTCCAGACCAATCATTTAAATCACGCGCATAAGCACTAAGCGTGTTATCAGCCGCCCCGCGTTCCGCGCTTAGCATTTCTAAAAAGGCCTCGATATGATGGGCGTCGGTCAAGCCTTACAAATCACTGAGAAAGTCTTCGGCGGCCAGGCGGCGAGCATAATTGGAAAGCCCGACTTCGGTTAGCGCCCGTATCAGATCATAAGCCGCTGCATTATCCATCGCTGTAATTCCCTCTTGCCCTAAAATAGCGGCCGTGCGCAACGCCGTTTCTGCGCGTGATCCCGCCGCAGCCGCGGATTGAAGCGCTGCGCGATCGCCGAAAGCAAGCCCGCGTCCAGCCCCGTTTTTCTCGCCCGATAAACCTTGCGCAGCGGCACTGGTAAACCGCGCCCCCAAAGCCAAAGCTAAGGCCGTATCGCGCACCGCCCGCCGCTTAATATCGCCCTCAACCCCCAAACGCGTTTCGATATCTTTGCCGAGTTCTCCGAGAATAAATCCATTGCCCAACGCATCGGCGGCAAGCGCAATACGAGCCTGTTGTTTAGGGTTTTCATCCAAAGACTGATATAGTCCTTGCAAATTACCAATATCTGCACGGGTCAATGCAGCCTTGGCAAAATAGGAAAGATCAGCCGCGGCCTGAGCCTCGGCAGGCAAGGCTTGTATATAGGGAGCCAATAAAGCGTCGAACCGCGGCTTTGCCCCCGATTGTTCAGCCATCATTATAATTTCGCTTATCGCCTGTGCTGCCGCGATTGGGTCGCCTCCGCTCTTGGCCATCGCAAAGAGCAAGCCCAGTTTTTTCGGGGCGGGCGAAGCTTCGGCCGTCTCAAGATCGAAAGACAGGCCATTGATTAAATCCGCATCGTCAAATGAGAGGTCAGACAGAACCGCTGATATTTCATCATCCTCCATCTGCGAGGCATTATCCCATAACGCCTGTAGCCGGTCCGTTTTTGGTAGATCAGGATTGCGCGTATCCTCCACAGACAAGACCGGTGCCATATCGGTTAAACCCGCGGTCTTGGCCATAACAGCCAAAAGCACATCATCGGTATCAATATTACTCGGTTTTATTTTCAAACCCGTCTTCCCGCCCGTCAATAGACTATCCATAAGCGTATGATAGCATGGGTTTTTATACCCCGATGTCCGCAGAATATTCCGCGTTAATTCCGCCGCTGGTAATTCATCGCGTGTAATGTGGCAGAACCCGCGCAGCCTCGCCCATTCAGGACGGGCCCGCCCGTCTTGCACAGAATCCGCAATTAGACAGGCGTTCTCTATTTGCCCCTGTGAGAGCGCAATCTCGGCTTTGATCTGGGGATCATTGCCTAATTCAGGATTACGAAATAAAAGCTGCTCAATATCCGCTTTATCACCAAATTGGACAATCGCTTTGATTTTAGCGCGGTTAAACCGAGCTTTTTCATCTTCAGTCTGAGCCGCAGGCGGCACCCCGCCCGATAAAGCCGCAGCAATGATCAAATCTTGCACCACCCTATTGCCCGAATTGAGCGGCGCGTCTTCCAAAAGCTGAGCCGCCGTGGCCGCATTTGTCCCTTGCCAAAGCGCCGCATCCAGACCGCCCGTTCGGGCCGATAAGACGCCTGCATCAAAAGCCTGAGCTTCGCCCAATTGATCCACGGCTATGGATTGAGCTAAGGTCGGGCTGATTGTCATAAGTCCCATCGCCAAGGCACTTATAGTAATTTTTAGGGACAGGATGGATTTTAGCGTCATAATCAAAAGATCTTTCTAATACTGGCGAATACAAGCCGATAAAGTCACAAATGGTGAGGTAACAGTGTGAACTGTCAGGGTTAATTGGTCGGAGCCAGTAGATCAATCACAACGGGACCCGATGGGGCATTCTCCGGGGAAGCTTCGGATAAGAGCCATAAAAATCCGCCTATTATAAGCAGTATAAAGAGGCTCATCCCTAATAAAAACTTTTTCATTGTGACTCCCATGTTGCTAGCCAGTATCATTTAATTGATAGTATGGCCGTATTTTGAGTTGAGAATAAGGTGATTTGCGCACATATTAAGTCAAATTTTGCAAATTATGCTCTGTGTGCGGGTTTTTTAACACTCTCACTCCAGTACATAGCCCTAACCGGATAAGGCGAGAGAGAATGCCGCCAAAAAAAAGTGCCCATCAGGCACCTGTAAATTATAAAAAGGTCATTGAGCCCTATTCGATTGCCCTTGTCGGATTAATGGGGGTGGGGAAAACCACCGTTGGACGACGTTTGGCCAAACGGTTGGACCGGCCCTTTTATGACTCGGATGAAGAGATTGAAACAGCTTCGGGACGCTCTGTTGCAGGATATTTTCATGACCATGGCGAAGCGGCCTTTCGCAGCGGCGAACAGCGCGTAATTACGCGACTACTTACGGAAGCCCGAACAAACAAGCCGATTATTCTGGCGACGGGCGGCGGTGCTTTTATTCCGGAACCAACCCGCACAGCCTTGCTGAAAGATGCCGTAACGGTCTGGCTGCGCGGCGATTTTGAGACCATTATGGAACGCGTATCCCGCAAAAACACGCGACCGCTGCTACACGTCGCCGACCCGCGGGCCCGCATGCAAGAATTAATGGATGCCCGTTACCCGATCTATGCCAAAGCACATATAACCGTTGATATTCGCAATGGAGCCCATATACGCACCGTTAATGCCGTTTTACGGGCCTTACAAAACTATCAAAAGACACGGCTAAAGACCCACGGCTCATGACCTTCGACCCCGCAACCGCGCAACACACCCTGACCGTTGATCTGGCCGATCGCCGTTACGACATCCTGATCGGCAGCGGATTATTAGATCAGGCCGGAACGATTATCACCCCGCTATTGGCCGCCCCGCGCGTGGTTATTATAAGCGACGAAACCGTTCATGGCTTGCACGGCGCCGCCTTGGAGACTTCGTTGAAAACGGCCGGAATAACCCTGCAATGGGTAATATTACCCTCCGGCGAAGCTCAAAAAAGCTTTAATGGGCTAAAGAGGGTACTCGAGGCCTTGTTTAAGGCTGGCTTTGACCGCAAAGACACGGTCATAGCCTTTGGCGGCGGCGTTATTGGTGATTTAACCGGATTTGCGGCCAGTATTTTCAAACGCGGATGCCGCTTTATCCAAATACCGACAACATTGCTCGCGCAAGTCGATAGCTCTGTCGGAGGGAAAACAGCGATTAATTCTACCTATGGCAAAAACCTCATCGGGGCATTTTACCAACCCCGCCTTGTACTGGCCGATATGCAGGTTCTGGGCACATTGCCCGAACGCGAACTCAAAGCCGGTTATGCCGAAGTGTTGAAATATGGATTGCTGGGCGATGTCAGTTTTTTTAACTGGCTAGAGGATGAGGGCCCAGATGTCTTGGCGCTCAGGTCCAATGCCGCCGCACATGCTGTCGCTCGGGCCTGCCAAACCAAAGCCAGCATTGTCGCCGCCGATGAATATGAAACCGGGCAGCGCGCTTTGTTAAATTTAGGCCATACATTCGCTCATGCCCTTGAATTGCAAGCCGGATATTCCGGCGACATTTTACACGGCGAGGCGGTAAGTGCCGGTATGGAAATGGCTTTTGAATTCAGCATTGCCCAAGGTCTTTGCCCCGCACCGGCGCTATCGCGCGTGCAATCCCATCTGGCAAAATGCGGTCTCACACAGATAAAAGATGTGACCCCATTGCTGGCGGACCCCGATGCGCTCATCGCCCATATGGACCAAGATAAGAAAAATGAAGGCGGCGCGCTAACTTTGATTCTGATCCGCGCTATCGGGCAGGCTTTTGTGCAAAAGGCTGCGCCGCGCGATGCCGTTTATTCCTATTTAAAAACACTTACCGAAAGATATCATGACTGATCCGACCCTGTTGCAAAAACTGCAAGACCCGCAATCATTGGGGATGATGGGCACAATTGCACTCCTCTTGGTTTTATCAGGATTTTTTTCATCCTCTGAAACCGCTCTGACCGCAGCCTCACGCGCACGGATGCATGCCGCAGAAAAAGACGGTGATCGGCGAGCCACAATCGTAAGCAAATTATTAAATATACGCGAACGCCTCTTGGGCGGTATTTTACTCGGTAATAATCTGGTGAATATTCTCGCATCGGTGTTAACCACGGCGCTATTTAATAATCTATTTGGCAGCGGCGATTGGAAAGTCTTGGCCGGCGCAACCGTCATCATGACAATTTTAATTCTTATCTTTGCCGAGGTTCTGCCCAAAACCTATGCCATTTCCCAACCCGACAAGCTAGCCCTGCGAGTAGCGCGCCCGATTAACATGATTGTAAAAGTTTTCGCGCCCATTGTCCTCATTGTGCAAATGGTGGTCAATGCCACATTGCGCCTTTTCGGGGTTGATACATCGGCCAGCGCTTGGACAGCAGCAGATGATATTCGCGGCGCGGTTGATTTACACATGCAAGAAGGCGGCGTGGCCAAACGCGCTCGCGACCAGATTTACGGTGTTTTAGAAATTGGCGAATTGACAGTTGAAGAGGTTATGATCCACCGCAAAAATCTGGTGATGATCGATGCCGATCAACCGGCCGAACAGATTGTCAAAGATGTGCTAAGCTCGGGTCATTCGCGCTTACCGCTTTATAAGGAAGATCAAGATAATGTTGTGGGCATTCTTCATGCCAAGGATGTTCTCAAAGCGCTCTCGAAAGTTGGCGGGGATTTTTCCGCTCTGGATGCTTTGAAAATTGCCCGCGGAACCTGGTTTGTTCCCGAAACAACATCGGTTGTGAAGCAATTACGCGCCTTTCAACAAAAACGCGAACACTTCGCCCTTGTGGTTGATGAATATGGTGCGTTGATGGGGGTAATAACACTGGAAGATATTATTGAAGAAATTGTCGGCGATATTCAGGATGAATATGACGAAGAAATAGAAGGGGTTCAGCGGCTCAAAGACGGCGGTGTTACTGTTCGCGGCGACATTCCCGTACGCGACCTGAACCGGGCTATGGATTGGAACTTGCCTGATGAAGAAGCCGTCACAATCGCCGGTCTTGTTATTCATGAAAGCCAGACCATACCCGACCAAGGCCAGACCTTTGCTTATTATGGCTATCGTTTCGAAGTTTTAACCCGGGAGCGCAACCAGATTAAAGCGCTCAAAGTTCTCAAAACATTCGAACCCGATCAACGCAGCGAAGATCAAGCTATTAACATGTAAACACGACAAAGAGAGCCTTTAGATCATATCGGCTTTCTGGGCCGTTCCTGATAAACTGGCTGGACACTCACCATTTTAACAGGCCTTAAAACCCAATATCAAAAACTGCTGGCCAATGCGAAAAACCATATGTTCAGAGCTTCAAATGTGGCAATCAGGGTATAGTTCTCTTTCGCAAATAGCGGACATGCGCCCCGTCTAAACAATCACGCCATAGTGATGGCGGACCACCTCGGCAAACCACTGTGTTAAACCCTCACCATATTGATCAATATTCTGTCTGAACCGCGGATCAGATTCCCAAATATCGGCCAGTGAAGCATAGGCGAGATCAGATGTTTCATAAAACCACTGATCAATATGTTTGCGGTGTCGTGTCATTAAATCCATCGCCGCAGTGCTTGAAACCTCTATACCGGCAACCATAGCCTTGGCTGCATCTGTCCATAGGGATTGTTCGGCACATTTTATGCGTTGCCAATCATCCTGCCCATAATTTCGAGTTCTCTTTTGACACATAGAATAACTCTCTGTGTTGCCCCACGACTCCTTAGCCTCTGCGGCATAGTCCTCAGGAGCAAACCCATCAAATATCGCCTTAATATTCATATGCGTCTCCATTTCTAAATTTGATAATTTGGCTATCGCAGCATCAATAGCTGTAATCATCTTGTGCGTATCGTCTAGCCTGCTGCACAAAACTTTCCTGTGTGCCTCCAAGGCTGTTAAATTATCAAAAAGGGGATCATCTAGAGCCGATTTGATGGTGGATAAAGATAATCCAAGTGATTTTTGAATAAGAATTTGCTGCAATTTTAAAACATCATTGTGTCCATAGACACGATAGCCTGACGCTGTACGCTCAGGCGTTAGAAGACCTATTTCATCATAATAATGGAGTGTCCTAACGGAAATCCCAGAGAGAGTCGCTAGAGCCTTCACTGTAAGAGCGTTTAAATGTTTCATAGGTGTATATTGCCCTATCCCGTTGCGTGACGGTCAAGCGTTATTTTTAATCCCTGCTGTAGCTCTGGTAAGCGGAACGGTGACCCAGGAATTGCCTAACTGTTTGGATATACGAACCGCAAAAGGATGGGCGATTTATATCGCCGCCTACGGGCCATCTCACAGGCCAAGCAGGACGTTATAAGGTGAGAGTTTGGTACGCGCGGCCTATTGAACCCGCCCTAAAAAAGCCTTTAAGACCCTGACGAATAAGCAAAAATGGTTCTTCCCTGCCAGAATATAAAACAATTACTAAAACTCTTCCCAGCCTTATGACAAAAGAACGGTAAATTATTAGTTTTGGCCGCTTTAACGGCCTCTAAATCAACCTCATAGTAACCGTTCATTTCCGTTAAATCGGTAATATTTTCAGGAAAATCCTGTGCCTGTGATACCGTCGTAACGAGGCCTTGCAGCATCCGTTCAATACCCGCCGCTCCCACATCCTCATAGGTGTAAGACAAAGCTCTGGCTGTTGTATTATGAATGACATGTCCCTCTAATGTTATAATACGCAGATTGATTTTTGCCGTATCGCAATCTTCACCGATTATCCGAATATCGAGGCTGTCTTTAATCTTATCAGATGAGAAATAAATCTCTCTTTGTTCTTGGTACGGACAGTTGAAACTGTTCTTTTTGGATATTTGGGCAGGCAAAGTGGGTTCAACAATTTGAACGGTTCCGCGTGTCTCTGCTTCGGGAGTTTCACTGGTTTGGGAACAAGACAGCAAGAACACAGCTGAAATGTAGATAAAGGGTCTTATAGTCATCATTTCACCAAAACACTGATAATGCGCCCCTATATCGTCATCAAAACCATATACTCAAACTCAACTAATATCAGCGTTACTCTCGTCTCGTAATCAATCTTTTATTGAGTTAATATTTTCATGTTTCCCAGTATTATTTCGTAAAAATAGACCCAACAAACCCATAAAGGTGAGCTGACTATATCACCGGTCAATAGGACAAGTAAAATATGATGTTAAAAGACATGAGTTTTAAAGGGGTCTTTAGAATTTTATTGATTGCCAATTTTGGCCTTCCTGTCGCCGGGCTTTTCATTATTTATATAATCGGAATGATCCGTCTTGATATATTGACGGATCAAGGCATGATAGGTTTACTCAATTCTGGCGGCGCGGAGACCCATATCGCCTTCACCGGAATGATGTTTTTTGTACTTATACGCCTCGTCATCACCGCATATATTATCAGCGCCGTTCAAGCCTCAGTCATTAAAATCATCGCGGTCCGGACACGGCTCGGACATTTGAAAATTCCGAGCATCTCTGATTATGTAGCCATGCCGCATTAGCGGCGCATCGTAATTAATTAAGCCAGCGCCTTGGCGGGTTTGACAAGAGCGCGGTTAATCAGCACCTCGGCAATTTGTACCGTATTAAGCGCTGCGCCCTTGCGCAGATTATCCGAAACACACCACAGGTTCAGCGTATTATCCTGCGTGCTATCTTCGCGGATACGCGAAACAAATGTGGCAAATTCACCTACACATTCAATCGGCGTCACATAGCCGCCATCTTCCTGTTTATCGACCACCATCAAACCGGGGGCTTCGCGCAGAATACTACGCGCCTCATCGGCAGAAAGTTCATTTTCAAATTCGATATTCAGGCTCTCGGCATGGCCGACAAAGGTGGGGACCCGTACGCAGGTGGCCGAAACTTTGACACTGGGGTCGAGAATTTTCATCGTCTCGGCCTTCATTTTCCACTCTTCTTTCGTGTCGCCGCCATCCATAAACACATCAATATGGGGAATGACATTAAAAGCGATTTGTTTGGTGAAATTCACAGGCGGGAATGTATTTTGCGGATGAAAGACGGATTTAGTTTGCTCCCAGAGCTCATCCATATTTTTCTTTCCCCCGCCCGAAACCGACTGATAGGTGCTCACCACAACACGTTTAATTTTAGCCCGGTCATGCAAGGGTTTAAGGGCAACAACCATTTGAATGGTCGAGCAATTGGGATTGGCAATAATCCCTTTTTTACTCACGCCGCTCACAGCATCGGCATTTACTTCTGGCACGACTAGCGGCACATCGGGGTCCATGCGCCATGCGCTGGAATTATCAATGACAATGGCGCCAGTCGCCGCGATTTTTGGAGACCATATTTTAGAAACATCACCGCCCGCGCTCATCAGGGCAATATCGACTTTGCCAAAGTCAAAGGTTTCCAAATCGACGCATTTAATGTCGTTATCTCCGAAACTAACAACACGGCCCACGGATTTACGCGAAGCCACGGCATAAACCTCTGACACCTCAATATCGGCCTCGGCCAGAATTTCGAGCATTTCCGTACCAACATTACCTGTCGCGCCAACAATTGCAAAACGATAACCCATAGAAATCTCCTTATATATTCAATAAAAAACCCGCCTCGGAAGGCTCCGGGCGGGTATAATACGTGTTGTTATAACGCGTTCTAAGCGGCCGCCTCGGCTTGTTTTTTGATCAAGGCTTTTTTGATCTTTTTGCCCTTTTCCGTGAGCTTTGCGTTTTTCGTTCCCATTAAAAAGCCGTCAAGGCCGCCTTTGAAATCAACAGTACGCAGCGTTGCCGCCGTAATACGTAAACGGAATTTCTGGCCCAACGCATCAGAAGCGAGCGTAACATTACACAGATTAGGCTCGAACCGGCGACGGGTTCTGTTTTTAGCATGAGATACATTATTGCCTGTCATAGGGCCTGTATCGAGAAGATCGCAACGACGGGACATTGTGTTCCACCTTATAAAATTCAACTAAAAAGCCCGCAGAAAGCCTGCGGGACGGGTCAGCGGGGGACATAGATAGATATAAGCCGCTCGTCAACCCAAAAGAGAGACCTTTTTACATTCAGCGCCATAAGCCCTATAGTATCATGAAGGAAAGCGGCCATGACACAATCACCCCAAGAGCCGGCCCAAAACGGCCCCAACCCCAGAGAAACCGTCAATAATGCTTTTTCCATGGTGAAGTGGGTGGCTATTGCCGTGATTGTGCTGGTGGTTGCCGGGTTAAGCTTTGCCACCTACCGGGTACTGACCGCGCCCGCCCGCATTGCTGCGGACACGGCCCAAACTATGAGCGAGTCGGTCAAATCCGGCTCTATGGCCGCGGCCGATAAAGCGAAAGCGCTTATCAACCGTCTATCGATAACCTCGGAGGCGCCAGAGCGCATAAACCGCCTCGCCGAAATGGCCTTCCCCGTTCTATCGGCCATAGCCCCCATAAAACCCGACGGGATAAAAGCGCGGCTCTTTCGCCGGACACATTTGCCGGGCAGTCAGGATAAAGTCTGTACGCTCTCGCTTGATTTTGGCCATGGCGCCCTGCCTCTTTACACCGCCGCGGATAATAAAGCCTTTGCTACGTCAAAGGCGTTGGGCGGACAGGCCGAACGCCGTATGCGCCTAATCATCGTAGCGCCCGATGATACGGTAGGCTTTACGGTTGAATGGGCAACACAAACAAAAGACTGGACCATAAAATGGCAAACTGCGACGGTAAAAAAACCGGTCAGCGATACAGTAGCCGCAAACCGGATAATGGATATTCTAACAGCCATACCCCAACAATGCACAACCCCCTAAGCGCGACAACTACGCACATAAAGGATAATTATATGACAAAAGGCGTTGGCGGCATGAGCCCTGAACAGGCTTTGGCAAGATTATCCGATATGAGCGCCGGCGTCGCACCGATATCGCAGGCGGAATTTACAGCCCGGATCGCCAAGGCTCAAACCTTAATGGCCGAGCACAATCTGGCCGCGCTATATCTACAGGCCGGAACCTCGCTATATTATTTCACCGGTATGCGCTGGAATCCGTCTGAACGCATGGTTGGCGCGCTGCTTCTGCCCAGCGGCCCGCCTGTCTATATCGCACCTATGTTTGAAGAAGGCACTTTGCAACAATTCATGCAGGTCAAAGGCCCGATCAAAATATGGGACGAACATGAAAGCCCCTATGGCCTCGTCGGCGACATACTGGCTGCTTCTGGCATGGAGACTGGGCTAATCGGTATGGACGAGACCACGCCCTTTTTTATCTCCGATGGTATAGCCCAAGCCAACCCGAGCTATAGATTGACGAATGGGGCTCGTATCACGGCCCCCTGCCGCATGATAAAATCCGCGGCAGAGCTGGCCTTAATGCAGCGTGCCAAAGACATGACCCTTGCCGTTCACAAAGCCACGGCCTCTATTTTACAGGCGGGGATCACGGTTGAGGCCGTGGGCGATTTTATAGACGTAGCCCACCGCAAGACCGGCGCGCCCGACGGGTCCTATTTCAAAATCGTCCTTTTTGGGGCAGACAGTTCGTTCCCCCACGGTGTTAAAAACCCCAAAGCGCTGGAAGATGGCGACATGGTGCTCATAGATACTGGCTGTCAATTACAAGGCTATATATCCGATATCACCCGTTCTTATGTTTTTGGGGCGCCCACAAATAAACAACGGCAGGTCTGGGAGGCAGAAAAAGCAGCCCAAGCCAAAGCCTTTGCCGCGGCACAAATCGGTACGCGCTGCGGGGATGTAGACTTGGCGGCCCGCCAAGAATTAGAAGCCCACGGATTTGGCCCCGGATATAAAACTCCGGGCCTGCCTCACCGCACAGGACACGGTATCGGTCTTGATATTCATGAATGGCCCTATTTAAATTGGGGAGATGATACACCGCTCGCCCCGGGTATGTGTTTTTCCAATGAGCCCATGATCTGCCTCTATGGCGAATTTGGCATACGCCTTGAAGACCATTTCTATATGAGCCAAACGGGCCCCGTTTGGTTCACCCAGCCCAGCCTTTCGATTGATGATCCTTTTGGGTAAATCAGAAATCACGCAGTCTTGTTTTACGCAAGCTCCTGTCATAATAAGACCCTATGACGCTTCTAAAATGGGTTTTCATTATCGGAATACTGGCCGCGAGCACAAGCTGCATACACCGCTCTGATAACCGGTTAAAATCCTATTCTGCAAAATGGATATTAGATGACGGGCTTTGCGAACCGGAAACCATCATAAAGGACCCCGTAAACGCCCGGCTTATCGTCAGCAATATTTGCGGGTTTCAAAAAAATAATAAAGGGTATTTATCGGTGCTGGCTATGGACGGCACGCTTGACATTCCACGCTGGATTGACGGGCTCAACGCACCAGCTGGCATGGCTATTCGAGATCGCAAGCTCTATGTGACAGATCTGGACCGTGTTCAAATCATAGATTTAGATCAGGTCAAAATCATAGATGTTTTAGGCCCTTATCCAGAGGCAAAAGCCTTTAATGATATTGCCATCAGTTCAGACGGAACCGTTTATGTATCGGATTCCGCCCGCCATAAGGTATTATCGCTTCAAGACGGTCTGGCAACGCCATTTCCCGATATGGCCGCACAGTTCACATTTGCCAATGGATTACATATTGACGGCACACGGCTGTATGTGGGCGGGGAAACACTATGGGCGGTTGACTTGAACACGCGAGCCATTGAAACAATAGAGAGTGTCGGATTGGGTGATATTGACGGCATTGAAACCGATGGACAGGGCGGCTTAACGGTCAGTATTGTTGGCGGTAATATCTGGCATCTTCCGATTGGTGCCGATCCGGTCATCTGGACTACGCCCGGCCTATCGAGCACGAATCATGCCTACCTGCCAGACACCCAATTGGTTCTTGTTCCCACGGGCTATGATAATACAGTCATTGCTTTTCAAGCACCGCGCTAAGCCCAGATTAACCCGCGCGCCGATTTGCAATCCCTCGCACAATATATCATCCCCAGCGCGAAGACGGAAATTTTGTCATTTTAATCCCCGCCTTTGGAAGCGGCGGTATTATAAGCCTGTTCTTTCATGGGCCGGACAGGTAGACGTCACCTACTGCCATGAAAGGGAGTGCGGAGATGCTGGCGTGCTGTGACAGGTTCCCGATAATCTACGTTTCTACATCGACTATGAGAAAATGGCGCAGGATATGAAACTCAATGACCTTATCGTCATCGAGACTAGCTACCGTGAGCAACATTTTTTTGGAGCCATTAGAAAGACATTTCATTGTACCAATAATTGGTATATAATGCGTTTCATAGGAGATTGAAATTATAACACATAATACATCCGTTTCACTTGGAAATCATTTTGCGAGCTTCATTAGTACGCAGTTATAAACTTCAAAAAGTATATTTACGGGCGCGACTTTGAGACCTCAAACTGATATAGCAATCCTAGATGATCATATCATCTTTCTGGATGCCATTACGCTCCTTATCGAAAATCTTGATTCGCAGTATAACGTGTCTCGGTTTTCATCACCCATCGAAATTTTGATGGATGTAGAAAAAGGCCGTAAATTTGACCTTATACTGTGCGACCTTATTATGAGTACAATGAACGGGCTTGCCTTTTTAGGCGCCCTTAGAGCGCACACCAAATCCATCCCTGTAATTTTTTTATCTGGTATCAATACTGCCCCGCCCATCAGAGATATAAAACGCATTGGCGGAAACGGATTCGTTCATAAGTCTGTTCCTAAAGATGACTTGGCGAGAGCGATTAAAACTGTCTTGTCTGGCAATAATTGCTTTGAAGATGGCCTCGGTAATTATGTCGTCGAGAAACCTTCCGAAATCAGGCTGGCAGAAGACAGTCTCAAAGATGATGATAAGCTCCCGCGACTGGGTACCAGACAAGCCGAAATTCTGAGATTGATCGCAAATGGCTATACCAATAAAGATATTGCACGAAATCTCTCTATAAGTGAAAATACTGTGAAGACACATTTGAAACAAATCTTTAGGGAACTGGCTGTTAACAATCGTACCGCTTGTGTCCGTAAAGCCCAAACTCTCGGCATTATTTAACGCGAAATACTATTCCAAATAATTCGTTTTAAATCCGAAGGCAGAACAGGTTTCAAAATGATTTGAATGTCGTCCTTTTTAGACACGGCCTCAAAGCCTGTCACATCTCCTGTCATTAAAATAGCGTGTATATCTTCATTCAACTCTTCCCGCAAAGCCGAGATTGTCTCGATACCGTCTTCTCCGTGGCTTAAACGTTTGTCGACTATTAAAAGACAAGGCGTTTCTATCATTGCACTCAATAACGTGATGGCGTCTTGCTTATTACCTGTCGAAATGACTTTTAACCCCCAATGCGTGAGTTCCGACAGCATGCTTTCGCGAATATCATCATTGTCATCTATTAAGACAACAAAGGGACTATCCGAGAACGTAAAGTGTTCCTCTGTCAGAGGCTCATTATTTATTATATTCGCAGGAGACATCGGAAGTTTGAAATTAAACTGAGTGCCTTTTCCTGTGTCAGAAATCAATTCGAACTCTAGCTGTAATAGATCACATAAACGCTTCACAATGGACAGACCTAAACCACTACCCGTATGCCCAATATTGCTATCGGACCGGTAATAGGCGTCAAATATGTGATCTTGTTCTTCAAGTGTCAGACCAATGCCTGTGTCCTCAATTGACAATATAACATAAGCCCCGTCAGTAGAAGAGGATAATTTGACAACACCTTTTTTTGGCGTAAATTTAATCGCATTATGGAGAACATTTTGAATGACCCTTGCCAGTAATTGCGGGTCACTAAAAACAAATTTCTTACTCAGAGATGTTTCGACTGTAATGTCTTTGGCGATGGCCTCGGGCATTAAATCCGAAATAATGTCATTTATAACAGACCGTAACGCGAAAGACTTTAAATTTGGCACGATGGCTCCGCTCTCTAGCCTCGTTATCTCAGTCAAGCCGTGCAATAGGTTTTTTTGTGCTTTCCAAGCGCCTTTAATTTTCTTCAGCAACTCAAGGTGTTCGGTGGTTTTAAGATGTTTACTCAGGGCATCAATATAATAACCTTGGGCATGTAGGGGTTGAGAAAAATCATGACTTGTAGCGGCTAGGAAACGTGATTTGTCTTCATTGGCACGCTTGATCTCAAGATTTTTTTCTAAGAGACTCTTGGCGAATACTTGCGCGCGCCGAGCAATAATACCGTCACGCGTGTTCAGTTCGGCTTGAGCACTCACAAGCAGGCCGAGACCCAAAAACAAGATAACGCCCAAACCATATATACGATTGATGCCAGGCAGAGTTAAAGTCAGGAAGAGACCGAAAGGTAAAAGCGCAAAAATGGCAAGAGCGATATAGCCTGGCCGATATGTGGAACTAGGCAACATCCCTCCGACAGTCAAAATTGACGGCAGTGTTATCGCAACTAAAAAGGCAAATGGATTACTAAAATCAAATACGTAAATCGCAAACCCGCCCCATACCATACCGGTTAAAGCGCATATAATTATATGGCCGAAGAGGTATCGCTGATAATTATGTTCTGTGATCTCCCCCGAGACTCGATATTTGGCGTAGAGCAAAGTCACGGCAATCATAAAATTTGCGGTAATAAACCAGTAAATACCAACAGTTATGGAAACCGCGGCACTTATTAATGCCGTATAGGTTATCACTGAAACGAGGACGATAGCGGCGGAGCTTTTCGCTTTTTCTTTCAAGACACGCGCTTGCTCTATCCTGATAGTTTCCAGGTCGGTGGCGATATCAAAGTCGGCTTCGGACATCTATGCAAAGAGACTTTCAGTTTTTGGCATTGATCGAATAATGAACAGAGCAATGAAACGGAGTAATAG
>CAZZKV010000027.1:0-38699 GCA_964654665.1 uncultured Caulobacterales bacterium | reverse complement strand
ACTCTATGAGTAGGGAGCGAGATACTCAGATTTGATTAATAGATATGTAGATGGAGCCGATTTTGGAATGAGTGAAAATTCAGAAACTCCACGTCAATATGCAAACACAGCCAGAGGGGGAACGGTACTATAGAACCACAGATAATATCGGCTAGGCTATCTGGTCTGAGCTCCGCTTTATCACCCTTTACCCTTCGAGAGTTTCAACCGTCAGATTATTATTGGTAAAGACGCAAATCTGGCCCGCGATGGCCATGGCTTTGCGGGCGAGAGTTTCGGCATCTTTTTCATAGTCATCCATCGCCAGTGCCGCAGAGAGCGCGAAATTACCGCCTGATCCAATGGCGGTGATACCGCTGCCGCTGGGTAATTTATCCGGTTCAACAACATCGCCGTTTCCGGTAAGCACAAAGGTTGCGCCTTTATCGGCGACGATCATCATTGCCTGTAATTGACGTAGATATTTATCCATACGCCAGTCTTTGGCCAGTTCTACGCAAGCCCGGGCGAGCTGCGTTGGATATTGCTCCAGCTTAGTTTCCAGCCGTTCTTGCAGAGCAAAAGCATCGGCTGTGGCTCCGGCAAATCCGGTTATCACATGCCCGCCGCCGATCCGGCGCACTTTGCGCGCGCTCGATTTCATAACAGTGTTGCCCACGCTGACTTGCCCATCACCAATGACGACAACTTTGTCTTTTTTACGCACGGATAAAATCGTTGTTCCGCGCCATTGCGAAGCATCGGCATAATCATGATTTGTCATAAATATCTCCAGTCTTTCCATTAAATGGGAAGCGCGGGCCAGCTTGGCAAGGGCCGGACAGATAGCCGTTTAGCCTAGTCAAATAAAGGCGTTGAGAGATAGCGTTCGGCAAAGCTGGGGATAATGGTGACAAGACGCTTATTTTTCATATCGGGCCGCGCGCCAATGATTAGGCTGGCGGCAATCGCGGCGCCAGAGCTAATGCCAACCGGTACGCCGTCTGCGGCGGCGACATGTTTAGCCGTCCCGTAAGCGGTGTCATTATCGATGGTTACAACGTCATCAATCAGCCCTGTGTCCAAAATATCAGGGATAAAGCCGGCGCCGATACCTTGTATTTTATGCGGTCCTTTTTCACCCTTGGAAATCATGGGGCTGCCGACTGGTTCAACGGCGATAATCTGGATGTTCGGGTTTTTCTCTTTGAGGTAGCGTCCGGCTCCGGTTAAGGTTCCGCCTGTGCCGACGCCGGAAATAAAAGCATCGACCTGGCCATCGCAATCGTTCCAGATTTCCGGCCCTGTTGTTTTGTAATGAATGGCAGGATTGGCGGGGTTGATAAATTGTCCGGCCTGTACCGCGCCGGGGGTGGCCGCACAAATCTCGTCGGCTTTGGCCATTGCGCCAGGTATGCCTCCGGCGGCCTCGGTCAGAACAAGATCTGCGCCCAAGAGTGCCATCATTTTGCGTCGTTCAATGGACATTTGTTCCGGCATAACCATAATGGCCCGATAGCCTTTGGCCGCGGCTGCAAAGGCCAGTCCAATGCCGGTGTTCCCCGAGGTCGGTTCTACAATTGTACCACCGGGCTTAAGCGTTCCGTCTTTTTCCATGGCTTCGACCATGGCAATACCGATCCGGTCTTTGACAGAGGCAAGAGGATTAAAAAATTCGAGCTTGTAACAGAGATCTGCGGGCAAGCCTTCGGTGATGCGGGGCAGGCGAACAATCGGGGTGTTGCCCATTGTCTCTAAAATAGTTTCAAATATTTTCCCGCGGCCTGGTGGATTTGTTACTGCATTCATAGTCTTAAGCTTCCATATTAGGTTATCAATATGGCGTAATGCGGCGTGTTTGAGAAGGGGGTATTCGGATTTGGCGGTTTAACGGCGCCATGTAAATGACAGCGCGGCCGCATCTTCGGTATAAGATACATCATCATTCGGGTCATTGCTGGAAAAGGATGAGACTTCGCGGCGGATATAAGCGAGCGATAAATCCGCATCGCCAATTTTATATCCGAGCCCCGCTTGGGCATCGCCAACGATAACGCGGTCTTGTAAATTAAAGCCACGGGTCAGGCTCGACGTGCTGCCGGGTTTATAGGTTAAAGCTTCGGCGTCAGCGCCTGCGAAAAAATACCATGTATTGGTGTTGAAATCTTTGGTTTCGCGCAAATCATCGCCGATTTTCACAAGTGCACCAACCAAAGCGCTGGAACTGTCATCATCAAACCGCAGACTGGCCCGGGGGCTTAATTCGATACTTAGGCCATTGTCATTTAACTTGAGATATTGTGAATGACTACCGCTGAAATTGATACGGTCATCCCGCGTCAAACAGCTGGCAGAGCCTGTCAGGCAGGCTCGATTGCTAGTATTGAAGTTGAATAATCCAGAGCCGACGCTCTCTAAAGGCACGTCAAGCAAGGTGCCCGACAGGCTGCTAGGTGTTGCTGTGTTCAAATCTATTTGGGAAGCCTTTGGCATATTAAGAGATAAAGCTTCGGACGGGGTGGTAACATTTGCTGGAGGCTGCGTTTTAGATTGTGCAGAAGCCGATAGGGGAACCGTGAAGAGGGTAAGGGCGGCAATAGAGAACATAGCACGCGCATAACACAGCATCGAGGCTGTATTTTTTTCGTTTCGCGTCCCTCTATTCCGATACCGGATCATTCTATCCCCTAGGCGTTTACTTGTGCCCCACATAGCAAAATTCAGCCCACTCATTTCCTTGTATATAACAAATAAGCCGATATTCAAATGTGATTTACATCACATATATATAATATTTCGATTAACGTTACATTAAGCTTTCCTAAAAAAGTGTAATTTTCTGGTAAATATTACGCAATGTTTCATATTTTCAGGTGTGGAATTTAAAATACATCTTTAAGGGGTGTTTCTTTATTGCGCTATCGATTTTGAAACTGTCAGGCTGATCTGCAATATTGATTCGTAAAACGCAGAGGGCATGATGCCTGACGTTATTCATAAGTTGATCCTATTCACAGATTGACTCTATTTTGGGGACAATCTGTTGAACGGAGGCGTTTGAAGGCAGAATGACGGTTGGAAATTTTTGAATTTCATTTGCCAGCAATATATCAGCGTGATCATTGCCGTGCTTGGTTATAATAACGCTCATAAATAGCCTATCCCATAATACCCTAACCCTATGAAACACTGTTGGTAAAATTCAGTCAAAGTGTACCTGAAATCGCGCAGATGGGTAATATCCATATGGAGTTCCGCGCTTTATAATGACATCTCAAAGCTTTCCGAGTGTCTCGCTTCTCCTTTCGTAGTGGATTTGGCAAAAATGCGCTCGTATAAATATAATTACAATACCTATGAGTATCAGGGCTTTCTCGAAACGGGTGTTCAAGAGGGCCCTTAAAATGATTGTTCCTATACCTATTAACAAGACCGCCCCACTTTGATAGGCCCGAAAAACCGTTTTTCTATCAGATATAGCTCGGGCTTTACGTAGCGCGTAAAATTGTAAAAATAACGGTTTATGAAACACTGGCAGTTAGGGTTTAACCGCGTATTATAAATGCCATAAGTTCTGTCATTTAAAAATAAAACGATTCTTTTCCGATTTTAGGCCATGTATTATCGGCTGGTGCCAATATTTCGACCCTCGGGTTTCAAGCAATAATGTGTCTCTCTTCCGTGTTTCAACAAAAGAGTGTGCCCTTATATCCGTTTAACAGGATTACTTTCCTCTGGTTGTGAAATTTATTTAATATAATAGTGATATTAAGCTTGACAGCGTTGTCAAATTTCAATGAATGGTGCTCTAATAAATATAAAAAGTGCATTAGGGAGCAAGAAATGAAAAAACTTTATATTATCGCTGCGGCTATTTTATCGGTCGGGGCTTCGCAACCCGCCGCGGCCCAAGTGATCTTTGGAGATCAATTTAATGGACGGGCCGGAGCCGTTGATACGAATAAATGGATAGGGGAGTTTCACGAGCAAGGTTCCGGTAAATTTATTGGACCGGGCCGTAAAAATGGTAGAGGGGCTGTATCTCTTAATGTGCGCCGAAATTTTGTTCAAAATGGACGCCGAACATTCTCTATGCAGAATATGAAAAGCAGACGAAAGTTTCATCCTGGAAATGGAACACTAACCATGCAAGCCCGTGTTCGGGTAGCCCATAATCAACCCGGCATCGTACATGGGTTCTTTTTATATGAGCAAGCGGCTTTTAATGGGAATAAATCCAATGAGCTGGATTTCGAATGGTTAACCAAAAAGACGTCCAACAGACGTTCTGATGAGATTCTCGTATCGACATGGAAAAACTGGAACAGAAATAATATAGCCTATGATGTAGTCGGACATCCGGTTCATGGCACACATAAATCCATTGAAAAAACACCAGGCGTTGATGCCAATGGTTGGCATGTATATACAATTGTTTGGCGGCGTGGTCATATCGTTTATAAAATTGATGGACGGAAAATTCACGAGTTTAGAGGTGGCCCTTACGCCCCGGATAAAGCTATGCATTTGCATTTTAATTCTTGGGTTCCGGATTCAAGCTGGGAAGCGGCATTTGCCCCGGGCTTTAGACCAAGTGCCCATGATAGACGCGCTTTCCCGATGGAAGTTGATTGGGTAAGAATTACCAAAAGCTAATTCAGCCCCTTTAATATCAAGCTTATACATTAATACCGATACAAAATTTGTATCGGTATTTTCATTGCGAAATATAGGCCTATATTACGGCTATCAAACCGTTGTATTCAGATTATATTTATTCAGCCCATTATGGGCCGGTTTAACCGTCCCATGATCTGAATTTTATCTCTGCCGTATTAAACTTCTATTGTTCAAATAAACCGCGGCCTTATTGCTCAACGGTACAACCTATCACGGATATTCCTGACAATCCATTGGGGAGGAGCGTAGTTGTTGTGACAGAATGTTTTCGTTATGGCTGCGCTTCATAAGCCGTTTTTAACAAATATGGGTACGGTCTTCATCCCTATCACGCAATCAGAATAAGGCGATTAAAGACGCAGATTGGGCAAGGCCCATAATATGGACCCAGACTTCAAAACAGGTATGAAAAATAATTTCAAGCCTGTTCTGTGTCTTAGGTTGCGGATTACTCAGTTAAATTATTTATAATACAACAGACCACAAAGTGACCATCTGGTCTTTGATTGCGTGCTAGAATCTACGCTATCTCATTGCGTTAGAAAAATACAGCGCCCCAATATTTTACGAAATCCGAAATGTCTAGCTACTGACAGGCCAGACATTCTTCGTAATCTGTTGGTGCGGCAGCCTCCATAGCTTGCTCCATATCCGTCTTTTTGTCTTTTCCGGCAAAGGCGGCGCGCTGAACGGATTTAGATCGGCAATAATAAAGCGATTTAACACCGGATTCCCATGCTTTCCAATGTAGCATATGCAAATCCCATTTATTGATATCACCGGGCAGGAATATGTTGAGGCTTTGCGCCTGACAAATATAAGGTGCGCGGTCGGCGGCATGTTCAATCACCCAGCGTTGGTCAATTTCAAAGGCTGTTCGAAATACAGCTTTCTCATGATCATCCAACTCATCCATATGTTGAACAGACCCTTCGCGCTCTAATATAGACCCCCAAACTTCATCTGTGTTCAGGCCTTTTTCTTCGAGCAGGGCTTCAAGAAATTTATTCCGTACAGTGAAAGAGCCCGAGAGCGTTTTATGGGTATAGATATTCGCTGGGATAGGTTCGATACCGGCCGAAGTTCCGCCGCAAATAATAGAGATCGACGCAGTTGGGGCGACAGCCATTTTATGGGAAAACCGTGCCATAATACCGGCATCGGCTGCATCCGGGCAGGCTCCGCGTTCATGGGCAAGCTTAACCGAGGCGGCATCGGCGCCGCGGCGGATATGACGGAACATCCGGTTGTTAAAAGATTTTGCCATGGCTGATTCAAAAGGGATGCCTTTTTCCTGTAAGAGGGAATGAAATCCCATCAGGCCCAACCCAACAGAGCGTTCACGGGCCGCAGAATATTTAGCATCGGACATTTTATCCGGCGCATTATCGATGAAGTCTTGCAGGACATTATCCAGAAAGCGCATGATGTCTTCGATAAAGCCCTCTTCGTCTTTCCACTCATCCCATTTTTCCGCGTTCAGCGAAGATAGGCAACACACGGCCGTGCGCTGCTTACCATATTTATCCAGTCCTGTTGGCAGCATGATTTCGGCGCATAGATTGGATTGCTGGACCCGCAAGCCCGCCTCGCGTTGGTGTTTGGCCAAGGCTTCATTGACGGTATCAGAAAACACCATATAGGGCTCGCCCGTTTGCAGGCGCATTTCGAGAATTTTTTGCCACAACATACGGGCATCAACTGTTTTAATGATTTTGCCTGTATGGGGGCTGCGTAATCCGAATTCTGTTCCCTCTTTAACCGCTATCATAAATTCATCTGTGATATTGAGACCGTGGTGCAGGTTAAGAGATTTGCGGTTGAAATCACCCGATGGTTTACGAATTTCCAAAAACTCTTCAATTTCAGGGTGGTGAATATCAAGATAAACGGCCGCAGATCCGCGGCGTAAAGAGCCTTGCGAAATTGCCAGCGTCAGGCTGTCCATGACGCGGATAAAGGGGATAATGCCCGATGTTTTGCCCGCGCGGCCAATTTTTTCGCCAATCGAGCGAACATTGCCCCAATAGGTACCAATGCCACCGCCGTTTGACGCCAGCCAGACATTTTCCGTCCAGGCGCCAACAATGGAATCCAGACTATCATCTACGGCATTAAGGAAGCAGGAAATCGGAAGGCCGCGTTCAGCACCGCCATTGGATAAAACCGGCGTTGCCGGCATAAACCACAGTTTTGACATATAATCATACAGGCGTTGGGCATGTTCCGTATCATCAGCATAGGCGCGAGAAACCCGCAGGAACATCCCTTGATAGGTTTCCTCTGGCAGAAGATAGCGGTCTACGAGGGTTTTCTTACCAAAATCAGTCAGCAGATTATCACGGTCGCGATTGATTTGAACTTTACCAATTTTACTGTCGGTCAACTCACCGGCTTTAGACGTCGGTTTTTTTGTCTTTAAAAGAGGCGCCGCCATTTCTATGGCATTATCAACGGCGATTTCCAGTGTGTCTGTATCCAGAACATTTAATGCATCCGCGTGTGTGTTGTCTGACATAATCCCCATTTTCTCCCCGTGGTGTGTATCCGCCCCGCAATGCGGTGCAGAAAATTTAGTCAAAGATTCGGACTGCGTGAAAAGACCGTCACGCCGCACCGAGGTTTTTTAGAAAGGTCGACCGATTGCCCGCTCTCACACAATATATAGTGTTGATTTGCTCCCTTTCGTCAATACCTAGTGTCCTAAAAAAGGAAATTTTTTGTTAACACGGGGTTAAATGCTTCAAAAGACTATGAAATTTTTATGACGGGCCCGAAACATCCTTTTCATTCGGTCTCGAGCGCTCTATCGAAACCCATGACTATGCTCTATTAAAGGGCCAGTTTGCGGAAAAATGTAACTTTAGGCGGTGTTTTGAAAATCCTTCTTGTCACAGATGCATGGGAGCCGCAAATGAACGGCGTTGTCCGCACATTATCGAAAACGGTCGAATCATTACGAAACGCAGGTCATATTGTCGAAATCATTGCCCCGTCCGATGGATATTGGACTTTGCCTTTGCCAACCTATCCCGATATTCGTCTGGCCCCCTTTGCCAAAGGGGATGTAGAGCGCCGGATTGTGCGCTTTGGCCCCGAAGCGGTTCATATCGCCACTGAAGGGCCTTTGGGGCAGGCGGCGCGGGCGCTCTGCTTGAAATGGGGTATGCCTTTTACCACCAGCTATCACACGAAATTTCCAGAATATATTAAAGCGCGCTTTCCATTTATCCCCTTGGCGTGGCCTTATAAATTTGTCCGTGATTTTCATAATAGCGGAGGGCGGGTCATGGTGACGACGCCGTCAATGGTTACTTTTTTGGATAAACGCGGGTTTAAAAACTTGGCTCCATGGGCGCGCGGTGTTGATTTGGATGTGTTTAATCCGGCGCGCCGGCTGGCTCCGGATGATGTCTATGCCGGACTTGAGCGGCCTATTTTTGTTAATGTTGGCCGTGTGGCGGTCGAAAAAAATATCGAAGCTTTTCTGGGGCTGGATTTACCGGGGTCAAAAATTATTATTGGCGATGGCCCGCAAATGGCGAGTTTGACGCGTCAATATCCAAAGGCGCATTTTCTTGGATCCAAATTTGGCGAGGATCTCGCCCGCCATTTTGCCGATGCAGATGTCTTTGTCTTTCCATCAAAAACCGATACCTTCGGTCTTGTGATTATCGAGGCTATGGCGACAGGTACGCCCGTTGCCGCTTATCCTGTGACAGGGCCGATTGATATTGTGCCGGGTAGCGGCGGCGGGGTTTTGAATGATGATTTGCGCCAAGCCTGCCTTGAGGCCTTACAGTGTTCGAGAGAGGCCGCGGCAAAACATGCAGAAAATTTTTCATGGCAGGCTGTCACGGACAAGTTTTTTTCATATTTAACGCCGGAATATGAACCTATGGCCCGCAAGCGGTGGCGGCGGGTTCGCCGCATTATGAAAATCGCCGGAAGTCCATATCACCTTATCAAGAAAACAGGGCGCCGGATATGGCGTATTCTTCGCGGAAAATCTGTCTAGGCCCAAGGCATTAAAACAGACATTTCAGATATAATTATGTATATTGGCCATGGGGTTTTAAGCTGACTACCTCTCAGTCATTACTGCCAAGACGGTTTAATTTGTCATTTATTACTGCATTAATAGCTTTGGTTTTATAGGCGCTGATCGACTGTTTGAAAGGGTCAATTTTATATTACCATTTTCGAGGATGTATTATGTCTCTCCATCGGTTTGAGGGGGTGTGGTTACGGGATCTGGCTGTGTTTCTTTAAGTCGCCCGTGTTCGCGCAGCGCTGCGCGTAGCACATATTCTATTTGGGCATTGACACTGCGCAATTCATCATCGGACCAGCGTTTCATCGCTGTTAGGACATCGGCATGAATGCGCAGAGGATATGCTTTCTTAGCGGCCATGAGAAAGGCTTAATAGAGGCTTCCTGTATTCACAACCGGTTGGGTGGCTTTATCGGAACAAAGAACAACGAGCAGGTTGGATACCATGGTTGCCTTGCGTTCTTCGTCTAATTCGACAACGCCCTTTTGCGATAATTCTGCCAGAGCCATTTCAACCATGCCCACTGCGCCTTCGACAATTTTTTGCCGCGCTGCAATAATGGCCCCAGCTTGCTGGCGTTGTAACATGGCTTGGGCAATTTCGGGGGAATAGGCTAAATGCGAAATACGGGATTCAATCACATTAATTCCCGCTTTAGCCAGACGGTCTTGTATTTCGTCGCGCAGCCTATCCGAAATTTCCGTAGGGTGAGAGCGTAAGGAAATCTGCCCTTCTTCATGTTGATCATAAGGGTAGCTGGTTGCCATGGCCCGTATCGCGGCTTCGGATTGGATTTGCACAAAGCTTTCATAATCATCAACATTAAACACGGCTTCGGCACTGTCATTGACTTCCCAAACAACAATTGCAGCGATTTCAATGGGAGAGCCATCCAATTCATTGACTTTGAGCTTCCCGCTTTCAAAATTTCGTACCCGAAGGCTGATTTTCTTTTTCGTAAAAAAGGGATTGTTAAAGCGCAGGCCGGGCGTACGCACTGTCCCAATATATTTCCCAAACAGGCTGAGTACAGCCGATTGGTTCGGTTCTACTTTATAAAGACCAGAGAGACCTAAAAGCAGTGATGGGACAATAATCAAGGGGGCAATAAAGACGGGTAAATCCAGTCCTGCGACGAGGGCTAATACTGCCGGTATCATTAAAATCAAGACCAGTAAAAATGGGATACCACTGACAGATTTAACATTTTTCTCTTTTATATCACTCATATCTCTCTCCTTCCGAAATATAATAAATTGATATCATTATGATATCATATTTGTCAATATAGGGTTGATTTACCGCGTTTCAAGGGATTTGCGGTCTTGTTTCATCTGCAGAGGAAGACTAGAGCCGACCTATGTTTGATTTTGATCTGTTTTATTCGGCTTTTGCCATTTTATTTGTGATTATTGACCCGCCGGGTTGCGCGCCTATTTTTGCAACGCTCACTCAAGGGACATCGCGCCGACATCAGACTGTGATGGCCATCAAGGCCGTTACAGTGGCGGCTATTATTCTTTTTGGCTTTGCCTATATGGGCGAATTTTTATTTACGAAACTGGGTATTAGTCTGGATGCGTTGCGCATAGCAGGCGGGATTATGCTCTTTATTATCGGGTTGAATATGGTGTTCGAAAAACGCACGGAAAAACGCGAAGGCCGGGCCGAAGAAGCTTTGGAGGAGATTGAAGATCCAGAAGATATTTCAGTGTTCCCGATGGGTATTCCCATGATAGCTGGACCGGGAACCATGGCTTCTTTGCTATTGCTTATGTCAAAAACAAATCATTGGCATCAAGAACTGGCAATTGTTGCCGCCTTGGGTGCGGTATTGATGATTACATTAATTGCCTTTTTAATATCTGGACCGCTTATGAAATTGATGGGCAAAACCTTCACCAACGTCCTGACTCGCGTGCTGGGAATTTTACTGGCAACACTGGCTGCGCAATTTGTTATTGACGGTATTAGAGGTGCGCTGTTTTAAAGTAATACTATTATGATATCCGTTGATAAATTTCGATACGATATACAAGCGTTACGAGCTGTGGCGGTTTTGGCTGTTGTTGTATTTCATGTCAATTCTGCATGGCTTCCTGGCGGGTTTTTAGGTGTTGATATTTTTTTCGTTATTTCCGGATTTGTAATCAGTCGGAAAATATGGGGTGATATGAATGCCGGCATATTTAGTCTCAGAGACTTTTATATACGCCGGATAAAACGACTGCTACCAGCCCTTTTTGTGACCGTAGCTGTAACTCTGTTCATAGGGTTAATTATATTACCCGCAGAGGCGGTTTCCGAACTTTTATATTCAGCGGGCGCGGCTCTTTTGTCTCTCTCGAATTTTTTCTTTTGGGGACAATCCGGTTATTTTGCCCCCGAAGCCCTTGAACGGCCCTTACTACATACATGGAGCTTGGGATTAGAGGAACAATTCTACCTTATTTTTCCATTGATCTTTATTGGGCTATTTAAATTAAAACCCAGAGGGCGATTGCTGGGTCTTGCAGGCCTTATACTCTTGAGTGCTGGGGCGAGCCAATGGGTTTTGAGAACGGATCCGAATACGGCCTTTTACATGCTACCCTTTAGAGGGTTTGAATTTCTATTAGGTGCGTTGACGGCTGCAATACCTGTGTTAAGGGGTAAAGCGTCGGCTTTATATTCGGCCCTAGGGGTTGCGAGCCTTTTGTTTATTATCACAATGCTTTTTGTCTGGAATGCGCAGACACCATTGCCCGGTTGGCGAGCTTTTATAATCTGCCTTGTTACGGCTTTTCTTTTATTGATAGCGCCGTTTATGATAGGGTTTGCGGGCTTTATAAGCTCTAAGCCCTTACAATATATCGGTAATATTTCATATTCTCTCTATTTAGTGCATTGGCCCGTCATCGTTTTTTTAAATGTTCAATTGGCTGGAATGCATGTTTTCATAATAGCCTTTATCGGACTTGGCATGAGCCTAGCCGCGGCGGCTTTGCTCTATCATAATGTTGAAAAACCTTATCGGTACCGGGCATTTAAAGACGGATTGCGCGGCCCGATTTTAACCTCGGTGCTGTTATGCACCTGTATGGGCATTACAGCACAAGCGTTATCCAATCGGGGCTCTGTGCCGCAGAGCAACGTTACCGCCTTAGGCGAGTCCATTGTGCTCTTAGGGGATAGTAATGCTGATATGTATAGGGGTGAAATCTTACGCCAATTAACAGGTAACACAGGTCAATTTTGGACAGAAACCTCGCCCGGGTGCCCGCCGCTTTTGACGATACGAAAAACATATGAACGGAAGAATTCAGAACGTAACCGTATATTGTGCGATCAATTGATGGAAAAATGGGAACAGGATATCGCTGCCCATCCGGCTCAAACGGTCATCCTCTCTGCACGATGGGAATTTTATGCCGCTTTACCTGTAGAGGGCCGAATTTCGCCCCGCCAAGATAAATTATATCGCGCCGGTGATGTGCCCGTATCGACGCCTGAGCAAACCCGAAAGTTTTTATTCAAAGGGTTGGACGCCATGATATTACGGCTTACGAAAGCAGGTAAACGGGTCGTTGTTATTGGCCAGATGCCATCTCAGACATCAGAGGCTGTACGATGTGCGCGGCAAAATGCTGACCTATCGCCCAATCGTCTTGGGAGGAAATGCGCAACCTCTAATCGTGCCGATATTATGAGCCAATATAGAGAAATCCATCGGACATTGCGCCGATTACAGAATAAATATAAACCGAATGTCATTTATATCAATCCGGTAGACATATTCTGCCAAGCTGAATTTTGCGAAATGGCTCGTGATGGGCGCGCACTTTACCGCGATGCACATCATTTTAACACCTATGGCGCTCATGCTATTATTCGTGAATTATCAGCGGTTTTGGCCACACAATAAAAAGGCCAGAACAGAGTCTGGCCTTTTGGTATTTTGGGTGCGCGGTTTATTAAAGCGCGGCGAGCTTGCCTTCATTTTTGGCTAGCAGATAGTAAAAAGTGACGCGGTTTTTCATCCGGTCTTTTTGCATAGTTTCGCAAATGGCCATGACTTTGGCATCAAGCTCTGATGTGTCGCCGGTTACACCGAGTTTTTTGACAAGCCAGCTATCGCGCACAGTTTGGCGTTCGGTCTCATCTGAACAGGCAACGAATTGGCCGTCCCGGCTGCGTAGAGCGATGCCGAGATGATTGACAATTTTCGTAATAATAGCGGTATCGGCCTCGTGATCGTAGCGGTGTATATCCGCGATAAATCCGGCATATTTATCATCGGTCTTATCAGCAGGAAGAGGCGGTGTTGTTGCCGTCGCTCTTGTGGCTGAAACCGGAGCGGGTTTAGCTGGTGTATTGACTGGTTTAGTCCGCTTAGAAGAGGTTGTTTTTTTAGCGGGCTTCTTTTTTGTCTGTGATTTTTTTAAGGTTTTAAGCGTGGTGTTAAGGGTTTCAATTTCAGCTTCCAATTTGGCTGTGTGTGTGTCCCCTTTTGGTAGAACGCGTAAAACTTTATCTTTTCCGCCTGTAATGGTTTCCACGGCTTTCCCTTCGATATTCGCGCCGCGAAGCATTAAATCTTCAAACAGACCATCCGTTAATGTACGGGCCTGATCATAGCGGAATTGCGCGCGGTCATAGGCTAAGCCAAAGAGGCCAAAATAGGCCCGGCGTGCACGGCGAGCTACGGCAACAGGTTTGAATGGTTTACGATGTGTTTTTTCAACAGTTTGCTGTGTCATAAATGTCTCCAGACTGATATGGAATTTCATTTATGCAGTGGCAGAAAAAATTAGAATGGGCGTCCTAATTTAATGGATTGCTAAAAACTATGCTTACGGAAATCTAAAGCCTATCTTAGCGTTCATTTAAGACCCCTTTGCTATAACGCCGTCAAGATAATCCAAAGAGATTACGTGATTTAGGTGAGTAATATGAATAAGGTCTGTTATCGTCCTGCAGGGCGACTTGTACCAATTTTTTCTACCCGCGATGGGCTTGGCGATACTGAATTGACCGTGGAAATCGCCCGTCATGCCGCCTCATTTGGGGAAACGGTGTTATTACTGGATGTGCAAGACGGTGCGTTAATGGATGCGGCTGGTGTGATCTATAATAAAACTCTGGCTGATGTTATTATGGGTACGGCCAATCTGCATGATGCTCGCTATGTTACATCTAATGAGCATTTTACCGTGGCAGCGGCGGGGGATATCGCATTGGACGATATTTTGGGATGTCTTGCGGCCTTGTCCTTATCTTACGACTGGGTGTTTGTGTCATTGCCAAGCGGGTGTACACCGGCTCATACAAAATTAGCCGCAGCCTGTGACACCTCCGTTATGTTATATGACAGTCAGGGGGATCAATTCATGCGGGCCTTTTGGATGATGGATGCAGTGCGGGCTCGCGCTCCGAAATTTGATCCGCTTATTTTATCGGCCGGACGTCGGGATGGCGCTGTCGAATCGGCCCTAATGCTTTGTGATACGGTACGGGAATATCTGGGCGCGCCGCCGCCTTATGCGGGATGTATTCATGATGAGAGGGTCGAAATAAGGCTTTTGACGCAGATGCGTGCGGCGGTTCAGCGTTCGGCTGTGGCGTGATGTCTCTTAAAGTTTTGTAATATACCGAAGGATTTTCTTGTTCCGCCCGTTTAAAGGGGTGACGATAAGCAAAGGAGATCCTTATGTCTTTTAAATCCAAAGTCCTGATAGGGACATCATGCGGGTTAATCATTTTGAGCGGGGCTGCGATGGCAGCGCCCAAAGCGGATACCAATCAAGACGGACAGATTACGCAGGCTGAATTTATAGCGGCGGCCAATACGCGTTTTGTCAAAATGGATAGCAATTTTGACGGCGTTATCGACAGCAATGAGACGCAGAATGCGCGGGATAACCGGCGCAATGAAAAGGCAGAAAAACGGTTTGCAAAACTGGATGCCAATAGTGATGGATTTATATCCAAAGACGAATATAACAGCTTGCAATCAAAGCGTCAGGCCCGACAAGCCGAGCGCCGCCAAAAACGGCGCGCCGCTACGGGCGGTGAGGGTATTGATAGCGATACGTCTGCGAAGCGTTTAAAAAAAGCCGCCAAAGCCAAAGACCGGAAAGCCCGCCGCGGCCATATCCGGCGCGACGCTAATAAAGATGGTCTGATTACCAAAGCTGAATATGATGCGGCAACGCTCGCGATGTTTGCGCGGCTAGATGCCAATGGTGATGGGGTTTTGACAAAAGGTGAGGGCCGTAAACGCCGCAAGGGCAAACGGCGCAAATAGGTGTCAGGGCAATCCGGCATAGAAAAACTCCGACCTGTCTCTGATCCGGATGCAGATTTATTACCGGGTCTGGCGCGCGGCGAAACCACGGCGGTGTCGGCCTTAATGGACCGACACCTTAAAACGGTACATGCGCTATGTTATTATATGTTAGGCGATACGCATTTGGCCGAGGATGTGACGCAATCGGTCTTTTTCAAAACCGTGCAGATGATACCGTCATGGAAGGTCGGGTCAGCGCGCTTGCTGACGTGGATGCGGCGAACGGCAACCAATGCCTGTCTGGATATATTGCGTAAGAAAAAGCCGGTTTATATGGACGACGTTCCCGAGATGGCAACAACGGCGGCATCCCCTTTTGATGTACTGGCCCGCCAACAACAACAAAGGCGGGTTAAAGCTGCGCTTATGGGCTTGCCAGATCAACAACGCGCAGCGATTACGCTATGTTATTATCAAGGCGTTTCGCAAAAAGAAGGCGCGCAGATATTAGGCATTGGGGAAAAAGCCTATGAGTCTTTACTCTCGCGCGGGCGGGCGACTTTAAAGTCACACATATTAAAGACTGATCCCAGATTGAAAACAGAAAGGGCAGGCCAATGATTGATGATATTGATAATATTGATGATGATGACGCGTTAAAAGCGGCGCTTGTCTGTGTTCAAGCGCCTGATCCGTCTCCGGCTTTGCGCGAGGCGATAACGGCAGGTACGGCGTTTATGGGCCCCGCTAATGATAATGCTGTATCTATCCGGCGCCGTATAGGCGCGCTGGCGGCTATGGTGGCTATAGTGCTGTCGATTATGGCATTGATGCCCAACCGGATGGAGGATACCGCCTGGCAGGAGGCAGCGAACGGGTTAGGCGTTGAGGATATTTACCTCTGGGTCGAAGACCCGCGCGATAGCAACGGGCTATAACGATAGCCCGGCCTGTCTCTGTTTAGCGTGTAAGGGGAGTTTAGCCCGTTTGCCGCTTAAGCGATTTTTCCGCTTTTGCGGCCATTTGGCGAGCTCGAACGCGTTCAAAACTATCCAAAGCATCCAGCGCGATGCGAAGATCGGCCGCCAATGATGAGGTTTGTGTGTTCACATCTTCAAGGGACATGCGGATATTATTGCGACGGTCAATAACAGATTGCGCATAAGAACCATATGAGACATAGCCGTCTTTACGGGCATTGGGCTCTATTTCCTCTTCGGGGACACTATCTGTTAATTTTCTAATCTGACGTTCCAAATCCGCCCGCGTAGCTTCTAAAACAGCAATGCGCTTTTGAAGGTCTTCAATAGCGAAACGTGTTTGACGTACGCTTTTTTCCATAGAACTATTCATTATATTCACCTAAACCCAAACTCTATTTACCTAAAACTAGTTATTTTTTGACGATTTTTCGCCTTATTACAGACTTCATAGCGCCTTATGATTACAGTCTGGTAAAGATTGAAACATTTTTTTTATTAATCATTTCGGATCCGTTATGGGAAACTCTGAAAAAATAACCTCCGGCGTTAACATTTGATTTACGGGATTCACGTAACTCAAATCATACGTTAACCATATCCCGTGGGCTTCGGGATAGTGATTCGCCTGGGAGGGAACTATAATGCGTGTTCTTTTAATCGAAGACGATAGCGCGACAGCGCAAGGCATCGAGTTGATGCTCAAGTCGGAAGGCTTTAATGTTTACACAACCGATCTCGGGGAAGAAGGGGTCGATCTAGGTAAACTTTATGATTATGATATCATCCTTCTGGATTTGAACTTACCGGATATGCCGGGCTTTGATGTTCTTAAGACTTTACGGATGGCGAAAGTCAATACACCGATCTTTATCCTGTCAGGAACCTCTGACATTGATTCAAAAGTACGCGGTCTGGGTACAGGGGCTGATGATTTCATGACCAAACCCTTCCATAAGGACGAATTAGTCGCCCGCATTCACGCCGTTGTGCGCCGTTCGAAAGGGCACAGCCAGTCAATTATCACGACGGGCGATATTGCTGTTAATCTGGACGCTAAAACGGTTGAAGTGGCTGAACATCGTGTTCATTTGACCGGTAAAGAATATCAAATGCTGGAGCTGTTGAGTTTGCGCAAGGGTACAACATTAACGAAAGAGATGTTCCTGAACCACCTTTATGGCGGTATGGATGAGCCCGAGCTTAAAATTATTGACGTCTTTATTTGTAAATTACGTAAAAAGCTCGCATCGGCCACAGGCGGTGATCATTATATTGAAACGGTTTGGGGGCGCGGATATGTATTGCGCGACCCGGCTAAAGACCGATTGAGTGCCTAAGCCCGCACGCATTTTAAAAAATGACAATGACCCTGCTGTTTGGCAGGGTTTTTTTATGGATAGGCGGCGCGTTAGGCCCGGTTGCTGTAATCAACTATCATCCATTTTAAGGGCGGCAATAAACGCTTCTTGCGGGATTTCGACTTTGCCAAATTGGCGCATACGTTTTTTACCCTTTTTCTGCTTATCCAACAGCTTGCGTTTTCGGCTGGCATCGCCGCCGTAACATTTGGCCGTCACATCCTTGCGCATAGCGGCGATGGTTTCGCGCGCGATGATACGCCCGCCGATCGCTGCTTGAACCGGAATTTTAAAGAGATGGCGCGGGATGAGGTCTTTAAGACGTTCACACATTTGCCGCCCGCGCGATTCCGCATTATTACGGTGAACCAACATAGAGAGTGCATCCACAGGGTCTCCGTTAACAAGAATACTCATTTTCACCAGATCGCCCTCTTTAAGGCCAATCGATTGATAGTCAAAACTGGCATAGCCTTTGGAAACGGATTTCAGGCGGTCATAGAAATCAAAGACAACTTCATTAAGCGGTAATTCATATTCGACCATAGCGCGTGATCCGACATAGGACAGGCCGGTTTGAATACCGCGGCGATCTTGGCACAGTTTTAATATGCCGCCCAGATAATCATCCGGCGTCATTATAGTGGCTTTAATCCACGGTTCCTCAATATGGAGAATTTGCATGACATCGGGCATATCAGCCGGATTATGCAATTGTAGTGTCGTTTCATCGCGCATATTGAGGGTGTAAACAACAGAAGGAGCTGTCGTGATAAGGTCCAGATCAAATTCACGTTCCAGTCGTTCTTGAATGATTTCCAGATGCAGCAAGCCTAAAAACCCACAGCGAAACCCAAAACCGAGAGCGGCGCTGGTTTCCATTTCATAACTAAAACTGGCATCATTAAGCCGCAGGCGTCCCATGGCGGCGCGTAGATCTTCAAAATCAGCAGCATCAACTGGGAAAATTCCGCAAAATACAACGGGTTGGGCCGGTTTAAACCCTGCGAGGGGTGTTTCTGTTGGGCGCTTATCTTCGGTAATTGTATCGCCGACGGCGGCATCGGCGACCTCTTTAATACTCGCTGTCAGAAAACCGACTTCACCTGGACCGATACTGGCGCAATCCGTTGGTTTAGGCAGGAAATGGCCGACTTTATCAACGGTGTAGCTTGCCCCTGTATTCATTGTGCGAATACGCATTCCTTTTTTTACTGTGCCTTCAATAACGCGAAATAGAACAACAACGCCCATATAGGTGTCATACCAAGCATCAACGAGCATGGCTTTGAGAGGGGCATTAGGGTCGCATGGCGGCGGCGGTGGGAGTTGCTCGCAGATTGCCTCTAAAACCGCTTCAATACCAATGCCGGATTTGGCCGAACATTCAATCGCGCCAGATGCATCAATACCAATAACCTCTTCGATCTGTTGGCGTACACGGTCCGGTTCTGCCGCAGGCAGGTCAATTTTATTGAGGACCGGAATGATATCATGATCATGGTCAATGGCTTGGTAGACATTAGCCAGAGTTTGCGCCTCAACCCCTTGGGAGGCATCCACTACTAGAATAGAGCCTTCGCAGGCTGACAGGCTGCGCGACACCTCATAGGCAAAATCAACATGACCCGGTGTGTCCATTAAATTTAAGATATAGGTCTCGCCGTTTTTTGCTGGATATTCGAGGCGTACCGTTTGCGCTTTGATAGTAATGCCGCGTTCTTTTTCAATATCCATATTATCGAGCACTTGCTCGCTCATCTCGCGGTCCGATAATCCGCCGCAATGTGATATTAACCGGTCGGCCAGTGTCGATTTCCCATGGTCAATATGGGCGACAATGGAAAAATTGCGGATATTATCTTGTTTCATATTCACGGGGTTACTCATAACTGGCTTCTCTATAAGAGATACGGATGAATGCAAGGTTTTGATGGGTGAATTTTGATCATAGCTGCGAAATTTAAATGCTAGCGATTGGAGTTAAACCCATAAACAGGGGAAAACGCCTTTCAATTTTATGGTGCTGTGATTATCAGCATGATAAATTGACAACTGGAGGCGCGTGTTATGAGTGAGATACCCCTATCATCGACCTCTTTTGATCCTGCTTTTGAAAAAGACGGACACAATTTCATTCGCGATGCGTTGTTGGGCGACGATAGGGCGGCCCTGCGTCTTTTGCTTACGGATCAACACCCGGCTGATTGTTCTGATCAATTCGAACAATTAACGCCCGACCAACGCCAGCAGGTTATACAGCAGGCGGGCGATCTTATTTCAGGCGAAATTTTGGCCGAAATGGAAGATGAAGTTGTCGAAAATATCCTGCCAAAATTACCCGCGGTACACATTGCCGCCGCAATTTCCGAAATTGATAATGATGACGCTATCCAGATTGTTGAAGAAATGGAGGCCGGTCAGCGCCAAGAGGTATTAGACGCGCTTAACCCCACGCCGCGCGCAGCCGTTGAGGCCGGCCTTCGGTTTGGTGATGAGACGGCAGGCCGGTTGATGCAACGCGAATTTGTGGCGGCCCCCGAATTTTGGACCGTCGGAAATACAATCGATCATATGCGCGGGACAGGTGAAAACCTCCCTGATTTATTTTTCAATATTTATATTGTCGATGCCAGCTTTAAACCGATTGGCTATGTGCCTGTTTCGCATCTAATGCGCCATCCGCGCTCTGATACATTGGGAGTGATAATGACGTCGGATCTGGTTTCGGTTCCACAGGATATGGATCAGGAAGATATTGCCCATATTTTTGAAAAATATAATCTTATCTCCGCTCCCGTGGTGGATGACGCAGAGCGTCTTGTCGGCATGATGACTGTTGATGATATTATCGAGATTATCCAAAATGAAAATAAAGAAGATATGTTGGCAATGGCGGGGGTTTCTGATGCAGGATTAACCGATACGCCGCTCTCGACGGTGCGGGCGCGGGTGCCGTGGCTTTTTGTTAATTTGATTACGGCTGTTTTGGCATCACTTGTCATTGCGCAGTTTGAAACTGTGATTAGCCAATATATCGCCTTAGCGATTTTAATGCCGATTGTCGCCTCGATGGGCGGTAATGCGGGTACACAAGCTTTGGCTGTGGCTGTGCGAGGACTAGCGGAACGGGATTTAACATCACAATCGGCATGGCGGGCTATTCGGCGCGAAGGTCTGGCCGCGATTGTAATAGGCTTGATTTTTGCTGTGGTTTTAGCCGGAATTACCTTTATCTGGTTTGGGGATCAGCATTTAGCCTTTGTTGTATTTTTAGCCATGATTGCGAACCATATTTGCGCTGGCCTCGCAGGAATCATCATTCCTTTAACCTTAAGACATGTGGGGGCAGACCCTGCGGTGTCATCATCGGTTTTCGTGACAACCGTTACGGATGTCATTGGTTTCTTTGCCTTTTTAGGGCTCGCGGCCTATCTGCTTTTCTAACCCATTCGCCCAAAAAGCGTTAAAATGCGTAAAATTTCCCCTCCCGCCCTGAAATAGGCGCGAAATTTGCACCGTGACCCGCGACACAGAATAGAGTTACGGAAGTGAAACGCTATGGGACAACAATTCACCGTCTCAGATATGGGGCTAAAGTTGATTAAAGCCTATGAGGGTTATCGCCCGGTTGACCGGGTTTTAGTCTCTGGACAGCGGGTTGTCGGTTATGGGCATCGGTTATCTGATGACCGTGCCGCGAGTTTGACAAAAGACGAAGCGGGAGCCTTGCTGCGCGAAGACCTCGCACCTTTTGAAGATATGGTGAATGACAATGTCCACGCCCCGTTAACGCAAAGCCAATTTGATGCGCTGTGTTCACTTGCATTTAATATTGGCCCTAAAGCCTTTTTATCGTCTGACACTTTGCGCGCGCTTAATAATGGTCGTCCGCTGGATGCAGCTCATGGATTTGATATCTGGCGTAAAAGTGAAATTGACGGAAAAGTGTTTGTCGTTGATGCTTTGGTCCGCCGCCGTACAGCCGAAAAAGCATTATTTCTACGTCCCGAAAATCATACTCTTCAGGCTTCGCGTGTTGCTTTGCCACCTATTGTTGATAGTCAATTACAGGGTTTGGATACAAATGATGGCTTGCCTGTATTCACCGCAGCCGAGGCGGATACTATTGTAGCGGAAGCCCCTTACGATAGCGCTCCAGCTCCATATGGTCGCCGGGATGGGGATAATATCGGTACATTCGCGTTGAGCGAAATTGATATGGAAACTGATACCACAGAGGCCGAAACCTCAGATGTCGTTACCCCAGACGCTAATACGACAGAGGATGGTGATAGTCAGCTTGTACCCTTTAATCCACCCTTCACGGTTGTTGACGATGATTTACTGTTAAGTGATGAAGAGCTTTTGGCCGGTCCATCTCCCATAGCAGAGGCGGCAGCAGAAGTCAGTGATCGTCTTGATGCCCTGATTGCTACAGTCGGCAAAGACAGCAATAATCAGGATGATTGGCCCGAAAGCTTGATTACGCCAGCAATCCCAGAATTGATATTGCCATCGGATTCAAATGACAAAGGTAATAGTGAGACTGCCGCAGAGACGTCCACAGGGGCTGATATTCTTGAGTTTAAGGCCCGCGAAACAGAAGATTTAGATGAGGTGGATACTGAAACCGATGTGATTGATAATATCGATGCAGACGATGCAGTACGACGCGGGCGCGATAGCCTTGATCAAGATGATAGTGCATCTAAATTTATCGCATATGATCCGTATCCCGAACCGATGCCCAATCCGCCCCGTTCAATTGGTTTATATGCTTTTATGATGGTAACTGGCATGGCCATTATCGGTATTGTTATTGCCATTAACTTGCGCGGTTCAGAGCTTATTTTAGGTGAATATGGGCCTGTCACGGTGATGATTGGCGGGCTTGTGGGGTTAATGGTTGTTTTGGGGGCTTTTTATTATTTTCTGAGAAATTTATTGAGAAAAAACTAAAAGCAAGAATTTCGCAAGGTTTAGGTCTTATAAGTCTTATCTATTACTGCGAAAATGCAGACAATAGGAGCACATGATGAATATTCTACAGTCATGGACTGACGTAGAAACCGCGGCGTTTCAAAAAGAAATTATGACGTTTAAGCATAATTTGAACGCGACGGGGCTGTTCACGGACGAGGCTTTATTGTCTCTTCTGGATAATCATCCGCATAATATGCTTGATGTATGCACAATGAGCGATACCGATAACCCTTTATATCCGAATAGATTTCGGACGGGGGATTTCAGATCGGCGAGCAGTCAAGATTTGCTGGATGCCGCAAAAGCGGGATGCGTTTGGATAAATTTGCGCCGTAGCATGAATATTCACCCAGAATATAAAGCTGTGCTTGATGAAATGTATGGTGCGATTGCCGAGCAAACAGGGAATAGACCCTTTAATGCTAATGGCGGTATTTTAATTTCATCACCTGTGGCTAAAGTTCCGTATCATTTTGATAAAACGGAAACCATATTATGGCATGTGCGGGGCAAAAAGCGTGTATATGTTTATCCGTTAACGCAGAAGTTTATTTCTGATCAGGCCTATGAAACCTCAATGCGTAGCGATTTTGATGATGATTTACCCTATAGACGTGAATTTGATTCTGAGGCTAAGATTTTTGACCTTGAAGAAGATCAAGCGATTACATGGCCTTTGAACTCTCCGCACCGGGTTGATAATACGGCCTTTTGTGTTTCGGTAACAACCGAATATTCTACCCCTACCAGCGCTATGAAAAATGCGGCCATGATTACAAATGGTATATTACGTCGCCGTCTGAATAATATTTCAGGTTTCTCTCAAGATGGGAAATTAAGCCGTCAAGTTAAATCTATCTTTGGGCAGGCGGTTTATAAATCGGGTTTATATTCGAAAGTGAGTAAGCAGGATTTGGTAACGTTTAAGATCGATTCATCGGCATCGAATTTCATTGCCGATATCCCTCCCTTTGAGCGTAATTTTTAAAGGCTCTTTAATATTGATGCTAGTGCTATGGGGTTAATCGGGCTTATACAGATGTATGACCCTGCATTTGCAAAAACTTTCCGTGGGTACGGAATCTCTCTACACGCTGGCTGAATGGCAAAAAAATGTTGCTGCGCGCCGTGAAAAACAGGGCTTGTCGCCCTACCATGAACATGTCACGCGTATGTTTCCCAAACAAAAAGAGGCCTTATTGGACGGTGGATCAATTTATTGGGTGATTAAAGGCGTTATACAATGTCGTAATGAATTAGTTGCGCTAGAATCTGTGCGAACGGCTGATGGGCGCAAGGCGTGTTCCATTTTAATGAAACCGACGCTTATTCCCGTTTTGCCAACACCTAAACGCCCGTTTCAAGGCTGGCGCTATCTGAAAGCCAGTGATGCTCCTATAGATATTATGGCAGAGGATGATGGGGTTAACCTTCCGCCAGAATTACAGGCAAGGCTGGCCAGTTTAGGGGCGTGGTAGCCAATAAAAAACCCCGTTCAGATGAACGGGGTTTTCTTAATCGGTTGTAGAGTTACAGCTTAGAAGTTGTAACGGGCTCTCACATACCATTGACCCCCATTAAAGCCAAATGGGGCCGTTGATGGGAAGGCCGGTCCAGCGACCGCACCGACGGATGAGAAACCTCCCAATGGAATACCGGCAAGCTCGTCCGGTGTGTTATCCAAGATATTGGCGGCGCCTACGCTGATTTCAGCTCCTTCAAAGAATGAGTATGTAATCTCAGCATCAAAGTTGATTTCACTGCTTAAATCAATCGGGAAGCCATCAGTCCCAAGATGATCTTCGAAAAAGCTGGAATGGTAATTGGCGCGAACCAAGCCTCTCCAAGCCCCTTGTTCGTGATTGAAGGTCAAATTCCCTTTAAAGCTTGGAATGTTCTCTTCCAAAGAGCGAACCCGAAGATCGCTAATCGGTACAAATCTGCCAGAGTCTGTGACATTTGTATCTGTCCAGTTCCCTGCCAATGTGAACGAGCTTGACCCTACACCAAAATCAATAGGCATATTGGCGACAACATCGATACCTTGTGTGCGTGTATCAAAATTGTTGGTAAAGACGACGAATGAGGCCAAGTCTTCTGAACCGGCAAAATCTGCCGCGTTAAAGCCTGCCGTTCCGTCTAGGGCGTTGATGAACTGACTTGTCGATGACAATCCGGCCAAACTCACTCCATTTGCGGCAGCAAAGCTCTGTAATTCACCTTGGAAATCCAGATTATTTGTGAGGGCAATCCGTCCGTCCAATGCGATGTTGAAGTAATCAACGGTCAGGCTGACATCTCCGAATCGTGTTGCAAAACCAAGTGAGAGGTTTTGGCTGTCTTCGGCATCAAGCGTAAATGGATCTTCTCCGCGCGCAATACGTTGAGAGTTAATAAACTGACCAGCACCTGTCGAGATCGGAATTGTACCGACATCGGATAAAATACCTCCGACAAAGGCTGTTGTAATGTTGATAACATTCGCTTGACCCGCTGTTGGTGCGTGGAAGCCTGTAGAATAGGTTCCGCGTACTGTGAAGTTATCATTTACATCATATTTACCACCGACTTTCCAGTTAAGCGTGCTGCCAAAGGAGCTGAAATCTTCCCAACGCAGGGCCGCTTGTAAAGTAAAGGCGTCAGTGATGTCACCTTCCAAGTCACCATAGATAGCTATGTTATCTTGAGAGAACGCGCCGGCTGCTGCAGGTACGAAACCCCCAAAACCGTTTGAGCTTGAGGCGAAGCCTTGTCCACCCGGAAAGCCTGCTGTTGGCGCTGAAAGCGGACCAATCGCAAATGAAGCGTCATCACCTTGGTTGATGGTGAAGGTTTCCTCGCGGTATTCAAAACCTGCGGCGATGTTTAGGTCTGATGCCCACCCTTCAATGGGTAGACCATAATTGAAGTCAACATTGACGTTAATGTCTTCTTGCTCATAACCGCCCGGATTAAAGTCACGGGGTGTATCAGGGCCTAAAGAGGCGTTGATTGTGTTATTGATGAAGAAGTCAGTTGTGTTTTCACCATAACTGAAGCTGACATCATACCCAAGGCCTGTACCAAGTTCAAGCTCACCCCGAGCCCCGACAACAAATGCAAGGTCTTGATTGTCACCACCAAAGCGCGGGACAAAACCGCCGGGTAGGAGTTCAACAAATGAGAAACAATTAGGGTCAGCTGTGACTTGTGCCAGAATTGTCGGATCCGGAATTAAGCCACCGCCAGCAGTGAGTGGGATACCGGCGGGACACGCTGTTGGGTCAAGGCCAGCTAGGTTACCAACACTTACAGAGGCAACACCATTGGGATCAGGGGCACCTGTTAGAGGATCTACAGTGGGGCCTTCAAATACGCCGCCGCGATTGGTCGGGTTCCGGAAGAAGAAGCCGCCTTCGACTTGGCGTTCTGCATAGTTCCCCCAAGCGTAAAGCTCAAGGTTATCAGAAATTTCATAACCGGTATTAATGAACAATTTAATGTCGTCATTGACATTGGGTTGTCCCCAGATTTGAACTGAGTCGATATCTGTTGTCAGCGTATTGACGGAGATATCAAGAACATCGGTATTGCCAGCCGCGACAAGAGCCGCAACGTCATCACGGGCGATAGAGCGGTTTGTGGCGTTCACTTCACCATATTCACCTGTAATGTTAACAAATCCATTTTCTCCCAAGGGAAGACCGAAATTAGCGGATAGACGGTAGTTTTCACCATCGCCTTCATAAGTTTGACCATAACGGGCCTCGACGACACCGCCTTCAGCGCTATCTTTGAGTTGGAAGTCGATTACACCGGCAATCGCATCCGAGCCATATTGCGATGAGGCGCCATCCCGTAGAACTTGAACATTCTTGAGAGCCAGAGCCGGGAAAACTGAAATGTCAGGTCCATGGGCACCGTCTGCAATACCACCGCCGAGAAAGGAAATAACAGAGGCGCGGTGACGTCGCTTGCCGTTCAAGAGTACCAAAGTATTGTCGGGCGATAGTCCGCGCAAGTTAGCTGGGCGAACAATTGTGGCCGCATCAGAGATAGGCTGTGTGTTGACGTTAAAGGATGGGACAGAAATTCTTAATGCATCTGCAATGTCATTTGGGGCCTGATTGAGAAGCTCTGTCGATGTAATTACATCAACAGGTGCAATAACATCGGAGGCTGAGCGTGCTTGGCGACGCGTACCAATCGTAATAATCTCATCTTCAACGCTTACATCAGTAGATTGGGCAAATGAAGGAGTTGCCATGCCAGTCGATAGCATGGCCGTGGAGGCCGTAATGGCCAAAAGTGATTTAAACGGGAGTTGTGGCATTTTTGTTCCTTTGCTAACTCGGGGTAGAAAACCCAAAAACCGTCCTAATGATTTTCCCGACTGGCTCAAGAATTTTTGAATGAAATTGATATTAAAATTTTGAGCGTGACAAAATTGACACAGCTCTAATTTCTGCACAAGCCTTTGTTTCTAAAGGTAATATTAACGCTATTTTTATGTTTCTAATATTATAATTTTGAAAATTTTAATTTGGGGATATGGTGTGTTAAATAGGGCATTAAAGTCTGTGGGCGGGGACTGTTTAGACCGCTCTCATAATAATGTTTTATCACTTTTAGGGGATTCCGAGGAAGTTGGATATATTCTTGTCGATCATGACTTGAATATAGTTTTATGTGATGAGCGCTTTCTGGCGATTATTGGAGCTGATGATCATTATACTATAGTGGGGAAGAATGTTGCAGAAGCCTTAAGTCAGGTTGAACTGAAATCCCATGATAGCGCGATTAACCTCAAAGATTATGATGTGTTTCTGAAATTCATGAAGAAAAGCATCAATGCCGGTACCCGGTTTAATGATTCTTTCATGGCAACGACCGGAGATGGTCGCCAAATTCGTATGAATGCAATTTATCTTGAGGATAAGCAGCTTTTTGTTTCAGCGCGTGATGTAACAGAAAGCCAGAGATATCAGAGTCTATTGGAATTATCCATGGATGTGGCAAACGCCGGGTTCTGGGCTATGGATATGAAAAAGGGAAATTTCACATTTAGCGATTCTGTCGTGTCCCGTTTATCGCCCAGTGAAGTTGCAACCGCAAAGACGCATGGGCTTTGGTCAATGATTCATAAGGATGATATCTGCGAAATTACACGGCAATGGCAGGCTATTGTCAGCGGGAACCGACCCTTTGATTTGACCTATCGTGTTATCACGGAAAAAGACGGTCTTATGTGGCAGCGCAGTGTCGGACAAATCGAACACGGTGCGGATGGGTCGCCTGTCGGCGCCATAGCCTTTGTGCGCGATATTACCGATGACATGAACCAGCAAAAAGATTTAATCGCTGCACAGGAAAGCTCCAAGGCGAAAAGCGAATTTCTTGCGCGTATGAGTCATGAAATTCGAACGCCTCTCAATGCTATTATTGGCATGAGTGATAGTTTGAAAGATGAAGCGCTATCGCCTGATATTATGGACGTTATTGACGATATTGAACAGGCGGCTGATGGGTTATATCAACTTTTATCACGAACGTTGGATCACGCCAAACTTATATCTGATAAAGTGCAGGTTGATATACAGCCGACACATATACGGGACATGATCAAGAGCTGTACGCGGTTGTGGAAGCCGCAATGTTCGGCCAAATCATTGGCTTTTAAAGTTATCATTGATCCCGCAGTTCCGGAAATCGAAATGGTGGATAGTTTTCGGCTTCAGCAATGTTTGAATAATTTATTGTCCAATGCGGTCAAATTTACGCAAAGCGGTTATGTTGCCCTTATTGTAAAACCGGTGAATATCGCGGGACAGTCATCCCTTTTATTTGCGGTTAAGGATAGCGGGATGGGTATGAGCGCCCCTGAAATCTCTAAAATATTTGATCCTTTTACGCAGGCTGATAATACGATTTCCCGCCGGTTTGGCGGGACAGGCCTTGGTATGAGTATTTCCAAACAACTTGCCGAGTTGATGGGGGGTAAATTAAAGGTGAAATCCGCTAAGGGGCAGGGGTCTACCTTTGCGATTATTTTGCCAGCAACGGAAACACCGACAACGGAAACATCGATCCCGATTACAAATGATTTACCGGTGGATAATCCACCTGAATTAACAGACACGACGATTACAACACCCGAAATGCCTTTCAAAGGATTGTCTGTTTTATGTGTCGAAGATAATCCGATAAATCAGAAAGTTGTGAAACGGTTGATCGGGACACGCGTGTCGAGTCTGGAGTTTGCCAGTGATGGGCGTGAAGCAATTGGCGTATTAGAAACGCAACATATCGATATTGTCCTGATGGATATTCACATGCCGGTTATGGATGGTATTGAGACGACAATAGAAATTCGGAGTTCGGAAACTCCGTGGGCCAATGTTATTATTATCGCCCTTACGGCGGATCCCGATTATCAACAGAAACGCATTTGCCGGAATTTGGGTATGAATGATGCCATTGCCAAACCGGTGCGCCGCGAAGATATTTTACAGGCCTTTGACAGGTCTTTGAAAAACTATAACCGGGAATTTGGGCAGCGTATTGCCTTGCCTTCGGGATAACATTAACCCGCTGAATACTGTTTGCCAGTTATGGGGCTGCAGACTAATATAGCCCCATGAGTAATTTATCATTACGTATAGCGGATATGGCGGATATTCCGGCGATCGAGTCCCTTATGCAGATGTCGATCAGGCAGTTGCAAAAAGGGTATCTCAGCGATGCGCAAATCGAAAGTTCTTTTGCCGGTATGGGACTGGATACACAACTCATCAACGACGGTACATATTTTACCGTTCATGATGATACGATGCTTGTAGGGTGCGGTGGTTGGTCAAACCGGGCGACGCTATATGGGGGTAATCACAGTGCAGGGCGTAATGCCCGCCTGCTTGATCCCAAAACAGAACGCGCCCGTATTCGGGCCATGTATACACATCCGGATCACACACGTCGCGGCATTGGCAAAATGGTGATAAAGGCTGGTGAGCAGGCAGCCCGCGCTCAAGGGTTTATGGCTCTGGAAATGGCGGCAACTATGGCCGGTGTTCCGTTTTATCTAAAATGTGGTTATAAGATTGAAAGCGAGTGGAACGACACCAATGGGGCTGTGGCTGTGCCGCTTGCGACAATGGTAAAAACATTGGTATAGGGCTGCGCCTAAGTTTTTTGTAAAACCCGTGTTATAAAAACAGGGTGTTTGTCTAGCTGCCAGCTTGTTTATATTGGGTCTTCTGTCAAATGTCCGCCGCAATTTAGGCCTATATCTTTATATATGTGTCATTACGTATTGGATAGAATGTACCTTCAAAGGAACAGATCAAGCCTTCTGTTTATCAGCAGGCCCTCAATATCATAAACCTGGCATGTTGGCGCATTTCAAGCATATTACACTTTGCAATTATCAATCAGGCGCACGCCTTTGCAATGGGCAGCAATCAACAGTCTGGCCGGACCATTTAAGACGCCGCCTTCTAAAACGGTGAGTGAGTTGGGGCTACGCACTTCGATGTAATCAATGGCTTCAAATCCTGCGGCAAGCAGAGCACTTTTTGCTTGTTCTGCGGCGATATCGACATTGGCACCGTCGCGCATCTGCTGGGCACAAAATCGCATAATTTCATTAAGTCGGCGGGCAATCTTTAATCCATCTGCGTCAAAATATTGATTGCGGGATGATAAAGCCAGACCATGCATGTCGCGGGCAATCGGGGCTCCGATTATTTTGATGGGCATATCCAGATCAGCAACAAGTCGGCGAATAGTCGCGAGTTGTTGATAATCTTTCTCACCAAAAATAGCATAATCCGGGGCCACCCGGTTCAGCAGCTTTGTAACCACCAGAGCTACGCCGTCAAAAAAAGTCGGACGGTGGTCTGTTTCCAAACCTTCAGCAACACCGCCGACCTTGATAGAGGTTGCATGATGGGCGTTATACATAGAGCCGTCTTTGGGTATATACACCATATCGCAACCGGCGCTTTGCAATAAGCTGACATCGCGTTTTTCCGCTCGGGGATAGGATTCAAAATCTTCACCGGGGGCAAATTGCGTTGGATTGACAAAAATACTGGCAATGACACGATCTGCTTTTTTGCGCGCTAGGCGAATAAGCGTCAGATGGCCTTCATGTAAGGCACCCATTGTCGGTATAAAGGCAATTGTCTCGCCGTGGCCACGCCATTGCCAGACCTGTCCGCGTAATCGGCGCGTTGTGCGCGTTATGGAGATCGTCTCGCCCATAATGTCCCTTACCCTGCGCGGAACAGCGCGCCAAGCAGAGATATGCGTTCGGCGCATAAAAAACGGGCCCCGCAGGGCCCGTTCCAGAGATTATAGTCTACGGTTTAATGCGCAATAACAGCCAATAAAAGCAGCGCGATGATATTGGTGATTTTAATCATCGGATTAACCGCTGGACCAGCCGTATCTTTATAAGGGTCGCCAACCGTATCGCCGGTGACAGAGGCTTTATGGGCATCAGACCCTTTGCCGCCGTGGTGGCCATCTTCGATATATTTCTTGGCATTATCCCAAGCGCCGCCGCCGGCTGTCATAGACAGAGCAACAAAGAGGCCTGTGACAATAACTCCGAGAAGCATAGCGCCGAGCGCCGAGACAGCCGCTGCATTACCCGCAGTGAATTTTACGGCGAAAAACAGGATGATCGGAGCAAATATTGGCAGAAGCGACGGTTTGATCATTTCCTTGATCGCCGCGCCGGTTAGCAAATCTACCGCCTTGGCATAATCAGGACGCGATGTGCCCGCCATGATGCCGGGATCGGCTTTGAACTGGCGACGAACCTCTTCAACGATAGCGCCGGCTGCGCGGCCAACCGATTGCATGGACCATGCCCCGAATAGATAAGGCAACATACCACCAATAAATAAGCCGACAATCACATAAGGGTCTGTCAGGCTAAAGGTCAGATTGTCGAGGCCATCAAAGAAGGAACCGGCAGCCGCTTTGGACGCGAAATACTCAACGTCTTTGTAATAAGCCGCAAAAAGTACAAGCGCGCCAAGACCCGCAGATGCAATAGCATATCCTTTGGTGACAGCCTTTGTTGTATTCCCTACAGCATCCAGCGTATCGGTTGTGTTCCGTACTTCCGACGGCAATTCGGCCATTTCGGCAATCCCGCCTGCATTATCGGTTACAGGGCCGAAAGCATCGAGAGCCACAATCATACCCGCAACGCCGAGCATAGCCGTGACGGCAATGGCAATGCCGTAAAGGCCGGCCAGAGCAAATGTCGAAATAATACCAAACACAATGATAAGAACCGGAATAGCGGTGGCTTCCATAGAGACAGCCAGCCCTTGGATCACATTGGTGCCGTGGCCGGATTCAGAGGCGGCGGCAACGGATTTAACGGGGCGGTAATTCACGCCCGTATAATATTCCGTAATCACAACAATTGCGCCCGTGATGGCCAAACCAATCAACGCGCATAAGAACAGATCCATACCGGAGAAACCGGCCCCTTCAATTTCGCCCATGCCAATAGTGTGGCGGGTGACGGCAAAAATCGCGAGAGCTGATAGAACACCCGTTGCGATCAGGCCTTTATATAGAGCGCCCATGACATTGGACGATCCTTTGGACAGGCGTACAAAAAATGTACCGGCAATCGATGTAACGATACAGGCCGCCGCAATTGACATTGGATAAAGCGCTAGTGAACCGATTGTGCCAAACAAAATAGAGCCAAGCACCATAGTGGCCGCAATGGTCACGACATAGGTCTCGAATAAATCTGCGGCCATACCGGCGCAATCACCAACATTATCGCCAACATTATCAGCAATTGTGGCGGGGTTACGCGGATCATCCTCGGGAATGCCCGCTTCGACTTTACCGACAAGATCACCGCCAACATCAGCACCTTTGGTAAAAATACCGCCGCCCAACCGGGCAAAAACAGATATCAAAGATGCGCCCAGTGAGAGCGAAACCAGCCCGTCAATCACGCCGCGTTCATCCGCACCCATAGGCCCGGTCAGTATCATGTAATAAACGGCCAGACCCAATAGCGCGAGACCCGCAACCAACATACCCGTGATTGCGCCCGCTTTAAAGGCAACATTGAGCCCTTTGCCAAGGCTTTCGCGCGAGGCTTCGGTGGTGCGCACATTGGCCTGAACAGAGACAAGCATGCCGACATAACCGGCAATACCGGATAATACAGCGCCGATAATAAAGCCGACAGGGGCTATGGCATTTTGGAATAAAATTCCCAAAGCAATAACCACAACAACGCCAACAATGGCGATGGATTTATATTGTTTATTTAAATAGGCTTTCGCGCCTTCTTGAATCGCGCCTGCGATTTCATTCATGCGCTCATTCCCCGTAGAAGCCTTCATCAGGCTGGAACGGGCCCATATCCCGTAAATCACAGCGAGAATACCCGCGGCGATAATATAATAAAGAGTCATAGTTGAACTCCCCCATAATTTGAGCGATTATAATCGCTTCGATGTTATGAAGTTGGCCGCACATCTATGTGCGCTTCCCCTCGCGATGATGGAGTTGGCCGCACCCAAAAAAGCACGCTTCCCCCCGCGGTTAATGCGCCGAATTTACGACAATTTAATGAAATATCAAGGGGAGATTGAAAGCTTATAAACCCATCTTAATAGTTTTCATAATCCGGTCAGTCTCGGACAGGGTTTTGTTTCCAAATTTTCAAAGGCCAAGAGCCTCAGTCACCATCCTTATATTTTAGAATTATGAGAGCTGTTTTTGGAGCCTTTTAGCTTCGCCGATGTCACTTTTTGTTGTGTGACCATGTGTACTTAATAAATGTAATAAATTAGCATCGTTCAGTAAGGTCAAAGGTTTTCCTCTCGCAAATGCATAAGCATCTGGCCCGTAATCAGCCGTTGTGACTAATATACCCTTATTAGCACTTTCGAGCGTTACTGTTCCGTATAAATCTCTGACAGCAGAGACAGAGACGATATTTGTGTATCGTTTGGCTTGTATCACAATTTTGCCCCCGTAAAACATGGCGGGCTTGGGGTACCCGCCATGTCAGGATAAGCCGCGGGAGAGGTGGCGGCTTATGGTGGTTTGATTATTCTGCTTAGGCCGAGAGGCGTGCGATGAGGCCGCCCATTTTTTCGGTCAGCGCCATTGTGTCATCGGCTGTGGCGGCGGTGATGACATGGCCGCTATAGGTATCGATTAACAAGGCTTTGGCGGCCCCGCGTTGCCAGCCCGGACACCCGGGTTTCACCGTCAAGCCTGTTTCGGAAAAATGCCGGCGGCCAATACTGGCCCAATTGGCGTCATCGCCCACCGCATAAAGCAGAACATAATTCATGCCGGAATCGGCTGCGGCGATACGGATTTCATCGATCTTGTTATCGGTATCCTGCGCCGTAAAATCAATGACGGGTACGGCGTTTAAATAGGCACTGGCCGATAGCGGTGTTAGGCTGGCCGGTATATCGCTATTCACGGTTTCCCAGGCTTGTAATTCGGCGTAATCGGCTGGAATGAGGCGGCCCAAATCCAGACGGGCAATGCCGATCTTAGCAGTGCCGGGCATTGTGAAGCCTTTTGTATGCGCTGCGCGTGGTGTGGCCTCAAGGGTTTCAAAGAGCATTATTTCGCTATGGGGTGCGGTCAGAGGGGTAAAGCGGTCTATGGCGTTGGCGTTATTGGCAAAGCCCGTAATAATAGCGGCGATTGCTGCGGTTTTTAATAATGTTGTCATTTGAGTAGCCCTTATGTTTCCTGTGTTGATAGGGTCTGTATGACAGGCGAATAGGGCGCGGTTTTGCTAGCTCTGTGCTGATTTCAAGGCGGTTTTTCGCAAATAAGGCACAATAAAGCCCAAAGCCGTCAATTAAGGCGGTTTTGGGTAGAGGCATGATTTGCGGGGTTAGTGTACGTGACCCCATCGAGCTTGGAGCTTTGGTTTTGCACGTGGACAAATATTGAGCTTTGACAAATCGCCATCGGCCCACTTAATCAGTTTTCTATCCATGAGCGCAAACCATAAGGGCGGGCAGAAGGCCATGGCAAAACAGCCTGGATAGCCTGTTGGCAGACTTGGAACATTTTGGTAGTCGCGCAGAACCTGATAGGGGCGTTGCGGGTAGGCATGATGGTCTGAATGACGTTGCAAGTGAAATGAGAGCATGTTGGAATATGTGTGATTGGTGTTCCAGCTATGTTTGGGTTGGCAACGCTCATATTTTCCATTGGCTTGTTTTTCCCGCAATAAGCCATAATGTTCGACATAATTCGCTTGGGTAAGGGCCAGCCATGCGAGGAAATGATGAGGAATTAGAAATAATAAAATTACGGGGCCAAAGAGTATTGCGAAGAAGATGAGTGTGCTCAATGTGACAGCATAGACTTGTAAAACATCATTATGAATGGACCAAAAATGACGGCCCTGTTTCTTTAAACGGATGTTTTCATATGATATGCCGCGTTTAAAGGTGCCGGATAATTCCCTCACCATAAAGGCATAAAAGCTTTCTCCCATGCGGGAACTGGCCGGGTCTTCCGGCGTTGCCACCCATGTATGATGTCCTTTGTTATGTTCGATATTAAAATGCCCATACCCCATAATCATATTGCCGATTTTTGCTGAAAGACGGTCAAGCTTATTGGCTTTATGGCCCAGTTCATGTGTCATCACCATGACCCCGCCGCTATTACCGCCAACCCCTAGAATAAGCGCCAGAATAGCCCACCACGGTAAATCTTGCGTGCCAACAAAGACTACGAATGACAGGAATAAGATAACAGCGATATAGACGAGGCTATGGACGATGATGCGATAATAATTATCCGCGGCCATGGCATTGACGACTTCTTCGGGCGGATTATGCGTATCTTCCCCCATAATCAGGTCCATGAATGGGGTAAATGCATAGAAAAATAAGGCGGGTATCAGGGCTGTGATTGGGTTTTTACCCAGAGCAAAATATAGCCAGATCGAAGCCAGAGAAACCGTTGGCGTAATTAAGACTATCCAATAGAGGTGACGTTTTTTATCGGTATAAACAACCGGCGCGCCATCATGCGTTATACCTGAAAAATGGGTCATGCAGCGTCTCTATCATGATAGAATTGTTCAAAAGGAAGGCACAACTCTGCCATCGGCTGTAGAGCCTCCAATATAAGAGATACTTTTTGAACGATATAAGGCCCATCAATATCGTAAAGAACACGGCGCCCATCTTTACGCGAGGCCGTTATTTGAGCCTGTTGCAAGGTGCTGAGGTGCCGCGAAATGACAGATCGGTCTTGCGATAGACCGTGCGCAATTGTCGTTATATCACAGGCGCCCTGTAAAATTAATTTCTTGATGATCAACACGCGCGTCGGGTCTGTCAAAGCTTTGAGAAATTTTGTATCTAGAACCCCTATGGCCGCATCGGCCATGGCTTTGTGCTGAGACGCGGTTTTATGTGTGGTGTTTTTCATATATGCATATGTGCACATACTTGCATGTATTGCAAGACGAATTATCAATATGATGAATGCGCGCCATATTTTCAGAACATCTGAACAATTTTTCGATACCCAAAACTGGTGATAGAATAGGCTAAGACAGCTTAGCCGCATCTATAAACCCGTAAATTATTTTAAAGACACCATAATATCGCCATGAATGCATAAAATTTTATCTTATGTTTCGTATTGTGTTCTTGTTCATTTTTATGGCGTTGCCGATTTATATTGGTTTTCAGGCGTTATCTCGCCATAGTGATCACTTGGTTTTAAACCCGTACTTAAAGGCGGGCAGCCTTTTATACGGGTCCACATATTTCCATTTCCAATGACAGATAAGACCCTTTATCGGTATAAACAGAATGCCAATTATATCTTTTGGCAAAACCTAAAGGTTGGGTGGGATTGGTTTGAAACCAGAATGCGCCCGCCAGATGTAAGGGTTGTCGATAAACGCTATGTTTTTGCTCAGGCGCGGTAAGGTTCTGTTAACGCAATAAGACTTGGCAGGGTCTGAATGTTCCCCTATCGTTCTTTTATGGAATCAATACGGATCATCGGGCTTGACCCATCGCTTGTGGCTTGCGGGTGGGGCGTGGTTGAAGCGCGGGGGTTAAAATTGCGCCATATTGCCCATGGGGTTATCCGGCCTAATCCCAAGGCCGATTTACATCTGCGTTTGCGCGAATTATTTGAAACGATTACGGATATCATTCGTTTGCATGACCCGTCCGAGGCCGCGGTGGAAGAAGCCTTTATGAAAAATAATGCGGCCAGCGCAATTAAGCTGGGCCATGCGCGCGCAGCTTGCCTCTTGGGCGCGAGCATGGCCGGACTGGGCATAGGTGAATATTCACCGCGATCGGTTAAAAAATCTGTTGTGGGGACAGGGACAGCCGATAAGGTCCAAGTGGCGCATATGATGACCGTTCTGATGCCGGGCTGCGGCGTCAAAGCGGGAGATGCGGCGGATGCGTTGGCGATTGCTATTTGTCATGCTCACCGGGTCAAAGCGGCAGGTGCGTTATATCAGAGGGTTTCATGAACGGTAACAGATTATGATCGGCATGGTAACAGGAACCTGCCTGCTGGCAGGGACGGGCGAGGCTATTATTGATGTCGGCGGTGTGGGCTATTTGCTGCAATGTGGCTCGCGCACATTAGGTGCGATGGCTGTAGGCGAGACGGTTTGCTTGCATGTTGAAACTCATGTGCGCGAACAGGCGATTACCCTGTTCGGGTTTCATAGCGAGGAAGAACGGGCTTGGTTTGTGCGCCTGCAATCCGTACAAGGCGTTGGTCCGAAAGCGGCACTGGCTATTTTAGATATTCTGACACCGGGGGAAATATTATCGGCAGCAAGCCTTGAAGATAAAACCGCCTTTGCGCGGGCTAAAGGGATTGGCCCGAAATCGGCGAGCCGGATTGCTATTGAACTTTCGGGTAAACCCGCGCCAACGGGCCGCGGATTTCAACCTGCCTTTACAGCTCCCCGTAGCGATGCAGCCCCGGCCCCTCGGCGCAATGATGGTTTATCCGATATGCAATTGCGCAATGATGCGGTCTCTGCGTTGCAAAACCTTGGTATTGGTCAATCGGATGCCTTGCGGGCTGTGGCATCGGCTTATAATAATTTTTCGGATGATCCACCGCTTGATGATCTTATCAAAGCGGCCTTAAAGGAGCTCAGTCAATAAGTGGATGAGACAGACCGTATAATTGGCGCAGATAGCCAAGTGGGGGACGGGCGTGACCGTGCGTTGCGGCCTTTATCCTTTGGTGACTTTGTCGGCCAAAAAGCTGCGATCCAAAATTTAAAAGTCTATGTCGAAGCTGCGCGGCGGCGGCAGGAGCCTTTGGATCATCTTTTGCTCTCCGGCCCGCCCGGGCTTGGTAAAACCACGCTCAGCCAGATCGTTGCGCGCGAACTCGGAGTTAATTTCCGCTCGACTTCTGGCCCGGTTATTTCAAAGGCGGGTGATCTGGCCGCTTTGCTGACAAATCTTGAGCCGCGCGATGTATTATTTATTGACGAAATTCATCGCCTTAATCCCGTTGTCGAAGAAGTGCTTTATCCGGCGATGGAGGATTTTGAACTGGATTTGATTATCGGTGAAGGGCCGGCGGCCCGCTCAATTAAAATTGATCTAGCGCCCTTTACTCTTATTGGGGCGACTACGCGTGCGGGATTACTGGCGACGCCCTTACGAGACCGTTTTGGTATTCCGGTGCGGCTTGAGTTTTATGACACTGAGGAATTAACCAAAATTGTTCTACGCGGGGCTGGAAAACTTGACATGGATATGACGGCCGATGGCGGGCGCGAGATTGCCCGGCGCGCGCGCGGGACCCCGCGTGTGGCAGGGCGATTGCTGCGCCGTGTACGCGATCTGGCCGAGGATAATGGCCATAGCATAATTGATAAAATGGCCGCTGATGCTGCGCTCATCCGGTTGGGCGTTGATGATATTGGTCTTGATAAACAGGATATGCGCTATCTGCAGGCTTTGTGCGAAATGTTTGGCGGCGGGCCTGTCGGAGCGGATACGCTGGCAGCGGCTCTCTCCGAGGCGCGGGACGCGCTTGAAGATGTTATCGAACCTTATTTGATACAGCAGGGATTTTTGCAGCGCACGCCGCGCGGGCGTGTAGCAACAGCGCGCGCTTTTGCCCATCTGGGCTTAGCGGCCCCCGTTCAACCCCTTGCCCCAACATTATTTGGAGAGGGCAAGGATGGCTAAACTTAAGCCAGCCCCTGGCCATTAGCTTATTATGGGTGGCTTTCTTTCGCCCTGTATTCCCCTACAGTAATATCATCATGTCGATATTGGGCCTGCGAGAATTTTCGATTTACCTCCACGGTCTTCAGGGTAAAATTGTGCAGTATTAATACGCATGACTCAATGTC
>CAZZKV010000026.1:0-40519 GCA_964654665.1 uncultured Caulobacterales bacterium | reverse complement strand
TGAAAACAATGATTTGGTCAAATTCCTCGGGAAGAGGATGGCTCCGCAAGCAGGACTCGAACCTGCGACAAGCTGATTAACAGTCAGCTGCTCTACCAACTGAGCTATTGCGGAATAGACCATTCTCGGTAGGGGCGCCGTGTAGCAGAGATTCTGCGTAGTTGCCAACCCTCTTTTTTACTCTTTTTCATAAAATATGATCATTGATTTGCGCATAAAAAAGGGAGACACAAGGCCTCCCGAAGGTATTAGGTGAATGGTGGGGTGTCTCCAAGAGAAGACAAACTCTGTATTAACGAACAAGGTAAATTAAAGGTTAATAAATTTAAAAAAAATTGAGATTTGATTCAAGACTCTGGATGTTTGATTACAAAGCGTCTGATAAAACGTCAGGTATTTTAATGAAGGATACGGGCAAAGAGATTTTAAACCCTGTATATTGAACGGGAAAAGCAAAAGCATTGATAGGTTTTATGATGCATGAATATGATCTGCGCTAGACAATGGGGTTGTCAAAATGCGTGTATTATTTCGGCCGATTAGAGCGGAGGTCATTTTATGGGCAAAATTTCATGACAAAAGCAAGCGCGGTTGGGGCAAGTACGATTGGAGCAGGCGCTATTATAGCCGGCGGGCAGGCGCAACGCCTTGGGGGGCTTGATAAATCTGCCATAGTCATTGGGGATACGTCATGTTTAAACCGTACTGTTGCCGTGTTAAGCCCGCTTTTAGAGGTTATCGTGATGAGCGCGCCTGTGGGTATATCCTTTGATCACTATGATTTTCCGGTAATAAGAGATTATCAACCTCGCGACACAGACCAGATAAAAAATGGTCCAGCTTTGGCCATTATTGCGTTGGTGGATTGGGCTGTTCAGAATAATTTTGATTATGTAATCACGGCGCCTATTGATACGCCGTTTTTGCCTCATGATTATGCTCATCAGCTTTTTTCGACATGGCAGGGCATAGGCTCGGAATCTCGTCCTGTTGTTTGTACATCCGAAGGCCGAACTCATGGTTTACATGCGTTATGGCCTGTGTCTTGTTTTGCACAATTGCAGTCACTTATCTTACTCAAGGGTGGTCGAAAAATACGGAGCCTCCATAGTGCATTAGATTCAAATATGCTGAATTTTCCTGTCGATATTATTGATCCATTTTTAAATCTTAATACCCTGAAGGATATTGAAGTCGCACAGTATTTCGCCAAAAATAACACTAAAACATAGAGAGTGCCGTAATAAAGCCTGCTTATTTTTTATCGTTTCATAAAGAGTAATATGATCACTGTATATTGAAATATTAATGAAAACACCTATGTAAAAATAGTAAGACCGAAAGATAGGGGGAAAGAATTATGTCGAGTTTTGAAGCGCAAATCGAAAAGTCCAGAAAAGAGGTTGCCGAGGCGCAATCCAAAATTACCGAATTATCAGGGAAAATAGAAACGGCGCGTAGCAAAATGGCGCAAGGTACTGATATCACTTTAGATATTGAAAATGCGTCACTGGATGATGTTCATGCCCATTCCGATAAAATGAATGCTAATATTGCCGAGTTAATTCTAGGGCTTGATGATGTTACGGCCGGGTTTTCTAAAGATTTTGATGCCATGCGTTCGAAGACTGGGTGGGAAAAATTCGTCGGTATTTTCTCAAAAAATCGGGCAGAAATGATGCGCCAAGAACGTATTCGCGTAGCAACGATTGAAGATAAATTACAGGATCTTATTGGTAAATCCAATACGATTTCGACGATGCTAAGCAACCAGCTTGATATGCTCAATATGCATAAAGAACAGGTGCAAGCCAATTTGGCGACAACATTGACGGATCGCGAAGCGGCAGTGAATATATTAGAACAGATCAAAGCCGAATTAGTGACAATGGACCCAAAAATTATTGCTTTGGAAAACAAACTTGCCGCGGAGACTAATGCTAAGATACGTTCTAAACTGGAGAGCGAACTGGCGGCAATCAATGCGCAATATAATGAACTTGCGCAGCAAGAGCAGGTTAAGCTAGCGGAAAGCCAAACACTTGAACGCTACATAGAAAAAGGGAAGACATGGCTGGATAGTCTGCAAAATCAGGCGGCAACACAAATGGTCTTAATCAATAAATTGCAAACTGATACCAAGCAACGTGTTGTACTTTATGATGCGCTTTCTAAGTCTTTGAAGACGGCGCAACAACAAGACGTTGCTCATCAAATTAATGAAATTGGTGTCGCTACGGATAAAGAAGCTCAGGTAGCAATGGCGGCTATCGGCGCGGCAACCAATACACGGATGGCTGAAATGATGGAATCTCATGAAGATCATATTGTTTTTGCGCGTAAGGTGCTGGAAGAAAAAGTTAAAGCGGATGAGCGCTTTGCTCGCCGGTTTGAGAAAATTGTCGAAATGCATGATAAAAATGCCTATGGACAAGGACAGGGATAAGGCACAGATCAATGGATCTGACCTTTGATCACACAGTTTTAGATAGCGCTAAAGCTACGCGGCGTTATTTTGCAAAATTTGAACGTATTATGGTGCATTTGAGCGCCGTTACGGATGTGTCCAAATCTGAAAGATTGATTACAACACCCGAAGCAGAAATGCTCAAAGGGTATTTGGAAGCCTTATCGAATACCTTTACGGCTTTGTCTTATAAATTCCTAATGGCGGATCGTATCGGGGATCAGGAGAATCTAAAATTTAGTATTGATAAAACCGAAAGCGGGTTTCCGGTTTTTCGTGAGTTGATGGAAATGGCCTCTGATGCGACTCAAGCCAAAAAACATCTAAAATCACTTCCCAGTCAAGAGCGTCTTAAAAAGGATATGATACACCATATTCTGTCCGAGCAGTCAGCCCCGACGCAGTTGCAATATGCGCTGAGCCAGAGAATATATTATGAATATCTAGCGAAAAAAGAACTCTTTCTCTCGCAAAATCACCCACAGGTTATTTGGGTGGGTAAGGATGTTAAACAAGGCCGGCGAACCTATCTGGTTCATTGGGCTGCCTATGATAGTCAAACTAATCTTCCCGCTATCTATTTGATGGAATTAGAAGACACATCGTCCAGGGCTCTGCCGCATGACGAACGCCGGTGGCCACGGGTTCAAAGTCATTTAATGGCGCAAGCTGTTTCGGGCCTTAAGCTTTTAACAATTGCTCAGGGTTTTGATCAAGATTTTGATAGTCTGCATCCTAAAATGCTACGCCGGTTTCATATCGGGCCGATGTATAGCCATGCTTTTACGCAACAGCATGGCCCTTTACGGGATATATTGGCCGAAGCCATTGGAGAGGTCGGACTGGATTGGGCTTTGGCATGGACTGTTGAATCGCTGATATCGGGTAGTATTAAAAAAGAGAAAGTTGGCATTTTTAAAACAGCTGAACGGCAAATTTATAATCTTGATAAAATGGATTTTAAAATGGTTGATAGCGGAGCAACGGATATCCGGCGGTCACTGATTTTACCGCATAGGGCATACCAAGTGCTGGAAGAGAAACAAAAGTCCGATTTTGCGGATGTGCGTAAATATGTTGTCGGGCAAAATGCCAAAATTTTAAGTTATAAATAGATATAGGATACCTATGCCGAATACCGCAGACCTGATGGAGTTAAAAGAGGATCAAATCCGTGCGAAATATGAAGCTGCGGAAAGCCTGCTTAATGGTTTTGATCATACGCCTCGCCTTGCGAAAAAAAAGGATACTACCTCGAAATTTGAAAAGTCATCCGGCTTGGGTACACGGCGGCGGTTCCGTTCGACAACGCCTGGCCTGGTAACGCAATCCACAGCGCGACCCGATGGCGTGCATTTGATTAAGCGTATAGATTTATCAGATGAGGGCGACAATTTGATAAGCCCTATTCAAGCCACAGTTTTGCATAGTCTTCGCCGCAGTCTCGCTACGGCAATGGTGGTCGCTGATCAATTTTCTGACCATACAGGTCTGACACAGTTGTTAAAAGATAACCTTGGCGGCGGGTTGGCCGCGTCGCGCAAAACCGAGTTTAGCGAATTACTTGCAGCCTCTGCGATTATCAGTCTCCATGTATTTGCCAATATGGCTAGCTATCTTTTAGCTACAGTGCATTCGGATGCTTCAAATACAAATGTTGAAATTGGTGAGGTTGAAGAAATTTTAACCGATAATGCACATCTAGCGTTAACGGGTGTGCTCTGGGAGCTTGATCAAGATATTGCACTTTTTGTTAATCGAGATGATAAGCTCATCCCTACAATCATGGCTTTCTTTGAACAGTTGATGGAGAAAGCATCTTTGCGGGCTTCGAATATGCCTCGCCTTGAGGCATTTAAAACTGTTAATTATCGTGTTGAAGATGATAATTTTCAAATAAATGGCTTTACCCCTTTTATCCGGGCAGCCGGTTCAAAACTAACAATGAGTTTTAAAAAACCGAACGAGGTTGTGGGCAATCACATTGCTAAATATCAGGCTATGAAATTGTCTAAAATGTTGATGGCTTATGATTTCGACCGCAAGTTAAATCCTTTTGCTGAATTAGGCGGATTTATCTTTACCTTTATGGGGGATGGTGCGCCCGGAACTGGTAAAACGACATTAATTCAAATGATGGCGGGGATGATATCTGAATATTGTACACATGCAGGTTATCCGTTTCGATATCAAAACCTTTCCACAGATAGTATTGATAGTTATCAGGGAAAGTCGGCACAAAATGCCAAAGCCTTCATCAACAATGTGATCGACCCCAATGTAATCGGGTTCGGGACGATTGATGATATTGACCAATTGGCCGGGAAACGCGGAGACCGGCAATCAAGCGCAGGGCAGCTTGAGATCACAGCAGTTTTAATGGAAAGTTTTGCCGGCGCGAATACTGTAGTGCGCGGCAATTGTACCTTTGGTATGTTTTCTAATTACCCAGAAAATGTGGATGATGCGTTGCGGCAACGGGCGGCGGCGCGGTTTCTTGTTGATGGCCCGCAATCACGTGAAGATTATATTGATATTCTGCATCTGTTAATGGGAAAAAATCACGATATTCCTGTCGGAAAACATGATCTTTTTGCAGCGCAGCAAATTAAAAAAGCTGTTTCTGATAGTTATGAGAGCTATGCACGGCCCAAAGAAGATGGGCTCATTGCTGTATTTGACCGTGTTTCCAAGAAAATTGGCAAACTTGATACAATTGCTAAATTAGGAACTTATCTTAAGGGTATACAAGACGCGGATGCGCGTTTTACAGGCCGGGCGATTAAAAATATAACCGATGCTGTTAAGGTGAGGGCTATGGATTTTGAACTCCCGGATGAATGGATGGAAAATCCAGAATTATTCTTGTTCAAAGACTATGACGCAAAAAAAGCTATGATTGCGGATTTGTCGCAACCAATAACGGTGGATATGGTTATTCAAGAAATCAATCGATATGCTGATTCTGAATTTCGCTATGCTGACAAATCTGATGAAGTGGCTATTGAGAATGCCGTGCGTGATATGGCGCGTATGGAAGAAGCCAAGCGGCGTTATGTTCAGAGTCGTCAATGATAACCTATTGGGATAATAATTACTGGAGGCGTATCATATGATGCGTCTTGTTAAACATGGATTAATGTATGGTAACCTCATTGAGGTCGCCTCACCGGCATTGGTTGGGCGGTATAATCGTGCGCTGAAGCATTTAATCGGCCGGTCAACGCGCTTGACTGAATTCCATATTGATATTTCAGGCTATTCGCCAGAAATTGGGCATGAATTTGGTGATGAGCTTTACCTCAACCCCAAAGGTTGTAACCGCATGTTTATTCTGCTGAATATTGATCAGAAATCTGCACCATTGCTTAATTCTCATTTCTCCACATCGCGTTCTATTTTACGGCATTATATTGATGAAAATGCTGATCAACTTTTTGCATTAACAGCCCGCGAAGCCGTGGCGGGAGAATTAATGAATTCCGTTTTTTCTATGGAAAGTCCGCGGGATCTTTTTGATATTAATACAATCGATATTGAGGCTGATACAATTCAAGAGCATGTTGCCGAAGCGAATGTTCTGGGTCAACATATTGATCGGTTTATGCGTGAGGATGATGCGTGGTGGGATGATGTTTTAATTGCCGAGATGATTGAACTGGCTAAACGTACAGGGAATATTCAACGTCATCCCGTAACGCTCAAGACACAAAGCTATTCGCAGGGTAATTACTTTACCCGCCATTTTGGCGGTGTTTATGTGTTCCGCGATGTTCAAACACCAACAGTTATCGCGCGGGAATGGATAGACGGGCTTGATGATTTATCCATCGATAATGTTTTGACCTTTGAGGATCGGAATGGGATTGCAAAGTTTTTACGCGATGAGAGCTTGAGCGAACTGATTGTTCAACGTCCAAATGAAGATATTGCTACGATTATACGGCAAAAAATTGATTTCATAACACTGACCGTTGCTGCCAATATGGGGCATGATTTATCCAATATAACACGCCGTAACGTTCGTGTTTTAGAACGGCGTTATGCTAATGAATTGCCGGCCGAATTTACAGGACTGATGGCAGTCTGGCGCTGGGCCAGTATGGGTGGTGGGATACCAAAATTGAAACCGGATCATCCGGCTTATTTTTATGCCTTACGGTCTAGTCAACATGAGGATCGAGATTTGATCAATATGTTACTTACCGATCTATCTCGAATGGATTTTCGTCAGCTTTATATTTGCCACAAGTCCTTATTTTATGAAGCATATCGTAGTTGGCCCGAAACAAAAAAAGATTTTGTTGTACAGTTTTTGGCAGAAGAATATGCAATAGATAAAGCCGGCGCCCGAGAGGCTTTATTCGGTAAAGAGCCGGATATGCGTGAATTTGGCAATCAGATGGATATGAGTGAAGGACGCGATAAGGCAGAGAGTGGTAAAAGAAAGTTTGAAAGTCCTTGGGGTAGCAGAGACAATCATGAAACTGATAAAAATAGAAAGAAGTATAAAAATAATCGCAAAAAAAGAGGCCGTAAAAAGTGATTATATGGGTTAGGAATATTATTTTTATAGTCTTTGTTTTGAGTGTTATTTATGCGGTGCTTTCTACAACAGGACGGTTTAAACAGCGCAAACGATTGCAGTCAGAATATAAAGCCAGTCAGTTAAGCGGTAATAAAGAAGTTTTTATTGCTAAAGGGTTAGCCCAATATGATCGCTCTATGCGCCCAAAACTCTTCCTCTTCGTTTTCTTTATTCCGATTATAATTATTATAACCCTGATTTATTTGGCTCAATATACATGATGATAAGTAATAGGAGAGATATATGAAATGGGTAAAACGTATCATTGGTTTGCTGCTATTAATATGTGCAGGCGTTTTGTTGCATTATTATCTCCCATCCAAAGATGTCGTACAAATCGTTGGAACCGATGTGAAACGCATGGATATTAGTAAAGGGTCACCGTTTTGGGATCGCCCTGATGCGGGGACAGATGATCGCACCACCCGTGATGTGCGGTTTATTTCAACGGTAAGGGCGAATGGTAAACCCCGAGTTTATCGAAATGAAGATACGGGCTGGTCATTTCCCTTTTATTTGAAATTTGACAGTAGCGATTTGAGTGCGAAAGCACAAGATATTGCAAAGGAAGATGAGGTTTGGGTGGCTGTGAGCCATTATGGTTGGCGTATAAGGCTGTTTTCCATTTTCCCTAATGCGTATAAAATTAAGCGGGTTTCAGGACCGAATGCTGTGTTGATTCCATGGTTTAATATTGTTTTCTTATTCCTGTTAGCCTGTTTAGTTTTTTTTATATGGCGTATGATCCGGCGCTGGAGCATTAAAAATATTGATCCGATAGCTGATAAAATTGGTGAAGAAATCAGTGACGTTACGGATAGTTTAAGTACTCACACTGAAGAGATGCAAAAAAATGCGGCTAAAAAACATTCCGCATTTCGACAATTTATGCGGCGTTGGTTTGGGTCAGCCTGAAACTATAATTTCATTTAAGCTTTCAAATGAATATTGTTATTTGACGCGTGCTCTGAAACTTAAGGAAAACCCGGGGTCTGGATTACCGGTGGCTAATATACCTTTTGGGTTAAAGCAAATATAGGTAATATTAGCATTATATCCGGCTGCGGGAGAAAAAGTACATTCGGTAAAATCGGCGGGCGCTGTGGTGTCGTTTGAAAATCCCACATCATCGGTATAATTGAATGTTAAGCCTGAACTGGTATCAACAAAGCTGACAGGATTTGTTTCAGGACCGGCGTCATCAATATCACCGATAAAAATATCAATTTCAGCTGGAATACGATCCACAAGAAAAACTGTATCTCTGTCTACAGTGCCATCTCCTGCATTGGTTACTGAAATTGTATAAATAACATCATTGCCGGGTATAGCTAGTTCAGTTGGATTGAACATAGCGACTGTTTTAACAGCGGATAAATCGGGTAAGCTTGGTGCTATGGTGATAGATTCAGAGAGATCATCTGTTGTCGTATCTGAGTCTATTATAGAGGGTGAAGTTGCTGCTGTTGTCGTATTCGTTAGTGTTAGGTTTTCGCTACCTGAATCAATAGTGCCGCTTAAGATTAGGCGTACAGTTTCGGCCTGTGCAAGTGTGCCTATTGTCCAAAGGCCTGTTGCTTCGTCATAAGATGTTGTCCCGGTCGTAGTTGAACCGGGAGTATCGGAAAGATAGGAAATGCCTGATGGTAAATTATCGGTTAATGTTAGATCATTGATCGGGAAGGGACCGTTATTTGTCACATCGAGTGCATAAGAAACTGTATCCCCAACCGAAGGAGTTGAATTTGTTGAATCAAGGGTTTTAACAGTAATAATGTCTGACGTGCAGACTTCCCCTGTAAAGGGTAATGAGATGCTTGCATCCAAAGTGAACCCTGAGTTGCCGCCTGATGGTATAGCCGTTAATGTAAAAGTAGAGGTGTTTTCAAGAATGAATTCTACTGTATCTTCGGGAATAGTTGATCCCGCACTGGGAGAGCCAATTATCGTGACTATTCCGCCTGTTTCACTAATCGTTAAGTTGGTTGGCGTATTGCGAATAATAGCTGAAACTTGGCTGGACGCTAATTCCAAGCGTTCATTTGAATCCAAATCCCCTAATCGAAACCGTAAATTTCCATTAATTGGTGTTGTCGTGCCTAAGATTACTATCTGATAGGTAACTGTACGAGGTATACCCGAATTGAATATAAAGTTATCAGAGCTATCTATCCTGGGGGCTTGCCCGCCTGACGGTGCCCCAGGGGATGTAAAGCTGGCAAGAAGTTCAACCGGAATACCATTAACCGTACCTGCATTTGTGAGTCTAAACGTATCACTACTGCCTGGTTCGGCTATAACGGCACTGAATGATAGGCCAAAGAAGTTTGTTTCTATGGCCCCGCAACTTGGGGGCGGTAATGAAATATTAGGAGTAGGCGTTCCAACTGTCACTGTTTCGGTTGCGCTGGCGCAATTCGTTGGATTAGAGGTTTCGCAAATTGTGTAGGTTACAGTATAGCTGCCATTGGGGGTGGAGCCGGCAATTGAGATAAGTCCGGTTCCGACGTTAAGTGAAAGTTGCGGATCGGATGTGTTAATTGTAATGTCTACATTGGCAAGATTGACAGGGGTACCGTTTAGTGTATCGGATGCAAGAATTGACGTTGTGTTTCCTCCGGCAGATCCATCGATTACCGGAAAAGTCTCGGGGGTAGCTGTTATGGCTTTAATAAGAGGCAGGACCGTTGCCGTATCGTTGGTTGGGGTTGTTCCGCTGAGATCTGAAACGGGGTCTCCGTTAAAACTTGTGCCTGATACCACTGCTTGATTGCTAACACCATTCGCATCAATGTCATCCTGAGTTATCGCATAGGTGGCCGCATATGTTATTATCTCTCCGCCCCGAATATCAGTTGCAGTACCAACACCGCCATCATAATCATTACCGCCTGAGATAAGATTAGGCGTTGGTAATGTTCCTGTGCCAGAAAAGTTTCCGGCCGGCTCTGAAAGGGTAATGTTAAAGAGCGTTACAGTGGCAGATTCATTTGTGACAACATAGTTATAGGTAATAATATCTCCGACGGAAATTACGCCGTCGCTTCCCAAATCAAGAGATGCCGATTTTACAAGTGATATATTTCCAGGTGAGTATGTGACCTGAACTTCCCTAAACGCGGCTTCGATCAGGCTGCCCACAGATGTTCTTGGGTCAGACAGCCGTACTTGACTAATGCCAGCAATATCAGCCGGTAAACCGGACAGAGAGTCGAAGGTAATAATTCTGGGTGTTGTAGCATTGATAGTATTACCAATATCAACGTCGTTCTGAGAAAAAGTTGTTAATAGGCCTGATGTGGTATCAAGATAGTCAATTTCGATATTGACTAAATCTAATTCACCATCGGTATAGATAGAGCCAGCGTTGGCATAAAAGACAAGACTTTCATAAAAATCATCAATGTTGGGATTGTTAAGGTTGAATGAAATCTCATAGGTTGGTTGACCATTACGAGGACAATATCCATCATTTCCGGCTATGCTTCCGTTGGCTAAAACACCAACATCGGTTGAACAGGCAAAGTTTTCCGCCCTGTTAGGCGTGAAGTTTTCGGATACAGAGTCAAAATTCCGGATTTGCGCATAGGCTGTGTTTGATAAACCCAGTGCAGAGGTCACGTATATAAGGATGAACGCTATGGCTAATCGTATATATCGCTTGCAAGTTAGGTTTTCTTTGGTAAAATATAATTTATGGTTGCAATTGGCCTCGACCGTATACATTTGTGCATGCATCGCGTGATTGGTTGTTTCGTCTGAATGCATTTTCAAGACCGTTTATAGTAAGATTAAATCCACTTACGGAAGGTACTTGCCAATAAATGTATTAAGGTTTGGTTGAAATTGCTAAAGTGGAAAATGTGAAACTATGGAGGCACCACCCGGAATCGAACCGGGGTACACGGATTTGCAATCCGCTGCGTCACCACTCCGCCATGGTGCCTTCAAAGATGTGAATCGTGAATGAAACACGTGATGAAGGCGCGTCTATATCTAACTGTGAACCAAAGAGCAACGCTGTTTTTCCTTATAAACATGATAAAGGATTTATTGTAATATCTTAAGGTTGTGTGACAGAAATGTATGGAAATTATGCGTTAGAGCCCATTGCAACTATAGGGGTTTGGGGGGTATAGCGGCGCAATGTCATGCTTAATTTGCATTTGTATATGTAAAAGCGGACATCAGGATATAAAGAGGATTATATGTTCGATTTTTCTAATGCTCGCCACCATATGGTTGAAAGCCAAATTCGTACGAATGATGTGACGAATTTGGATGTTTTGCGAGCCTTTCGTCAGACTCGGCGTGAGAAATTCACACCCAAGGCACAAAAAGCCCTGTCCTATAGCGACGTGGCAATTGATGTCGGAGAGGGACGTTGGATGTCGCGACCTCGTGATTTTGCTAAATTGGTGGACGCTGCGGATATTCAGTCAACGGATATTGTTTTGGATATCGGCTGTGGTCGCGGGTATTCGACTGCAGTCCTTTCGCAGATTGCAGAGACAGTTGTTGGTATTGAAGATACGGATGAACGTGTCGACCGCGCAACGCAAATATTGGCTGATGAAGATGTAACGAATGCGGCAGTTGTTCGCGGTGATCTGAAAAGCGGCGCGGCCGAGCACGGGCCTTTTGATGTTATTTTTGTTAATGGAGCTGTTTCTGATGTGCCGCAAAGTTGGCTTAACCAACTCGCTGATGGTGGACGGCTTGCTGTTATCGTACAATCAGGGCCTATAGGCCGCGGGTGTATTTACACGAAATCAGGGGATACAACAGGAATGCGTATTGTTTTTGATGCTAGTGCAAAAACCCTTACAGGGTTTGAACGGAAAACAACATTTGAGCTTTAAGGCCTGTTAACCCGAAATAATTAAGTTTGATGATACTTTGTGTTTAGGTAGACCTGTATAACGCTTTACGAAAGACATGAAAATGGTGCCAAAATTAGGATGTGTCCGGTGTGATAAAAGCCCTGATAATGCGTAAGTCTTTCCAAAAAGTGCTTCTGTGTTCGGCTATTATGTTTATGGCTGTTCCGGCTACGGGTGAGACATTATCTGAGGCCTTGATGTCAGCCTATGCCAAAAATCCGCGCTTGCAGGCCGAGCGTTCGCGGGTGCGAGAAGTCGATGAAAATTATATTCAAGCCCGTGCCCAAGGGCGGTTGACGACAAGTTTGAATGGATCAATTGGCCAAGCATGGGGGGCCACGACAGCGAATAATTTTCTAGGTCAACCCACATCAAGTTCAAATTTCAGTACGCCGCGTACAGGCAGTGTGCAGGCTATTCAACCGCTCTATCAGGGGGGGCGTGTCAGGGCTTTGAAACGGCAAGCCAAGGCGTCTATTTTTGCCGCGCGTGAAGGATTGCGTAATACAGAGCAGGGGATTTTCAACTTGGTTGCCTCTGCTTATGTTAGTGTTTTACGTGATGAGCAGGCTGCGGTTATACGTCGGCGCAATGTGAGTGTTTTGGCTCGTCAGCAAGAAGCTGCTCAGGCCCGCTTTGATGTTGGCGAGGGAACGCGTACGGATATAGCGCAAGCTAAAAGTCGATTGGCAGGTGCAGAAATCGGGTTAGCGCAGGCTGATGCACAATTGCAGTCCTCGCGTGCAGATTATGTGCGTGCCGTGGGATATCCTCCGAATGATTTGCAGGAAGTACCAGTTTTTATCCTACCGCAATCTTTACAGACTGCTATGGCTATTGCTCGTGAAAACAACCCACAGCTTATTGCGTCCTTGTTTAACGAGGAAGCCGCTGATGCTGCTATCGATGTAGCCAAAGCCGCTTCGCGCCCTAGCTTAAGTCTCAATGGGTCCGCAAATACATCGCAGGGACAAGCCATTGGATTTGGGCGGTCACGACAGGCGCAAATTACGGCAAATTTAACAATTCCGATTTTTTCTGGCGGACTGAACCGCTCTCGTGTGCGGGCCGCTAAAGAAGCACACACTCGGACAACTTTTGAAACTCGCGATGTGGAACAGGCTATTGATCAAACCGTTTCGCAGATTTGGGCACAGCTTGATGCATCAAAACGCAGTCTCATTCAGGCGGAACGCCAAGTGGCGTCCGCCGAAGTGGCCTTTGAAGGTGTCGAGCTTGAGCAGCAAATTGGAACTCGCAGCACATTAGACGTATTAAATGCGGAGCAAGAGTTACTTATGGCGCAAATTACTGTCATTGATGCCAAACGGGCTGTTGATGATTCAACATTCCAATTATTGACAGTTTTAGGCGTCTTTGATGCTGAAGGTTTGCAGTTACCTGTTGATCTTTATGATCCTAACAGAAATTTCGAAGCGGTTAAATATAAAGGGTTGAACCGTGTGATTGACCGTTATGTGCCTGAACTAGTCGAAGAAGTTGCACGTGAGGTGCAAGATATTCCAGATGATATCATTGAGCTTTACGATAATACGTTAGGCCTAACAGGTTTGCCAAAAGCGGGGCATAAAATTGTAAAACAATTACCCGATATAGCCGATGACGTAGGTGTGTTAGCCAAGGATGGTGTAGATAGTGTGACCGGGCATAGTGATCGTTTTCACCTTACAGAGGTTCCAAAAGTAATATCTGCTCCTTTGAAGGAAATAGGGGAAATTCCGGGCGATCTTGGACAATTATATAACCAAACCTTAGGGAAGACATTGTTGCCAAAAATAGATAATTTACCGCGTATAAAGACACCGCCAACAAAATTACCTGCCACTCCGTCTTCTATTCCACTCGCTAGTATTACGGCAATACCGCCGCAAGACATTCGTCCGGTTGGCGGCATTACTGACCCGGCTGCCAATTATCCTTCACGGACACGGCCAGTGTCATTCGAGGAAAACCATAAAAATGTGGCTGTATCGCCTACATTAAAAAACAATCCACAAGTTTCAACGGCCTTACCTGTTACATCAAAATCAGCAGAAAAAAGCGGAATATCGAAGGATTTGGCGGATTTTTATAATGTTACCTTTGGAAAATTAAAGCTCCCGATCTTTGGAAATAAGAAAAAAACACCGAATTCGCTGTCAGAAAAACAAATTGAAGAAGAATCCCCTTATAATTGAGTGGTCTCAATGCTAGACAAGTCACACGTGTTCCCTTAACCCTAATAGGGGGACCATGGGAAGTATGCCGCGCTTTGGCGTTCGCTATATGTTTAAGGGAAGCACAATGTCTGAACAGACACCGGACAGCTCAAATTCTGCAAAAAATGCTGAACCGAGTATGGAAGATATTCTGGCGTCGATCAGAAAGATAATAGCTGATGATGATAAATCTACAGCATCGAATGATTCTGATAGCCAAATACAATCAAATGCGAATACTACAGAATTGTTGGAACCAGATACAGCGTCCATTGATGCGCTTGATGTTAATGATGAAAATTCGGTTTTTGCTTCATTAATTGATGATAATACTGATGATACCCTCACCACTGTTCCGTCAAACGATATCGATGATAACGAGGTTATTGATCTTGCTATTCCTGATTCTGATGACTCTGTTCTTGATTTAACAGTTAACGATCAACTTGATGCACTGTCTGAAAGTTATGAGCTTGATGAAAAACAATTTGAAACCGAAGCTGTCACTGGATTAACCCCACAACCCACGCAACTCTCCAATGATGAATTGGATTTGGTTGATTTTGGTGATGATATGGATTTAACAGCCCTTGATGAAATGATAGAGGCCGATGCCTCAGATATAGTTGGAGTGGTGGATACTGTATCAGCACAAAAATCGGACATTGTTACAGCCGAAGACCTGAGTATTGAAACCGCTATCGAATCGCTTGTTGAGCCTGAAGTATCCTTAATAGCGTCGGCTGAGATGAGTGATAATGACACCGCGCAGGTGTTGGATGACATTGATATTTATGTTGCCGAAAATGAAGATGTTATCGATCCGTCAGAGGACATGCAGATTGACGCCAAAGATAGTGAGAGTGATCTGGATCTTGTAAAATCCTTGATGGCGGATCTAACAGACACCAGTTTTCTGGATGATTCAAGTGAGTCGTCATCCGAATTATCAGAGTTTGATGATGGTATTGAAGCCCAACTTGCTGCTATGGAGGATAGAGTGGCAAGCAATGACGATATTGATGCACAGGGTGATATGGGTGGGGCGGAATTATCTAATTTGCAGGACGATGGATTGCCTGATGATGTTCTGCAGGAAATTTTGTCACTGACAATTGAAGATGAAACCAGTTTGAGCGAACAATCTCTTAACGTCCTGGAACCTGAAATAGAGCTTGATACGGATGTTGATATTACGGCCGCGACAGGAGAGGCCGAAAATGCTTTACAGGCTTTGGCAGCTCGGGCGGCTGCAGATGCCCAAGCCGCAGAGTCAATGCCTGTTATGGTAGAGAATAATGTTGGTGATGCAGATGACATTGATCTGGAAGCTATGCTGACAGGTGCAGCGGCAACAGTGGCTGGCGGTGCGGTTGTTGGCGCGGCGTTGAATTCGAGTGATGATGAAATATCCAATGCGGCTCAGACAGAGTTAACTACTGACAGTGAAAATAACGAAATTGAGCTTGTTATTGACGAATCACCCAATACCCCACACGTTACCCTTGAAGAGGAGACCGAAGACATGCCGAGAGCTGTAAAATCAGATGCTATTATTGACGAAGTGACAGAGAGTGCCACAGCTGGTGCTTTTGCTTCGCTTAACCAAGTTGTTGAAGAAAAAGCGGTGGTTGCTGAACGGGGGGACCGCATAGGCGATATTGTTATGGAGGCTTTACAGCCTATGCTTAAAGAATGGTTGGATGCTAATCTCAAAGGCATTGTCGAACGGGCTGTTACAAAAGAAGTTAAGCGGATTTCTTCTGGTAAATAAGCCTCTTTAAAAGCCCGTTGTTACGGGTTAGAAGACATTAAATCAGCCCCGCCCTTATCAAAGGGGGTGGGGCTTTTCTGTTTAGGCTCGAAAATGGAATAGCCGTAATGCTTGAAAATAAATTCAATCCGCAAATTGCTGAACAGCGTCTTTATAAGATGTGGGAAGACAGCGGCGCGTTTAAGCCCCGCGCGGCCAAGCCGATTGATACCGAAAATGATAATTTTTCTATTGTCATCCCGCCGCCCAATGTGACGGGGAGCCTGCATATGGGTCATGCGGTCAACAACACCATTCAGGATATTCTGGTCCGGTATAACCGGATGTGCGGTAAAGCTGTGCTCTGGCAACCAGGCACGGACCATGCAGGTATTGCTACGCAAATGGTGGTCGAGCGCAAACTTGCCGTCGAAGGCCAGCGTGCGCGTAAAGATATGAGCCGCGAAGAGTTCCTACAGCATGTTTGGGAATGGAAAGCTGAGAGCGGCGGCAATATCAATCAACAGCTTCGTCGTTTGGGGAGTTCCTGCGATTGGAGCCGCGAGAAATTCACCCTTGGAAATCCTGATGACCCTACCGATAAAATGGCTGAAGCGGTCACGAAAGCTTTTGTCGAGATGTATAAAGCGGACTTAATTTACCGCGACAAACGTCTCGTCAATTGGGATCCGCATTTCCAGACCGCGATTTCTGATCTCGAAGTCGAAAATATCGAAAAAGACGGTCATTTCTGGCACTTCAAATACCCTCTTGATGGTGGCGAGACCTATACTTACATCGAGAAGGATGAGGATGGTAATATCACCTTATCCGAAGAACGTGATTATATTTCTATCGCAACGACACGCCCCGAAACCATGCTTGGCGACGGCGCGGTGGCTGTGCACCCTGATGATGAACGCTATGCGCCTATCGTGGGCAAGATGGTGCGCCTCCCACTCGCGGGTCGTCTTATCCCGATTATCACCGATGATTATCCTGACCCTGATTTCGGCTCGGGTGCGGTCAAGATTACGGGCGCGCATGATTTTAATGACTATGAAGTGGCCAAGCGTAATGATATCCCGATGTATAGCCTGATGGATGAGCGCGGCGCGATGGTCGCTTCCGAGATTATGCCCGACAAATATATCGGCATGGACCGTTTTCTGGCCCGTAAAGAAGTCGTCAAAGATATCGACGCCGAAGGTCTGTTAATCGCGGTTGAAGACAAAAAAGTCATGCAGCCATTCGGTGACCGCTCAGGCGTTGTTATCGAGCCCATGCTTACCGATCAATGGTTCGTTGCAGCAGACAAGCTCGCAGAACAGGCTATGGCGAAAGTCGATGATGGCTCTACCCGCTTCATCCCCGAAAATTGGAAAAAGACCTATGATCACTGGATGAAAGATATTCAACCATGGTGTATTTCAAGACAGCTTTGGTGGGGACACCGGATACCAGCTTGGTATGGCTGGTATTTAAGTAAAGACGGATTAATCGACATTCAAGAAAAGCCGTTAGTTTTTGTTGGGTTAGACGAACAGGCAGTTATTAAAGCGGCCAAAAAATATTATGGTGATCAGTGTGAAGTAAGGTTTGACGATGTTCGTAACATTGATATTGAGGATGAAGGCAGCACAGACTTTATTGTTAGGTCAATTACTCTGACACGTGACCCAGATGTTCTAGACACATGGTTCTCGTCGGGCCTTTGGCCATTCTCAACCCTCGGCTGGCCTGACAACACCGATGAACTCGCGCGTTTCTATCCTACCTCAACCCTTGTTACCGCTTTTGATATTATTTTTTTCTGGGTCGCGCGGATGATGATGCAGGGTTTACATTTCATGGATGAGGTTCCATTTAAAGATGTCTATATCCACGCCCTTGTCTTGGATGAACAAGGCAAGAAAATGTCTAAATCTATCGGCAATACGCTCGACCCACTCGATTTGATTGACGGCGTTGATATTGAAACCCTTGTAGCTAAACGTACACGCGGTTTGAAAAACCCTGAAAAAGCACCACAGATTGAAAAGGCCACGCGCAAGCAATATCCTAACGGTTTCGAGGCTTATGGCGCGGATGCGTTGCGTTTTACACTGGCGAGCATGGCAGGACAGGGGCGTAATATCCGCCTTTCTGTTGACCGCATCGCAGGTTATCGTAATTTTGGTACCAAGCTCTGGTCAGCCGCCAATTTCGGTCAGATGAATGGTTGCACCCCCGTTAATTTTGATCCAGCCACGGCCACCCTCGCGCTGAATAAGTGGATTATTTCAGAGACGGTAAAAACCACTGTCGAGGTAACGCGCTGTATTGAAAGCTATCGATTCAACGATGCTGCGGACGCAGCTTATAAGTTTGCATGGGATACATTTTGCGCGTGGTATTTGGAAATGTCTAAACCCGTCCTGTCAGGCGAAGACGGTGCAGGCAAAGACGAAACTCGCGCGGCCTTTGCGTGGACACTCGACCAAATCCTGAAACTCCTTCATCCCTTTATGCCTTTCATCACCGAAGAGCTATGGGGAAAGATTGCGGAGTCCCGTGATAGTATGCTCATCATCTCGGACTGGCCTGAACTCTCAGACAAGCTCATTGATCACGCGGCAAGCAAAGACATTGAATGGGTGCAAACACTTATTACTAATCTGCGCTCTGTCCGCGCCGATATGAATATCCCGCCGAGCAAGAAAGCACCACTTTTGATGCTGACTGATACACTTGACCCACGTCTTGAACTTTATGCCGGTGTTCTTTCGCCCATGGCCCGTGTTGACGGCATTAAAACGGCGGTAGAGGCCCCGAAAGGTGCACTTCAAACCGTAGTAGACGGCGTAAGTTTTGCTATACCGCTTGACGGATTGATTGATATAGGAGCGGAAAAAGCGCGCCTATCTAAAGAGCTTGAAAGAGCGCAAATTGAAATTGATAAAATTGATAAAAAACTTGGGAATGAAGCTTTCGTCGCTAAAGCCCCCGAAAAAGTTGTTAATTTGCAAAAAGAGCGCCGTGCGGCCTATGTAGAAGAGCAGAAAAAGCTTCAAGAAGCGCTGGATGGATTAAAACTCGGATGAATTGTTCGAGAAAATTAGCCTAATTTTTAAAGATCAAAGGTGCCGATAACTGGAACATGATCGGATGGTTTCACCCCTTCGCGTTGATTGCGGTCAATTTTAAAATCAACTATACGGTCTGCGGCTTGCGGCGATAAAAGCAAATGGTCAATACGAATGCCATTATTGTTTTGCCATGCGCCGGCTTGATAATCCCAAAATGTATATTGTTCGGCACGGCCATCCATTTGTTCAAAAGCTTCCGTAAGGCCAAGACCCAGCAAGGCTCGGAATTCGGCATGAGTCTCTGGCCGGAAAGCGGCATCCCCGCGCCAGCCTTCGGGATTATGTGTATCTTTGTCTTCGGGGATAACATTATAATCACCCGCGAGAATAAGCGGTTCTTCATAGTCTAGAATGATGGCCGCATGATCTTTCAAACGCCTCATCCAGTTAAGCTTATATTTATATTTTTCACTAAAATTATTATTTCCGCTATCCATCACAGGATTTCCATTAGGGAGATAAATAGATGCGATACGGACTGGGCTATCTTGGCCCATGACAACGGCTTCTATATAACGGGCTTGTTCGTCCTGATCGTCGTCGGGTAGGCGCGAAATAACCTCTTCAAATGGCGTTTTCGATAAGATAGCCACCCCATTATAGGACTTTTGTCCGTGAACAGCGATATTGTAACCCAACGCTTCAATTTCCATAAACGGGAAGGATTCATCCGGCGTTTTGGTTTCTTGCAGGCAGACAATGTCAGGATTAGCCTCCCCGAGCCATTGTGTTACCGCATGCATACGGGCTTTTATCGAATTTACATTCCAAGTCGCTATTTTCATAAGGTGTTGGTCGGGCAGGCAGGCCGACGTGTCAAGGTGATTTAAGAACCGATTTAGAGGTTGCGGTTTCACTTTTTTGGAGCTTAAAGGCGCTATAGGAGAAAAAGACAATCCCCAGCCATATAAACCCGAAGCACCAGGCATGGGCGGCTGTAAATGTTTCACCGTAATAAAGCGCGCAGATAAATTGCCCTGTTGGACCAATATATTGTAAAATACCAATAGTTGATAATTTAAGCCGACGCGCCGCTACCGCAAAAGCCCAGAGTGGCAGCACGGTTATCGGGCCAGCTAGCAGTAAAAGGCTTGTTATTGGGCCAGATGTACCAAAATTGAGCGTACCTTGGTTTGCCACCCAGATTAGAAAACCCGCAGCGGGCGGAAAAATGACTAAGGTTTCAATGGCCAACCCCGGTATAGCCCCGACAACCGCCTGTTTGCGGATAACGCCATAGGCTGTGAAACTCGTTGCAAGTATCAACGATATTGTTGGAAATACACCGCCATAAAGGGTTAGGATCGCAACCCCGGCGAGTGCGCATAATACGGCAATTAATTGCAGCCGGGTTAATCGCTCTTTGAAAAAAACAACGCCGACCAAAACATACATTAAGGGGTTTATATAATACCCAAGGCTGCCTTGAAAAATTTGATCTTGCTGGATAGCCCATATGTAAACGCCCCAATTAATAGCCAGTGTAATGGATGAGAGACATAACAAAGCAACAAGACGTTTATTCTGTAGGGCAAGTTTTAACTCTCTCCATTGCCGGCGTAGTAGAATAATGAAAAGCGCAAAGGGCAGGGACCAGACAATACGGTGAGCCAAAATTTCCAGAGGGCTGACCATTTCGGTAACTTTGAAATAAATTGGAAAAGCCCCCCAAATGGAATAAGCTAAAATTCCGGCTATTACGCCAGTTTTTATATCGTGTGCCTTTTGGTTCCCAACGGATAGATTCATTTTTCTCTCATGTCATGGCAGGAATGGATTGGCTATTAAAATCATCGCAGAAAATTGCTGAGTTAACGGGGATATAATTAGTTATTTAGGATATGTCTTGAGTTCGTCTGGAATTGAGGTAAGCTATATTGAATCTGGAGAAATATAGTGAATACGTAAGCTAGTTATCAGCTTTATTTAACTGCACAAAGCAGCAAACTATATTTTGAGGAATCTCATGAAACGATTGGAACAAAAGACCTGTTTGGTTACAGGTGCAGCCCAAGGTATTGGGGCAGCTATTGCAGAGGCCTTTATTAATGAAGGGGCATTTGTTATTCTGTCGGATAAACATTTTGATGCCGTAGATGATACTGCAAGGCATTTGGGCGGCTCGGCCATAAAGCTTGATGTTGAATGTGAAGAGGACTGGAATATACTCTATAAAAATTGGCCGCAATTGGATGTTGTGGTGAACAATGCGGGTATTACTGGACTTGAACATACAGAACGCCCACAAGACCCTGAACATGTGTCGCTCGAAGATTGGAGATATGTGCACCGTGTTAATTTAGATGGAACATTTTTAGGCTGCCGTTATGCTATAAAAGCAATGCGAAAATCTGGTAGAGGATCAATTATAAATATTTCATCTCGCTCCGGATTGATAGGGATTCCTGGTGCGGCTGCTTATGCTTCATCAAAAGCGGCGATCCGAAATCATAGTAAAACTGTAGCTTTGTATTGTGCGCAAAACGGAATGAATATTCGGTGTAATTCAATACATCCGGTAGCTATTTTGACACCGATTTGGGAACCTATGCTTGGTAATAATGCAGATCGCCAATCGCGAATGGATGCTCTGGTGGCAGACACACCAGCCCAGCGTTTCGGAACATCCCAAGAAGTTGCCGCTGTTGCACTTATGTTGGCATCAGATGAGGCCTGTTATATCACCGGTAGCGAAATAATAATTGATGGAGGGTTGCTTGCAGGTACGACTGCAATCCCCAAATTTGAGGGATAAAAAGGAGATTGTTTTCTTCAAACTTGCGACATAAGTTTTCTATGTCACCTTAAGTTTTTTAGTAATGTGAGAATAGTTTAAGTGGAATTTTTTAACATCAATCCAACTGACTTAGTTCATTAAAAGTCTTAGATTATCGCCTAAGGCATTTTAAATAAAAAAGTACATGTTGATCTCTTACAAGAAGGCTTGACTTCATATATTAAAGCGCTAGAACTCCGCCCACCTACGGGAAGGTGTGCTGCCGCCGTTGAAATCGCTGCCTGAAGGGTTTGGGCTAGCCGGAGCACGTCAAATGAGAGTATACACGCATGTCTAAGCGTCATTCAGCAAAATATAAAATTGATCGCCGTATGGGCGAAAATATATGGGGACGGCCTAAGTCACCTGTTAATAAACGCCCGTTTCCTCCGGGGCAACATGGTCAAAACCGCCGTGGTAAGCTATCCGATTTTGGTACGCAGCTACGGGCCAAGCAAAAGCTTAAAGGATATTACGGCAATATTACAGAAAAACAGTTCCGCCGTATTTATGCCGAAGCGACGCGTTTACGCGGCGATGCTTCGGAAAACCTCATCGGTCTTTTAGAACGCCGTTTGGACGCTGTTGTTTATCGATCTAAATTTGTGCCTACTGTTTTTGCGGCTCGCCAATTTGTTAATCACGGTCATGTCCTTGTAAATGGTAAACGTGTCAATATTCCGTCTTACCGGTGCAAAGAAGGCGATATTATTGAAGTACGTGAAAAGTCTAAAACAATGGCTTTGGTTTTGGAAGCTTTGGAGTCAAGTGAGCGCGAAATTCCAGATTATGTGAGCGTTGATCTTAAAGGTATGAAATCTACCTTTGTTCGCACTCCGAGCTTTGATGAAGTGCCTTATCCGGTCGTGATGGAACCCAATCTTGTAGTCGAATTCTATTCACGTTAATCACTAACAATGTCTTTACCGTTTGAAAGCCTCGTTTTTCGCGAGGTTTTTTTTATACTGAAGCCTAGCTTCGCCGCCAAATAACTTCATAAGGTTGAGCCGGGTTTGAAGCTTGGATAACCGTTTCAGAAAATTCGTAAAACCCTGTCTGGTCGAATGAAAATTCATGGGTTCCAATTGTTTTGGTAGTTAAAGTTACATTCCGTTTGCCAATTGCTTGGCAGCTAAAGACTTCAGCAATAAGTATGCTTCTGCATTGGGTGATAGTCAGCTTTAGTTGGGCATTTTTCGGCAGAGCATATTGCACTTGCATTGTTTGTCCGGCTTTAAGATAGGCTTTTTTTAATTTGAATATATCGAAATAGGGAGCCAGAAAACTGCGCCGCTCTTTGCGGCCATTTAACCGAGCGGCCGAGGTGTCCAGATTTGAAAATGATACCACCTTAGCTGTATCAACAAAGGCTGGAACATAGTGAAGGGCTGTATAGCAAAAAAAACCGCCGATGCAGATCGAAAACGCCGATCCGAAAATGCGTCCATATCCCATAGATGTTTTTGTTTGATTGCGCCTGTGATGATTTAATTTTTCAACATGAAATGTCCCGCGCGAAACATTACGCCGTTTTATATTCATTCCGAATAATGCCATAATTCTTGCCTCACGGGTTTCCCACAATCCCCAACAGCAATTAATAACTAATATTACTTTATAAATATTTAAAATTGTTTAAAGGAGGCGTTGCTAGCCTATGCTGCTGTTTTTATGCCCTTTTGTACCATAAGGTCACGCAACTCTCCCGTTTCAAACATTTCGCGCATGATATCACACCCTCCAATAAATTCGCCTTTGACGAAAATTTGTGGAATGGTTGGCCAATTATTATAATCTTTAATACCCTGCCGGATGTCGGGGTCTTCCAGTACATTGACGCTTTCATAATCAACACCAATGTAATCTAGAATTTGAACGACAGTGGATGAAAACCCACATTGTGGAAAGACGGGTGTGCCTTTCATGTAAAGGACAACGTCATTGTCTGTGACAGTTTTCTTTATACGGTCATGAGCAGAAGTCGTCATTGTAAATTCCTTTATCTAACTAGTTTGAGCTAAGAACTGTTGCCCTTCAGGTCAAGGGTTTACCGAATAAAATCGATTAGAGTTTCTAAGGTTTCGTCTAAAGGCGTTGAGGCTAACCAACCGGGCAGGGCGTTGGATTCAATGGATTTATGTAGAGAGAGGCGAGAAATTTGTGCTGACGAAAGTGGCAAGCGGTTTGAAAAAAAATATTTTGCTACTTTAATCAAAAAGATAGGGACAGGGATAATAATCAAGCGTTGATCACTAACTTTAGCAAACCGGCTATAAAGTTTCCGGAGTGATAAAATCGTAGATCCTCCAACATTATAACAGCCGGGCGCTGATTGATGGGCTGCAAAATAGAGCGCATCTGATAAATCTCTATAATCAATGGGTTGTTGTATTGTTTTCCCCATGCCCGGCATAAAAACGATTTTCCCTTTTGATATGCGGTTTGCTACCAATCTCAATAATGCCTGATTACGATGAATAATCATTGTGGGACGAATGATGATGCTGTTAGGTGCTATTGTTGTTATATAGCTCTCTGCGGATAGTAAATTTGCGTAAACGGGGTCATGAGGCGTTACAACTACATTATAGCTGGAAACACAAATGATCCGTTTTGTACCGGCCTCTATGAGTGCCGGAATGATTTTTACGGCTAAATCGATAGGCGGAATAATCCATACGATGTCAAAAGGGTCTAGCCAATTTCGTAATTGAGAAACAGGCGTTTTGCCAATTACGTGTTTTTTTAGCTCTAGTCTGTCTTTATAGGGTCCTTGATAAGTATTCCCGCCAACGAGAACCTTTGTCGTATAATTGGCCTTTAAACACTGCCGAATAAGGCCATCGGCGATAGGGGATGTGCCGCCAATTATTAGAACCCTCATGCTCAGATTTAATTCTTGTCTGGCGTTCTTGTTTCAAGAGCCAAAGCATGTAGAACACCGCCCATATTGCCCTGTAATGCCGCATAAACCATCTGGTGTTGAGCTATGCGGGATTTGCCCTCAAAGGCTGCGCTTGTTACAATAGCCTTCCAATGATCATTATCGCCCGCAAGATCAATCAACTCAATATCTGCGTCCGGAATGGCCGCCTGTATCATCGCCGTTATATCATCGCCTGCCATAGCCATTATGACATAAGTTCCGTCATAAAGCCCTCATGGGCATTACGGATTTTGTGAATGGAAACATCAAAAGCACCGGCTCCAATTACACGATCACCTCCGACTTGACCAATGATTTGCGCAGTGACATCCAGTGTTTCTGCAGTCGATATAATAGGATTAATGCTGTATTTATCCACGGCTAAGAGATAGCGCCCTTGGTCTTCCCCGAAAAACCATCCATGGGCTGGCCCGCCCGGAGGACCCATAAGTTTCATACCGCGGCCTGAACAGAGTGCCATTTCAGTCGCCGCAATAGCAAGGCCACCGTCCGATAAGTCATGGACAGCTTTTACGCGGCGGTTACGGATTAGCCGGCGAACATAATCACCATTTCGTTTTTCAGCTTCAAGATCAACAGGAGGCGGAGCACCGTCTTCGCGGCGTAATATTTCGCGTAAGTAAATTGACGAACCTAGCCACCCAATGGTTTCGCCAATCAAGATCAATGTATCGCCGTCTTGCGCGCCGGACATACCTGAGAAAAAAGTTAAATCAGGGATAAGGCCAACGCCGCCAACAGCGGGCGTCGGAGGAATGGCAACACCATTGGTTTCATTATAAAGCGAGACATTGCCCGACACGACAGGATAATCAAAAGCTCGGCAGGCTTCATTCATCCCTTCGATACAACCCACTAATTGCCCCATGATTTCGGGGCGCTCTGGGTTTCCAAAATTCAAGCAATCAGTGATAGCAATCGGGTCGGCGCCAACTGCGGTGAGATTGCGCCATGTCTCGGCCACACATTGTTTGCCGCCTTCATATGGATCAGCGTAGCAATAGCGCGGTGTCACATCGGTTGTAATTGCAACGGCCTTATTGGTCCCGTGAATGCGCACTATGGCTGCGTCGCCGCCGCTCTGGCTGCTATCAACCGTATCGTTCATTACATGGCGATCATATTGTTCCCATATCCAGCGTTTTGAGGCGATATCGGGTGAACTGATAATTCGTAGTAGAGCATCATCATAATCCTGCGTTTCATGAATGTCTGTGGCAGACAGAACGGGACGGGGTTCTGTTGGAATATGGGGACGATCAAGATTGGGCGCGTCATCGGCAAGCGGTGCAATAGGAATATCGCAAACTTTTTTCTTTTTATGGCGTAGAACAAGGCGGCCTGTATCCGTTGTAATCCCGATTTCCGCAACATCGAGTTCCCATTTTTCAAAGACATCAAAGGCTAATTGTTCCTTACCCGGTTTGATAACCATCAACATGCGTTCTTGTGATTCAGAGAGCATCATTTCGTATGGCGTCATATCCAGTTCACGCTGAGGCACTTTATCAAGAGTTAAATCTATACCTACGCCGCCCTTATCAGCCATTTCGACGGATGATGATGTCAGGCCCGCTGCACCCATGTCTTGAATGGCAATAATGGCGTCTGTAGCCATAAGTTCAAGACAGGCTTCGATGAGCAGTTTTTCGGTGAAAGGGTCGCCAACTTGTACCGTTGGACGTTTTTCTTCGCTATCATCATCAAATTCAGCAGAAGCCATGGTCGCGCCATGAATGCCGTCGCGACCTGTCTTAGAGCCAACATAAAATATAGGATTGCCAACACCTTTGGCGGCAGAATAAAACACATTGTCAGCATCTGCGAGGCCAACACACATCGCATTGACAAGGATATTGCCGTTATAGCCTTTATCAAAATTTGTCTCGCCGCCAACAGTAGGAACGCCGACACAATTACCATAGCCGCCAATGCCAGCCACAACGCCCGACACAAGTTGCTTCGTTTTCGGATGGGTGGGTTCGCCAAATCGCAATGCATTCATGAGTGCTATAGGGCGCGCACCCATGGTGAAAACATCCCGCATAATTCCACCCACGCCGGTTGCCGCCCCTTGGTAGGGTTCAATATATGATGGGTGGTTATGGGATTCCATCTTGAATATAATAGCATGGCCATCATCAATATCGATGACGCCAGCATTTTCACCCGGGCCTTGTATCACGCGTTTGCCCTTGGTCAGAAATTTACCAAGATGACGGCGCGACGATTTATAAGAGCAATGTTCCGACCACATGACAGAAAAAATACCCAATTCGTTAATGTTAGGCTCGCGCCCTAGGCGATCGAGAATGATTTGATATTCGTCGTTGGATAAACCATGTTCGGAGATAACTTCAGGCGTAATTTTTGATTGTTTTATCATTACAGCGACTCAATAATCGATTTAAAAAGATCTATGCCATCTGTACCGCCCTGCAAGGGATCAATAGCCCGTTCAGGATGAGGCATCATGCCCATAACATTTCCAGCTTTGTTGCAAATACCGGCTATATCACGGGCTGATCCATTCGGATTGCCCTCATATTTGACAATAACCCGACCTTCTTTTTCTAAAATATTAAGCGTCGCTTCATCGGCAAAATAATTACCATCATGATGGGCAATCGGAAAGGTGACTTGGGTCTTGCCCTCATAGCGCGATGTATAGCGCGAGTTTCCATTGACGATTGTAAGAGGTTGTGGCCTGCAAATAAATTGCAAACTTTTATTACGCATCAAGGCGCCTGGCAGAAGCCCTGTCTCGCATAAAATTTGAAATCCATTGCAAAACCCTGCAACGGCAAGGCCTTTATCAGCGCGCACGACAATATCTTTTACAATGGGGGAGCGGGCGGCTATTGCGCCGCAGCGCAAATAATCTCCATAGGAAAAACCACCCGGTAAGACAACAAAATTGACATCCCGTGGTAAGCTGGTTTCCCGGTGCCAGACCATATAGGGCTTGCGGCCTGTAACTTTTTCCAAGGCAACTGCAGCATCGCGGTCACAATTGGATGCTGGAAAGACAATAACAGCTGTTTGCATAACGCGGCTCCGTTACTCTTCGATTGAAAAAGTGTAACTTTCAATCACAGTATTCGCGAGAAGCTTCTCGCACATTTCTTTCACGCGTTCTTCGGCGCGGGTCACGTCTTTTTCTTGAAGGTCAAGTTCAATGGTTTTTCCTTGCCGTGCATCTAAAACTTCGTCAAAGCCTAAATCTCCGAGTGATCGAGCAATGGCTCGGCCTTGCGGGTCTAGGACGCCGGGTTTCAATCCAACCTGAATAATCGCTTTCATTTATTCGTCCTCATTTGACACGACTGATAAAATGGCCGCGCTACGGGGGTTTTCTTTTATGATTCCAAGGCGCGTTGCAACTTCATTATAAGCTTCGGTTACATCGCCAAGGTCTCGACGAAACCGGTCTTTATCTAGTTTTTTATTGGTTTCACGATCCCATAAACGGCAGGAGTCCGGACTAATTTCATCAGCAAGAATAACTTGATGGCCATCGGGTGTTGATAGGCGCCCAAATTCAATTTTAAAATCAATTAAATTAATGCCTATTCCGGAAAACATACCGCAAAGATAATCATTGATCCGCAGTGTCATGGCGATCATTTCATCCAGTTCTGCCTGTGTAGCCCAGCCGAAAGCATGAATGTGTTCTTCGGCTATCAACGGATCGCCTAAGTCATCCCGTTTAAGGCAAAATTCGACTATAGAGCGGGGCAGTCGTTCCCCTTCTTCTATTCCTAGTCGTTTTGACATAGTACCCGCAGCAACGTTCCTGCAAATGACTTCGAGCGAAATGATTTCCACTTTTTTGATCAATTGCTCACGCATATTCAGGCGTTTGAGAAAATGGGTCGGGATACCAATTTCGCCTAACCGTAGCATAATATATTCTGAAATTCGGTTGTTCAAAACACCTTTGCCATCCAACGTCGCCTTTTTTTGCGCATTAAATGCGGTGGCATCATCTTTAAAATATTGGATCAGGGTTCCGGGCTCAGGGCCTTCATAAAGAATTTTGGCCTTGCCCTCATATAGCTGCTTTCGGCGGCTCATAAGCGTCTCGGATGTTACAAGACTCACTTAAGAGTCTCTCTAAGCACTGCTCTTAGCCTAAGCCGTGCATGGCGGCAATGGGCGAACGTTAAAAGCCGTGTAAAATCTACAAATTTACAGTTGAGAACTTGCGCTGTAATACTTACCTAAGCCTTATGAGTGATTCACCAAGGAGAGCGCGATGAGCGGTTTTGAAGAACGCGGCGCAAGCCATGAAGCCAAATATGTCCTCGATAAGGCTAAGGAGTTTAAAGCAGAAGCCAAACGTAATAAGCGACTGGGGCATTGGGCGGGCGCGCTAATGGGTCTGGACGAGGCGGCAGCCGGCAAATATGCTCTGGCTGTTATAGCGGCAGATATGGAAGAAGCCGGGGATGAGGACGTCTTTCGTAAATTACGCAAAGATTTAACGGATGCTGCTGTCGAGATTTCTGATCAAGCGATTAGAGATGAAATGAAAACCGCAATGGCCGCCGCGCGTGATGAAGTTTACGGCGAAAGCTAGCCTTGCACCGGATTATTGGCGCATAGAACCTAATTATTCGGCTCTGGGCACGTCATATCAAAATTGGGCTGATTGGAAACCGCATAGGTTTTCAAATTGCGAATATGTTTAGCCATAGCTTGACTATCATAGAGCATATTAACACAGCCCAAGGTCTGTTTCGTATCTCCGTCAATAATGGCGGCAAAACCGGTTACGCCTAACCAGCTATTATATTGGGGAACAATATTACGGTCAAAAGCTGCATGAGCCCCGATTTCGGACAGGCCGGGATTGGAAATATCGATTGTAATATAATCAATACCGGGATCACGTAGTTGATCGAGCGCGGATTGAATTGTCGGTTCGACGATTTTACACGGCGCGCACCAATCGGCACGAAACATCACAACATATATATCGGGCTGGGTTGAGGCGGCGGATGAGATAAATGAAGCGCTCAAAGCTGCAAGGCCAATTACGGGCAGGGCGAATAATCGAAAAAATAGTTTCATAATGGCTTTATAGACCTGATTTCTTGAATGACAGCTGAAAAATACAGACACGCTGTATAAAAAACCTGTGATACGGCTCAGAGGCGAAATTTGGAAAGATAAGCCCTTTAAACGAGAAAACCCGGACACTCTATGAGCATCCGGGCCTTCGCCCCGTTCGTTACTAGCCCTAGAGGCTAGAAACTAGCGGCCCGGATCAACATTATAAGCTGGCGGGCATTGTGTTGTTTTGCTGCCTATAGAGGCGTTTGACAAATAAGCTTGGTTGCTTGCACGAGAGGCCATTTTGCGAATTTCGCGGGCCATTTCAGAGGCATCAAATGTGGCGTTGACACAGCCGATAACGCGTTTTGATTTTGCATCGACAATAGCGGCAAACCCAGGCAGTCCAACCCATTGGTTGAATACAGGAACAATATCGCGGTCAAAGGCTTCATGTGCGCCTTTTTCCCATTTAGCTGCATTGGATGTGTCAATAACAACTTCTTCAACATTAACGCCAGAAATAGCAATTGCCGATGCTAATTGCGTATCCAAACGTTGGCTATCTACGTTTTTGTCATTGCGGAAGTTCACAACATAAGCGTCAGGCGAAGCGGCAGAAGCAGAGGCGCCCATAGCTGTTGTCAGTGCAATAGCGCTGAGTACAGTGGTTAAATTTTTCATTTGTTAGTCCTTAATCATCACTTGGAGAAATTTTATCTGTTATTATTATTGTGCCGAGACCATACAGGCATTTGGTTTACAAACCCCAAATATGGCATTAGCAGACTGTTTAGATTATGGTGAAATGTGGCTTTTTATTGTCTTAAGTATTTGTTTTATTTAAAAAATAAAACTTCATGAAAAAGTTGTCATCTGAAATCCAGTTAACATCAACCTAACAATATTAAAACTTTAAAGAGAAATAAACGATTTGATAATCATATTTTAAAAGAGAGTTTTAATAACCCTATATAAATCGTTATGTTTCGTTCTGCCATATTTCCTTAAATCCAAAGTCTATAAAAGCAGATATGTATATCACTATAGCTCTGCCTATCGAAGTATAGGCTGAATAAGGAGAGTGGGGATAAATCGGTCAATATACTGTATTGCACCCTTTTATCCTAAGGGCTGCAGGTGCTTTTATTATGCCCCGAGTTTTAAAGGATATAGGGTTTTTGAAAGGATATATTAGGTTACTTCATCAAAAACACGGTCAAATATCGTATCCACATGTTTGGTATGGTATTCATCATCAAACATATCGCGGATTTGATCGTCCGAGAGTAGGGCGCTTACGTCTTTATCGGCCAGTAATAGTTCTAAAAAGGCCCCTTCGCCGGCATTGCCTTGAGTACGAAATAAGTCCCAAACTTGCATAGCGTTGCGTTGTACCAGGCGATAAGCGCTCTCGCGTTGTTCCCCCGCTTGGGTCAAAGCTAGTAAAAAGCGCTGTGAGTTATGTAATCCACCCAATCGATTCATATTGTCTTTCATTTTTTCAGGATAAACAACAAGGTTTTCAATGACGCCCGCAAGGCGGTGCAAGGCAAAGTCCAAATGCACAGTTGTATCAGGCCCAATACCGCGTTCGACCGAACTATGCGAAATATCACGTTCATGCCAAAGGGCGACATTTTCCATAGCGGGTATAACGCCCATACGGACAAGGCGCGCCAATCCGGTTAAATTTTCTGTTAAAACCGGGTTGCGCTTATGCGGCATAGCCGATGAGCCTTTTTGTCCTTTAGAGAAAAACTCTTCTGCTTCCAAAACCTCAGTTCTTTGCAAATGACGGATTTCGACGGCAAGCCTCTCTATGGATGAGGCAATTACGCCCAGTGTTGCGAAATAGGCTGCATGCCGGTCTCGCGGTATGATTTGTGTTGAAACGGGTTCAATGGCGAGTCCCATAGCTTTGGCAACATGGGCTTCGACGCTAGGGTCAATATTGGCGAAAGTGCCGATAGCCCCGGAAATGGCGCAGGTTGCGATTTCTGCGCGGGCTGCAATTAATCGGTCTTTTCCGCGTTTAAATTCGGCATAGGCTTGGGCTAATTTAACGCCAAACGTTGTCGGTTCGGCATGAATGCCATGGCTGCGGCCTATGGTAATCGTATATTTATGCTCAATGGCGCGTGTTTTGAGGGCGTCTAAAACACGGTCCATACCCGCTAAGAGTAAATCTGTTGCGCGGGCCAATTGTACGGATAAGGTTGTGTCCAAAATATCAGAGCTGGTAAAGCCTTGGTGGACAAAACGAGCGTCCTCGCCAATAAATTCTGCCAGATGGGTTAGAAATGCAATAACATCATGTTTAACTTCGCGTTCAATTTCATCAATTTTGGCAACATCGAACTCAGCCGCCCCGCCGCGGTCCCAAATATTTTTTGCCGACTCTTTCGGAATAACGCCAATTTCCGCCAGCGCATCGCAGCCGTGAGCCTCGATCTCGAACCAGATACGGTATTTTGTGGCTTGTGACCAAATAGCGGTCATTTCTTTGCGGGCGTAACGTGCGATCATGAGAGACTCACCTTTATAACTTTGCGCGCCTTGGACTAAATTCAGCGCGCCGCGTCAAGCCTGACTTTTAAACTCTTGGATTTTATGATAGGATGATTCATGGTTCGGGTTTTCAGTCTCCTCATAATTTGTTTGTCTTTTGGCTCTTTTGCGGATGCGCAGACGGCCGTAACCGGGACACAATCAAAACAAGATAGCCAGAGTCAAAAACCCTCTAAAAAAGAAACCACTGAATCAAAAAAGCCCAAAGTCGATATGGATCAGTTTTTCAAAGACCTTGAGGCCGATGCCAAAAAGGGCTCGCAATGTGAACCCAAAACCGAGCCTGTGGCTTAATCCAATATTTTTAATACGCGGTAAGGGGCAGGCATGTTGTATAGCTGACTGCCTTTTGAAAGATCAGCCGATCATTTTGGCGGCCTGATGGACAATCCGCGCGACCCGGTTCCTTACCGGATACCGAAAATATATTATGTTTCGCAAGGCTGGGCCGCGCGGCAATATCTTCGTCCGTATTTATACGGCGCTAATACCGGCCTTATCGTGCCCAGTCATCCTGCAGTGGCTGCTGCGTAGAAGAGGCATATGGCTCCGGCATCGATGCCCGGCACAGCTTTGGTGCCAATCCAAAGAGCTCAACATCTGATATTATCTTTAAGGCAGCAAGTGACGTCTTACCTGTCCATCCTTAAAAGACTGAGTAATAATGAGGGTAAAGAGGGAGAGGGGGATAGAATTGATTAAAGAGAGTATTCGGCCTGTATTTTCAGGGGTTTAGCGGGATAGGCTGTGCGGATAGCGCCTTTATTCCTGTTCGGTTTGAATATGGCGTAATGCCCAAACCCGCAGATATGAAGCCAGACCTGAACGGCTATGCTCGGCAATACGCTGATCATCTAGCGCTGCGATAAAAGCGGCTAAAGACTGCGGGGAGGCGGCGGCTGCACGGTCTATAATGGCCCAAAACTCTGGCTCTAGGGCAATGGATGTTCGATGACCATGGAGCGAGAGCGAACGCTTCTTCACGTCTTGCCTGATGTATTGTCAGTCTTGGTATGGTTGCGTTGATGGCTGTCAATACTGCGTTCAAACTGGGCCGTCTTTGCTTTATCAGCGTTTTTTTCAGCTTTGGTGCGGCCAAATCTGATACGGTTTTCGCGGGCGCGTTTGTCTTTTTCTGCGCGGGCCAAGGCTTTGCGGGCCTTCCCAAATTTGATAATATTTTCGCTCATTTAGGCGCGCCAATTGCTAGCGGGGTTTGATCATTAATTCGGGGCGTACTGCGGCGTCAAATTCCTTTTCGGTGACAAAGCCCAGTTTAACCGCTTCTTCGCGTAAGGTTGTGCCGTTCTTATGGGCCGTTTTGGCGACTTTTGTAGCATTATCATAACCAATAGTCGGAGCCAATGCCGTGACCAGCATTAGCGAGCGGCCTAGTAAATCGGCAATCCGCTCCTCATTAGCCTGAATACCGCTCACGCATTTATCGGTAAAGGCATGGCAGCTATCGGTAAGCAGGCGAATGGATTGCAGCATATTATAGGCCATGACAGGCTTATAGACATTCAGCTCGAAATGCCCTTGTGACCCTGCCATCGAGAGTGTTGTGTGATTCCCCATCACTTGTGTACAGACCATAGTCATGGCCTCGCATTGGGTGGGGTTGACTTTGCCGGGCATGATGGATGAGCCGGGTTCATTTGCGGGCAGAGAAATTTCGCCCAATCCTGAACGTGGGCCAGAGCCTAGAAAACGGATGTCATTGGCAATCTTAAACAGGCTCATCGCTACAGTGTTTAATGCGCCATGAGCGGAGACATAGCTGTCATGAGCAGCTAGGGCTTCAAATTTATTGCCTGCACTGCGAAAGGGTAATTTGGTGAATTTTGCGGTTTCAGAGGCAAATTGCCCGGCAAATCCGGGTTTAGCATTTAACCCAGTGCCAACGGCTGTACCGCCTTGTGCTAGCGGATATAGCTCTTTGAGGCCGGTTTTAGTGCGCGCAATGCCTTTTTTAATCTGGGCGGCATAGCCGGAAAATTCCTGACCGAGCGTAACGGGGGTAGCATCTTGCGTATGGGTACGGCCGATTTTAATAATCTTGGCAAAGGCTTTGGCTTTTTTATCAAGGGCCATCTGAAGTTTTTCAAGGGCTGGCAATAACTCATGATGAATTTGCTCGGCCGCCGCAATATGCATAGCCGTTGGAAACGTATCATTAGAACTCTGGCTGCGGTTTACATGGTCATTCGGGTGCACCGGATCTTTGGATCCGATAACCCCGCCGAGTAATTCGATCGCGCGGTTAGCAATCACTTCATTGGCATTCATATTGGATTGTGTACCTGACCCTGTCTGCCAGACAGAGAGCGGAAAATTATCATTAAGCTTGCCTTCGGCGACCTCTTTGGCCGCTTTGGCAATGGCATTGGCGCGTTTGGTATCAAGATTGCCAAGCTGTTTGTTCGAAAGTGCGGCCGAGCGTTTCACAATCCCCAGCGCGCGGATTAGCGGGGCAGGCATGATTTCTTCGCCAATCGGAAAGTTAATCAGGCTGCGTGCGGTTTGCGCACCGTAATATTTATCCGCAGGAACCTCCAACGGGCCGAAGCTATCGGTTTCAGTGCGCATATCGCTCATAATGTGACTCTTGTACTAGGGTTATTTTTTACGGAAGGCATCCAGGCTGACGACATTTTCTTCTTGGGGTATATCGTTTTTAGACGATTCTGCCTTGGCCGGTTTACTGGTTTTGCCTTTTTTCTTTTTCGCTGGTTGAGGCGCAGTTTGTGTCTCAGATGTGACTTGGGCCAAGACTGGAGGCGCAGGTTCCATTTCCGTTGGCGGATCAAATTGCAACGCAAAGCCAACGCTTGGATCGTGGAAACGGGTAATGGCGGTATAAGGAACTTTGAGATATTTCGGTACGCCGCCAAATTTGAGTGTTACTTCAAAATAATCGGCTTCGGCGGTCAAATCCCAAAATTGATGTTCAACCACAATCGTGATTTCTTCGGGGTATTTTTTAGCCAGACTCTCGTCAATTTCCACAGTCGGAAAGCGCGTTAAAAAGGTGATGTAAAAATGATGTGCACCGGGTAAACCATCTTCGCGAATAACTCGCCGAATGGCATCACGTACAACGCCGCGCAAAGCGAGTTGCGTCATTTGTTCATAATTCATCAGGTCTTGCGTCATACCCCCAAGGTAGCGCATGGATAGGCGACGTCAACAGGCGTTTATAGAAACTTTACAGAACAGGCCCGAATATGTGATGGATACAGTAGTTAGCGACACAATGTTCTACCCGCCGCATGCCAAACCGCTAAGGGGAACCGAAAATTTCTTTTATGCGACGTGGAAATTCATGCGCAATCCCATCGAAGGGTTTGGACCGCTTGCCTATTCCCAGCCTATTGTCAGTGTCAAAATTATGGGGGTGCAGATGCATGTTATTACTGATCCAGAGGGGATGAATCAGGTTTTAACGCAACAGGCGAAAAATTTTACAAAGACACCGATTGATGCGCGTATTTTGGGGCCGGCGACCAAGGAAGGCTTGCTCTCGGTTCATGGCGAGCAATGGCGGCGACAAAGACGGGCCGTGGCCCCGATGTTTGCGCATCGTCATATGGCCGACCTCGCCCCGCTTATCACCGAGGTGATCAATGGTTTTAAGGCAAAAATCGATGCCCGGCCTAATGTTGAATTGAATCTGGCCATGGCAGACCTGACCTTTGATGTTCTGGCCAAATCCCTTTTAGGTGATCCGGCAGGACTTGACCGAGACCGACTGAAAGTAGCAACGCGGCGCGTCGTGACGTCGGCAGGTACGCTGCGTCCGGATGATATGTTGCCTTTGCCGCGCGGAGTGCCGCGTCCTATCGGGCCACGGGGCTATCGGGCGCTCCGCCAACTTAAAAAAGCTGCAGACACGTTACTGAAACAACGTCAAGGCGTGCCCGGTGATGATCTCGTAGGTTTGCTAACGAGTGCGGTTGACCCCAAAACAGGCCGTAACCTGAGCCAGACCGAGCGCCGTGATAACCTTATTGGGTTTTTTATTGCGGGGCATGAAACAACAGCATTGACCTTAACATGGGCCCTTTATCTGATCGGGATGCATGAGCCAACGGCGCGTCGTGTTCGAGACGAAGTTTTATCTGTTGTCGGGACAGGTGATGCCAAATTTAATCATGTCGATAAATTGCCGTTTACTCGTGCAGTCATTGATGAAACCATGCGCCTTTTTCCGCCGGCTCCTATTTTGAACCGCGAATGTCAAGATCCGTGTGAGGTTTTAGGCCGCCGGATGAATAAGGGCGATATTTTATTGCTGTGTCCCTATATTATGCACCGCACAGACCGTTTGTGGGATAATCCGTTAGCTTTTGATCCCGAGCGGTTTGTCCGTGACCCGACACTGAAACATAAATCCGCACCCTTTATGCCTTTTGGTGCGGGGCCGCGTATCTGCGTTGGAGCGGCCTTTGCGCTTATGGAAGCAGTTATGGCTCTGGCCACAATAGTACGAGATTACGACATTCATATACCGAGTGATTGTTTTCCCCGTCCGCTTATGACAGTTACGCTGCGTCCCGAAGGCGGTATTCCGGCAAAACTCATGCGCCGGAGCTCTGGGGGTTAACCTGATAAAAACAGCCGCCTATCCAGCATGGAATTCGGGAAATTAACAAGATTGGGCAGTAATTCTGGCTTACTTTGCCGCGGAACACCGAACCAGTCGCCTAATTGGGAGTAAATGGCATCGGTCGGCGTTGTCGGAATAAAGACCCCGCCGCCAACATCAAGCGGATTGCCGAGGGTAAGATCAGGGTAATTCCCATGGATTTTTCCGCCGTTCACATCACCGCCCATAATCATCATATTGCCGCCCCAACCATGATCGGACCCATTCCCGTTTGAGGTTAATGTGCGGCCAAAGTCGGATATTGTGAATGTGGTAACATTTTCCGAAATCCGAGTTTCTTGCATGGCGCGATCAAAGGCCAATAGTGTATCAGACAAGACGGCCAATCGGGTTTGTTGCTGGCTTAGCAAATTGTCATGGTCATCCCATCCACCGAAATTTACAAAGAAAATTTGTTGCCGGGTTTCCAGAGCTACGCGGGCGGCGATAATTTGCGCCACCATTTCCATATTTCTACCAAAACGGTTGCGCGGAAATTCGGTTTGCAAGGGGGCAGAATTTTCTAAGGCATTGGAGAAAAACAAATGGGTATTATGGGCTTCTAATATTGTATTGGCATAATGTTCTTTGAAAATATCATTGCCCGTACGGCTTAATATGTTCTGAGTTGCCATACGGAATATTTCGTTATAGCCAGCCCCATCAGGATCAAGACTAGAGAGACCGGAACTGCCGCGATTGGTGATCGCAAATTCTGTTGTCGAATTGCCGAATTGAAAAACATTGCTGCCAGAGAGCGAAATATTGACGGGAATGTTCAACCGTTCACGGTTATAGATTCGTTCTTCGAGGGCAAGGCCGCCCCAGCCTTTCGCTGACCGATTGGTAGGGCGCGAGGTTTGCCATTGATCAATCTGGTCGGCATGGGAGCGCAGTCCTTGTGGTAAGCGTACGGTCTCACTCTCAAAAGCTTCCTTGGTGACAGGCTCGACCAAAGTTCCGACATTGGCAACAAATCCAAGACGGCGTTCCGAAAATAATTGCTGAATGCCAGCGGTTGATGGATGCAGCCCATATCGCGAGCTTGACCGGTCATCATAAATTTCCAGCATGTCATCGGCTGCGATGGCCAGATTTGACCGGGCAGTATTATAGGCCGTATTGGCGGCCCCGAATTTGGGCATCAAGAGGTTGAAACTATCGCAACCGCCCGCCATTAAAACGCAGACAAGAGCCCGGTATTTTTCGCGCGGCCGATAGGCTTTTCCCGGTATCGCCGCCTGTGCAAACCCGGATAAAATACTGGCTCCGCCGATAGAGGCTGCACCGCTTAAAATCTGACGGCGATTGAGGAGAGCTTTATAATTATGTGCCATCTTATGCCTCCATCACATATTCTGGGGATACATAGATAAGGAAAATCGCCATTTTTGTTTTACGAAGATCATCGCCGCCGAAATTATCGAGAGCCTCTACAATATCGGCTTTAGTATCAGCAGAGAGTTGCCCGCCTGTCATCAATATATCAAGATGCCCAACAAGACTGTCAGGATTACTGGCTAAATTTTCCTGAAACGTCAGGTCAAGAGAAACCACATTGTCAGGTTTTGTACCGCCGTCAAAATCGGGCAAACCATTGCGGTCTCCAATGGCGGAATAGACATCCATCATATAGTCAAATTGAAAAATATTATTCCCGAAATTAGCCATGCCTACCGCGCGGTTGGAGTCATGAAGTTGAAATTCCGGCGCATCCAGATCATTATCAAAAATAGGGCCATTCGGTGCAAATGACGGCTGAAAGAAATTAAAAACGCTGGGCGCCGATAATGGTAATTGTCCAACAAGTTCGTCAAAGGCGAAAGCAATGTTCCATAACCGACCCGAAGTATTATTGGCCCCGAAAGCCCGCATCATATGGGTGTAGCGCACAATAGGTTCTCGTACTTTTTTGGTCGTTCCGTCCCGCAGACGGGCCTCTTCATCGGTTAGAATCGCCGTAATGACAGCGCCTAGATTACCCCGTGTTCCAGTACCATCATCATCAAAAACAGCCGTTATACGCGCGATATATTCTGGTGAGGGGTTGGATTTCACAAGACGTTGAATTAATTGCCGCCCGATAAAGGGCCCCGTATTGGAATGATTGAATAAAATATCAATCATCGCCTCAAAATCTTGCATTCCTGTTTGGCCCGCCGGTAGGGTATGTGTGCCCATGATGGTTTTGATATCTTGGTCATGAAATTCATCATTCATGCGCATGGGTTGTGTCATGTCCAATAGCTGTGGAATGTCATTGATAAATCGATTCCAGCGAACAGGCCTATCCGCTAAGCTTGGGTCCCATGGATCGGTATAAGACCCGATTTCAAATCCTGTGAAAACACGGGCAACATTGGCAATGTCGTCATTGCTATAGGTTGGTATATCATTACCAGCATCATCTTGTTTTCGACTACCATCCGGATTTAATTCAAATAACCCAATTGAAAAAAGTTGCATGACTTCACGGGCAAAATTTTCATCTGGCCGCAGGTTAATCGCTGGATCGCCTTTAGAATTAAATAGGTGCGAGAGATAAAAGCCCATGGCAGGATGCATGGCAACATCACGTAATAAATCCCGGAAATTTCCAAAAGCATGGCGCGATAGCACATCATAATAATTGGCCATAGCGTCGCCCGTTATGCTCAGGTCGGATTTATCAGAAATCACCATGATTTGAGAGAGGGCAAAAGCTACGCGTTGGCGCAATTGTGCCGGCTCTGTCATCATAATCTCCCACCAGGCCATGTTCCAATAAAATCCAGATTTAAAAGGGATGACGTCTGGATCGTTTTGCAAGACAGCCAAGCCGAATTGATCGATAAATTGCTGGCGGAAATGTTCCCAAATTGTGTCCAACCGGCTTTGGTAAGAGGGGGCAGCCATTGCGATTTGCTCGGTGATCCATGCGGTAATGCCTATTGAGGCTGTGCGGGTCAATTCTGTGCGGTCTGCACCAAATGTCGCTTGGCCCAGAAAATGCGAAGCGTCAGACTCTCCAATATTCGGTCCAAGATTAGCCGCAAAACTATCCGTTGTTTTCGCAGGGATTCCTTTATAGGCGCTATTGGCCGGGCGGGGATCAATATCAACACGGCGGAACTGTCCCCAACGGTCATTTGTCGCCAGTGAGTCTTGTACGTCTATAGCGGATTTTATATCCGGCATATATGCCTCCTTAAGCGTGATTTACGCCGAAGGCCCTCCAACCTCTTAAGGCATAAATAGGAAGCGCCAGAAATCAAGCTGCGAATTATGAATTTTCAGACAGCTTAAGATTATAATTGTTACAAAACTATAACGTGAACAAATAAACTTTTATTAAAACAAAGTTATAGTATCTGAATAGTTAAAAGAGAAAAGTGGTGAGTTTCTGTTGCCAGCTACCCACCGAAGCCCGCCTAGCCGTATGAAAGGCTAGGAGTTAAAGTGCGAGTTGATCGCGCTGCTTACGCGGCGAGAGCGAACTCTT
>CAZZKV010000025.1:34267-41763 GCA_964654665.1 uncultured Caulobacterales bacterium | reverse complement strand
ATGAACGGAAATAAATTGTAATAAGCTACCGGTTTAATGAGGATGGGCTTTGGAAAAAGCAGCCGCTAATATACCGGCGGGCATGGCAACAGCAGCGATGCCTACCATGGCAATAAAGGCGGCAGTACATTTCCCAAGAACTGTAATGGGATAGACATCTCCATAACCAACTGTTGTTAGGGTTGCCATAGACCACCACAAAGCACGCGGTATAGAGCCAAAGGCTTCCGGTTGGCTTTCACCTTCAATGAAATACATGATAACGGCCCCGATAAAGATAAACCCCATAGATAATGATAAGGTAATACCCAGTTCTATACGGCTATTTTTTAAGGCGAGGCCAAACCGTTTTAACCCGCGAGTGACAGCTTTTATTTTCATGATTTGCAAAAGCCGGCTAAGCCGTAACAGGCGCAAAATCAAACTACCATTTGCGGCCGGAATAAAGAGAGCGGGCAGAAAAGCCAAAAGATCAATCAAGCCATGAAAAGAAAAGATATAAGCGAGGCGAGCATTTTCCGATTGGGCTGAATTATAATTGGCGGTCCAAATTCTGGCGCAATATTCACAGGCAAAAATAGCGGCTATAAATACGCACGCTATTTCGAGTGCGGTAGAGTTTTTATATTCAGTTTGTAAGGCAAAGAGGGTTATTGACAGTAAAATAAGCGTAACAAGTAAAAAACTGCCAGACTTTGAAATATTCAAAAAGTGATGAAGTTTTGCCTTCACGAAATGCCTCGATTAATATTGGCCTTCTCGGCGGGATAAAAAAGCCAAACGTTCGAATAAATGTACGTCTTGTTCATTTTTAAGCAAAGCACCATGTAGCGGCGGTATCAGCTTTTTCGGATCCTTTTCTTTAAGGGTCTCAGGGTCGATATCTTCAACAAGTAGCAGTTTTAACCAATCCAGTAATTCCGATGTGCTGGGTTTTTTCTTAAGGCCCGGCATAGCGCGTACATCATAAAACCGTTTCATGGCGGCGCTCAGTAAACGGGCTTTGATACCGGGGAAGTGAACTTCGACAATTTTGGCCATTGTTTCTTCATCTGGAAATTGAATGTAATGAAAAAAACAACGGCGAAGGAAAGCATCTGGCAAATCTTTTTCGTTATTCGAGGTGATAATAATAATCGGACGCTGTTTGGCCGTTATGGTGTCTCCGGTTTCGTAAACATGGAAAGCCATTTTATCAAGTTCGTGGAGCAAATCATTTGGAAACTCGATATCGGCTTTATCGATTTCGTCGATCAAGAGAATAGGGCGCTTTTTGGCGATGAATGCATCCCATAATTTACCCTTTTTAATATAGTTGGAGATATCATGAACACGATCATCACCCAATTGCGAGTCGCGCAGCCGCGCGACGGCATCATATTCATAGAGGCCTTGTTGAGCCTTGGTCGTGGATTTTATATTCCATTCCAGCAATTCGGCATCCAGCCCTTTGGCAATTTCATGAGCCAAAACGGTTTTTCCGGTTCCGGGTTCGCCTTTAATAAGTAACGGACGCTCGAGCGTAATGGCGGCATTAACGGCCATCATCAGATCTTGTGTGGCGACGTAATTATCGGTGCCTGTAAATTTCATAATCTTTCTCTCATTCCGACTTTGATTTATAGGCCGGAAAGTATGATTTCAAGTACTCAATCGCGGGTATTTCCAGTACACGATTTTGTTAACGACCATGCGTTAAAGTGAGTTGCCAAATTCAGTGTTGCACAGTATAGGCGGCGCGTTAATGCGGCAATGTGCGAGTCGCCTTTGATTTGAGAGATGCCGAGAGTTTAGGAGACATCATGGCGACGACTAAACCGAAGAAAAAAGTAACGGTTCCAGCGAATTATACGCCGACGGATGATGAAAAATTCATGAGTCCGAAGATGCGGGAGTATTTTCGCCAGAAGCTTTTAAAGTGGAAAGCCGATATTATTGATCAAACCAAAGAGACCGTAGCGTTTCTGCAGGGAGAAAATGTATCGCATCCTGATCCGGCTGATACAGCGGCAGCTAATGCAGACCGTCAATTGGAACTGCGAACCAAAGATAGATTGCGCAAATTACTCAATAAGGTTGATAAGGCTTTAATGCGGATTGAAAATGGAACTTACGGGTATTGCGAAGAAACGGGTGATCCCATTCGGGTGGGTCGACTTGAAGCGCGTCCGATTGCTACGCTCTCTATAGAAGCGCAAGAAATGCATGAACGCGGCGAACGTACCCGCGCCGGATAGGCGCATTATTCGCGCTATTGCCAGAGGCAAACTGTAACAGGATTTTGTCAGAATAAGACTTTTTTACATTCGGTTAACATTTTCTCTTTGCACCTTGGGCTTATCCCTGATAACTGCCGCTTGCAAAAGTAGGAGACTCCGATGGAGATTCGAGAAGGCTTAACCTTCGATGACGTGCTTTTGCAACCCCGCGCGTCTGACATATTACCCGCTGATGCGGTGCTTAAAACACGCTTGACTAAAACCATTACTATTAATGTCCCTCTAGTGTCGGCAGCTATGGATACAGTGACCGAAGCGCCGCTGGCTATCGCTATGGCCCAAACTGGCGGTATTGGTGTTATTCACCGAAATTTATCGCTTGAGGAACAAGCTGAGGAAGTGCGTAAAGTCAAGCGCTATGAATCAGGCATGGTTGTTAATCCTGTAACCATTGGTCCGGATGCTTCGTGTGCCGAATTAAAAGCTTTGGCCAAGCATCATAATTTTTCAGGCATTCCCGTTGTTGAGGATGATGGTAAGCTGGTTGGGATTGTTACAAACCGTGATGTTCGTTTTGCTGCTGATCCGACTGAAAAAGTTAGCGATTTGATGACAAGAGATTTGGTTACAGTCAAAGTGGGTGTGTCAGAAGATGAAGCCCGTGGATTGTTGCACAAACACCGGATTGAACGGTTGTTGGTTGTAGATGATGATTATCGCTGTGTGGGCCTCATTACGGTTAAAGATATGGATAAGGCCCTTAATCATCCTAATGCCTGTAAAGATGAAAAGGGGCGCTTGCGGGTTGCGGCGGCTTCAACTGTTGGTGACGCAGGATTTGATCGCGCGATTGCATTAATATCAGCAGGTGTTGATGCTGTTGTTATTGATACGGCCCATGGTCATAGCTCTAAAGTGATTGAACAGGTTGCTCGGTTGAAGACACAATATCCAGATACGCAAATTATTGCTGGAAATATTGCAACAGAAGCGGCAGCAAAGGCTTTGATTGATGCTGGTGCCGATGCGATCAAAGTTGGAATTGGACCAGGGTCTATATGTACAACCCGTATTGTAGCGGGCGTAGGTGTACCGCAGCTCACGGCGATTATGGATGTCTGTAAGGTTGCCCATAAAGCCAATGTGCCCGTTATTGCCGATGGCGGCATCAAATATTCTGGCGATATGGCCAAAGCTTTGGCTGCGGGGGCTGAATGCGCTATGGTCGGTTCTTTATTGGCAGGCGCGGAAGAAACACCCGGTGAGGTATTCTTATTTCAGGGGCGGTCTTTCAAATCCTATCGCGGCATGGGGTCTGTTTCAGCTATGGCTCGCGGGTCTGCGGATCGTTATTTCCAAAAAGAAGTTTCTGATTCCATGAAGTTAGTACCAGAAGGCATTGAAGGTCGGGTGGCCTATAAAGGCCCTGTCGCTCCGATATTACATCAACTTCTAGGCGGCGTTAGAGCGGCTATGGGTTATACGGGATCGGCAACGATCAAAGATTTTCATAAACGTGCGGAATTTGTTCGCATCACAAATGCAGGGTTGCGTGAAAGCCATGTCCATGACGTGCATATTGCGCGCGAAGCCCCTAATTACAGTATGCCAGGATAGTTTTAATGGTTTGTACTTTTTTATATACGGCTCACCTGTTTAGCTCTTTTAGGGCAGTAATTTAATGCGGCTTGGTGGACGTCTTCAAGCGGCAATCGACGTCCTTGATGATATATTAGAGCGCCGCACACCAGCGAATATGGCTCTGCGTGACTGGGGCAAGGCTCATCGTTTTGCTGGATCTAAAGACCGTTCGGCTATTGGAAATTTTGTCCATGATGCATTACGACAAAAATCTTCCATAGGGTTTCGAATGGACAATGAAGCGTCGCGTGCCCTTATTTTAGGCTCTGCCGTATTTGCGGGTGGATATGATTTAGGGGTTGTTGAGCAAGCCCTGACAGATGATAAACATGCTCCTAAACAATTATCGACGACTGAACGCCATAATTTATTAGGGGCGATCAATTTTGATGGTGCGCCGGAATGGGTTAAAGGCGATGTCCCAGAATGGCTTTGGCCCGCATTTGAAAACAATTTTGGGGATGAAGCTGTTGATGAGGCACGGGCCTTAACAATGCGCCCCCCGCTCGATATTCGTGTGAATGCGCTTAAAACCGATTTGCAGTCGGTTTTCCGTCAATTGGAAAACGACGGGGCCGTTCCCTGTGATATTTCACCGACTGGCTTACGCTTTCCGGCTGTATCCGGTGATCGCCGTCATCCAAATTTACAAATCGAAGAAATATTCCAAACGGGTGGTATTGAAATTCAAGATGAAGGCTCGCAATTGGTTAGTCTGCTTGTAGACGCCAAGCCCGGTGAAACTATTCTTGATTTTTGTGCAGGCGGCGGCGGAAAATCATTGGCTATGGCGGCGGATATGAAAAACGATGGCCAGCTTTATGCTTTTGATATTGATAAGCGCCGTTTGGCTCCGCTTTATCAACGCGCCCATAGGGCAGGGGCCACAGTTATCAACGTGTGTCAACCGCCGCTAGGTGGGTTAAGTGGTTTGGTTGGTAAAATGGATCGGGTTTTAATTGATGCTCCGTGTTCGGGCGTCGGTACATGGCGGCGTAAGCCGGACGCAAAATGGCGCCTGAGCGAAGATGCTTTGGAACGGCGGCGCAAAGAACAAAAAACAGTTTTAGATCAAGCCCGGCACTATCTACGCTCCGGCGGATTGATGTTTTATGTGACGTGTTCCATGCTAGCCGAAGAAAATGAAGCACAAGTTTACGAATTCCTTGAGGATAATGCAGACTTCTCCTTGCTTTCTGCCGGCGAAGTTTTTGAAGAAAAATTTGGAACCAAGGCTCCAAAACCCTGGTCCGAAGATGGTTGCACATTAACATTAACTCCGGCCAGTACGGCCACTGACGGATTTTTCTTTGCCGTTATGGAGAAGGCGCAATGACGAATATAGTTGATCACGAACGGTTGCTGATTATCGATTTTGGATCTCAGGTAACAAAACTCATCGCGCGGCGGGTGCGTGAAAGCGGTGTATATTCGGAGGTTCATCCGTATAACCGGGCCAATGCTGATATGATTAAGGCGTTTAATCCTAAAGCGATAATACTTTCGGGTGGGCCAAATAGTGTCACTGGCGTCGGAACACCCAGAGCGGATGATTACATTTGGACTATGGGTGTACCGGTTCTCGGTATTTGTTATGGCCAGCAAACTATGTGTGCTCAACTTGGCGGCTCCGTTGAAAGCTCGGATGAACGAGAATTTGGGCGGGCTGATTTAGACATAGTTGCGAACAATCCGCTGTTTGATGGGCTTTTAGCAAAAGAACGCGTGTGGATGAGCCATGGTGACCGTGTTGATTCGATTCCGGCCGGATTTAAGGTTATTGGTAAATCAGGTAATGCACCGTATGCAGCCATTGCCGATATGGACCGACAGTTTTACGGCGTTCAGTTTCATCCCGAAGTCGTTCATACGGTCAATGGCGCAAAGATTCTGCGGAATTTTACCCATAATATTTCTGGCTTTGCCGGTGACTGGTCGATGGCCGCGTTTAAAGATGAAGCCATTGAAGCTATTCGCCATCAGGTTGGCACGGGAAACGTCATATGCGGATTGTCAGGCGGGGTCGATAGCTCTGTTGCGGCTGTGCTTATTCATGAGGCGATCGGTGATCAACTCACTTGTGTTTATGTAGATACGGGGATGATGCGCAAAGGGGAGAGTGATCAGGTCGTTTCACTTTTCAAAGAACATTATGACATGAACTTGATCCATGTGGATGCAGGCGATGAATTTTTAGGATTGCTTACAGGAGTTTCTGATCCAGAGAAAAAACGAAAAATTATTGGCGGCACCTTTATTGATATCTTTGAACGCGAAGCTAAAAAGATAGGCGGAGCAAAATTTTTGGCTCAAGGTACGCTTTATCCTGACGTTATTGAATCGGTCTCATTTGATGGTGGGCCGTCTGTTACGATCAAGTCGCATCATAATGTAGGTGGTTTGCCGGCCCGTATGGATATGGAATTAGTCGAGCCTTTACGTGAATTATTTAAAGATGAGGTGAGAAAGTTAGGCCAAGAGCTTGGATTGCATAAGGATTTTGTAGAAAGGCACCCGTTTCCGGGGCCGGGATTGGCTATTCGCTGTCCAGGAAATATTACAAAAGACCGGCTTGATATTTTGCGTGAAGCAGATTTTATCTACCTTGATCAAATTAAAAAACACAATCTTTACAATAATATATGGCAGGCTTTTGCAGTGATTTTGCCGGTGCAAACCGTTGGCGTTATGGGTGATGAGCGCACATATGAAAATGTTTTAGCCTTACGTGCTGTGACGTCAACCGATGGAATGACAGCGGATTATTACCCGTTCTCTCATGAGTTTTTAGGCGAGACAGCAACTCGTATAATCAACGAATGTCGCGGTGTGAACAGGGTCGTTTATGATGTTACATCAAAGCCGCCAGGCACCATTGAATGGGAATAATTTAATTTTAATTCTTCTGTTAAGATTTAACGCCGTGAAACCGTAGTTTTTCATGTGATATCTTACCTACGCTTTTAAAGGTTATAAACCTCGATCAGCTATATTTCACCTAAGCGGCAAAGACCGCAAACATGGTGTAAATGGTAAATTATTGATCGCATGAGATACAAAGTACTCATATCCTTTCTGCTACTGGCCTTTTGTGTCGGTCTAGCCGGTTCTGCGTTTTCAGCGCAGAAGGATGCGGTCATGCTTGAGATTATAGATGGTGATACTGCCTTTTTAATCGATAAACGTGGCAAAACTGCCTGGTGGATAGTCGGAGAATGCCGGCGTCCTTTGCCTCTTGAAAAAGGTAAAAAAACAAAAAACCAAACTAATTCAATAACATCCCGTATGATTTCTAATGATGTTCGAATTGGACCGCACCCTGTAAAACTGGAACAACAGTTCCGGTTTAATGTGGCGATCCGTCCGGCATCAGCAGAAGTTTATAACTCCATGCGAGGCGGATGGTCGTCAGTTCCTGTGCAAGTCAATGAGACTTGTCATCAGAACCCGGCCTGCCGTCTACGCATGGAGTTACCGGAGTGTTAGAACGGTTACTTCATCATAAAATAGAAAAAAATCATTTAAAACAATGCTTTATATGCATTTTCTATGTGTTCTTATTGATTTTAACAGGTCTTTTTACTCCCATGGCATTGGCAGCAGAAACCCCTGTGTCTACAGCTCAGCCCAAAGAAG
>CAZZKV010000025.1:0-34167 GCA_964654665.1 uncultured Caulobacterales bacterium | reverse complement strand
CTCAATACAGTATTGATAGCTGAAGTTGATAGTACAATTACAGTAACGCTGGACGGGGAAACACTGGATAGCACTCAGGTTCATAGGAGTGATAAAGGGAATCTCTATGTGAATGCTATGCCGATTTTCACCGCCCTAGAGAATGACTTTGAATATGATGATGTATCTAAAGCCTTAATTGTCCGGCGAAGCCAAGATAATGTTGTCATGGAATTATACACAGATACTGGCATTGTGAAAGCCAATGGTAAAGCGTTAGGTAAGCTTAAGCATTTCGGCGAAATTGCGGATGGGAAGTTCTTACTTACGCCTAACGCTATAGCGGTTCTTTCCGGAACATCAGTCAAATTTGATAAAGACAGTAAACAGTTTAGTTTCAAGTTAGATCCGCGATTGAAGGTAGCCACAGGGTTTGAGGTTTTTGTGAATGAGCGGGCGCTTGGTCATCTTAACCCGGCGCCGCGTTCGATTGGACCCGTTTTGATTTTACCATTGCAAGCGATCGCAGAAGAATTGGGCCATGATGTGCAAGTCAATGATACTGAGGGTGAAGTTACGGTGCGCCGTGCTCAAGATAGCGCCTCTCTAACACTTAATTTGAGTACGGGCTTAATTAAATTACGCGGAACGCCTTATGGTATTAGTAAGGATGTAACCTATATTGACCCTGTGAACCTACTATTACCTGTCAGTGCTATTGAAGCCTTGACTGGAACACATGTAACGGTTGGCGGGGGATCTAACCGCATTGACATTGATTTGGATGAGCGGTTGACGAATGCCATCAAACCATCGGTTAAGGTCTCAGATGCGGCTAAGAATACGCCCTTTACACCGGAAACGCTTTCTTTCCACATTGGACCGGATACAATTAATCAGGTGAATGCCGATTTTAGGGTAGGGTCATTTAATGGCCGGATACGTTATGAAGCCCCTGATTTACCAACGAGTGCAGCGGAGGTTGAGCCGAGCTGGCTCAGTTTGGACTTCGCCCATGTCAATGGCATTCGAGGGTCAATTGGAGATTATTCTGCCGACTTCCGTGAACTAGACGGGGTTGGCCTTCGTCGTATTCGGGGGGTGGCTGCTGTTAAAGAGACGATAAAAGGACGTTGGGCCCTTGCGGCTGGTGTACCAACTAAAGATGCCGTTCAAATTAGCGATGATCAAAGTCGATTGACATTTGGTGGGTTTGCCGCGGGGGCTCGTTTTTCTAGTAAAAAGGGATGGGAAGCGGGTGTTGCTTATAAATCCACATCATTAACTGATGATCAAGTTGCTGTTTTATCAGCAATTTCCGGTCGCTTGGGTCGAAAAAAAGATACGCGGCTTAATTGGGAAGCAAGGGCTGATCTAGGGTATTTCAATGGCCCTGCACGTGAGAATTCAATTGATGCGCGCGGCAGTCTGACAGCGCGTGTCGATGTTACGCAGGCGATCACTATAGATGGTTTTGCGCAATATGATGGTGCAGAGTTTTTACGAACAGATTTAGACAATGAGGCGCAAGATCGAGCGATATCAAATATAATCAATGAAAACAATGGATTAGGCGACGATTCTTCATCAACACCGGATGTTCGCCGGCGCGGGCAAGATCAACTCTCTGTGGGTGCATCCTTACGGGTAGCGCCGCGCAAAGATGTAGGGCCCTTGAAAAATCCTGCAGCCTCTTTGCGAGTACAACATAACCGTACAGGATATCTGATCGGTAAAGAGGATGCTGTCACTTTAAATTCTATTGGTGCGAGCGCGGCAACATCCTTAGGCAATACGGGGGTAAGTCTCTCTTTGGATGCGACGGCTTATGAGCAATCTTTCAATAACCCAAGCGATGAAACCGAACGGGGGTGGCAGTTTTCGGGCCGTTTATACCGCCGATTTGACCTTGGAACCGTGCGCGCACAATATCAAATTGATGATACTGACCGCAGTGAAAGTCGTCAAATGGCTGCATTAACGGTGAATGCAACACCTGTTAATCTTCCTCTACCAAAAGATGCTGCTCTGTCTGTTGGTCCGTCAGCATCATTAGTTTGGACACAAGAGGATACGTCTTTGCGTGGAGGAGTCATTGCTAATCTATCTTCTGGAACTATTCTTGGTGAGAAAAATCGTTTTGAAGCCAGTTTTGGTATTTTGCAATCCGTTAGCCAAACACGCGGGTCTGCAACCGATAAATATCTAACACTCTCAATTGCCCGGCAATTACAACTGGGTAAAAATATGGCTTTAGGGTTATCCTATCGTAATAATTTAAACGGGGATCAGCGCATTGGGTTGCAACTTGATGGTCGATTTGATTTCAACGAGAAGAGAAAATATAGAACGACCAAAAGCGGGCGGGGCGTTCTAAAAGGACGGGCCTTTTTGGATAAAAACCGCGATGGGATTCGTCAAGATGACGAACCTGGCGTTAATGGTGCCATTATCCGTGTGAAATCTACACGATTACAGCTTAGATCGGATAGGGCGGGTTTCTTTACTATACAAAATATTAAGGAAGGTATTTATGACGTCCTAATCGATGGCCGTTCATTACCCTTGGGTTTTGCTATGTCTGAGGACGTTTCAAACCGCGTTACAATTAAGGATGGACATATTACGGATATTCCATTGCCCGTCGTACAACGTGGGCAAATACGCGGCTTTACCTATATTGATGAAAATAATGACGGAGAATTTACAACAGGTGAAGAGCGTGTTGAAGGTACAAAGCTTACCCTAACGCCTAAATCGGGTAACTCAGAACCGATTACAGTTTGGGCAACAAGTTTTGGACAATTTGCCTTTGATGACCTTTCCGCTGAAGATTATGAAATAAGTGTCGCAGAAAGCCATAAAATGGGCATTCAAGCTAGCGCTCCAATTACTGTCAAATTGGCAGATATGGATGATTTAATGGCCCGTCTTAGAATTCCTGTGGTCAGGTCTACACAAAAAAATCGTGAGAGGGTCGTGCAGTCGGATGTAGACCCGCCACAGACCTTAAAGATCGAGAAGATAAAACCGAGAGTACCCGCACTGCCCACGCCCGGAGATAATAAACCGATAACCGGTTACGATAGGATTACACAAAACACCATGTCGCCGCTTTCAAAAGAAGGCGCGCCATAACTTAAGGCGGGGATAAAACCCCGCCACTTTTTTATTTTCAATAACTTACGGTGTGTTTTTAAGGTGATTATGGCTCTCGAAAGAAGTCAAAAATAACATCAATGTCGAGAGAGCCAACGCCCATAGAGAGATCATAATCGGGCATAGTGTACAGAAAATCAAGCCGGATAGTTTGATCATTAATATCGCCATTTCTTTGCCGGATACCTTGAAACCGTCCAAAGTTCATGATCTGTGTTGGTAAATTGGAGAGGTCGCCAAGATCGTCTACGCCAGAGACAATGGTAATGTTGCCAGCATTGCTTCGACGTCCAAATTGAAATCCATCATCATTTCCATTGGTTTCAAATGAAGGGGTTAGTTTTATATCTCCCAAGCCAATGGTGTCGCCGAAATCTCCGGTAACATTATTAATTTGCGCTAAAGCCCGTAGTGAAAATCGTGTGTTTCTGGATGTGATAAAGAAACTATGAGAGTATTGGCGGCCGCTATCGGCTAAGCGGATATCCGTAGCCGAATTGAGAGTGAAGGCTGAAAAACTATCGGCAGCATCTAAATATCCATTCCCATCGTCACGAATTTGTCCACTTCCATCACTAGGTGAGTAAACACCCAGTAAAAAACCTTCGTCATTATTAGGCGCTAAGCCTGTAATTTGATTTGTTGATCCAGTAACGATTGTTGTGCCCACACGGGATGAGAAGGCTATCATTTGCCCGCCAATCGGCACACAGCAGGAATTACTTGAAAATTGCCAATTGTCATAAATATCAAAATTGGATCCATCGTGAACAACCGCGCATCCATATGTTCGGCACCAAAAATCAGTATCTAGAAAGCTTGCGCTTGCCAAATTTGTCCCCAAGAGGGTGAACCCAAGTGTTAACAGGCCTTTTTTACAGGATGTTCGGCTAAGGCAGAACATAATCTATAGGGGCGATATCTATATTCATCGCCCGGAATTTATTTTGCGGTGCAAATGTGTTTTTAAGTGAGAAGTCGATTATATAATTTTGTCCAGATTCCAACCCCTCAATATCTTGTAATTTTACACTATAGGTTCGTTCGCCTTTATCGAGCACAACAGCATTGAGCGGAGTTTCCGTAACAATTTCCCCTGCCGTATCCTTTACAAAGGCTGTGCCTTGTAGGCGAGCATGAGCATCGCCATCATTTTTAATTTCCATTGTCAGAACACTGCGGTCCGTATCATTGACAGCAACGCTTGTGACCTCAGGCAGGCTTTTTGCAGGATTTAGTGTAAGATAAAATAGTGAAGCCAGTTGATAGCGATTCCAGACACCGGATGTTTCCCCCCGCTCATCCAATTCCGGTAAAAGGGTGCTGGCAAGCAGAGCAAAGCGGTGATCCCCTTTATCTGATATTTTATAGGGTGCATTGATTTCTACTTTAACATCACGCGAGGTTTCAGGCTTAAGGGTTACTGAAGCGGGGGAGAACCGCACCCATTCTGCTGCGGACCGCATCGTTTCTCCGGGAGGGTTGAGAACAAGCTTACCCGTTTTATCAAGGCTCCAATCAGCGAGGCCAATCGTCATACTTATCGTTTTTGTTTTGTGAACATTTCCAATCGTGACTACTTGCGTCTGTCGATCACCGGGCTTAATTGTCATTTCTACAGTTGAAGGCTGAACCCCGACACCAAAAGCGGATGCGAGTGGTGTTGTAATAAATGTGGCCGCTAAAATTGATGACCCTAGGGCCAGTGATGTAAGAGTTTTTGACAGCATGGACATATTAAGCCTCTATGTTTTGAATTATATTGTCTCGATTAAAGCGGAAAAGCCTTAGCGGGCCGTTAATATTGGGGAAGAGGGGCTGTAGATTACCATAGTCGAGAGAATTGAGGTAAACAAACAACTGATTTGTATGTTTTCTGCCCATTATATTGTTCATATAGGTTTAAAAGAATTTAACTCGAAATCTGAAGTGAGATAGAGTAAACTCGATTCAGTTGTGGAGGGTGCCGTGCAGATTATTGAAAAGTTCAAACTTCTTTTAGTGCTAATTTGGGTGTTCCTTATTAGTCTTTTATTAGGTGCTTGCGTATCTGAAGCCTCCCAAAAGCAACTTCTGTCTTCAGCAGAGCTCGTTATGGAATGCAAATCTGAAAAACGCCCTAAACGGGTTGATGGTACTTATTTCGAAACATTGACGGAATATATTAAACATCGTGAAGAGGGAGGGAGGATTGACCTACCCTTCTATAAAAAACAAGATGATGGCCGATATCGGTTAATTAGAGGGCGTGCGGAAAGTAAACTTGAGCCTGTTTATTTTACGCAAGAGGAATTAGAAACCAAATATGGGTTTGATTGCTAATTTAACCTAATGCGCTATGCGTCACTGTTTAAAATATCAAATAAGGTTATGAATCAATTGACTTTATTGCATCAGCATACAATCGTGTTAGCCATTAAGGCCGATAGATAAAGATAGCTCTGATGAAGATTACAATTACAGATGTTGCAGAAAAAGCTCGCGTTTCCATTAAGACAGTATCGCGCGTTCTTAATCATGAACCCAATGTTGCGAAAACAACCCGTGACCGAGTTATGGCCGCTGCTACAGAACTTCGCTATACACCCAATTTGGCTGCACGAGGGTTAGCAAGTTCTAAATCTTACCTTATTGCTCTGCTCTATGATAACCCCAGTCCCAATTATATTACCCAACTGCAACAGGGAGCTACAGATGCATGCCGGGCCAAAGGGTATCACCTTGTTGTTGAACCTCTTGATTTTCAAAATGCCGATAATGAAGTTGAAATTGCCGCGCTTCTTACCCGATTGCCTGTGGATGGAGTAATATTGACGCCTCCGCTTTGTGACAATCAACAAATTCTTGATGTACTTGACAGCTTAGCTGTTCCTTATGTTCCTGTGGCGCCGGTCTCTAACCATAAAGAGGTTTCCACTGTTAAAATGGACGACGTTTTGGCTGCAAAAGAAATGACCGAATATCTCATTAGCCTTGGGCATAAGCATATCGGATTTATCAAAGGACATGTCGATCATAGTGCAGCCCATTTGCGATATAAAGGGTTTGAAATTGCTTTGAAATCTGCGGGGCTTACATTGGATCAACACTTTGTAACGCAAGGAGATTTTTCGTTTAAATCAGGTGTAAAAGCTGCGGAATATTTAATTGGGCAAAATGTTCGCCCGACAGCGATTTTTGCCAGTAATGATGATATGGCAGCAGGCGTTGTCTTTGTTGCTAATGGTAAGGGGATCGCTGTGCCAAAAGACCTCTCAGTCGTTGGGTGTGATAATACGCCTTTGGCGAGTATTTTGTGGCCACAGCTAACAACAATAGAACAACCCATTCGGGCTATGGGGTTTAAAGCAGCTGAGATATTACTGAATCCGTCAGATAAAGAGAACCATACCGGTGATTATTGTCTTGATCATAAATTAGTGCTTCGCGAATCTACATCTTCAATATAGATAGCATTGTTCGAAATCGAACATAATAATATTTAAAGATTGACAGCGCTGTCAATTTCCCGCTATTTTACCAGCAATCTGATGGAGACGATTGTGCCAAATACACAAAATAGGCGAGCCAGCGACCCCAAGGAAATGCCGCGTTCAGCCTCGACATTTGTACCGGTGCAACCATTTGAGATTGTCGTCTTTGGCGGAACAGGGGACTTAGCCCGGCGAAAGCTTATACCTGCCTTGTATCATCGGTTTTGTGATGGACAAATTTCAACGGACAGCAGAATTATAGCTGTATCCCGAACACCTGTAGATCGAAACGCATATATTAAGCTTATTTCAGATGCTTATGAAATGTTTTCAAAGGAAAGCCATTTCAATCAAACCAGTTGGGATAATTTTGTAAAGCTAATCGATTATATTTCTATCAATGTAACAGAGTCGGACCCTAATTGGAAATTTCTAAAAGAAAAATTAGATGAAACTAAAGACAAAGTTCGTGTCTTTTATTTAGCGATGCCGCCTAACCTTTTTGCTGAAATTTGTGATCGGCTGAACAAAACAGGTTTGGTTTCCGAGACATCCCGTGTTGTCTTAGAAAAACCAATAGGGACAGACTTTCATTCAGCCTTGGAAATTAATGAAGGCGTTGGGAAAGTTTTTGATGAAAACCATATTTACCGTATTGACCATTACCTTGGTAAAGAGACGGTACAAAATCTTTTAGCTTTGCGCTTTGGGAATATCTTGTTCGAACCCTTATGGTCAAATAAAGCGATTGATCATATTCAAATTACCGCGGCAGAATCAATTGGTGTCGGCGGACGTGGAGCATATTATGATGAGTCTGGCGCTCTAAGGGATATGGTCCAAAATCATTTGCTGCAACTCCTGTGTCTGACGGCAATGGAGGCTCCGTCTTCATTGAATGCTGATGATGTGCGCACAGAAAAAATAAAAGTTTTACGTGCCCTTATGCCTATTTCACATGAAGGTATAGAAGAGCGAACTATACGCGGGCAATATGCACGCGGGGGTACTGAGGATGAACCCTTTTATGATTATCTGACCGATGTTGGCGTAAATAAAAGCAGCACAGAAACCTTTGTTGTTATTAAAGCTGAGGTTGAAAATTGGCGTTGGGCAGGTGTTCCAATATATTTGCGGACAGGAAAAAGAATGGCGAAACGTCGTTCGGAAATTGTCATTCAATTCAAACCTGTTCCGCATAATGTTTTTGGCATGAAAACCGATTTGAACCCTAATCGCCTTGTTATTCGTTTACAGCCAGACGAAGCCGTTAAGCTGTGGTTAGAAATTAAAGAACCCGGTGCTGGCGGCTTACGGATGAAAACTTTACCACTGAATTTATCTTATGCTGATAATTTCACAGTCAGATATCCAGATGCTTATGAACGACTTTTGATGGATGTTGTTCGTGGTAATCTATCACTCTTTATGCGGCGTGATGAGGTCGAAGAAGCCTGGAAATGGGTTGATAAACTATTGGAGGGGTGGACAGTTTCGGGACAGCGTGTTGAACTTTACCCCGCTGGTGAGGACGGCCCACTTGAGGCTAATGATATGATGGCGCGAGATGGGCGTCAGTGGTCCGAGATCTAGTCTTGAAACCGCTTGCACAAAGAACTGCGATAATAATCGCTGATAAACTCGGACAGGCTATCAAATACAGAGGCCGGGCATCACTATTGGTTTCGGGCGGCTCTAGCCCAAAATCAGTATATGAAGCGTTATCCACTTATGACTTACCATGGGATAAGGTTACGATTAGTCTTGTTGATGAACGGTGGATTGTACCAGAGCAAGCCGGCTCTAATGAAAGTTTTATCAGGACTGCACTTTTGATCAATAAAGCCGCGGCAGCAACATTTATCAGTTTGAAAACACGCCATAAAACTGTTGCAGAAGGATTGCCGGATGTTGAGTTACGGTTGCAAAATATTCCTCGCCCCTTTGATATATGCGTTATGGGTATGGGGCTTGATGGTCACACAGCCTCATGGTTTCCCAACAGTCAGGGGTTAAGGTCAGCTTTGGACATTGACAATATTGATACTGTCTGTGCTATTGATGCTGACGGTTGTCCAGGGGCAGGCGATTATAGGTTCCGGATTACGATGACTTTATCAGCCGTTATGAATTCCCGCCATATTATGCTTTATATTCCTGGTGCAGAGAAGGCGGATGTTTTTGCCAAGGCTAAGCAAAAGTCAATCTATGAGGCGCCTGTCAAAACCTTGCTGGCAGCTGGTGAGCGGTTTACGCTCTTTTCGGAAAAATGATTTATGAATGGTAATATTATAGAGATTACTGAACGTATTATCCAACGTTCAGCTAAAACGCGCAAAGCCTATCTTAACGATGTTGAAGAAAACTTTCGAGTAGGGCCGCGCCGCCGCCGCTTATCCGAAGGTAATGTGGCGCATGCAACAGCGGCTTGCCCGCTCCATGAAAAAACTGAATTACTGGGTGCTAAATGGCCTAACATCGGTATTGTCACAGCGTATAATGATATGCTTTCGGCTCATCAGCCTTTTGACCGTTATCCGGATTTAATCAAACATGCTGCTCGTCGTAATGGTGCAACAGCACAGGTGGCTGGCGGTGTTCCGGCAATGTGTGATGGTGTGACACAAGGCCAAGATGGTATGGAGTTATCTTTATTCTCTCGTGATGTGATCGCCATGAGTACAGCTGTCGCTTTATCTCATGATATGTTTGACGCGGTTATTCATCTAGGGGTCTGTGATAAGATTGTCCCTGGTTTATTAATCGCTGCATTGCGGTATGGCTATTTACCACAAATTTTTGCACCAGCAGGCCCAATGCCTTCTGGTATAAGCAACCCAGAAAAAGCCCGTATACGTCAGCAATTTGCTTTAGGTGAAATTGGCCGTGAGGAATTATTAAAGGCAGAGGCGGCATCCTATCACGCCCCTGGAACCTGCACGTTTTATGGGACGGCTAATTCTAATCAAATGCTAATGGAAATTATGGGATTGCAATTGCCGGGGGCTTCATTTGTTCACCCAAACACACCTTTGCGCGATGCTATTACAGCGCAAACAACACGGCGGGCGGTACAAATAACCGATATGAGGCAGAATTTTACACCTGTTGCCCATGTAATAGATGAAAAAGCTATTGTGAACGGTTTGGTAGGTTTGATGGCTACAGGTGGATCGACCAATCTAACCATTCATTTGATAGCAATTGCTCGAGCCGCTGGTATTGTAATTAATTGGGATGATTTTGCAGCAGTGTCGGCGATTGTACCTTTGATTTGTAAAATTTATCCGAATGGTCCCGCCGATGTTAATCATTTTCATGCCGCAGGGGGCATGAGTTATCTTATCCATGAATTACTATCTGCTGATATGCTGCATAGCGATGTTACCACCGTTGCTGGAGGTAACGGATTAATAGAATATACGCGCGAGCCTATTAAAAATACACATGCTGAAGCTGATACGGTTTTATATCGGGATGGCGCTATTAAAAGCCTTGATCTGGATGTTTTATCTACAGTTGCAAACCCTTTTCGTCCTGACGGCGGACTGCGTTTATTAAGCGGAAATATCGGCCGTAGCGTGATGAAGGTGTCCGCTGTAAAGCGCGAGTTTTGGACGGTAGAAGCTCCGGCCATCGTTGTTAACCATCAAGACGATATAGTGTCCATGCATAAAGCTGGAAAGCTTGAAAAAGATTTTGTCGTCGTATTACGTTTTCAGGGCCCTGCGGCAAACGGTATGCCTGAATTACATAAATTGACCCCTATTTTAGGGGCGCAACAGGATAAAGGGTTTAAGGTTGCTATGGTCACGGATGGGCGTATGTCGGGGGCATCTGGGAAATTCCCATCGGCTATTCATATGTACCCTGAAGCGTTGCATGGCGGGGCTATAGGCAAGATAAAAACGGGCGATATTATTCGCCTTGATGCCCATAATAATGCTGTGGATGTTATTTCACCAGAAGATTTCACACGGCGCGAAACCGTTAAAATGCCGCCTGCTAAGAATTTATCTACTCTGGGTATGAATATGTTTTCAGCTATGCGGGCGACTGTTACAAATCCTGAAATAGGCGCGAGTGGCTTGGGCGATCCAGATTGGATGACCTGAAAATGAATTTAAGGTCTATCGGTTGTTAAATTGAAGAGTGGCAAGCCGGCTATACAACCCGCCAGCTTTAACAAGCTGTGTATGAGTTCCGCTTTCAACAATTTGTCCTTCATCCATAACAAATATGCGGTCAGCTTTGCGTACGGTCGCAAGCCGGTGTGCGATAACCAATGTTGTTCGTGTCGCTGAAATATTTTCAAAGGCGGTCTGTACAGCCCGTTCGCTTTCAGCGTCCAGCGCACTTGTGGCTTCATCAAGTAATAATATAGGAGCATCCCGCAAAATCGCTCGGGCTATAGCGATTCTTTGGCGCTGTCCGCCAGAGAGCGTAATGGCCGCTTCACCAAGGTCAGTATCGTAACCGTCTGGTAATGCCGTAATAAAATCATGAGCAAAAGCCGCTTTTGCAGCATCAATAACATCTGCATCACTAGCCCCCGCACGGCCATATCGAATATTGTCCATAGCAGTTCCAGAGAATAATGGAGCATTTTGCTGCACAATAGCGAATTGTTCCCGTAAGTTTTGAGGGGAAACATCAGCAATTGATGTTCTGTCAATATGGACGCTGCCAGATGCAATATCATAAAAGCGCAGTAATATTTGAAAAATTGTGGTCTTACCGGCTCCAGATGGTCCGACAAGAGCGACTGTTTCTCCGGGTTTCACCTCAAAACTTATATCGCGTAGGGCTTGTTCTGTTGGACGGCTTGGATAGGTGAAGTTTACACTATCAAAAGATAAGGTGCCGGTAATATTTGATAATGGTATTGGGTTTTTCGGGGATAGAATAATCGGCACTTCGTCTAGTAATTCCATAACTCTTTCAGTCGCTCCGGATGCGCGTAGAAATTCTGTCCATGTTCCGGTTAAAAACCCAGTGCTGGAAACCACCATAAAGGCGAGGAAAACAAATTGTGTAATCTGACCGCTACTAAGTCCGTTTTCACCGCCGCTTGCTTGCGCTTGAGCTACTTCATTAGCGCCAAACCACATGACGCCGACCATTCCTGTCATGCCTAAGCCAAATATGATAAGGGTCATGATACTGCGTACCAAAATACGTTTCTTATGGGCTGTAAATGTACGCTCTACAGCATCGGAAAAATCACGGCGCTCTTTAGTCTCGCGTGTAAAGGCCTGCACCGTTTGAATAGCGCCTAGGCTTTCACCCGCTCGCCCGGAGGCATTGGCTAAATTATCCTGACTGGATCGCGATAATGTCCGAATTCGGCGGCTAATAAGAATAGCTGGTAAAAGAATGAGAGGACCGATAGCTAAAACAAGTGCTGTAAGTTTCCAGCTAATCACAAACATGTAAATAAGAGCGCCAATTGACACTGCAATTGATCGAACGGCAAAAGAAACGGATGATCCGATTACGCCTTCAATCAGTGTCGTATCCGTTGTGAGCCGCGAGAGAACTTCGCCCGTGTGAACTCGTTCAAAAAATTCAGGGCTAAGCTGTATAAGTTTACTGTAAATTGCGGTTCGAATATCGGCTATAACCCGCTGTCCTAATATGCTGATATAGTAAAACCGTAAAGCACTAAAGAGAGCTAGAGCGGCTGCGATAACCATTGCAAATTTGAAATAAGATCCCATCTGCGTAATATCGCCCAAGGCATAACGCGAGCAGACCTCGGCTATTTCCATATTGGGGTTATCACCCCCGAAACCGCAGTCCACAACAACCCGAAAAGCAACAGTAATCGCAAGGTTCAAAATCGCTGCTAAGGTCAAGAAAATGGAGAATAATATTAAAGTGCCGGGGTATTTCGCAACGAATGGCCAAAGCTGCCGAAGAGGTTTAATTGTACGGGCTTTACCCCGCTTTTCCTTATCCTCCTCGATAGAATTAGCAAGGGCTGCACCGGCGGACCGGCTATCATCAAAATTATCTGTCATTTAGGCGCTCTTAGCGTTGCATTTACTGCAGTGCAAGGCCATCTCTTATCCTATGTCTGCCGCTGACTCGATTTTGCAAACAATCTTTGGCTTTTCTGCTTTTCGTCCAGGTCAAGCGCATGTTGTGAATACGCTGTTAGAGGGGAAAAATATTCTGGCTGTAATGCCAACAGGAGCCGGAAAATCGCTGTGTTATCAGGTGCCCGCACTTATGATGGAAAGCCCCACGGTTGTTATTTCGCCGCTTGTGGCCTTAATGGATAATCAGGTAGCTGGATTGCGTGAAAACGGCGTAAAGGTTGCTTGCTTGCATAGTGGTCAATCACGTGAAGAGAACATTGATCAATGGCGAAGGGTAACGCATGGTGACGCTAAGCTACTTTATATGTCACCGGAACGATTAATGACAGATCGGATGCTATCAGCCATGCGGGCTTTGAAGCCAGCTATGTTCGTCGTCGATGAAGCGCATTGCGTTTCTAAATGGGGGCCTGCTTTTCGCCCAGAATATGCTGATTTGTCACGACTGAAAGATTTATTCCCGCAAGCCCGCATAGCCGCTTTCACAGCCACAGCCGATGAAGCTACACGGCGTGATATTGCTAATTGCTTACTTAAGGGTAAGGGCGAAATTATGGTGCAAGGGTTTGATCGTCCGAACCTGTCTCTAGCTGTTATTCCCAAGAACAATAAGCAAAAGCAATTACTGGCTTTCATCCGTGGCACGGTTGATCAATCGGGGATTATTTATTGTTTGTCGCGGAAAAATGTCGAAGACACGGCAGCGTTTCTACGTGGGCAGGGCGTTAAAGCGATCGGTTATCATGCGGGAATGAGTCCCGAACTTCGGTTTCAAAACCAAGAACGGTTTATGGCCGAAACGGGTATTGTTATGGTAGCTACAATCGCTTTTGGTATGGGGATTGATAAGCCGGATATCCGCTTTGTTCTTCATATGAATCTACCCAGTTCAATGGAAGCTTTTTATCAGGAAATTGGCCGCGCGGGACGTGATGGCCAACCCGCAGCTACGGTTCTTATTTATGGCCTCGATGATATTGGAAAACGGCGGCGTTTCATTCAAAATGATGGATCTGATGCTGATCATAAAATTCGGGAACATAAACGTCTCGATGCGCTTTTAAGTTATTGCGAAGCCTCAATCTGCCGCCGTCAAGTCCTTTTGGCATATTTTGGCGAAACCGCGCAGGCCTGCGGCAATTGTGATAACTGTCACAACCCGCCGATTGTCATTGATGAAACAGCCATGGCCAAGATATTACTTAGCGCTATAGAGCAAACCGGGCAACGCTTTGGCGCTGCTCATATTATTGATATTTTACGAGGTGCAGACACGGCACGAATAAAGCAATTTAATCATGATAAAGTGGCAGCTTATAATAGTGCAACGACTGGAACAAAACACTCGAAGCCTTATCTTCAAGCCTTTATTCGCCAAGCAATTGCGGCGCAATTGATTGCTGTCGATATCGCACGTTATGGCGCTTTGACCATAGGAGAGGCCGGTCAGCGCGTCATGGCGGGCACGCAAACCTTTCATTGCAAGGACATTTCTATTACACTTCAAACAGAGAATTCTGCTGTGAAGAAACTCCCGTCCAACCTAAAACCAGAAGATGAGGTAATCATGCGAAGGCTCAAAGCCCTACGAAAAGAATTTGCCGTAAAAATTCAAAAACCTGCCTTTGTTGTTTTCTCTGATGCTACTCTGATTGATATGATTAATAACCGTCCGACCAATAAGGCTGAGATGCTGAATGTTTCTGGAGTAGGGGTTAAAAAGCTCGAACGTTATGGGGATGCTTTTTTAGAGGTTTTATCCAAAGATTGAATCGGGTTAACGGCGAATAGCAGGCGTTTCCACGGGAAGCCCTTGGCTCCGCACAGCAAGATACAGTTCTAGATCAATATAGTCTTGTGACCCCAGTGCGCGCGGCTGGGCTCTTACGCCAAGATCACAATCCGAAAACCGACGATGTAAAGACCCCAGTGTTTCCCATTCGAATCGGTAGGCGGGAAAGCCATTTCCATGACCTTGGCTTATTATGTCACCGCGTAATTGTTGCCCCCAATGATCATTATGACATTGCGCGCATGATAGGTTAAATTGCCCGCGGCGTTGAAAATAATATTGTTTTCCAGCCTGATAATGAGGTTGGGCCGCTCCATTGTTTGAGACAGCAATAGGCACATCTTTGGCTAAATTTGCTAAATAAGCTGTCATGGATAAAAGCATATCGCTTTCATAAGTTAGAGGAGTTTTGTGTTGGTGGCGTAAGCGGCACATATTAATACGGCCTTCGAGATTGATAAGTTTACCTGATTTTGTATCAATTTTGGGATAATTAGCTGCGCTTTGGTTGATAGGGCTTTCGTGAGTATGACATTTTATGCATCCTTCACTTTTAAAGAGTTTTTTTCCTGTCTCGACCCATAAGTAGCCTGGGTTTTCAAATGGATCGGCTTGCAAATTTTGTGTATCTTCAGTGAGAAAAACTGTTCCAGACTGTATTGGAATAGGCGTAGAGACAGGCTCTTTGTTCGCCTGCTTACAGGCTGTTAACAGGAAAAATATAACAATGACCCAAAGTGGTTGTTTCATGAAACCGTGAGGTCTACTGTTTTAGAAAACACAAGACCTGTTTCTTCGATCCAGCGAAAGCGCAAAGTACCACTATGCGTTGCAACCATATGAAAGTTAATGAAAGGGTTAGCGGCAACGCCGCGATGAAAATTAGCACTAAAGATAATACTATCATCCAAGAGGCATTCAAATAAGGTTATAATTTTTTGAGGAATAACCTCCCCGCGTTCATCAAGACGATATCCGCTTTCCATTTTATGTTGAATGAGAGCTTTAAGCTCTATGGTATCACCCTTTTGGGCTGTTGCGGGCGCTGCTATACGGATTTTGGGTGTGTTTTGGGCCATATTATAAAATCACACAGGCTGCGACAGTCACGATGGTTTTAACCGATTTTTGAAAAAGACGGCCATCACTCATTTCAGCAATAGCGAATATAGATTGTGTTCCAGCAAGACGAATACGGCTTGCTGCGCGAGCTCGGCCCGATGCTGGCGAAAAATTGTAACGCGCAATCAGTGGAACAGGATTACGATCAGAAAAAATGGTAATATGTCGAACATGATCCGTATCTGTCATCGGGCTATCGGCTTCAACCTCAATGGAGACTGAATATCCATTTTCGGAAATAGGCGGGACATTGAGTGTAACCCGTCCCTCTATAATCGGACGATTACCAAACATATCTAAAATAACTTTTTGCATTTCCGGTGCTGCGCTCAATGCATCTTGCGCAATATATGTTATGGCCATAGCAGATGTGGCCGTTGTTAAAACTGTTCTGCGATTTATAACTCTCACGGTATTTTCTCTCCGGTTAAGTCCGAAAGATAGGCGATAATATCTTCAATGTCTTGGCCTGATAACACAGTCTTATTTTGCAAACTGTCTTTAACCTGATGAAGTCCCTTTACACGATAATAAGACGGCATAGTCGTTCCGGGCCGAAGGCGGTCATAATCAACAATCCGTAACCGTAATTGAGATGGTGATAATCGTGTTCCAACTGCGGTTAAATCGGGGCCTAAGGTCCCTTGAAACTCAACATCCAAGCCCGATATTTGGTGACACAAAATACAATGCCCTTTGTCACGATCAGTAAAGACGCGTAACCCCGCTGCAGCATTACCCGGAACAGTCGTTAGGGGGGTGCGCAATGTATCTGAAGCTTGACATCCAGATAGAAATATTACGGCAAAGCTGGCGGTAAATTTCATCCAAAAGCATCCTGTGTGACCCGGTTATACCAATCATCGGCATGTTGACCTTCTGTGATCCGGGTTGAATTTGAAGCCTCTAGAGGAGACAATCCTCCCGCTCCCTGAATTTGAGAGAGAATGCCGCTCGTATTATTATATACTCCGGTAATGGATACGGCTCTCTTTGGGTCTATAAAAGAATAACAGGTATTAGTGAGCGTAGTCGGTTGTGGCCTAAGGCCTGATAGTAACCGGATAATTTGCACAGCGCAAACTTTGGCTTGAAGGCTTGCAGAAAACGCTGATTTTGGCATTGGCGCTGCAATAGCAGCATCTCCAATAATATGGATATCAGTATGCAGAGTTGACTCAAATGTCATGCCATTTATGGGGCACCAACCAGAGCTATCCGTCACCTGTGCGCGTTTTGCGATGCCCGCAGCGCTTTGCGGTGGTATAATATTAGCTACGCTAGTTTTAATTGTTTCAAAATCAGTGAAAACCTCTCGTCGTTGTCCGTCAACGCGTATAACGCGCCCATCCTGAGATGCGCTGCGCCATTCAATTATAGTGCTATAATCTTCTTGCCAAAATTGATGAAATAGAGCTTGTTTTGAAAAGCTTTCTTTGGCGTCTAGAATCAACAATTTTGATTTTGGTTTGTTATGTTTAAGATAATGCGCGATCAAGCTGGCACGCTCATAAGGTCCAGGTGGACACCGGTAAGGCGCTGAAGGAACGGAAATAACAACGGTTCCGCCGTCCGGCATATCCATCAATTGCTTGCCTAGAACTCTGGTTTGATTACCGGCTTGCCACGCATGTGGCATTTGATGTTTTATTTCTGGGTGATTATATCCATCTATGGCGTTGTGGCGCAAAGCAATGCCAGGCGATAAAATAAGTTTATCATATTTTAATTTTGCACCCGTTTCGAGTGTTACAGTATTCGTTATAGGGTCAATATTTTTTGCATGAAGATGTAACACAGTGATATTTTTTTTCTGCAAGACTTGATACCCATATTGTTGGGCCGCCATAGGCCGCTTACCGACCAATACAAGGTTGCTCATAGGGCAAGCCCAAAAACTTTGCTTAGGTTCTATAAGGGTGATTTGTAGATTAGGAGAGAGTTGCCGAAGTGTTTGCGCAGCTGTTGCGCCGCCAAACCCGCCGCCAATAATGATAATCCGTGCCTTTGCTGTAGCATTGGCGGGTAGGGTATTTGCTAACATTAAGGCGCTGAGGCCAAACCCTAACTCGCGGCGAGAAAAATTATTCATCATCTGATCCTAAGTGATGGGCAATGCGTTCAATTTCCTCATCAGTATAACCTCGCATAAGACGATGCATAACCGTATTGCCTTCATCAACCTTATAAGCCTTTAGCGTGCGCTCTAAGGCGTCTGCAGTGAAAGGCTCAAAGTTAGGTATTGTTTGGGAGCTATTTCCATGACAACCGGTGCAGGCTATCGCAAGGACGGCCGATTGTGATAACTCCATCTTATTGGCTGGAATAAGATCATCGTTATTTATCTCCGAGGCACAGGCGCCCACTGCCAGAGTGCTTATCCCCAAAATCACGTCACGAAAGTAAACAGGCATTAGGTTCGCAGATTTTGATCCTTAATCGGGAGTTGCCTCACGCGTTTACCCGTAGCCGCATAAATAGCATTAAGAACAGATGGCGCGGCAACAGCAATTGTGGGTTCGCCAACACCACCCCAAAACCCACCCGATGGCATTATAATTGTATCCACTTGAGGCATTTCGGCAATCCGCATGGAGCCAAAGCTATCAAAATTGGTTTGCTCAGGCTGACCGTTTTTATAGGTAATTTCACCGTAAAGCATAGCCGAAAGACCATAAACGAAAGAGCCTTGAACTTGGGCTTCAATTTGCTGCGGATTGACGGCATGCCCACAATCTGTAGCGGCTGTTATTTTATGCATTTTAAGCTGACCATCCTTATTCACGCTAACTTCGGCGCAAGCAGCGACATAGCTGCCAAAGCCGTAAATATTAGCCAACCCGCGTGCTTTACCATCATTGGAACCCCAACCGGCTTTATCTGCTGCGGCTTTTAAGACAGCCGCCATTTTTGGATTATCCTTTAAAAGGGCGAGCCTAAAATCTAAGGGGTCTTTACCTGCTTCATGGGCTAATTCATCAAGCGAGCATTCCATGTAAATCGCATTTTGATTTAGGTTTACACCTCGCCAAAACCCGGGACGAATAGGCGGGTTGCGCATGGCATGATGGAAATGGAAATTAGGGAAGCTATATTTGAGCGTTTGGTCTTCAACGCGCGGATCAATCCCACTGGGAAGCAACCCTTGAAATGTTGCAAAATCAATACCATTACGAATCGCTTGCGGAGCCAAGGCTGCCAGAATGGATTGACCTGAAATTTTTATATCCAGAGCTGTCAAATTACCCTCGTCATCTAATCCACCGGTTATTTTAGCTTTGGTAATCGGATGATAAAAGCCGTGTAACATATCCTCTTCGCGTGACCATTGCAGCTTGATAGGTGTACCTGGCATTTCTTTAGCCACCATAACCACTTGCGTCACATAATCAGGCATACCGCGCCGACCAAAACCGCCGCCAAGCCGGATTTTATATACGTCGCAATTTTCTATAGGAATGCCGGCCGCTTTTGACGCGGCGGCAAGAGCGGATTCGCCGTTTTGGGTGGGGCACCATACTTCGCATTTATCTGCTGTCCAAAGAGCCGTTGCATTCATGGGCTCCATCGTCGCATGATTTTGCGTTGGAAAATTATAATTCATTTCCAATACTTTAGCTGCATTTTTTAAAGCTTTAGCGCTATCTCCGCCTTTATTGCCTGTAACTGTTTTATCAGATGCCAGCCCTTCATCAAGTAAGGCCTCTATATCGGCACTCGAATAATTGGCTAATTGACCGCCGTCCCATTCAATTGACATATCTTCGAGGGCCGATTGGGCTTGCCACCACGTTTCGGCAATGACGACTACCGCATTTCCGAGTTTCAATACTTTCTTAACACCGGGCATAGCCATGGCCGCATCGGCATCATAGGATTTTAGTGTGCCGCCAAGAATAGGACAATCTTTGATGCTGGCTATTAACATTCCGGGGAAGGACAAATCCGAACCATATTTTAGGGCTCCCGTTAATTTTTCAGCCGTATCGAGCCGCATTTTTGGTGCGCCCGCAATATTCCAGTTTTGCGTATCTTTCAATTTCACTTCAAAAGGCGGGGGTAATTGGGATGCCGCTTCGGCTACAGCGCCATAAGAGAGCGTTTTGCCTTCATGGGATATAATGCCTTTCGATACTGTGCAATCTGATGGTTCGACGCCCCATTCTTTGGCTGCAGCTTCAATTAACATAAGCCGCGCCGCAGCTCCGCCCTCACGAACATATTGCTGCGATCCACGCAGTCCCTGGCTTCCGCCTGTTGAGTAATCTTTCCACACACGATCACGTTTCAAATTTTCACCCGGAGTTGGGAATTCTATCTTTACCTTATCCCAATCACATTCCAGTTCTTCGGCCACTAATTGCGCAAGGCCTGTAGATGTTCCTTGGCCCATTTCTGAGCGGGCTATGCGAACGGTTACAGTATCATCATGATGTATATGAACCCATGCATTAACTTCAGGATTCGGCGGAAGATCACTATAATCAATGTTTGTTTCCGATGGGCTGCATCCAGTCAGAACGCCGAGTGATAACCCAATACCAGCACCGGTGCTACCAATGATAAAATTACGGCGAGAGAGTGTCGTTTGAATGGTCATAGCTCTCTCCTATATTTTCGTCTTAGCTAGATGAATACCTTTGCGCACACGGGCAAAAGTTCCACAGCGGCAAATATTTGTGATAGTTTCGTCTATATCAGCATCCGTAGCATTCGGATTGTCTTTCAGCATCGCTGAGACGGCCATTATCATGCCCGGTTGACAAAACCCGCATTGAGGAACGTCAAGTTCTGCCCACGCTTGTTGAACCGGATGAGACCCATCTTTTGAAAGCCCTTCTATGGTCGTAATTTTTTCATTCTCAAGCGCTGAAACAGGATAAACGCAGGACCGAACGGCTTCGCCGTCTATATGAACGGTGCAGGCCCCGCACTGGGCAATTCCGCAACCATATTTCGTACCTGTAAGGCCGAGTTGTTCTCTCAGCGCCCAAAGGAGAGGGGTGTCCTCATTACCGTCAAATGTAACAGTTTTCCCATTAACGTTCAGGTTTTTCATAGTCTCCGACTCCCTTGTTTTTTTTTCTATAGCAGAATTGGGGCCGTTATGAAACGTATAGTCCAGAATCAAAAATGTTTTGGCATAATTATTGAGGTTTTTTATGCTGTAATCCTGTGCGCTCACAGATACAGATAAGATCGCCCTCTTGATTAAAGGCGCGGTGTTCAAAGGTGACTATGCCTTGCTGCGGCCGAGATTTTGACAGGCGTAGAGCTTTTATTTCCGTTTCCACATGGATTGTATCGCCAGGGAACAACGGGGCCGGGAAGCGTACCTTATCTGTGCCTAAATTAGCAACGGCCGTGCCAAGCGTTGTATCTCCAACGGAAATTCCTACAACAAGACCGAGTGTAAAATAACTATTGATCAAAGGTTTGCCGAATTCCGTTTCCGTACGGCAATACTCTGCATCCAGATGTAATTGTGCCGGATTATGCGTTAGAGTCGTGAACATAATATTATCGGTTTCCGTAAGTGTGCGGCGAATTGCGTGTTTAAAAACTTGTCCGACTTCTAATTCATCAAACCATTTACCAGCCATTATTCGGTTTCCCCAAAAAGCTCGCGCCCGATAAGCCACCGGCGAATTTCCGATGTTCCTGCTCCGATTTCCATCAGTTTAGCATCGCGCCATAATCGCCCCGTTGGACTTTCGTTCATATACCCCATGCCACCGAGCATCTGAATAGCATCACTGGCCATCTGGGTTGATTTTTCCGCCGCATATAAAATACAGCCCGCTGCATCTTTGCGTGTAGTCTCGCCGCGGTCACAGGCGGCCGCGACAGAATAGACATAAGAGCGCGCGGTTGAGAGCGTAACATACATATCCGCGAGCTTGCCCTGCATAAGTTGGAATGTCCCTATAGGTTTCCCAAATTGTTTGCGTTCATGAATATAAGGCAGCACTACATCCAGACAGGCCTGCATAATCCCTATAGAAACACCAGAAAGTACAACACGTTCATAGTCCAAACCACTCATTAAAATTTCTGCACCTTGACCAATTTTGCCGACAATATTTTCGTCCGAAACGAAACAATCTTCAAACACAAGCTCACACGTATCAGAGCCGCGCATGCCGAGTTTATCGAGTTTTTGGGCCGTCGAAAATCCTTCCATATCCGGCGTTATAATAAAAGCCGTAATGCCTTTTGAACCGCCGGATGGATCTGTTTTGGCGTAGACAAGCAGGGTGTTGGCTTCTGGAGCATTGGTAATCCACATCTTGTTTCCATTGAGTAGATATCCGCCTTGTGCACTATCGGCTCGTAGTTTCATCGACACGACATCGGAACCTGCGTTCGGTTCACTCATCGCTAAAGAACCGATATGGTCTCCACTTATAAGTAGGGGAAGATATGCGGCCTTTTGCTCGGCATTGCACCAACGGCGGAGTTGATTGATACAAAGATTGGAATGCGCGCCATATGATAAACCGACAGAGGCGGAGGCGCGGCTGATCTCTTCGAGCGCAATCGTGTGTTGCAAATAGCCAAGTCCTGTGCCGCCATCTTCTTCGGGAACCGTAATTCCGTGCAAGCCCAACTCACCCATCATCGGCCAGAGATGGCGTGGGAACTTATTGTCACGATCTATATCGCCAGCAATCGGGGCAATATGTTCTTGAGCGAAAGCATAAACGCTCTCGCGGATCATTTGCGTTTCCTCAGAGTGACCAAATTGTAAGGTCGGGTAGGATGTCGTCATTTTTTGTCTTCCTCTTCCAGTGAGAGCAGCATTTCACCGTCCGTGACAAGCGCATCAGGGCTGGTTGTTACCTCGGCGACAACCCCGTCACGCGGGGCCTCAAGTGTCATTTCCATTTTCATCGCTTCCATAATGATGAGCGGATCGCCAGCTTTCACCCCGTCACCGGCCTTGGCGTTCACAGCAATGATCTTTCCCGGCATAGGCGCGGTGAGAGCGTTGGCAGAGCTCAATAAGTTTTCCCCACTCGGCAAATATCTTTTTAACTGAGAAATATTTGCGCCATGCCTAAGGCTAATAAAGTCGTGTTTAACTTTGAAATGCCACGCATTGTAATCATTTAAAATGTCTTCAATGGCATTATAAGTTTCGGAAGAAGGGAATTCAAAATAAAAATCTTCGCCTTGAACGCAAACTTTCGCTGAGTTTGTCAGATTGTCTAAAATTTTAACCTCAATTACATCTCCATCTTTTTCGAATAGATATATGTTTTTATTTGGTAAATTCAGCCGAAATCCTGTCGGACCGTCAAATGGTGTCTTTAGCGTATCATATATGTCTGATTCTAAGCGTAATGCTGCTAAGGCGTATGAACGAAGGTCTTTCGAGGGGTCAAACGGGATTAAATCAGCAAGATTGCCAGGAATAAACCCTGTTGAGACTTTCCCAACACCGAAATCGGGATTGCGTAAACAGTTTTCCAGAAAAGCCATGTTTGTTTTAATTGGATAGACTTCTATGTCTTCAAGGCCGTTAACCGCCTTATTAATGGCGATTGTTCGGTCCTGGCCATATCCAATGACTTTAGCTATCATAGGATCGTAAGATAGAGGGAAGAAATCACCAGAAGCATAACCTGTGTCGACACGGAAACCTCTATCATTACGGCGAATTTCTCCTCGAGCTTTCAGTAGGTTTATTTTACCTCCAGTCGGTAGAAAATCATTCGCCGGATCTTCTGCATAAACTCTCGCTTCAACCGCATGACCATTCATTTTTATGTCTTTTTGCCTTGGGAGTTTTTCGCCTTGAGCAACACGGATTTGTAACTCAACCAAATCCAGCCCCGTAATCATTTCTGTAACAGGATGTTCGACTTGGAGACGCGTATTCATTTCCATGAACCAGAAACCGTCTGTACGCAGCTTGCTTGAACCGTCGACAATAAATTCAACGGTGCCTGCACCGACATAATTAACGGCCTTGGCTGCCTCTATCGCGGCTTCGGCCATGGCTTTGCGCACATCCTCGGTCATGCCGGGTGCCGGGGCTTCTTCGATCACTTTTTGATGGCGACGCTGGAGCGAGCAATCACGCTCAAACATATGGACAACATGACCATGTGTATCGCCAAAGACTTGAACTTCTATATGGCGCGGGCTTTGGATATATTTCTCGATCAGCACATCTTGATTGCCAAAGCTGGATGTCGCCTCGCGTTGACACGACGCTAGCGCCGCCGCAAAATCACTATCGTCCTCGACCTTGCGCATGCCTTTGCCGCCACCGCCTGCTACCGCTTTAATCAAGATGGGATAGCCAGTCTTATTAGCCTCTGCGCATAGGGTTTCTAGCGATTGATCTTTACCGTGATAACCGGGCGTTATAGGCACGCCCGCTGCCGCCATCAGTTTTTTGGCCGCGTCTTTGAGGCCCATTGCCTCCATACTCTCGGCGCTCGGTCCGATAAATTTGATATCCGCTTTTTCGCACGCGCGAACGAAATCAGGGTTTTCCGACAGGAAGCCATAACCCGGATGGATAGCATCAGCGCCTGTATCTTTGGCAGCCGTGATTATTTTATTAATGACCAGATAGCTTTCAATTGCAGGTGAGGGGCCTATGTGCACAGCCTCGTCAGCCATGCGTACATGCAAAGCTTTGTGGTCGACATCGGAATAGACAGCGACTGTGGCGACGCCCATTTTACGGGCAGTCTTAATGACCCGGCACGCAATTTCTCCGCGATTGGCAATCAGGATTTTTTTTATCTTTTTGGTCATTACATACGGAACACGCCAAAGCGCGACTCCTCTAGCGGCGCATTCGCCGCCATAGCTAAGCCAAGCCCTAATACTCGTCTTGTATCAGTTGGGGCGATAATTCCGTCATCCCAAATGCGAGCACTGGCATAATAGGGATGACCTTCGCGCTCATATTTCTCACGGATTGGCGCCATAAAGGCTTCTTTATCAGCCTCGCTCATCTTATCGCGATCTCGATGAACTGAAGCTAGAACCATGGCCGCTTGTTCTCCGCCCATCACAGAAATACGCGCATTAGGCCACATAAACATGAGCCGGGGTGAATAAGCCCGCCCGCACATGCCGTAATTACCCGCCCCGTAAGAACCGCCAACCACAACCGTGAATTTTGGTACACGGGCGTTAGAAACAGCATGCACCATTTTCGCGCCGTGCTTGGCAATGCCGCCTGTTTCAGCTTTTGAGCCAACCATGAAGCCTGTGATATTTTGCAAAAACACCAACGGAATTTTCCGCTGCGCACACAACTCAATAAAATGCGCCCCTTTCAAAGCAGATTCCGAAAATAAAACACCATTGTTTCCAAGAATGCCAACTTTATAGCCTTGTATTTTAGCAAAACCCGTCACCAGTGTGTCACCGTAAAGTTTCTTGAATTCATCAAAGCGCGATCCATCGACAAGGCGAGCGATGATCTCTCGGCAATCATAGGGTTTCCGTAAATCTGTAGGCACAATTCCGTTGAGTTCATCTTCATCATAAGCGGGCGGTTCTGAATTGTCAGGCAAGAAACTATAATGAGTCTTGCCTAAATTGCTGACAATATCTCGCCCGATTTGCAACGCATGGTCATCATTGCTGGCTAGATGATCTGCCACCCCTGAAACTGATGTATGTAATTGCCCGCCGCCCAGATCTTCGGCTGTTATATCTTCATTGGTCGCTGCTTTAACCAAAGGGGGACCGCCTAGAAAAATTGTACCTTGATTGGCGACAATAACATTCTCATCCGCCATAGCTGGCACATAAGCCCCGCCAGCTGTACAACTGCCCATAACTATGGCGATTTGCGGAATCCCTTCGGCTGACATCGTGGCTTCATTGTAAAAACAGCGTCCAAAATCATTTTCGTCCGGGAAAATTTCAGCTTGATGAGGTAAGTTCCCCCCGCCGCTGTCAACGAGATAGATACAGGGCAGACGATTTTCGCGAGCAATCTGTTGCGCTCGGGCTTGCTTTTTACAGGTCATCGGAAAATAAGTTCCGCCTTTGACCGTTGCATCATTACATAAAATCATGACTTCGCGCCCCGAGACACGCCCTATACCTGTAATGATACCCGCACTTGGAACTTGGTCATCATACAAGCCATAAGCTGCCATTTGAGATAATTCTAAAAAAGGTGTGCCTGGATCAAGTAGCCGTTCGACACGTTCGCGCGGAAGCAATTTGCCGCGTGCGAGGTGTTTTTCCCGCGAACGGACCGAACCTCCTTCGGAAATCTTATCAACTTTGATCCTTAGATCATCCACCAAAGCTTGCATGGCTTTGGAATTAGCGCGGAACTCCGCACTGTCAGGTCTTATTTTACTAACAAGCTTTGGCATAAAGTCCCACTTATAATTATTTGACTCTATATATATAAATTTGACTCTTGAGTCAAATTTATTCTTATGCTAATTTGACACTATGGAAACAATTTATGGGTCAACGGCATCCTTTGGCAAACGGCAAGAATATGCTGCTATTGCGGAACTCTTAAAGCGAGGGTTTGATGTATATATGACACTTGTGGACGATCAGCAGATCGACTGTATTATTAGGTATCCAACGCAGCCGCCACAATATGTTGACGTGCAAATTAAAGCTCGCTCTAGAACAGCTAAAAACACGGGTATGTTTTCGGCCATGACCATTCGCAATCCACACGAAAACTACTTTTATATTTTCTATGATGAGACTTTAAATACTTATTGGATTATGTCTTCATTGGATGTGATGAAAGAGGGTAATATAAATAAAACCGGCTCCAATATTGGAAAGGTCAAAGTTAAACTTGCCAATAAATTGGTGTCGGGACTCTGGAAAGGTCGACCAAAATTTAATTGCTATAAAAATGATTTTCAACGCCTCATCCCTGAAACGGTAAATTGGCAAATGTGGGCTATTGAGTAATGGCAGATATGAAGATTAAACATCCTTTTGATCGTGAAGCACAATTTGCAGCAAAGCGACGAGCCGTTATTTTATCGGCAGGGCAAGCCTTTCGGCGACGCGGGTATCATAATGCTTCAATGACAGATATTGCCGCTAAGTTGGGCCTCACTAAAGCAGCGCTCTATTATTATGTTCGTAATAAAGAAGAGGTGCTCTATGAATGCCATATAATGGCTTATGGTGAAATGGATGCAATTTTAGAAACAAATATAAGACAGGGGACAGCTCTTGATAGGCTAGAGACACTTTTTATTGAATTTGTTACTATGCTGACGGCCTCAGGGGTTTCATTGCTAACCGATGTCAATAGTCTTGGAAAGATTGCTAAAGCCGAGGTGTTGGCGCGGCGAAATAAAATTGAACGTAAAATTATCCGTCTTGTACGCGATGGCCAGAAAGACGGATCTATTCGCGCAGGCGATGCTCGGCTACATGTCTTTTTTTTCATGGGGGCGCTTAACTGGTTAAATGCTTGGTACGATAATGAAGGACGCTTACAAGGCGAAGACATCGCAATCCATTTTAGTCAGCAAATGCGCGCGGGAATAGCGGCTTAGGAAAATCAGATGAACAAAATTTATGATAATAGCGACGCGGCACTGTCAGGGCTTTGTTTTGACGGAATGACCGTTATGTCAGGCGGGTTTGGCCTGTGCGGCATTGCCGAAAACCTCATTGCAGCCTTACGTGATAGCGGCGTGCAGGACTTAACAGTTATATCGAACAATGCCGGTGTGGATGGATTTGGCCTCGGACAACTCTTGGAGACGCGGCAGATTAAAAAAATGGTGTCGTCTTATGTGGGTGAAAACAAAGAATTTGAACGGCAATATCTTGGTGGTGAATTGGAGCTCGAATTTAATCCGCAGGGCACACTTGCAGAACGCATTCGTGCAGGCGGGGCCGGAATTCCGGGGTTTTATACCAAAACAGGTGTCGGAACCTTGATCGCCGAGGGAAAAGAGCAACGGGAATTTGATGGTGACAACTATATTATGGAAACAGGGTTGAAAGCTGATTTATCCATTGTGAAAGCTTGGAAAGGGGATGCCGAAGGTAATCTTATTTTCAAGGCTACGGCACGCAATTTTTCACCACTAATGGCTATGGCCGGAAAGACAACAGTTGCGGAAGTTGATGAAATTGTACCGGTAGGTTTACTGGATCCAAATTTTATCCACACGCCCGGTATATTTGTGCAACGTATTATCGAAGCTACGTGTGAAAAACGTATTGAAAATCTAACGACACGGGAGCGTGCATCATGAGTTGGACCCGTAATGAAATGGCGGCCCGCGCCGCACAGGAACTTGAAGATGGGTTTTATGTGAATTTGGGTATTGGCATTCCGACGTTAGTGGCCAACCACATTCCAGAAGGCATAGATGTTACACTACAGTCTGAGAACGGTATGCTGGGTATGGGGCCTTTCCCTTATGCTGGGGAAGAAGATGCAGACCTCATAAATGCAGGTAAACAAACGATAACAACTCTGCCTAAATCCAGTTTTTTTGATAGCGCGACGAGTTTTGCTATGATCCGCGGCGGACATATTGACTTGTCGATACTGGGCGCTATGGAAGTTTCGGAAACGGGCGATATTGCCAATTGGATGATACCGGGCAAAATGGTCAAGGGTATGGGTGGAGCAATGGATCTTGTTGCAGGCGTTAAACGCTGTATCGCTCTCTTTGATCACACTAATAAACGCGGCGACAGCAAATTTATCAAAGCCTGTTCGCTGCCGCTTACAGGGATGAAGTGCATTGATATGGTTATAACGGATTTAGGTGTGTTTGAGAGAGAAGTGACACAACGCCGCTTTCGTTTAAAAGAACTTGCGCCTGACGTTACAATCGCCGAAGTGAAAGCGAAAACAGAAGCAGATATCGTTTACGAGTAGGAAATATTATGGCCAATATAAATCAAGACCCTGTTGTTATAGTCGGTATGGCTCGTACCCCGATGGGGGCCTTTCAAGGCGCCTTTAATTCTGTAACGGCTCCGCAACTGGGAGCCGCAGCGATTAAAGCCGCTATGGAAGAGGCTGGTGTTTCCGCTGAAAAAGTTGAACAAACTGTGATGGGATGTGTGCTACCAGCCGGTCAGGGTCAAGCGCCAGCACGGCAGGCCGCTATTTATGCGGGTCTGGGTGCACACTGCGAAGCGACAACCGTAAATAAAATGTGCGGTTCCGGCATGCAAGCCGCTATTATGGCTCATGATGCTATTAAGGCTGGTTCCATAGATGTCGCAGTCGCGGGCGGTATGGAGTCGATGACAAATGCACCTTATTTACTGCCTAAAGCTCGCGGCGGGATGCGTATGGGAGACCAAACTGTTGTGGATAGTATGATGTATGACGGGCTAACGGATGCTTATGTCGGGGGGGCTATGGGTGTGTTTGCGGATATGATTGCTAAGGAATATCAATTCACGCGTGAACAACAAGACGCTTATGCTATTGAATCCGTTCATCGTGCAAAAACGGCACAAGAATCCGGTGATTTCAACCGCGAAGTTACGGCTGTGACAGTGAAGGGTCGGAAGGGTGATACCGTCATCACTGAAGATGAAGGCCCGAAAAACGCACGTCCAGAAAAAATTCCAAGCCTGCGAGCTGTCTTTACCAAAGACGGCACTGTAACAGCCGCTAATGCTAGCTCCATTAATGACGGCGCTGCTGCGCTTGTTTTGATGCGCAAATCACAAGCAGAAACCGAAGGGCATAAAGTTCTGGCTGAAATTGTTTCTCATGCCGCCCATGCACATGCGCCGGAATATTTCACAACAGCGCCTGTTCAGGCTATGAAGAAAGCTCTTAAAAAAGCCAATTGGACTGCTGAAAATGTGGATTTATGGGAAATTAACGAAGCGTTTGCTGTCGTACCCATGATAGCAATGCAGGAATTAGGGCTTGATCATAAAAAAGTTAACATTCATGGAGGTGGATGTGTATTGGGTCATCCCATTGGCGCATCTGGAGCGCGGATTATGACAACACTTATTGCGGCTATGGAAAAACATGATGCTAAAACGGGTGTCGCTAGCCTATGTATTGGCGGCGGAGAAGCTACGGCTGTGTGCCTACGCCGCGTCTAATTCATTCAGTGATAATTGTTTTAAGCGAGTCTCTAAATTTTGATCTTATATTTTGAATTATAATGGTCTTTGTGAAGAATGATAAAAGATTGATACTTTGCGGTTTTTGCTTTTAGTTTACGCTTCACCTATAGATTTCCTATTATGGCAGTTGCTAAAAAATCGCCATTGTCTGGGTTACGGAAAAATACCTCACAGTTCGCTTTAAATATATCCTGTTCTAGCAGGTTTACTTGTTAGGCGATTGACTGTTTATACGGTACTATCATGAAACAATAACCGGACAGTGCTTTATGATATGTAAACTTAATACCCGCCTAAAGCATGCCGTTGGGCATCTCTGTTTTTTGTGGCTTCTTTTACCCATTCCTGTTGCTGCCGAAAGTTTTGATACGAAAATTGATAATTTTGTTCAGCCGTTAACAGATGCTCTATCTAGTTTTATTTTTTTCTCTATTCCTATGGCAGGCGTAGATGTGCCTTTAATCGTATGTTGGTTAATTTTCGGAGCCGTATTCTTCACAGGTTATCTGGGGTTTATCAATGTTCGGGGATTTAAACATGCTATTGATATTGTCAGTGGACGATTTACGGACCCTCAAGACAAAGGCGAGATCACACATTTTCAAGCGTTAACAGCCGCCGTTTCGGGGACAGTAGGAATCGGGAATATTGCCGGAGTTGCTGTATCAATATCTTTGGGAGGTCCCGGGGCTATTTTTTGGCTTATCGTTGCAGGCCTTGTCGGTATGACAACCAAATTTGTTGAATGTACGTTAGGGGTTAAATATCGACAAATAAATCCCGATGGAACTGTCTCAGGCGGACCTATGTATTATTTGCGAGACGGGTTGAAAAACAAAGGTTTGGGCGGACTAGGGAAGTTTCTTGGTCTCTTTTTTGCCATTAGTATTGTCATTGGGTGCCTAGGAATTGGAAATATGTTCCAGTCAAATCAAGCCTATGTGCAATTATTACAAGTAACGGGCGGAGAAAGCAGCGCCTTACAGGGGAAAGGGTGGCTTGTCGGATTGGGGATGGCCGCACTCGTGGCACTCATAATTATTGGCGGAATTCGGTCTATTGCTCGCGTTACAGTTAAGTTAGTTCCTTTTATGATTGTAATTTACATTTTCGGAGCCTTGATTGTTATTGTTATGAATGCTGCAGAATTACCCCGAGCGGTATCGGCCATTATCAACGGGGCTTTTACAGGTGAAGGCGTTGTAGGCGGCGCATTGGGCGCCATGATTATCGGGTTTAAACGCGCCGCGTTTTCAAATGAAGCCGGATTGGGGTCGGCCTCTATAGCGCATTCCGCTGTAAAAACGAAGTCCCCACTAACTGAAGGGTTCGTTGCGTTACTTGAACCTTTCATTGACACTGTCGTCATTTGTACGCTCACCGGGCTTGTTCTTATCACATCATTTCCAACGGAAATATTAATGGGAGATGGTCTTGTTGGTATTGAAATGACATCGGCAGCCTTCGAAAAATCGATATCTTGGTTTCCATTACCACTGTCTATTGCAGCCTTCATGTTTGCCTTTTCGACAATGCTAGCATGGGCCTATTATGGTACAAAAGGATGGACATATATATTCGGTGAAGGGAAGAGCAAAGAGTTGATCTTCAGCCTGATATTTTGCGTATTTATTGTTATTGGTGCATCAGTGCAGCTAAATTCTATTCTTGATTTTGCTGATGCCCTTATTTTCGTTATGGCAATACCCAATTTAATTGGTCTTTATATTCTAGCCCCAGAAATTCGGGCTGATTTAAAAACGTATTGGGCGAAGAAGGATTTGTCTCACGACATCCCGTAAAGTTGAAAGACATAAACGTTTGTTTTTTAAGTTGAATTCTGCACGCTGGACAAACGCTTTTTATGTAGTTATGGGCCAAGACTATAAATATAACAGTAAGGGATGGGGTTAATGCAAAACCAATCAAATTTTAAAGGCATAGTGAGTTGGGTAATAGCGATTTGGATTACATTAGTTTTCCTGCCAACTGTCCCGCTTAAATTTTTAGGGTCAGCCGATACCCAACATATTTTTGCAACAATAGGAAAATGGCTATCAGGCTTTTTAGGGGACTTTATCGGCGGGAGTTTTACGCGGGTAGGGCCTTATATTATTGGTTCGCTCGAATTGATTACATGTATAATTCTACTGGCTCCTGCAATTGTTTTTCTCCTTAATAAAGTTCAAAAACAAGCCTCTAGACCTTCGTTGGACCGCGCGAAATTTCATGCCATTGGCGGAATAACCGCTTCGGTTCTAATGGGCGGGGCTGTGTTTTTTCATCTCTTCTCTCGTTTAGGTATCGAAGTTAATGATGACGGCGGCGGCTTGTTTTATGCGGCTGTTTCTGTTTTCATCCTCGGCATTGTCTTGTTTTTGATAAATCGCGAAGCTGAACCACAAGATAATAAATCCGCCTTGAGTCGCGTATTTCGCCGGTTAAAACCGCGTTCATGGAAACATTGGCTTTTCTGGGTAGAATTGGTTCCGCTAGTACTCGTTCTATTTTTAGGGTGGTTCTTGGGTTTCTTTGTTCATCAAGCCTATACAGATCGTTATCCTGATCAAAAAATCGCTTCTGTACCGGAATTTAAATCGATTATTTTGCCATTTGATCATGAATATACAATCGAAAAAAGCCTTCCTTTCTTTGCATCGGCCGTCATTGATGTTGATAATGACGGTGTTGAAGAGGTCTATTTGGGCGGAGGGCTGTATCAATCGGATGTTCTTTATCGGTATCAAGATGGAGATTTCATTGATGTATCGGACATGCATAATCTTGGCGGGGATAAAGCATCGGAAAGCCATGGCGTAGCCGTATTGGATATGGATGAAAATGGTTGGGATGATTTAATCATTGCTCGAGAAAATGCTGTTTTCATAGCCTATAATGATAATGGTATTTTCACAGAAACGCGTCTGGATATTCCGTTTGACGATGTTTCCGCGCCTCTATCCATTGCCCTTGGCGATATTAATGCCGATGGTTATGCCGATATGTATGTTGCGACATATATCAAAAACAGATTTGTCAAAGGTCAAACAGGCTTTAATGATCACAGCTATGGCTCCAGCAGTCTCCTTTTACTCAATAATGGCGATAATACATTTACGGATATTACGGCCTCCTCGGGCATGACCTATATCCATAATACGTTTCAGGGTAATTTTGTCGACCTTGATGGTGATCTGGATATGGATTTGGTAGTCAGTTATGATACCGGGCAAGTACGAACATGGCGTAATAATGGGGACCTAACCTTTGACAGTGTTGAGAACCCGAATAATTCGGATGATTTGTCAAAACGGCAATATGGATATCCGATGGGCAATGCTATTGGCGATTATAATAATGATGGTCGTGTTGATTTCGCATTTTCAAATGTTGGTGACATGGGCCCTTTAATGAATAAAATTGTCCGAGGTGATTTATCGAAAGACCAAATTTATAACCCCGACATCATTGTTTTTAGAAATGATGGAGATTTCAAATTTACGGACACCGCCGAGGAAACAAATTTGCGAGACTATGAATTTTCATGGGGCATGCTCTTTGAAGATTTCAATGCGGATACATTGCAAGATTTGGTAATTTCAGAAAATTATGTGCAACTGCCTTATAATCATCTTATCTATTTACCCGGACGGTTTTTACTGCAAGCTGAAAATGGTTTATTTGCAGATAAAGAAAAAGAGTCCGGGGTTGTTAACCGGAAATTTGAAATTGCTGCTCTTGCAAGTGATTTCAATAATGACGGCGCTCTGGATATGGTTCGCGCTAATCTTCAGGGGCAATCGGTTGTGCAAATAAACCAAGGCCATGGAAATAATTACCTAAAGCTTGAGTTGCCCAACACGGCCCGGTCACTGGGGGCTGTGGCTGTTGCGAATTTATCTTCGGGTAAAAAACTCACCAAACATTTTATTACAAGTGAAGGCTTATGTTCAGACTCCTCGCATTTATTGTATTTTGGACTTGGTAAAACGGAAACCGTTACCTCTATTGACATTCAATATATTGATGGTTCTAAACAGACACTCAAGGCCCCGGGGATGAATAAGACTATCCCTGTAGCCTTTCCAGTTACCCTCAATGATGAAGTCCTTACAGAGGTAGACACTATTGACCCCTAGGCTATGAGGTCGGCATTTAACCTAAATTTGGCAAAGGGCAGGTGTAAATCTGCCCTTTTTATTTCAAATATTTTTCAAAGCCCCCGCCGCGAATTCAGAGAATAACTGATGATTTTTATCTCGAATGGTTGACGTGTATAAAGTCTTACTAACATGAAATTTTTCATTATATGAGATTAATGGGTCCTTTATATTGGGATTATCAAGTAATCGTGGAGAACTCGCCAAGGCTACAGGCTTTAATGTCATACACCCATGCGTCATCCTTGGAGCACGCCCTCAGAAGATGGAGCGCCATA
>CAZZKV010000024.1:0-45205 GCA_964654665.1 uncultured Caulobacterales bacterium | reverse complement strand
TTAGGGTCTATTTTAGGGAGTATAATGGTGCGGCCGAGAAGACTCGAACTTCCACGGGTTTTACCCCACAGCGACCTCAACGCTGCGCGTCTACCAATTCCGCCACGGCCGCACATTAAGGTTCGCGCCATATAGCCATCAATTCAGCTTTTGTGAAGCGTCAATTTTGCTTTTTATGCCGCTTGCTTTTTTCTCGACCCGACCACACAATCCTCTTATGGATCATGGTTCATTATATTCAGATATTCCTGTGGATTGGCGCATCTCTACGGGGCTTGTGCCCTATCTTGACGCTGTAAATTTTATGCAAACCCGTGCGCGTGATATAGCCGCGAGCCACGCCAATGAATGTGTTTGGTTGTTAGAACACCCTCCGCTCTATACGGCAGGGACAAGTGCTCAACCAAAAGATTTGACAGACCCTGAACGGTTTGATGTTTTTAATACTGGGCGCGGCGGGCAATATACCTATCATGGGCCGGGGCAACGCGTGGCTTATGTGATGCTGGATTTGCGCCGACGAGGCCGCGATGTGTCTACCTTTATACGTGGGCTCGAACACTGGATTATGAATACGTTATCGTGTTGTGATGTCATAGCCGAGCGGCGTAGCGGGCGGGTTGGTGTTTGGGTCACACATGCAGATGGCCGCGAAGAGAAAATTGCCGCTATTGGCGTACGCCTAAAAAAATGGGTTAGTTTTCATGGCATCAGTATTAATGTTGCCCCTGATTTATCCCATTTTAATGGAATTGTACCCTGTGGTATTCAGGACCATGGTGTGACAAGTTTGAAAGCTCTTGGCAAAGGCGAGGATATGGCTGTTTTGGATAATCATTTAGCGGCCCAATTCGAGATGCTATTTTCTCCCATAAAAAAACCCGCCGATTAAGACGGGTTTTCGTTTCTATTCTGAGCCGATTAAGATGCTGACCCATATTGGTTTTCATGATCATCACGTTTATTGATCATATTGATAATCATAGCAAAGACATAAGAGCCCACTAGTCCTGCAATAGCTGATGGAATCGCTGTTTTTTTAGCGATCTGTGGGCCGAACTCTTTTGAGACTTCCAATATTGCCGCGAAATCACCGGACTCAGCGGCAGCTTTGCTCGCCGCATCCATTTGTCCTTTCAGATCTCCCATTGTCATTATTTGTGCAATATAAGAAATCCCGCCAACAATGATTAGAAAAATAATAAACCATACAAGACTCATCCAGCCGCTTTTACCGGCATCATGACTGCGTTTGATTAACAGGCAAAAAAGCGGGTAAAGCAGTAAAATACTAAGCATACTAAGCAACGACCCGGCTGAAAAATTGATCATTTGTATAATGGTCAATACAGCGCTTATCACAGCCAAAATCATGATCCCTTTTATAAAATCCCCCGGGTTGGTTCGTCCGTTTGGTGAAAATAATAAATTACCCATAAGTCTCTCCCGTTTATAGTTAGGGATAAGGTGACAGAAAATGGCAGGATTTCAAGCAAAATCGCTGCCGGAGAATACAGGTCTAATCGGTTATAGAGTTAATGCTGGGCCATATTTATTGTTTAGCTTTTGCGATTTTGACAAACCACACCATAGTGTAAAGCCAGTAATAATTGCCATCATCACCCCGCTCACTACATTATGGCTTTGAGCCATACGGGCTTGGTAACGTTCGATAATAGCGTTACGCACCGCCGGATTTATTTCATCTTTTCGCCCATATTGGGAAAATTCATTAAAATATTCGGACCCACCAAAAGCTAGCATAACAATAATTGCGACACATATCAGGCTTACAATCATACCGGTTAGTGGCCAGACACTGTGTCCCATATCATGCAGACGTTTACCATAAAGACTATAGGTCATATGGATGGCAATAAAGGGAAAGGGCAAAGAGATGAGAAAGGCCCATACCGAATTACCCTGCAATCGTAGTCCAAAATTAAAGCTTAGTATTAAAATCATAAAAACAACCAGTCCAATCCAGAAATCCTTTTGGCCAATCCGGCCAGATGGACGCAATAAGAGAGAGGGTATCGTTTTTAACATAGGGCTATCTATCCAGAGTTGCTTGCGGACGGAACCCCTTAATTTCCAAAAACTACAACGTTCATGCCCATAAATACCCTTTATATGGCATAGTTTCTGCATGATTCGTGTCTATGAAATTTACGATGTATAGACGTCTATTGCTAATGGCCAGTGTGGCCCTGCTTAATGCCTGTAGTGCATCTGAAAATTCACCTCCAGAGGTGTCAATAAAACTCGCCCAGACAGGAGAGGTCATGGTACCTCAGAACCGTCTGCGCAATAGCCCTTATTTTCCTGTTAAACGTTGTATTAATATGGGCAATGCGCTGGAAGCTGATAATGAGGGCGATTGGGGGTTTAAAATCCGGGCTACCGATTTTAGAAATATCAAAAGGGTCGGTTTTGATACGGTACGGATTCCAATACGTTGGGATGCTCATACATCACGGCGGGCACCTTATCCGATTGATCCGGCATTTATGGAGCGTATCAAGCAGGTAACAGCCCAAGCCCAAGGGAATGGTCTAGGTGTTATTTTAGATGTGCATCACTATGACGATCTGATTCAAAACCCACGCGGTGAACGGGCACGCTTTTTGGCCATTTGGGATCAGATTGCGCATGTCTTCGCGCCTGCACCTCCGACAGTTTATTTCGAGTTATTTAATGAACCAACAAATGCCATCGATATGCGCACGCTCAATCCGCTCTATGCTGATGCCCTTTCTATCATCCGAAAAACCAACCCGTCTCGCGCCGTAATTTTTGGGGGTAATAGTTGGAATGCAGTTGATACATTAAGCGCAGTGCGCTGGCCTAATGATTCAAACCTTGTGGCGACATTCCATGATTACGGCCCGCATGAATTTACGCATCAAGGCGCAGAATGGAGTACACCCGTCATGCCTTTGGGTCGAAAATGGGGTGGGCGGGCGGATGCTGCTGATCTTGCCGAAGTTTACGGATTAGCTAAGACCTTCCAGCGCCAAACGGGTATGGCGATATTGGTTGGTGAATTTGGTGTCATCAATAAAGTCCCTGTGAATGAGCGTGCAACATGGATACGCACACGCCGCAAAACAATCGAAGCCGCTGGTATGAGTTGGTGTGCTTGGGATTATGCTGGGGCCTTTAATATGTTTGATATCCAGCGTAATCAATGGTTGCCTGGAATGTTACCCGCCTTAATGGGACCTTAGGTCGGCGCCGTTTCTTTCTCTTTGGTTATGACTTCACTGCCCGCTTCCAATGTCTTGTGAACGGGACATTTATTGGCAATTTCCAGAAGGCGTGCACGTTGGACCCTGTCAATATCGCCTTCTATAGTAATAATCCGCGTAAAAACATCACGCGGCGGTTCATCCCCGCGGGAAACCTTTTTATGAATGACCTCAACGGATACCCTATCTACGGACCACTTTTTACGCCCAATATACATGCGTAATGTCATATTCGTACACGCTCCTAAGGCCGCGCTTAAATATTCAAAAGGAGAAGGACCAAGGTCGGAGCTTCCATAGCTCAAGGGTTCATCGGCATAAAGATGATGCCCCCGTGTTGTTATTACATCATTTGTATAAAGCCCGCCGGGCCGTTCTTTTACAATTACCGGTTCTGCCATCGTTCACGCCTCGCTTACTTTATAAATTTTGCCAAAAGATCGACCTCTGCGCCAATCAATGCCGTGCGCTTGGCCGCTTCTTCATCCTCTCCCCAATGCCGTGATTGAAACACTTCGTCAAGCCGAGAGAGTTCATAAGCCTTCGAACTCGGCAGATGTTTTTCTATAACGGTCATAGATAAAACAACAGATCCAAAAACGGCCGTCAGATGCACAAATAATGTCAGATAAAGATCATTCAGTTCGGCAGCATAGGTGCCAATGACCGCGAAATTACCTTGCGGTTGTTCAATAGCAACGGTTCCGTATGTGGTATTGAGATGAATATCAAGTTCACGGACCCATTCAATCAATGGATCCCAGGCCTTATTTTGCTGCTCCATGAGCGGGCGCGGGTGTGGGGCTCGGTAACATAATAAATCGGTTTCAATGTAACGCTGAGCTTCCTCGATAAGCTGTGACCGGTTTTGTGGTGTCTGCTCACAAGCAACATTGGCGAGCCGAGTACAAGGCATCAAAGCTGGATTGATATCTTCGCCTTGTGCGTTCCATTCATCAGCAATTAATTGCGCTTGAAAGCTTTCTGGCAATATCAAAGGCATTTTGCCGGGTGTCTTTAGAGTGCGGCCATCTAGATGGATGGCATATCCATGTCCAGCTTTGGCAATCGTAGCCGTTTTATAAAACCGTTTCATCGCGGCATGTCTGGTAAAACATCGAAAGGGAGGGTCAGGCGTGTATCCTTTTGTCTCAATGGCACAGTCCCATGCCACATATAACTCGGGAATAATACAAGCCGCCCGGCCTTTGGCTGTATATAATGCTCAGCTTCAAGCCCGATATCCAGAGGCGGTCGCCCAAAACGGATCCAGCCTGCACGAGAGGTTTCATCGTTCACTTCGTCCGGAACATCGACATAATAAGATGAACTGATCCAGCCTTCGGGATGAATATGATCAACATGATGCCCGCCTTTGCTCAGGCGTATAGACCATGCTGAAACAGGCCGAGCATAGCCCGTATTACGGCGTGTAAGCGGATGGGTCTGGTCCGTTCCGATAGTCGCCATGTAATCATCAAGCGAGGAACGAACTGTAACAAAAAAACTTTTTAAAATTGGATCTTCCAATTGTACTAAATTGGGGCTGGTTTGAACTCCAGCGCGTACGGATTGATCTAGCGGAGCTTTGGAAAAATCATGTATTGTGCCAAGGCGTTTTTTTAAGTCTATATTAAATGCATCAATTGACGTATACCCAATTGGGGCCTTTAGGTCATACACCCGCACATAGGTTTCATAATTGAAATAATAATGATAATCCGTACCCAGAAGGCGACCCCCCGTTGCTCGCATCGCCATCCAAAATTGATCATTAGGCCGTCGCGTTAAGGCCGATTGGGCGACATGCATTGCATCGGTAATCTTTCCGGCGCTCATCGCCGCGCGGGCAAATTCAGCCATAAGAGATAGATCACCGGGCCGGAGTTGTAGTGCCGCCAATGTATCAGCATAGGCCGCTTCAACACGGCCAGCATCTAAATGCATACGTCCGCGAAACCCCATAATATCTGGATTGTCAGGAACCGTTCTAGCGGCTTTATCCAGAACGGCGCTCGCGGCCTCACTATCCCCGGCTGCATGATAGGCCCGCGCTGCCGCAACTGACATTTCTGATCTATGTTCCTCACCAGTCAACATACCAGCCAAATAAGCATCTGCCGCTGTCCATTGGTTCAACATATGTAAAAGCTGAGCGGTATTGGCAATGGCGCGGGGTCCAAATATTGGCGAAGATAGTGCCGCATTATTCGCCGCGATGGCTTTTTCATAATCGCCGAGTTGGAATAAAATTTGTGATCGTAGAAACGCTAACTCTTCAGGCTTGGTGGTAAGATTGGATATTGTATCCAATTCTGTCAAAGCTTGCTTACAATGTTCTGTGTCTTTTAGGGCATAAATACGCGCAAGACGATATGTTAAATCATCTGGAAAATCTTTGATAAGGGCATCAAATTCCGCTAGAGCCATTCTAGGGTTTTGGTATTGTAAATGCATAAACGCCCGGTTTTTACGGGCTATTTCATAAGATGGATTAACGTTCAAAGCGGCATCAAAAGCTTTTTGTGCGCGTATGGGGTCTTGCATTTTGCCGGCTACCGTGCCTAGCGTGTTGAGCATTTCATGATCTGTCGGAGTTAAAGATAATCCTGCTCGTAAATAATTCTGGGCCAATTGTAGGTCTTCATTATCGCGGGCGATTAACGCTGCTAAATGATAGGCTTTGGCTGGAGCCTCGGGTTTTGATAATATTGGCATAAGTGCCGTTTTAGCAGCCTCGAGCTTTTCATTTTGATATAGTGCATAAGCCTTAGATAGAGTTTCATTATTATTCGACATAATTGCGCTTCTAGTCGGGCCGTGGGCAAATGAAAACAAAAAACACGGCGATAAATCGTTATTGACCTGTCATTCGTCGTTTTTTATAAATCGTTATGTTCTATTGAGTTGATTTTAATAATAGGTAAAACAAATGAATATAAGGGATTTGGACTATATTTGCGCTGTTGCGGAATATCGCCATTTTGGCCGAGCTGCCGAAGCCTGTCATGTGAGCCAACCTACTCTTTCGGGCCAAATAAAAAAATTGGAAATCTATCTGGGTGTGACGTTATTTGAACGGAATAATAAATCTGTACGGGTTACTAAAGTTGGTGAAGATATAATCCGTATTGCAAAAGAGGCACGCAATAATGTGGACCGTATCCGAACTATAGCCAGTGCAGCGCAAGACCCTTTGGCGGGCCATTTATCTTTAGGCTTGATTCCGACAATTGCGCCCTATTTGATCCCGATATTTGTATCTCGATTATCACAGGATTTGCCTGATCTACAGGTAACGTATAGCGAAGATATTACAGAGCGCTTGACCGAAGATTTATTATCAGGTGCGCTGGATACGGCTCTAATGGCAACTCCGCCAGATGATGAGGCTTTGACCGCAATCGCCTTATTTTCCGAACCCTTCTGGTTGGTATTTCCACATACACATCCGTTAAAAGCCCTAAAACAAACTAAAATGTCCGATGTTCCTCAGCAGGATATTCTATTGCTGACAGAAGGTCATTGTTTTCGCGATCAAGCCTTATCGATTTGCACGCCGCAGAATCGTAAACATCTCGGGCATAAAAATAAGAATGCGCTGCGAGCCACATCGCTTGAAACACTCGTAAATCTTGTTGCATCAGGCCAGGGCATGACACTGGTTCCCGCTCTTGCTATGCGCGGTCGAGGGAATGATACGGGCTTGATAAGCCGCAAGTTAACCGATAAGGGCGCTGCGCGTACTATTTACCTAACTTACCGCAAACGATATCCCCGCAAAGCGGCCGTTTCGGCCCTCTCAAACGTCATTCAGGCGGGATTGCCGAAAACTGTGCAAGTATTATAATGTGCACGCTATAGCGGAATAAGGCTGCGCTTACGGGTATAGCTTGTATAGCCGATATTGGCACCTAACCGTCCGCCAACACTGGTACGAACAGGGGCTAGAGTGATGCCATTAGCGCGTTGGTAACTGATTGCCATTCCGGCAACGAGTGTTGCCGTCCCTTCAGCTCCGGGAAAGCGTTGGAAAATATATTCGGCATTATTGAGGCCATAAACAAGTGTGAACACTTTGGATGCTTCGGCCCCCGCATCGAAACCCACTGTTGGTCCTTGCCAATAGACTTTACGCGAACTGCCATCACGCATCCATAATGTTCCTTTGCCATATCGGGCGCCAATTGTAAGAGCTCCACCGCCTTCTTCGCCCGTAATGTAGCCAACAGGACGTCCTCTCTCTTTGAATAACCGTTCAATTGCCGTTGCAGCACTTTCAGAATTTACACCAAGGTGAGTAGAAACCGCTGCCACAAGCTCATTTTCCGAATAGGTTTCAGCTTTAGTCACATTGCGGTTTTGTGCTTCCCGGATATCTGTCTTTGTCGTTGGATTATTGGGTACAGTTGAGCAGGCAGATACAGCAAAAGCCAGGCCGATTATACCCGTTTTTATAAAACTCGAAAAATTCGTCATCATATTGTCTCCATAGGCCCAACCCGTATCATATGTGCGAAATTAAGGTTAATAAATGACAAAAATAAGGCGTTGTTGCAGAAACCCGTAGACTTACCGCATCATAATTCGAACAATAGCGCCTATTAATAGACAGCTTATAGCGACAACAATTGCGGGCATGAAAATAGTAAATTTTAAGGCAGTTACATAACCTGCTAAAGTGCCTATGGCCACAGAATCGCTAGCTAATGTGAGGGCCAACAGACTATTTTCAAGCACATCTGCCAATAAAAAACCGATAGGGAAGAGATAAAGTAGCTTTGTTTTTGCGGAGATTTTTGGCATTTTTAAGAGACTAAATGTAATGGCAGCCTCAAAGACTAATGCTTGCATAATCATATATGGTACATCAAAAATCAGAGCTAGATATTTAGTTTTTCGTCCCGCACTGTCCAGTTTTGATAAGACGTCAACGGCAAAGTCACCTGAATAAAACCCTTGAGCCTGTAGAGGTGTTTCGGGTGCAAGAGCCGCTAATTGCCCAAATGGTCCCGGTCCTGTGAACCAAAACGTATAAACGGAAAACACAAAAACAAGTGCAATAAACCGCCAACCCTGAAATCTGTCAAAAGGCGCTAAAGAGAGTTGCGGCTGTGTATGCTGCGGAGTGGTCATAAAGGCCTATCAGTGAAACGAACAGATTAAGACTATATGCCGATAATAGCATTATCTAGCCCGTAAATTGCATGGCCATCCATTCGCAGATGAGCGCAGGCTTGTTACCACCTTCAATCTCAACGGATGCATCATAAGTGATTAAATATTGCCCAGAGCGTTTTTCAGTTGCTGATTTTAAATCAAAACGACCACGCACGTTGGAACCAACGGGAACAGGGCTTAGAAACCGGATTTTATCAAACCCATAATTCATACCCATTTGCACGCCTTCGAGTGATAATGTGCCTTGCTCGGCAAATTTTGACAATAAAGATAATGTTAGAAACCCATGAGCAATTGTTGTACCGAAAGGTGTGAACTTAGCTTTTTCCGTATCGACGTGGATAAATTGATGATCCTCTGTCACATCAGCGAATGTATTAATCCGGTCTTGATCAATATGAATCCAATCGCTTACGCCAATTTCTGTGCCAATTAGGCCTTCTAATTCACTTGCTTTTACGATTTTCATAAACTCTCACCTTATCTTTATTTTACGCCTTAATTAATGCCGCAGCCCTGTGCATGAATTTTGGCCCTTGCATACCGCCATTGGTAAACTCCTCCATATCTTTTTCACCAGAAATTTCATCCCAATGTTTTGCAATATTTTCAGCCGTCTGTTGACCCGGAGCAAAATTCAATCCGGGAGTTTCAAACACTTTTGTCACAGCATAACCGCCGGCACCAGCACATAAAATGGTCCTGTTAGGAGACTCATCACACGATAGATATACCACAGCTTCGGCCACACTTTCAGTTGTTAGTAGGTCTAACGCTTCCTGCGGCATAAGATTTTCAGTCATTCGTGTCGCCGCTACGGGCGATAAAGCATTGACCCGAATATCATATTTCGCGCCTTCGAGACATAATGTCCGCATAAAGCCTGATAGTCCGGCTTTGGCTGCGCCATAATTAGCTTGACCAAAATTGCCATACATACCGGATGAACTAGTGGTCATAACAATCCTGCCATAATTGCGTTCGCGCATATGACCCCAAACAGCCGATGTGCAAATCGCTGATCCCATAAGGTGGACATCCAGAACAAGCCGAAAATCACTCATCTGCATTTTAGCAAATGATTTATCACGTAAAATACCGGCATTATTGATAAGAATGTCGATATGCCCAAATTCGGCAATTGCTTCGGCTACCATAGCGGCCACTTCGTCTTCTTTGGTCACATTGGCACCATTGGCAATAGCTGTACCGCCCGCAGCCCGAATTTCATCAACAACCTTTTGTGCCATAGTTTGGGAGGCGCCTGTCCCGTCAACACTACCGCCGAGGTCGTTTACCACAACTTTGACGCCGCGCGATGCCAATGCCATAGCATGGCTGCGGCCTAATCCCCCGCCTGCACCTGTTACAATAGCTACGCGGTCTTTAAAGTTAACTGCACTCATGATAATTATCCTATTGACACTTAAGCAACTTCAAACAGACCAGCCGCGCCCATACCGCCACCAACACACATTGTTGATACAACATATTTTGCACCGCGTCTTTTACCCTCAATCAAAGCATGAGCAACCATACGGGCTCCGGACATGCCATAAGGGTGCCCAATAGAAATGGCGCCGCCATTTACATTCATATTTTCCATTGGAATGCCTAGTGTATCACGGCAATATATTACCTGAACGGCAAAGGCTTCATTGAGTTCCCAAAGGTCAATGTCATCCATTTTCAAACCCGTTTGCTTCAATAATTTCGGAATGGCGAAAACAGGGCCAATGCCCATTTCATCAGGCTCAAGACCGGCCACGGCCATACCGCGGTAAATCCCAAGTGGTGATAACCCCCGCTTTGAAGCTTCCTTACCTTCCATTAAAACAGAAATGGAGGCTCCATCGGAGAGTTGTGAGGCATTACCAGCCGTAATAAAATGTTCTGGACCGCGAACAGGCTTAAGTCCTGCAAGACCGTCTAGTGTTGTTGATGGACGATTACCTTCGTCTTTAGCCAAAGTAACCTCTTGTTTGGATGTCTCACCTGTTTCTTTATTTTTGACAATCATGGTTGAGGCCATGGGTACAATCTCATCGTCAAATTTTCCAGCCTCTTGAGCCGCATGTGTGCGCTGTTGACTGATGAGTGCATATTCATCCTGTGCTTCGCGCGTAACGCCGTAACGTTTGGCCACAATTTCCGCCGTATCAATCATTTGAATATAGGCCTGTGGGTGTTTTTTAATGACGTTCATATCTGGGGCAACGCGCATTTCGGCTGTTTGGACCATGGAAATGGACTCAACTCCGCCGCCAATAACAATTTGTTGGTTGTCGGTAATAATTTGTTTGGCGGCCATTCCGATAGCCATCATGCCGGATGAACATTGACGATCAATACTTTGGGCGGGAACCGTAACCGGTAAATTTGATGCCAAAACAGCATTCCGGCCAATTGTAACTTGTACACCTTGCTGTAAAGCACAACCCATATTCACATCTTCGACTTCGGCGCCATCAATGCCGGCCCGTTTAACAGCCTCATCAATGCAGTGGCCAGCAAGGGTGGGTGAGGGGGTTGCGTTAAAGGCCCCGCGGTAAGCGCGGCCAATGGGTGTGCGGGCGGTGGAAACAATGACGGCTTCTCTCATGATCTTATCCTATGGCTTAGAGACTTGCTTATTTACGGCAGACTGATATGCATAAAATTGCATATAAGCAAGGGCTGCGTTCCGATTATTTCGAGAATGTGATCCTGCATTACATATTCATTTCTATAAAAGGCTATATTATGCGTGCTATTCTTTGTTCAGATTTCAAATCCTATTCGCAACAAAAAGCTGTAGAAACTGAAGCCCCCAAAATGAAACCTGGCCATATACGCATTGCAGTTGAGGCGGCTGGATTGAACTTTCCGGATATTTTAATGGTTGAGGGCAAATATCAGATTAAACCAACGTTTCCCTTTGTACCCGGGTCTGAATGCGCAGGCGTGATAACAGAATTAGCCGATGATGTGCCGCATCTAAAAGTAGGTGATCGCGTCGCAGCCATGGTTATGAACGGCGCTTTTGCTACCGAGGTTGTTGCGCCGATGATGGTAACATGGCCGATTGGGGATATGCCTTTTGATACAGCCGCGGGCTTGGCACTTGTTTATGGAACGTCTTATTATGCTCTAAAACAGCGTGCACAAATAAAAGCAGGCGAAACCTTGCTAGTTCTAGGGGCTGCAGGTGGTGTAGGCTTAGCCGCGGTTGAGCTGGGCAAAGCTATTGGAGCAAAAGTCATTGCCGCGGCCAGCACGGATGAAAAACTGGCGGTATGCAAAGAACATGGCGCAGATGAAGTTGTTAATTATACTACGGAAGACTTGAAAGCGAGGGTAAAGGCGCTGGGCGGTTGTGATGTTGTATATGACCCTGTTGGTGATAAATTTTCTGAACCTGCCATGCGAACCTTAAAGTGGTATGGGCGCTATCTGGTTATTGGATTTGCGGCAGGCGAAATTCCGAAAATTCCGCTTAACCTCGTCTTGTTGAAATCTATAGATATTCGGGGTGTCTTTTGGGGCACATGGACCATGAAATTTGCCAAAGAACATCGTATCAATATGGGTGAAATTTTGGACTTTTATAAAAACGGAAAGATTAAGCCCCGAATTAGCGGGCATTATCCATTAGAAAATTTCAAAGAGGCTTGCGATGAACTGACAGAGCGGCGTGCTATGGGTAAAGTTATTTTAACCATGACGTAATGGCAGACGATAAACATACCGCTTAAAATGCAAGAACAGATTATGGGTTAGGCATTAAATTATAATTGTCTAAATTCAAATATGCGTGATCTTTGCGAAAATCTTTGGTATTGCCTGGATAGAGTGTCACGATTTTCCCATCGCTGCGCAGATACCAGCTATTGCATCCCGATGCCCATACGCTTTTTGATAAATCCGCTTGTATTGCATCATTATATGCCTGCATTTTTTCAGGTTTTACGGAAATAAGCTGAGTGTTTCCGGCCGCTTTAATTAATTGTAAAATATAATCGACCTGAACTTCAATCATATAGATAACCGAAGTTGTTCCCACGCCTGTATTGGCACCTGTTACCCAATAATGATTTGGAAATTGTGAATGTACGGCGCCTTTAAACGCTATCTCTCCATCAAGACCCAAGTCGGCTAGGGTCACACCGCCGGTCCCTGTCATTGGTAAAGATCGCATATGTCCTTCAATATCGAAGCCCGTCGCATAAATTACGATATCACAAGGGTATAAAACGCCCGTTTTTGTTTGAATTCCGCGGGTTTGCAAGCTGTCGATCGGATCTGAAATAACGGCGACATTATTTTTCGTCACTATATTATAAAAAACATCTGACAATAATATTCGTTTACAGCCAATTGTATAATCAGGGGTCATCCTGTCTGCGAGGTCTGCGTCTGTGATTGTTTCGTGGATCCATGTTTTAATAGCTTTCGTCGCTCGGTTAGAAAATAGTGATTTTTGTTTTGTGAGCGGATATACCAAAACATCCATGCGTTTATATAACATCCAGCGATAAAAGCGTCCCCACCACGGAAAACGCGAGAAACAGTTTTTTTCTGTTTGAGTGAAGGGGCGGTCTCGGCGGGGGGCAATGTAATTTGGCGTACGCTGATATATATCAACTTGAGCACAAATTTTTTGGAGTTCCGGGATAATTTGTATTGCGCTGGCTGCACTGCCTATAATGGCCACATGCTTGTTTCTAAAATCAACTTTATGATCCCATTGAGCGCTATGCATAACAGGACCCGTGAAATTCTCGCGTCCTTTAAAGTCTGGTATATTAGGTTTATGCAGCCCATCCATACCATTGATAATATGGCGTGCTTTTAGCTGTGATCCATTCGCCATATCTGCAACCCAAATGCCCGTAAGCGCCTCTAGGTTCAAAGCTGTTACTTGACTATTTAGTTGAATAAACGATCGCAGATCATATTTATCGGCGCAATGGTTTATATAGGCTAATATTTCAGGTTGTTTGGCGAATTTTCGTGACCAATGGGGGTTCGGTTCAAAGCTATAGCAATAAAAATGGGACGGAACATCACAAGCAGCCCCGGGATAATGGTTACTGTGCCATGTGCCGCCGATTGAGTCCGCTTTATCTACAAGCTGAATGTTTGTAATGCCTGCATTTTTTAATTTAATTGCGGCACAAAGCCCGGCAAAACCGGCTCCGATAATAAGCACATCAAAGATAGTCTCTGTCATGCGCTATACCTTTAAGTCATTCGATACTGAATGAGGTTCTTATTTAATGAAGTGTCCCCATAATTTATCATCTTCAAATTAGCAAGACATGGTAATCCTGTGGTAATCCGGCGACCCGTCCGATTGTATAGGGCTGGAATGCTAATGCTCTGCGCCCACAGCATGTAGCAAGGGTCCGTTTTTACGTAGCCAAGCCTTAGCTTCTTTAACATCATCATTCATATCATTACAGAGACCCCAGAAACGCGGTGAATGATCGGCATGGACTAAATGGGCACATTCATGGGCGGCAACATAATCCAGAACAAATGGCGGAGCAGAAATAAGCCGCCAGCTATAATTAATAATCCCCTCGCCATTTCGGGTAATGCAAGACCCCCATCGTGATGACGTATCACGCACGGAAATTTTACCAACCCGTTTTCCGACAATATTCGCATAATGATAGGTTGCGGCTTCCAATTCTTCTCTAGCTTCACGAATTAATAGCCGTTTAACACGGCCTCCAAAGCTTTCCTTATCTGGTGAAGGGATATAAATTTCTCGGGCGTTATTATTGATTTTTGGTCGCCCGCGCATTCCGCTATGAATAAGTTGATAATCATGGCCTTTAAGTAAAATTAAGGCCTCTGGCTCGAAGGGTTGCGGGAGAGGCAAGCTTTCAAGCTGGACATTAATCCAATCGGCTTGTTGTTGGACGAAATTTTGCGCTTTTTGTACCGAACGTTGACCGGGAACGACTACAACGACTTGGCGATCAGACACTTTGACTTTAAGTGAAATTCGGCGTGCCCGTTCTGATATTTTATACAGAATACGCGGATCCCTAGTATCATACCATTCTGTCGCCGTATTTTCTGCTTTGGATTGAGCAGCTGTTCGTGACATAAACGAATCTGATCTGCGTAATTTATTTAGAAAGCCTGCCATGAAAACTCAAAAAATTGCTACTGCTGTGATTCTCTCTTCAGTTCTTATGGTGAGTGCTTGCGGACAGAAGGACAAGGCCTCGAGCGAAAAAAATTCAGAAACGGTTACGGCGATTGATATCCCTAGCGTAGCCGATAAAGACTTTGACAAGCTGCTGACGACTTCCAAACGGAAAGTCAGTGAGGACGAGGCCCAAAAGGCTTTAGCTGTTATGGGGTTGGATGAAAAGAATGAGGCAATTAGCTGGGCGTCAAAATCCGGAAAAAATGGTAATTATGTCTATAGGGATGTAACTTTCAAAACGGATGATGACGCAGCTGGTACAATTGAGACCTTACGATTGACAGGCGTGCATATGGACGGCGAATATGCAAATTTTGACCGTATGGACGTCGCAGGAGCTGCCTTTACGGAAGATAATGCAACAGTCACTATTCAATCTATCGTTTTGGCTCGTCCAGCAATGAGTATCGCCAGCAATGTGGGTAATATAGCAAAAAACCTTTCTCAAATGGATACATTAGGCGGTGTAAGATTTAATCTAGCCAAAGGGGATTACAGTTTTGGCGCCGCGTTAATTAAGGGTGTAAATATTCAGAGTGACCAAGCCAAAGCTAATCTAGATATGATTGCCTGGGGCACAAATGAGAAGACGCAATTAGCTCGTTTCAAATTATCCGATTTATCAATTGAAACTGTTAATGCCGATAATCCCCCTGCTATAATTCGGCTTGGCTCCATGTCGGCAACAGGGGTTAATATGGCCCATTATACGGCTATGAATACTCTTCGCTCTAAAGACCGCAGCGGTATAGCTCGAAGCGGATTGCAAGGATTTAATCCATTAGCCAAAACCTTTGACAGTGCCAGTTTCAAAAACTTTGATATGAATTTTGACACACTCTCTATAAAATCAGATGGCATGCAAGCTATTGCGAAAGAAAAAGGGGATATAACGACTATTACTTCGGTTATGCAGCCTGTAACTTTGACCTTCACGGATGCCCCAACACTGCCGCAGCTCTCTGCATTTCAACAGAATTTAACAGATCTAGGGTATGAAAGCTTAACCGTTCAAGCGCGCCAAATCAGCCGGCTCAATACCAAAACCGATACAATGACAGTAGATGAAAGCATTATTTCGCTCCAAGACGGTTTTGATATGAATTACGGCTATAGTTTTGGCGGTGTTAATGCTTTAACCCAAGCCTTATCAAGTCAATCCGAAAAGGATACGCCAGATGAAGCGGCGATCGAGTCTGCATTAGGCGCAATGTCGCTATCGAATTTTACCCTTAAGGTGACTGATCAATCCATGTTGGACCGCGCCTTTTCGCTCTATGCGAAGAAACAGGGTAGTTCGGCAGCGCTAGTGAAAATGCAAGCTAAAAGCCTGCTGATGCTCGGGGGGCTTGGTGCGCGTAATGATGCCGAAGGCCGTATTATGTCAGAGCTGGCGAAAGCATTAGGTAATTTCATCGACGATGGCGGAACATTAGAGATTAGCCTTAATCCCGAAAAACCTCTTGAAATGAATACTTTTCAAAACCTTCAAGACGATCAATTTGATGTTGAGCAGTTGGGTTTTTCCGTGAAGGTTGAACCCTAAAGCCCTATACTTTGATAATGCAGGGCGATATCGCTGATAGCTGTATAAAAAGCGGCTGTGCGGAAATCTTCTAGCTCGGGATTATCTTCTAGTGCAGCTTTAATATTTTGATAGGATAGGCGCATTGTATCATCAAGGCCGGCACGCACTAGATCTAATTCATCGGCTCCATCAAGGAATTCGGATTTAAAACTGCGCGAGAACTTTACACCTTCTTTTTCCAATGCATTAATCAAAAGTCGAGAGCGGCTCTCTTCGTTTCTACGCTGTAAGCGTCCAAACCGGATATGGTTGATATTTTTCACCCATTCGAAATAAGAGACCGTCACGCCGCCCGCATTGGCAAACATATCGGGAATAATTACAACGCCTTTGTCGCGCAGGATTTTATCGGCCATCGCTGTAACAGGGCCATTTGCAGCCTCGATAATCAGTTTGGTTTTGACGCTATGGGCATTGGTAACGTTAATCACACCCTCCATAGCTGCGGGTATCATAATATCACATTTATCACATAAAGCCGCCGCGCCATCATCTGTAAATGTACCGCCGCTAAAATCAGAAAGCGGCGCGCCTGACAACATATGTTGCTTTAACGCCTCAATCTTAATGCCCTTATCATTGCGGATAACGCCGCCGCGTTCAATAACGGTGACAATCTTGGCCCCGTCTTCTTCAGAGAGGAATTTTGCAGCATGATAGCCCACATTTCCAAGGCCTTGGACCAATATTTTTTTGCCGTCTAACTCGCCTCGCATCCCGGCTTTTTTCTTATCATCCGCATGACGAAAAAATTCCTGTAACGCATATTGCACACCGCGGCCTGTCGCTTCAATGCGTCCTTCAATACCGCCCAAATGCACGGGTTTTCCGGTGACGCAGGCGATTGCGTCGATATTATCATTATGCAAGCGGCGATATTCATCCATCATCCAAGCCATTTCCCGCTCGCCTGTGCCCATATCAGGAGCTGGAACATTGAGCGACGGGTGGATAAGGTCTCGACGTGATAACTCGAATGTAAATCGGCGCGTAATGCGTTCGAGTTCTTCTTCGCTCCAATCTTTCGGATTAATACACAGCCCGCCTTTAGAACCGCCAAATGGGACTTCGACCAAGGCGCATTTATAGGTCATTAGTGCGGCTAAGGCTTCGACTTCATCTTGGTTCACATCGGAAGAATAGCGTATACCGCCCTTTACTGGTTCTTTATGTTCTGAGTGAACAGAGCGATAGCCAACAAATGTGTAAATTTCATTGCGCAGTTTCACCCCAAACCGTACCGTATAGGTCGCGTTACACACCCGAATTTTTTCAATCAATTTTGGTGATATGTCCATGAAACTGGCCGCTCGATTAAACATTAAATCAACCGATTGACGAAAATTAAGCTCTTTAGGCGATAACTGAGACACGGGCAGCTCCTCTAATAGATCATAGGTTTGATAATATTGGGTCTATGTCTATATGAAGGGCATAAATAGCCCTTCTTTCCAAGAGATTAACAAATTATCTGCCCTGTCAGGATAAAAATTGATGATATTATCCTTAGGTATTAGAGGCTTCGCTAGGTTTTTTCAAACTTTAATGTCATGCGGTTTGACTCGCCAATGGCTTCGCGTTTGGCCCGCAATTCAGGCTTATCTTTACTGCCGCCTAACGTTGGAGGCAGTCGCCAGACATTATCGGCTTCGCTGGGGTTATCTTTAGGATTGGTATTCACATCACTTTCGTCGACCAACTTAAATCCGGCGGCTTCAATTTGACCAATTAAGATGGATTTCTTGAGATATCCATTATTACCTTTGGCCCATGTATCAGAATGGCTTTCGGGACCTTGGTGCTGCACAACGCCTAAAATACCGCCCGGTTTTAATAAGTTATGGGCTTGTCCCAGCGCTTCGCTTAAAAATGCACCATCATCTTCAAATCGGGACAAATTATGGGAAGCCCGAATGAAAAGAAAGGCATCTAGAGTGCCCGTCATATCCGAATTATCTTCCCCGAATGTCGTTGCAGAGATTTTGACTGAGCTATCGGTCCATCCACGAGCTTTAGCTGTCCATTCATCCGCCCATGTTTTTTTATTCTCTAAGAATTCGGCATTAGCAAATCCGCCAAATTTAGGCCACATCTTAAGAGAGTAATCTACGCCGAGTAAATGTCCGTTATCGCCTAAATAAGGCAAGAGGATTTTAGAATACCATCCACCGCCGGGTAATGCTTCGCCAACGCTCATACCGGGTATGATACCAAAAAACTCTAATGTTTCCTGCGGGTGTCGATATTCATAACGCGCTTTAGCCTTTTCCGGCTGCGCGGCTAAAACCGTTTCTAATGTTTTATAACTTGCCGTTTTTAATTCGATATCAGTCTTATTGCTATAGGGACTGTTAAGGGATTGGCAGCCTGTTAGGGCTACACTGCCTAGTAAAGCCGCCATAATCATTGTTCTTTTTATATGCATTTTACGCTCCTCATGTTACATAGAGCATAATGCAGGGACACCAGACGTCAATTCCTTGGCTAATAACGTCTCTGTGACAAAGGCTAGGTTTGGCGTTCGTGAAATTGGCCATATTTACGATAGCGCGCTAAATACGCTGGAACAATGGCCTCAACCGTTTCAAGCGGAATACCCAGTTCTTCAAAGCCTATAGCATCATCGGCAACAACATTATCGTCTTTAAGGCTTGCGACCTGATCACGGGTTATAAACGGATCAATGAACGGTATAAGACCTGTCATTTCCCCAATAAACCCTATAGCGCCTGCCGCAAACCACGGAACAGGCAGTAAAATACGCTTTCTATCAATGGCAGCCAGCATGAATTGTATTAATTCTTTAAAGCTATAGTTGCGCGGCCCGCCCAATTCATAGGTCGTACCATCAGTGCCGCGGTTTAAAACTTTGGTAATGGCTTTAGCGACATCTCCAACATAGACAGGTTGAAATTTTGTATCCCCGCCCCCGATAAGCGGAAGCCCGGGTGTGATAGCCGTCATAGCGGCAAAGCGGTTGAAAAAACTGTCCTCTGGACCAAATAAAATAGAGGGACGCATAATATCAGCCATGGGAACGGCTGTACGTATTGCCGTCTCGCCTGCCGCTTTACTGCGGGCATATTCGCTTTGGGCTGTATGATCCGCCCCGATAGATGAGACATGGACAAAATTATTAATTTTTTGTCCCTGCGCCGCTTCAGCAATATGCGAGGCTCCTTCTTGATGAACGGCTTCAAATGTTTGTTTGCCGCTTGCGAATAAAATAGCCGTCAGGTTGACGACCGCATCAGAGCCCTGAACAGCCCGTTTGACAGAGGGTATATCCCGGATATTGGCCTGTATCAATTGTACTTGGCCAACATTACCGATTACTTTCAAATCCTGTCCCGTATGGGGGCGGCGCATTGGAATACGCACACGCCAGCCCTCTTTGACAAGGGCACGCACAACATGTTTTCCCAAAAACCCGGAACCGCCGAAAACCGTGACTAACCCTTTGCTCATCTTATTATCCTCTTGCATCATTTTAAGATCGCGGCCTAAGCCCAAATAGGCAATTTGTCTAGAGTTTTAGCGGGACCCTCTGGGTTAACTGCCCTGAGCTTTTAAATGAGAGATCAAGCCATCGCAAGCGGCTTCAATGAGTTCAATTACATGACGAAATCCGTCAACTCCACCATAAAAAGGGTCGGGAACCTCGCGTAAACCGCGTTGGCGGGCATAGTCCAAAAACAACCCTAATTTTCTTTTTTGATCTATGGGGCAGCGTTTTTCCAATGTTTTAAGGTTATTCCAATCCATTGCTAAAATCATATCAAAGGCATCGAAATCATTATCGTCAACAACCCGCGCTCTTTGGTCTGATAAATCATAACCGAAGTGTGCGGCCATTTTTTGACTGCGCGGATCAGGTGGTTCGCCAGCATGCCAGCGGCTAACTCCTGCGCTATCAATACAAACGGTTATACCGGCTTCATACGCGCGTTTTCGCATTATAGCTTCGGCGGTTGGCGAGCGGCAAATGTTGCCTTGGCACACAAAAAGGATATTAACGGACTTCATAATCTTTGTGTATGTAAGCCATAGGGCGATTGCAAATATAAAGGCGAGGAAATATCGTAAGGATAAAGCCGGAATGATGAATATTGTCATATTGACGGGCGCTGGCATTTCTGCCGAAAGCGGCATAGATACATTTCGCGATAATGGCGGGTTATGGGAACACTATCCCATAGAGCAGGTGGCCACGCCTCAAGGATACGCCGCAGATCCGGCATTGGTTCAAACATTTTATAACCTGCGCCGTGCTGCGCTCAAAACCGTATTCCCTAACCCGGCCCATACTGCTTTGGGCGCGCTTCAAGAGGAGCTTGTGGCTAATGGCGGGCGACTAACAATTGTAACCCAAAATGTTGATGATTTACATGAGCGCGGAGGTGCGCGCGGTGTTATTCATATGCATGGTCAGTTGACTTCGGTAAAATGTAGTGTCTGTACTCACCGTTGGGATTGGTATGAGGATGTTACGATTGATAGCCGTTGCATAGCGTGCCAAACCCGTGGCGGCCCGCGTCCCGATATTGTTTGGTTCGGAGAAATGCCCTATGAAATGGATCGGATAGAGGCTTGTATTAAAGAATGTGATCTTTTTGTTTCTATCGGGACATCGGGTGCCGTGTATCCTGCCGCCGGATTTGTGCAAATGGCCCGTGCTATGCATAAAGATACATTGGAATTAAATCTGGAACCTTCAGATGGTAGCCATCATTTCCATTCTGTTCAATATGGCAAAGCCGGAACCCTTGTTCCGCTGTGGTGCGAGACCATAAAAGACAATTTGAGTAAGGTTTAGTGGATTATCCGGCAGATTGCGTTCGGCTGATAACCGCTCGCGGCGCATGCCAAATATGGCAATAGTGCTTATTCTGCCGCTTTTCTTATATCCATCTCATCACTGAAGATATCTTCTATGGAGCAATTAAATAATCGGGCAATTTTAAAGGCTAGGGGTAAGGATGGATCATAACGCCCGGTTTCAATCGCATTGACGGATTGGCGGGATATTTCCAGATAATCGCCTAAAACGGCTTGGGACCACCCCCGCTCGCCGCGTAAAATTTTCAAGCGGTTCTTCATTCTTCGGACAGTTTGTGAGCTTGGTAGATGTCCCAGAAAATGAGCGGAGTCCAGATTATAAAATAAAGTGGGACAACCAAAATAATGGGTACAGAAGGCCAGGCTGCAAAGCTTTCTTGCATACCCCAGAAAAAAGTTACGAGCAGGGTAATGGCTCCTGCAATGAGAAAGGTTCGGCTTTGTTGCAAACGCAGATATTCATCTGATTCCTTAATGAAACGCGCAATAGCCCAAATGGCGATCGCGAAACAGAGCGCAGGTGTTAATGCCAGTATGGATGTCATGGCATATGGTAATGTTTCTGGTAGATAGAACATGGCTGGAAAGCTGAGTGAATACCCAATCATGGCCGGAATAAATAACTTTATATACCGTTTTGCGGCTTTAGCGGGTTTCATATGATCTCTCCGTCATGCATCGCCATACCGCCATTCCCCCATAACCGTATGGCACATCCAGAGAGACTATAAGCGCCGCAGAAGATAACAAATATGTAAAAAACAGGGAATTTCGGAGCATTGACTAACATTTCCATAAAGCCCCATATTGAGACAAAAGCCAATGTTAAACCGGCTCCGCCCATTACAGCCTTCATTTCACGGTAACGCTGAAACTCATCTGTTTCTAATATCCACCGTCCATGGCCCCATATAAACCAGAGTATACAAATAGAGGGAATAAGTGCGAGGCCGATTTGTATGATCAAGGGCAGATCACCGGATTTGATGAAAAGACTAGCGACGAAAGTGCTCACTAAATATAGAGACATAGAAGGTATAAAGACTTTCCAATAGCGGTGTTTAGCTTGTTTTGGTGTCATAATTTGCTCCTAGGCCGTCAGGCCGAAATATAAGCCTATAGATGCCCCAATAAAGCCGCCCAAGATACCAAGAGTGCCGCCAATAACACGTCCTCGGCGGTGTTTAGTCAAAATACGGGTGTCTTGATCTTTGGACAAAATGGTCTTGCAGGTCGGACAGACTGTATTTTTTTCTTTAAACATGGGTATCTCCTCTTGATAAGTAAAGCACCCTTTACGTAGACAAGCAAGCTTTACATGTCAAGTGTCCTTTCCATACAATAGTGTTGCTCACATAATTGTGTGAGATTCATTATGTGACAGTTTAAAAAAACTTGTTACAAGCGCCGCTATGAACGCTCCTATTGATCCAAAGAAATTCCAAGATCCCCGTATCACGGCTAAAGGTGAGAAACGGGCTTCGGTTTTTTTCAAAAAACTGAAAACGCTCTGGTTTTGTTCTGGTAGTCAATGCAATATTGAATGTGAAAACTGTTATATTAAAAGCAGTCCGACGGCGGATCATTTTGTCTATCTCACACCTGATGATATGGAACCGTATCTCGATGAAATAGATGATATGGGATTCGGAAATATTGAAATCGCATTTACAGGCGGAGAACCTTTCTTAAATCCTTATATGATTGACATGTGCGCAATGGCGTTAAGCCGCGGTCATGAGTTGCTCATACTGACCAATGCAATGAAACCCATGATGCGCCCGCGCGTACAAAAAGGCTTGCTGGATTTGTTAGCCCGCTACCCAAGTAAAATAACCTTGCGGGTCAGCCTCGATCATTTCACCCAAGCCGGTCATGACCAAGAACGCGGGGAGGGAAGTTTTGATATTGCTCTAAAGGGCATGGCGTGGCTAACAGAACAGGAGTTCACGCTGAATATAGCAGGGCGATCTATGTTTTCCGAATCTGAAAGTAATGCGCGCGATGGTTATGCAGCGCTTATTAAAGCACAAGGTTGGAATATTGATGCTCATAACCCTATGACAACTATCCTGTTTCCTGAAATGGATGAAGACATTGATGTTCCGGAAATCACAGTTGCATGTTGGGGTATTCTGAATGTGCATCCCGATAATATGATGTGTTCAAGCTCTCGTATGGTGGTACGCCGAAAAGGCGAAGACCGAGCCAGCGTCTTGGCCTGTACCTTGTTATGGGATGATATCCAATTTGAAACGGGTAAAACACTTAAAGAGTCTCTGGGACCCGTAAGTCTTAACCATCCACATTGCGCAAAATTTTGTGTATTGGGCGGTGCCAGCTGTTCGGCTTAAACAAGCTAAATTTTAAGACCGAAATGAACCTATAGGACACCAATAAAAAACACTTGTCATAAGGGGCTGCGTTTCCGATAGGGCTATATGTCGATTGAAACATGGTTTGCACTGGTCGCGCTATTTGGTATTGGGGGGCTTACGCCGGGCCCAGCCGTCATGCTTGTTTTAGCATCGGCTTTTCGGTATGGATTTAGACCTGCCATGCTTGCGGCTTTAGGGATTGCGAGTGCAAATGTGATTTGGCTGTTGTTGGCTGCATCCGGGGCTGCAGCATTAGCCACGGCTATTCCAAAGGCATTCTTAGCTCTAAAGATATTAGGCGTTTGCGTTATCGTTTATTTAGCTGTGTCAACAATTTTTGGTCCCTTGCCTAATGCTGATGCATCGGCTGATGATGCTCCGCCGCGAGGGCGACTTTACTCACGCGGAATTGCCTTGCAATTATCATCACCGCTTCCACTTGTTTATTTTGGATTATTACTCCCAACTTACTTCACCATAGGGGCGCCAATAGGCCCGCAGTTATTCATTATGTTTGTGACGGTTACAGTAACAGAGCTTTTGGGTTTGGCCGTCTATGCTTATGGGGCTGGTAAGATCAGAATTTGGCTCACATCACCGCGGGCCGCGCGTGGATTTAATGTGGTTATTGGCAGTGTAATGATCGCATCAGGCGTCTGGGCTATTTTGAGTACTACGGCTTAAAGCAGGCTAGCTGTACGCCACCCGCCTTTTGGTTTTTCAATCCCGAAAACATCGGATAATATTACAGGGGATAAAGCTTTGTCAGCAGTATCATTTGTCACCATTTTTCCCTGATGAATAACCCAAATAGTGTCAGCAAAATGATGGGCTAAGGCGAGGTCATGCAAAGCAGCAATAACAAGCGTGCCGCGGGAAGCTTCCTCTTTTAACAGAGTGAGCAATGTTAATTGATAATAGGGATCCAGAGCCGCTATAGGTTCATCAACCAGTAAAAGCGGCGCTTGGACGCATAATGCGCGGGCGAGTAAGCAACGGGCTTTTTCTCCGCCTGATAGGGTGCCAAATTGGCGGTTCGCGAGTGTATTGCTTTGTGTGCGTATAAGAGCATCATTGACGGCATTTGTGCCGGTTATACTTAGTTGTCCCAAGGCTCCGCGGAAAGGCGCTCGGCCCAATCTAACAATATCGCGTACCGACATTGCATCATTTGCAATACGGTCTTGAGCCAAATAAGCCATATTGCGAGCCCGATTTCGTATTGGGATAGTATGGGTCGATATATCGTTCCATAAAACTGTCCCGATGTTTGGGGTAATAAGTCCAGCTATTGTTTTAATGAGTGTTGATTTGCCTCCGCCATTAGGTCCTAGTAGAGCTATAAATTGTCCCGCTTTTGCCTCGGCGGATAATTCCTCTATGACGTTACAAAGGCCATAACCTGCCGAAAGGTTATGTAGCGTGAGGCTCATGATCGTGCTGCCTTTACTGCGAGATAGAGAAAGAATGGTACGCCAATCAGGGATGTTAAAATGCCCAAATAAAGCTGTGTTCCCGGTCCAGATAAAGCACGGGTTATAATGTCGGCCAGTATAAGAAAACTAGCGCCTGCCATCGTCGATTGGATAATAAGCCGTGCAGGGTCCGCACCAAAAAATAAACGGCAGATATGAGGTATGAATAGACCTACGAAACCGATGGCACCCGCATAAGCCACGCCGCTACCTACGCAGAGAGCAGTACCTGCTATCATAAGGGTTCTTACGCGGGATATGGATACACCCAGTGAACGGCCAGTATCTTCGCCAAGACTTAATGTTCGTAAGTCGGGGGCGATCAAAAATAGGCATAGTAATCCGATTAAGCTCAAGGGGGTGATGATCATCAAGGATCCCAATTCTGCATTTTTCAAAGATCCCATGAGCCAATAAACCATTTCGGATAAAGCCCAAGGGTTGGGAGCGAAATTCATGATAAGACCTGTGAGGGCTGTTGCGAGTGCTCCGACACCGACGCCCGCAAGAATAAGAATAGAGGCTCCTTTTTGTTGGCCGGCAATTAGTAAAATCAATGTTGCCCCTAAAGCTGTCCCAAAGAGAGCGGCTATGGGAACGAAATTAACCCAACCGAAATAAAGTGCCGTGACCGCGCCAAGTGCAGCACAGGCAGAAAATCCCAGAATTCCCGGCCCCGCCAATGGGTTGCGCGTATAGCCTTGCAAGGCCGCGCCTGATGCCCCTAATCCAGCCCCGATTACGGCCCCTAAAAGCGTGCGCGGTAGACGTAAATCCCTAATAATTAATTGGTGAACGTCTGTGCCATGGCCCATTAACCCGCCTATGACGTCAGCCGTGGACAAGGAGGCGGCACCAAAAAAAAGAGATAAGAGAATAATAGCACAGAGCAAAAGTATCATTACAGCATATTTCATGGTAATTGATCCATTGCATCGGCAATTAACTCTGTAGCCTCAATCAACCCCGGGCCTGCACAAGGCCAAAGCTTACCAGGAATATTAATGTGAGGACGGCTTTTTATCATGCGGCTTAGGATTTTATGGCGGAGCCCATTTGACTGTACGCTCTCATAGCCTTGCTGGAAATATGATGTAATTATAAGGTCAGGACTTAATCCAATCAAGCGTTCTGGGTCGGGTGTGTGCCACCCGGTTTGTGAAATAATATTATTACCGCCAGCAAGTGTAATTGCGGCATCGACAAATGTTCCCGGACCGGCTGTACCTGCTGCGCGGGAAATATAAAGCACATTGGGTCGGTAAGCTCGCGCCGTGGCACGGTCTATCATTTCGGTCTGCCATTTTTCAACCGCATCGGTCCAATCTGAGGAAAGCTCCAAAGCATTAAGGATTACATTTGCATTGGTGTTTATTGTTTCGAAATCTTCACCCCATGTCAGCGATATTGTTTCGTGTTGTAACATATCGGCAAAAGCTCCTTCGCCTGGACCAAAGAGGATAATATCAGTGGGTGCATTTATCAGAGTTTCTGCATCATCCCAAAGCTGTGGTAAGGTACGGTGATGTTTAAGGGCTCCGGAAACGGGATCGCGAGATTGCCATGATAAAGCCCGCACCCTATCGGGGGCGAGAGCTAAAACATAGCTGTCTCCGCATAAGGATGTACTCCCAATGGTTTTGCTTTGCCCGGCTTGGGCGCTAGAAGCGAGCAGACACGCCAGCAAAAACACCACGCCCCTGCGAGGCAAAGCCAACAATTTCCTCATAATCTTCATTCAGTAAATTTTCTCCCCGCAGGTTTAATGTCACCCTATCATTTACAGTGAAACGGGCATTGAGCCCCACCAAGGTGAAAGCGTCAAGTATGACATTAGAGAATGACGCAAAATCTGTATCAAGTTGCGACCCTGTATGATCGACAGATAGAGTAAGGGCTAATGGATCAGTGATTTGCCATGTGCCGGTAAAGCTGCCTAAAAATTCTGGGCGACGAATTTCTTCGATGTCATTTTGGTCGCTCTCCAGAAATGAAGCAGATGCTCGAAGAGATAGGGTTTCAGAAATTTTATATTGAGCTTCTATTTCAATTCCCTCGCGGGTACTATCCGTTGCCACATTCACAACTGTTGAGGTAAAATCCGGATTGAAAATTGTTGCAATTTCATCTTCCAGTTCAGAGCGGAAGTAATCGATGGATAGGTTTAATCCGCCAAGCTTTTGCTCATACCCTAAGCTGTAGCCCAGAGACGTTTCGGGTTGTAGATCCCGATTACCTGTAAACCGAGACGTTGGAAAAAAACCAAAAAGCTCTATGAGAGATGGGTTTTTAACGCCGGTACCCACAGAACCGCGTAACCGCCCACCAAAACTTTCGAAATTATATCCACCGCCAATGCGCCACGTGGTGGCATCTTGAAACAGATCATTGACATCATGGCGCGCCGAAGCCGTAATTGTAACTGGGCCTTGGTTAAAGCTATAATCGCCGGCAAAACCATAAGTCCAATTATCCGGTTCGGCACCAGCTTCTGTAAAATTGGGCGTGATTTCATAACTTTCATGTTCGGCTTCGGTTAAAAGGGTTAAGCGATGGCTGCCAAATTGACGTTTAGCAGCCCAATTGATGTTTTGACGTTGCCCGATAGAGCGCGAGGAAAATCCGCCTTGTGTATCGGTATCCGTGTCCACCATATGGGCCGTAATAAGGTGGTCAAAATTTGCTAATTTGAATCGGGCATCGATGCGTCCTGTTTGTGTTTTTACAGTGGTTTCATCTGCCGTATCATTAAGTCGCCCATCAAAATCACTATCCCCGTCAAATTCAACATCTAAATTCGAGGTTCCAAATTTTGCCGAAATCGTGACTGGACCAAGAGCTACAGTATTGAATCCAATATTGAGAGCGCGAGAGCGTGATCCATCGTCTTCACCGCCCAATCCTGAAACGTCATAGCCCTTGGTTGTAAAAGCATTACCATTGATTGAAAGTGAGGCTTGGTTTGATAGTAATCCGGAAAGCGGTAGTACGGTACTGATTTGGCCTTCAAGCGTTTCAAAACTTCCGGCTTCAACACTGGCATTCCATCCGGTTTGGCTGCGGCCTGCTCGTGTGATGATATTAATCACGCCGCCAATTGCATCTGATCCGTAAAGGGCAGATTGCTCTCCGCGCAAAACTTCAACCCGCTCTACATCTTCGGTACGCAAGCCAGAAAAGTCAAATTCACCGCCACTCGGATTAGCCACTTCAACGCCGTCAATGAGGACTAGGACATGATTGGCTTCAGACCCACGCAACCGAATTTGGGTAAGTCCGCTAGCAGGCCCTGATTGGCTGACAGCAATACTGGGAAGGGCTCTCAATAGGCTGGAGATATATTGATGTCCTCGGCCTATTATATCGGCATCCGTTATAATGGAGGTCGGCGAGGTTAAATCATCTATCTTGTTATATCCAATGCGTGTCCCAAGGCTAATAACTTCCGTTGACTGCAAATCTTCTGAATCATTTCTATCTTCACCGGGACGAACTATGGTTGCGAGAGTATTGGTAATTTCAGTATCTTCGTTTTCCAGAGTATATTGATCATTAACGGTTTGTGCCCAAAGGCTCTGGCTCGATAGCGCTGTTATGATTGCGCTTAAAAATAATCGTTTCATATCACGACCTTATTTTTACACGTGGCCATTTTAGCCGACGCGTGGTTACAACAAGTGTCGTCATTGGGGCGGTGTTTCCGCTAATCCATGCGCATCGGTACATCCCGCCCGCGCGCGCTGGCGACTGTGTTGGCAGGTCTTCTGACTTCCGGTTCAATCAAGCTTTTGGCGTCTTCCCGCTTAACAAGCAGTGACATATGCCAAACCTTTTACCGGTTACAGCTGCGGGAGCAGTCGGCGATTTTCACGCACATTCCCATATTCATCTTCCTTCGAAGAACCAACAAATGTGCTTTAGCGTAATTTTACAGGATCACAAGTCATAAAAAAAGCTCCCATATGGGAGCCTTTATTGCAGTGATTGAATAGACCTAGAAATTCGTCCGGACGGTTACGCCATATTGACGCGGGCTTTCAGTAAAGGCTGATCTGGCAACCCCGCCTGTGCCTTGTAGCGGTGTATTAAAGGTAATACCGCGTGTGATTTGATCCGTAAGATTCAAACCCCAGAACTCGATACTGGCCCGGTCACCCGGCATAGAGAAACCCAAGCGGGCATTGACTTTGGTAACGCCGGTTTGAGTGTCCAAGGGATTGAGCACTCCCAGAGCGACCTGTGGATTTGTAGATGTTCTGCGATCACTTTGGGTCGATAAATTCACGTTCCCCAGTAAACCCCATCCACTATCTCCAATTTCGCCGTCATAGGTGACACCTAAAACAGCTGAAATTTCAGGAGCATTCGTAAGCGAGAAACCACACAATAACGTCGCCGGTGCTATCGTTCCGCCCCGGTCACAATCGTCACCATATTCAGCATCCGCATAGGTCAAACCGCCATTTAAAGACACGGCATCAGATAAGCGGGCATTAAGTTCAGCCTCAATCCCTTTAGATGATACATCATCAACATTGAATGTCTGGAACCGTGTTCCGGTAAATTCCAAGACTTGGAAATTATCAAATGTTGAGTAAAATCCGGTTAGGTTAAAGCGCACACGACCATCGGCCAAGGTTGTTTTTATACCCAGTTCATAGCTATCGACTTCTTCCGAATTAAAGCGCGGGTCTGAACCGCCTTGCGCCGCTGTCGGGTCTAGGTTAAAGCCGCCGGCTTTGTACCCATGGCTAAAGCTGGCATAGGCCAAGACATCATCCGTGATATCGTAATCCGCCTTGACGGTATAGATGAATTCGTCATCTGAGAAATTATCATCAAACAAACGGGGTAACAACGTTTGGCCCGCCCCTGCCGCCGCCGGGTTGGCGGCCACGGCACTGAGTACCGGAGCGGCAAATGGGAAACAATTCAAAAATGCGGCAGTTCCAGACGCGGGACTAGCTACCGTAGGCAAAAAAGGAGCCGGCACAAAGCTTGCCAGAGCCGCCCCTGTTGCGGCTGGAGCACCTCCGAGACTTCCTGCCAAAGTCAGGCTGGCCACACAGGCATCATTGTTAAAGGAAGATTGCGTGAAGCTCCCGTCTTTACTGTCGTCATTATACCGAACTCCGACGGTGAGATCGAGCTTATCCGTGACAGAGAAAATATTATGGGTGAAGATAGAAAATGTCGTTGCCGACTGATTAAATCTATTATCCGCAGTCGCCCCGTTAGACGAAACAGGTACGAATGTTGGGGCCAGACCGGCTCCGGCTTGCAATAAACCCTGACCGGCCGCAGAAAAGAGGCTGAGGAAGCCGGGATTGCCTGTATTGGCCAGGCTAACACTTGTTGAATAATCGGCCCCGAGCTCCAGAGCAAAAATTTCGTCAATAGTTTCATCGGCCCAATACCCCCCAATGAGCCAATCCAGACGATCATCAAAAGCATTGCCTTGGAAGCGTAGCTCTGCAGTTATGGTTTCAATATCATCATCCAGTTGCGGCACGCTATATTGCAAGCTGGCATTAAAGTCTTGCTGCGTTGAGAACGCTGAAAAATCGCGATATGACCCAATTAATGTGGCTTCGACATTGCCAAAATCATGAACAAGCTCGCCGGATATACCAAAAGAGTCAGACCCATTTGTAAATCCTTGATCATTAAAGGTTTGTGCCTCCAAACCGTCTTCAAAACCCAAGGCCGGGAATAAGGTATTAACACCCGCCCCTAAAAGTGGGCTGGCGACTAAATTAACTGCCGCGCAGCAATTTTCATCAATTTCGGAATAATCGGCAATAAGGCGCAAGCTGGTTACATCGCTTGGCTCCCATAAGGCTTGTCCCCGAATAAGGAACCGGTCTCTGTCGTGACTTTCAATGTCATCATCCAGAGAACTCTCAAGAAATCCATCTCTTTGGCGATACGCCCCATTGACACGAAACGCCAATTGATCAGACGCTGTGAAATTAACAGCACCTTTGACATTGATCAGGTCGAAATTACCATAGGTGAAATCGGCAAATCCGCTGGTGCCGTCAAAATCCGGCTTCTTCGTGCGAATATTCAGCGCGCCCGCAGATGTGTTACGCCCAAATAGTGTACCTTGTGGACCGCGGAGAAGTTCCAAAGCCTCAATATCTGTTAATTCGCCCAAAGCCACACCCGGACGGGATTGATAAACGCCATCAATAAAAACGCCAACCGCGCTTTCCAAACCAATATTATTACCTGTCGTGCCAACGCCGCGAATGCGAATAGAGGTGCCTTGCGTTTCCGTTTGAGACGACTGGATATTAAATCCCGAAGCGACACTAGACAGGTCTTTAATGCTGGTCACACCTTGATTTTCCAATTGCGCAGGATTGACAACCGTAACCGAAATCGGAACATCTTGAACAGACGTTGCCCGTTTCGTCGCCGTTACAATGATTTCGTCATCATCAATTTGAGCATGAGATATTTGTGGTATTGCTGCAATGGCAGCTGCGGATAAAAATAAAATGGATTTGCGGCGTATGTTTGAACGCATGTGCTGAAACTCCCCAGTTGTAATGAATAAAGCATTTTTGCTTCTTATTAGTTTCGATAGCGTGAGGTTGGCGTTTATTCAAGCCAATTGACCTATAGAACAAAGAGATTGGGTATCTTTGTTTGTGAATGTGATTATTTTGTCACTTCGAAGGCATAACCCGCAGACCTGACAGTGCGAATAGGGTTTTTACTGCCGCCGGATTTCAAAGCTTTTCGAAGCCGCCCAATATGAACATCGACCGTGCGCGCCTCGACATAAACGTCGTGCCCCCATACTGTGTCTAGTAATTGTTCTCGTGAAAACACCCGCCCAGGATGCCGCATGAAATGATCCAGCAAACGAAATTCTTTTGGACCTAAATGTATAGAGGTATCCCCGCAATGAACCCGGAAACTGCGCATGTCCAAAACAATGTCGCCAGCGCGGATAACATCTTCCAGTAATGATGGGCTGGCTCGGCGTAATAGTGCGCGTACACGGGCAAGTAATTCTGGTGTAGAGAATGGTTTGACAACATAATCGTCAGCGCCAAAATCAAGGCCTAATATGCGATCAGTTTCATCGCCGCGGGCTGTCAGCATTATAATGGGTGTCGTGCGGGTTTCCTTATTTTTCCGCAAACGACGGCACACTTCTACGCCTGATAATTTTGGCATCATCCAGTCCAGAAGGATGAGGTCTGGCGTGCGTTCAGAGGCGAGTAATAAGGCTTCTTCACCATCCACAGCAATGGATACGTCATACCCTTCTTTTTGAAAATTATACTCCAGCAAAGTGGCGAGAGACTCTTCATCTTCGGCTATCAGTACATAAGGAGTCATAATGTAATTATTTACGTTTCCGTGTCTTCATCGGAACTTTTGAGAAGTTCATGATCAATTAAGGGTGTGCCCTCGACCGTAAAATAAACGGATTCGGCGATATTTGTTGCATGATCACCAATTCTTTCCAGATTTTTGGCTACAAATAGTAAACTGGCAGAGGTGGAGATTGTTCGGGCGTCTTCCATCATGTAGGTCAATAATTCACGGAAGAGCGAATTATACATGGCGTCTACGTCTTCATCGGCGAGCCAAACCTGTATGGCTTTTTCAGTATCATTATTCAAAAAAGCGTCAAGTGAGTCGCGCAATTGCGATTTCACAAGCTTTCCCATTTGTGCGATGCCTTTAGCCAGAGCAATAGCATCATCTTCATTAATAGTCAGTGTTCTGCGCGCAATCCCTTCAGCTAAGTCGCCGACACGTTCTAGATCTGTTGCTATTTTAATAGCCCCGACGACACGGCGTAAATCTGCGGCCATTGGGTGACGGAGGGCGAAAATGCGCATGGAGTTGGCATCAACTTGTTCTTGTAAATGATTAGCTGTTTTGTCCCGTTTAATAACAGATTTTGCTAATTTGCTGTCGCGTTTTTTTAGTGACTTTATTGCGTCGGCGACCATTTCTTCTACAACACCTCCTAGCTGTGCAAGAATAGTCGTTAACTCATTCAGGTCATCGCTATACCCTTGGACAATATGCATGCTTTGCGGCTCCATAAACCTATCCTTTGGTTAGCGTGTCGTAATTGAGGCTATAATAGCTTCTGGAATACGGGTCATTATTGATATCTGCAACAGATTAATTACAGAAATATGACAGTTTTGTGTCATGCCCTATTGGAGGCTCTATGTCTGGAGTCGTATCTTTTATGGTTAGGTTTAAGTCTCGGAGACCGGTAAGGCCACTGTAAAGCAGGTGCCTTGTTCTTTTTTACTTTCGACAAAAAAACCGCCGCGGTGCCGTAAAATAATATGTTTTGCAATGGCAAGTCCGAGGCCGGTGCCCTTATTGTGCGGGGATCGACCCCCGGTAATGCGATAAAAACGTTCACCAATACGTGGTAAGTGCTCTGAATCAAACCCAGTCGCAAAGTCACGAATTCGCAATCGTAAATAACTTTCACCCGTTTGGGGAATGCGAATAATCCGGCGACGGGGAACCGATGCGTCAAAATCGCTCCCGGAAAAATCGCTATTTAATGACCAAGAATTTATCATTTCCATGGAGACGTGGATTTTAGAACCTTCCGGGCTAATTTGTATTGCATTATCAATTAGATTTAATGTGAGTTGCACTAATTCATCTGAGTCACCTAAAACATTGGCAACCTTTGGGTTTGAAAACTGTATCTCAATATTTTTCTTTTCAATATCAGGGGCTAAAACTTCTAATGCTGTGCGTACGGCGATTGATGCATTTACTACTGTGTTTGGGGCCTCATGTTCATTGAGTTCAATACGGCGCAAAGATAGTAAATCATGGATTAATCGCTGCATGCGTTCTCCTTGCTCTTTCATAATTCGCAGGAACTTTTCACGGGCTTCTGCATCATTCTTCGCATGTCCCTGCAATGTTTCGACATATCCCAATATGGATGCAACCGGTGTTTTAAGTTCATGGGATGCGTTGGCCAAAAAGTCAGACCTTAGGGAGGTGGCCCGGACGACTTCTGTAATGTCGTTGAATATGATAATAGCCCGGTTGCGTTCAGGATGTTCCGAATGCATTGGCATGGGGCTTGCGATAATACGGAAATGCTGATCAATATCTCCGCCTTGTTGATAGAGTGCGTGGCCTGATAGATGTTTGTCCAAGGCATTGTTAATAAGGTGAACTATGTCGGGTGCGCGAATCAATGTGGAGAACGGTTGGCCAAGCGTTTCCAGTTTAAAGAGGGTTCTTGCAGCAATATTTGCATAGAGTATGGACCGGTTTTGCCCGACAATGATAATCGCAAGGTTAAGGCTGTCTGCCATTCGCTCTTCTCCGCGAAGGCTTGCCTGCTCTGCCGATGTTGTTGTGTTTTGGTGGCTTTCGTTAGAGTCTGTTTCACCGATAAAATATCCAAGCAATAAAGCGGCTATTATCATCGCTAGTGTAGAACTTATACCGACGGCTACAGGCAGGCCAGAGATAGCGCCAGCAATCAAATTAATACTGATACAGGTAAATAAAAGACCCCATCCGCTTGCCGAAAACCATTTGCGGTTGTTTGTTATTGATCTCTCTATGGGTTCATCGGGCGTTGATGGCGTCATAGCTCGCCTATGAATGAAGCTGTATGTTCAATCAAGTGCTATCCATTCATTACGCTGAAAAAGCAAAGATTATGGCTTTAAATAGTGATTTTTATGATAAACTGTCTGATAATTAAGGGTAGTTTATTATTGTTTTTCAATAAATAATGATTGACTTTCAAGATGCCCTTTTTTAAAGTTAGTCTATGAATATTGGACTTTCAAGATTTGGCCTATTTGGAAATTTGACCCTTGCCTTTATGGTTGTGGGGCTTTCGGGCTGTGCGACTTTGACTGATGCGTATAAAGCCGATCCAACAATTGTGCCTATACAAGCGATGGTGCCTGAAGTGCAGAATTTGCGGTGGAGCGAGCCTGCCCCTGATGATCAACCGAAGACAAATTGGGTTGGTGGGTTTTTTGATGATCAATTGGTAGTTTTGGTCAATGAAGCTTTGGCGGCGAATCCCGATGTTTTAGCGGCGCGGGCCCGTTATGAAGCAGCCGTGAGCCGTGTGGATATTTCTAATGCCGATCGGTTGCCTATAGTGGGGGCGAGTGGGCAAATTAGCCGTACGGAAAATGCTAATAGCTTTAACCCCGATCGTACGGGATTAAGTATTGGAGCCGATATTAGCTGGGAAGCCGATCTGTGGGGCCGTATTCGCGATCAAATAGGAAGTAGTGAAAAAGAAGCAGAAGCCAGTTTAGCTGATCTTGCAGGCGCGCGTCTCTCGATCGCGGGCCAAGTAGTGCAAAATTGGTTTAATCTCATAGAGGCTCGTCAATTTGTTGAATTATCGGGCCTGGATGTTGAGAATCAAGAACGGGCTTTGCGTCTAACAATGCGGCGTTTCGAGGGCGGTATTTCTGGCTCTAGTGATGTACGTCTTGCGCGGTCTGCCTTAGCAAATGCAACGGCTCTAGCGGCTACGCGAGAGCAAAATCTAGCCAGTTTTGCGCGGCGGCTTGAAATTTTATTACGGCGTTATCCTGCTAATGAAATTCAAGCTGGGGCCGATTTGCCGGTTTTGCCGCCATTGACGGGGGCGGGGGTGCCGAGTGATTTGTTGCGTCGCCGTCCAGATTTAATAGCGGCGGAGCGGCGTCTCGATGCGGCTGGATTAAATGTTGATGTTGCCAAGAAAAACCTTCTGCCGCGATTGAATTTGACGGGGTCAACAAATGCGGCGGGTTCGGGATTATCCAGTTTCTTCGATGTTGATGCTTTGATTGCCAATGTTGCTGCTGGGTTAACGGCTCCGATTTTTCAAGGTGGACGCTTAAAGGCGAATATTGCGCAGCAAGAAGCATTTTTACGCCAACAATTAGAACTTTATGCCGGCAGCGCTCTGACCGCCTATCTAGAAGTTGAGGATGCTTTAACGGCAGAACGGCTTTTAGAGGAACGTGAAGCCGCCCTTGAAATTTCTTTAGAGGAATCAATACAGGCTGAAGCTCGATTAGAGCGCCGTTATAGCGAAGGCTTGGCGACAATCCTGCAATTGCTGGATTCGCAATCGCGCCGGATTTCAGCGGCAAGCCAACTCATTTCTGCGCGCAAAGAACGTTTGGCTAATCGCGTACGATTGCATTTGGCTTTAGGGGGTGGTGAGTTAGGACAGCCTCCAGTATTAAGCGCGCAAGCTGAAGACACGGATATATTAAAGCGAATTTTCAAACGCTAGCCTATAATGCTGAAAACTGGTATTATTGAACAGATTATATAAATATTGAAAAGGACTGCCGAGTTATGGCGGATACACATGTAAATAATCTTGCTGCAGGCGACACGGCTCTTGGCGGCGAAACGCCTGTAACCGGAAGTTTTGTCCGTAAGCTCACGGTCGTGTTGACCTGTCTTATTATCTTACTTCTGTGTTTTGGTGGTATAGGGCTGATGTTTGCTTTGAAAAAAAAGCCGGAGCCGCAAAAACGGCGTAATCCGACATTGGCTGTCGTTGCTGAAAAAGCTTATTCTGATACGGTTGTTTTGGATGTTAGGGTGCAGGGCCAGACCCGTCCCCGGACTGAAATTGATTTGGTGCCGCAAGTTGGCGGGAAAATTACCTATGTTTCCCCGCGGTTTGTTGCAGGGGGCGTGTTCAATAAAGGGGATGTTCTTTTGCGAATTGAAGAGGCGGATTTTAACGTTTCTGTCATTCGTTCAGAGGCCGCGGTTGCGCGGGCTCGGCAGGTTGTTATTCGCGAAAAAGCCGAGAGTGAAATTGCCCGCAAAGACTGGGAAGAACTTGGTGATGGTAGCGAGCCCACGGATTTAACCTTGCGCAAACCGCAAATGGCCGAAGCCGAGGCTGGCTTACAATCAGCTATGGCCGATTTGGAAAACTCAAAATTACAATTATCTCGGACGCAGGTTATTGCTCCCTTTAATGGCCGTATTCGTGAACGCTTTGTTGACATTGGACAATTTGTGGGTCCTGGGACACGGTTGGCACGAATTTTTTCAACGGATGTGATCGAAGTGCCTTTATCTCTGACCGATGCAGATTTAACACGGCTTGATGTACCGATTGCTTATTATGCCAAAGATCGTGCCGCTGCTCCTGATGTTCGGTTATCGGCAATTATTGCTGGAGAACGTCGTTTTTGGGATGGTAAAATAGTTCGAACAGATAGTACCTATAATACACAAACACGGGCCATTTCAGCGATTGCCGAAGTTTTGGACCCCTATAATAGCGGCGCTGCTATTGGTGGTTTCCCGTTAGCACCAGGTTTGTTTGTCGATGCTGATATTGTTGGTAAAACCTATGAGGATGCCATTATTATTTCACGCGATGCTTTGCGGCCGGAAGATAAAATCTATGTCGTGAACGAAAAAGGCATAGCTGAAAGCCGTGATGCAGAGGTAATTGATACCAATGCCGAGCGTGCTGTCATTGCAGCCGGAATAGAGGCTGGGGAATTGATCATTCTATCGCCGCTGGAAAAATCGCAAATTAGCCTAACCTTTAAAGTTTTGGATGCGGATGACCCAACGCAGGTCATTGTCGAGCCACCCAAACCAGAATGGCAAAAAAAGCTTGAAGCCGATGAGAAGAATAAAGCAAACGAAAAAGACAAAAAGAAAAAACGACGTTGGGGAAAAAAGAAAAAGGATGCCGATAAAAAGCCGCCTGAAGATAAAAGTGATGAAGAGCCAAAGCGCGCAGATGGGGGCGACGCGCAAGCTATAGAAGGATCTGACCAATGAGACGTTTAATTTCGTGGTTCGTGCGCAACGCGATTGCCGCTAATTTGCTTATGGTTGCCATCTTTATGATTGGTATTTACGGCTTTTTTAAATTGGAACGTGAATTTATTCCTGCGCCAAAAGTGACAACAATCAGTGTTACAGGGTCATGGCTTGGAGCGTCGCCTAATGATATTCAAGAACAGATAATTTCGCGCGTAGAACAGGCGATAGAGGGCATAGATGGTATTAATTTCATCGAAGCCAATGTGCGAGAAGGGTTTGGTAGTGTTACAATTAATACGCTTGTTCAGGCAGACTTTGACCGCATATTAGATGAGGTTAAGGCTCGTGTTGACGGTATTAATAACCTCCCGCCGGATGCGTTTCGGTTGCAAACCCGCCGAGGCGCTTTTGAAATCGATTATATGTATATGGCGCTCTATGGTTACGGTCTGGACCGTAAAGACTTACAACGATTAGCTATCGATATTCAGCAAGAAATCGCTAAATTGCCGGGTGCTGAATTAACCCAGATGATTACAAAACTGGATGAAGAAATTACCATTGAAATTTCCGAAGAAAACTTACGCCGATTTAACCTGACATTCTCTCAAGTATCGCGCGCAATTTCATCCAGTTCTCTGAATGCATCTGCAGGCGAGGTGAAAACATCAGCCGGACAGTTGCAATTACGCACGCGTAAACTGGCGGATACAAAAGGTGAGTTTGAAGATATTATTGTACGACAATCTGTTGATGGCGGTATTGTCCGTGTTAAGGACATTGCCAAGGTAATCGATGGATTTGAAGATTTTAATTTCTATTCGGAATATAAAGGCGAACCAGCTATGTTTTTGCGGGTTCTTTCACCTGAAAAAAGCCAGATTACCCGTACCGCCGCAGCGATTGAAAAATATGTAAAAGAGAAACAAGCTGATCTGCCACAAGGTGTAAAAATCGAAGTGTGGGGAAATTTTGCTGACAGTTTCAGCGGAATGATGTCATTGATCCTCTCTAACGCTATTTTGGGTATGTTCCTTGTTCTTGTCTTTCTGTGCTTCTTTTTACGCCCGGCCGTGGCGCTATGGGTTAGCATTGGTATCGCAACCGCATTTATGGGGGCTTTGGCTATTGCACCGATTATGGGAATTACATTTAACATGTTTTCGATTTTCGCGTTTCTTTTGGTCATTGGTATTATTGTTGATGATGCGATTGTCGTTGGCGAGAGTATTTATCTTCATGTAGAGAATGGAATAACAGGTGAGCGGGGCGCCATTGGCGGGGCTTCCATGGTGGCTAAACCTGTTTTCTTTGCTGTGATTACGACAATGTTGGCCTTTACGCCTTGGGCTCTGTTATCTGTTTCGGCTGTTACAATAACATCCCAGATTACATTTGTTGTTATTGCGGCATTGACCTTCTCATTGGTGGAAGCCTTCTTTATCTTGCCGGCGCATTTACGGCATCTCAAACCTATTGACCCCAGCAAGGGTAATAAGTTCGTTAAGTTCCAAAATGCGGTTTCGCAGAGCCTTGTCACATTTTCGCAAAAACGGTTTCGCCCTGTCGCCGCCTTTTGTATTCAAAATCGCTATGCAACATTCACGACATTTGTTGGACTTTTCATCCTGTCTATTGGCGCGATGAAAGCCGGATATGCCAAATGGTCCCCTGAAGGGAATAATGGCGGCGATATGATGCAGGTTCGGATTTCTTTCCCCGAGGGCACCTCTTTTGAACGCTTGCGTCAAGTCCAAAAGCAATTGGTTACAACGGTAAAATCGGTGAACGAAAATGCGGAAAATGATTTTGGCGTTGATTATACGGTCATTCCACAACCGGGTAGTTTTATATCGGGAAACCGTGTGCAAGCCTTTCTGGGTCTCGCCCCTTTAGAAAAGCGTACAACCTTATCCAATAGAGAGATTGAGGATAAATTCCAAGAATATCTAGGTGAAATCCCTGATGCGTACCGCGTGTCTGTTAATGCGGGCGGGGGTAATGGACAAGGCCGTGGCTTGTTTTTTGGCGTGGGTTCGAAAGATCCAGACTCACTATCCGCTGCAATCAAAGACATAAAAGAACATATTGAAACCTATGGTCCTGTTGCGCGGACATGGGACAATTTTGAAAGCTCGGCGCAAGAAGTTCAATTTGAACTTAAACCGGGTGCAAAAGCTTTAGAGGTTGATCTGGCGATGATCAGCCGACAGGTTCGGGAAGCGTTTTTTGGGAATGAAGCTCAACGCCTACCACGGGACGGTGAAGATGTTCGGGTTGTTGTGCGCTATCCAAAAGAGGCGCGCGATTCGATTGATACTTTGAGGAATTTACGTATTCGCGCGGCCAATGGGGTTGAAGTTCCTTTGTTTCAGGTTGCCGATGTATCTTTTGCGCCGGGCGTGACAACGGTGCGGCGCCGGGATCGCCGACAAGTCGCCTATACCGGCGGTGTTTTGCGGGGTGGCCCTGAAGCGCGTCAGGAAATTATGTCGGATTTGGAAGCGAATTTTTTCCCGGAATGGAAACTTCGCCATCCGAACGCTGAACGTATTTTAGTCGGTGTTGATGAAGAACAGAAACGTCAATTTACTGAGCTAATGATCTATGGTCTGATTATGTTGGCAGCGATGTATATGATGCTGGCTATTGCATTTAAATCTTACGCGCAGCCGCTTTTGATTTTAATTGCTATTCCTTTTGCTTTTGTGGGTATGGTGGCCGGTGCAATAGTGACTGATATCCCGATCACTATAATGTCGTGGTTTGGTTTCTTTGCTGCCGCAGGGGTTGCGATTAATGATAATCTTGTATTGATTGATTATATTAATCGGTTGCGCGCCAAAGGGGTCGGGGCTTATCAAAGTGTGGTGGACGCCTGTGTTGCACGGTTCCGACCCATATTGCTGACATCTTTGACGACCTTTGTTGGCATTACCCCGATGCTAGCTGAAAAATCGGCACAAGCAGAGTTTTTAAAACCACTTGTCGTAGCCTTGGCTTTTGGTGTTTTATTTGACTTTTTCCTCACGCTTTTCTTGGTGCCGGCTATGTATTGTCTGGGTGTCGATATTCGCCGTGTGTTTCGGCGTTTGTGGACGGGGCAAAAACAAATGCCTTTGGGTTCGCGGTATAATGCGGATGTGGAATTAGCCTTGGATGATTTTGAGATTGAGGGTGACGATGTCCCTGGCGGACAGTTGTCTCCAGCCGAATAATTTGAATATATATCAAAAGAAGGGAATATCATGATTTTCAAAAAACTATTGGCGCCAAGTCTGATTGCGCTTTCACTAGCCGCGTGCTCGGATACAGCGACGCAAAATGCGGCAGAGAAAATTACATCTGTTGCCGAAATAGTCAAAAAACCAACCTTGGGCACATTTGGTATTGCATTGGATAATATGGATAAATCGGTCAAACCTGGTGATAATTTCTTTCAATATGTAAATGGTACATGGTTGAAAAATACAGAAATTCCAGCGGATAAATCCAATTATGGATCGTTCAATATATTAGGTGATTTATCGACGGAACGGACGAAAGGCATTATCGAACAATCGGCGGCTAAACAGGCTGCTAGTGGAACGGATGAACAAAAAATCGGGGATTATTATGCCGCATTTATGGATACGGATGCGATCGAAGTGGCCGGGTTGGCACCAGTCAAAGCCGATCTCGCTAAAATCGCGGCTGTAACAAATCATGACGAAGCCTCCGTTCTAATCTTTGACACGGGGATGGGTTTGACAGGGCCAGTTGGTGGTTGGGTTGATGTCGATGTGAAAGATATTGAAAACTATATTTTCTATATGACACAATCTGGTTTGGGTATGCCAAACCGGGATTACTATCTTGATAAAGGGGAAAAGGAAGACGGTATTCGCCAAGCGTATGGTGTGTTACTGGAAACATTTCTTACAGAAGCAGGGGCTGATAAGGCCGCAGAGCGCGCCGCTGCTGTTATAGCTTTTGAAACCCGTATGGCTGAGGTTCATTGGACGCCGACCAAACGGCGAAATCGTGATCTTACTTATAATAAAATGAGCCTTGAGGAACTTAAAAATTATGCGCCTGGATTGAATTGGGATTTGATGCTCAAGACAACTAATCTGTCAGGACAATCTAGTTTTGTCATACGCGAAAATGACGCTATACAAGGCCTTGCAAAAGTTTTTGCAGACACGCCGATTTCAGTCATTAAAGATTATATGACGGTGCATTATATGCGGGGTATGTCAGCTATGTTGCCTTCGCGTATCGACGAAGCCAATTTTGCTTTTTACGGTACAGCATTGCGCGGTACAAAAGAACAGCGCGCGCGCTATAAACGGGCCGTGAGCGCAATTAATGGATCTATGGGTGAAATTGTTGGTAAGGTTTATGTCGAGACATATTTTCCGCCGCAATCAAAAACCCAAATGGTTGAGCTTGTCGAAAACCTAAGGGCCGCTTTTAAAGACGGTATTGATAATCTGGAATGGATGAGCGAGGATACAAAAGTTGAAGCTCAGGATAAACTTCGGAAATTCAACCCAAAAATTGGATATCCTGATGAATGGACGGATTACTCAGCTTTGAAAGTTGACCGCAATGATCTGATTGGCACCGCAAAATCTATTAATCGATGGGAATGGGAGGATATGATCTCAAAACTTGGCGGGCCAATTGACCGCGGAGAATGGGGTATGAATCCGCAAACGGTCAATGCGTATTATCGTCCATCGCTCAATGAAATTGTTTTTCCGGCGGCTATTTTACAAGCACCATTTTTTGACCCGGCAGCCGACGCTGCGGTTAATTACGGCGGTATTGGCGCGGTTATTGGTCATGAAATGGGACATGGTTTTGATGATCAGGGCCGTAAAACGGATGGGAATGGTGAACAGCGTGACTGGTGGACAGAATCTGATGGAGCAGCCTTTAAGGAACGCTCCGATGAACTTGTTGCGCAGTTTAATGCTTTCGAACCGTTGCCTGGTCTTAATGTCAATGGCAAATTGACACTGGGGGAAAATATCGGAGATTTGACAGGGTTGACGATGGCCTATGCTGCTTATAAAAAATCACTTAACGGTACAGAGGCACCGATTATCGACGGATTGACAGGGGACCAACGGTTCTTCTTGTCTTATGGCCAGATTTGGCAGCGTAAGTTTCGCGAGGAAGCCCTGCGCAATCGTGTGAAAACCGATCCACATAGTCCGGGCGAATACCGGGCCAATGGTATCGTGCGTAATTTCGATGCCTGGTATGAGGCGTTTGATGTGCAGCCGGGCGATGCACTTTATCTACCGCCAGAAAAGCGCGTTAAAATCTGGTAGCAGAATTTACAGCATATTGTTTAGGGAACGCCGCTCTTCGAAGCGGCGTTTTTTATTCGTAATTATCGCTTTTCATAGTGAAACCGCTCCGGCATAGTTATGTGCAACAATTTGCATAAGGTTTGGATATGTTTTCAAAGTCTTTAAAAAAATATGATCAGTCATTTCCGGTAACACATACCGCAAATCCGCAATCCGAGGGCATGGAGATTGTCAAAAATTTCCTGCTAGAAAATTTTATCAAACCCGCGCAAGCGGCGGGGGCCAGTACGGGATGGGAAAGCAAGCGGGAGCGCTTTGACCAAGCCGGTTTGGCCCGTACGGATTTAAAGGCCGAGTTTCGCCGGGATACGGCTGAATATGACGACCTGCGTGTGCCCGGTGCTTGGACGCTTATTGACGGCGCAAATCCGGCTAAACGTCTTTTATATCTACACGGTGGAGCGTTCACCGTTGGCAGTGCGGTCAGCCATCGCCCGATAACCTATAATCTGGCTAAACAAACCGGGGCCGCTATTTTCACCCCTGATTATCGTTTGATGCCCGAAAACCCGCGTTTGGCCTCGATTCAAGATGCCCAAGCCGCCTATCACTGGATCCTGCATAACGGTCCGGATGGCCCCGCCCCGCTATCCCATTTAGCTATGGCCGGAGATTCTGCCGGCGGTAATTTGACCCTCATGCTCTCTAATTGGGCGCGCGATAATAATATTCGCCCGGTTGACGGCGCGATTGCATTTTCCCCGGCAACCGATTCAAGCATGGGTAGTCCCAGTATGAAAACGAATTTGGAAACGGATTTAATGTTACAAACCCTAATCCGCCCCTTACTGAAAATACCGCGATTTTTGCTGCTTTTGGGTTTGCGCAAAAATTTCGGAATGTCGGCCCATGATCCGCGTATCTCGCCGGTTTATGATAATCTATCAGACTTACCTCCGACCTTGATACAGGTGAGCGCTCATGAAATGTTGTATGATGATGCGGCTCGCTATACAGCCAAAGCCCAAAGCCAAGGCGCGCCTGTTACACTGCAAGTCTGGCCACATATGCCGCATGTCTTTCAAATCTTTGATGATGTTCTCCCTGAAGCCCATGACGCCTTTGCCGAAGTGGGTCAGTTTTTGAAAACGGTTGGTTTTTAAATCATGCCGGATGGCCAAAGTTACCACATAGTTGAATCTCATATGCTTAGCGGCGGGGCGATGCGTGCTGCCATTCCCCAGAACTGGCGCCAAGGACGCACCGCTTATGGGGGTATAACGGCGGGCCTATCTCTGGCGGCTGCCTTAAACCGTTTTGACAATCTACCGCCGCTACGCTCTGCCATTATTAATTTCATCGGTCCTGTAACCGGTGATTTATTGCTGGATACAGATTTATTAAGGCAAGGCCGTAATGTCACTTCTATTGCGGTTCGCGGCCACTCGGATGATAAACTTGTATCCACGGCCAGTTTTATTTTCGGCGCCCGCCGCGAGCTGCCTTTATCGGTAGATTTACCAGCTTCGGCCACGCAGCCCCCGCAGGATTATCCGCTTTTTACGCCGCCAAATTTGGAAAGCGGAATTCCGGCTTTTTTCCATAATTTTGAAACACGGCTTGTTGCGGGCCACCGTCCGATGAGCCGCGCGGAAAAAGGTTATATCAGGACATGGAGCCGTCATAAGGACCCGGCCTCGCGCACGGGTTTAACCAGCCTGATGACATTATCAGATGTGCTCCCGCCTGCCGCATCGCCGCTTTTCGGCCATATGGGCGCGATTAGCTCGGTCAATTTCATGTTTAACCTCCTTGTCGATCATCCGGTTACACAGGATGGATGGTGGCATGTCGAAACGACCTTAACAGCGATGCAGGGCGGCTATGCCAGTCAGATCATGCGGTTCTGGAATAGCGATGGCGTGTTAATCGCCGAAGGTATGCAATGCGTTGCGCTTTTCATGTAACCTCTACTGCGGCGCGGATACATCGCCCCGTCGATCCCTAACCTGCGTCATCCAGCTATGCGTCATTTATCCATGCGTTATCCTTGGCGGACTTCGGCGCTAAAATGCGAAGCCAAATGACAACCTTCGCGGCCTCAACACGAGGCAAGGAAGGAGAACCGACTGACCGGACACAATAGTGTGGACAGCCCGCAGGGCCGGTACCCTGATGGAT
>CAZZKV010000023.1:0-47386 GCA_964654665.1 uncultured Caulobacterales bacterium | reverse complement strand
TTTGCGGCTTATACGCGTCTTGATTTTGGATGGGACGATATATTGGGCGGTGAAGGAATTTCTTTATCAGGTAATGTTGGTTTGCGGTATGTGAATACGGATCGGACAGCAACATCACTGCAGATCGCGCCATCATCTGGGGCGTTATTTAACCAGAATCAACGTGACTTATGTGATCCTGCTGTTCGTTTGCAAAGACAAGCTGCTAATCCCGGTGGTGGACTCATTGATACACCTGGGTTTTGTAGTTTGAACCTTGCGGCTTTAGATACAGCATTTGGTGACGGCAGTGTTCGCGTTACGCCTGTAAATGTAAATTATGATGAATGGCTACCCAGCTTGAATTTAAAGCTCGATTTGGATAATGGTCATTTGGTGCGTTTTGCAGCATCACGTACGCTTTCACGTCCAAGTGTTGTAGAACTTAGTCAACGTCCTGTTATTAGAACAGTCGCGGATATTTCAACAAATACGCCGAATGGTACTGGCGGAACTATTAATACATTCGGTGGTTTCGAAGGGTCCCAATCTGGTAATGCGCAATTGACACCGCAATTGTCAACCAATCTTGATTTATCATGGGAATGGTATTTCGATGACTCAGGATCTATCACATTGACAACCTTCTATAAGTCTATTGATGACTTTATTAACTCATCACCATTATCAGTATTGGCGCCGGATGGAACGCCATTACAAATTGCAGGTCAACAAGTGCCCTTTAACTCTTTTGTTAACGAGAGTGATGATGAAGCGACATTGAAAGGCGTAGAATTTGCCTATCAGCAGTTCTATGATTTCTTACCGGGTGCTTTGAGCGGTTTAGGTATGCAGTTTAACTACTCTTACATTGACTCCGATGGGATTGAACCAACGATCGATCCTAATTTACCGTCAGATGACCCTGTTGTTGCCAATTTTGAAATTGACCGGGGTGTTTTCCCACGTATTTCCGAGCATAATATCAACTTGATTGGTCTTTATGAAAAAGGCCCTGTTCAGGCGCGTGTTGCTTATAGTTGGCGTAGTGAGTTCCAATTAACACCGCGTGATGTTATTTTCCCGAATGCGACAATTTATCAACCATCGACAGGACAGCTTGATGCGTCGCTCTTCTTCGATGTCAATGAAAATTGGAAAATTGGTGCCCAAGCAGTTAATCTGTTGGATGATGTGACCGAGACAACGCAATCCATTAACGATGCCAGTTTGCGGGCTCCTCGCTCATTCTTTAGGAATGATCGCCGCTTTAGTTTGATTGCCCGGGCAACATTCTAACCGCATTCGAAATATGTCTTAGGACACATATTTAAGGTCTGCCGCCAGCATTGCTGGCGGCATTTATTTTACCGCTTAACAGGAGCGTTATCGTGAAACAGTTTTTAATTTTATGCGGCATATGTATAGGGTTACAAGCCTGTGCTGTAACGGATCAAAAAGAAACCGTAAATATTACATCAGATGTCTTATCGCGTGCAGATATATCGGTTGAAACCGCTGAATGGGGTGATTTTATAAAATATTTTGAGGGCGAGTCATTTGGGGCAAAAAATGTCCTCTCGGGTGTTGCTGATATTAATCCCGGTCAAGAAATTCACCCACCTCATCAACATGCCCAAGAAGAATATTTAATGATTTTAGCAGGGCAGGGGACATGGTCTCTTAATGGCAAGGCATTTCCAGCCAAAACAGGCGATATGCTTTATGCATCCCCGTGGGATGTTCACGGCATAAAAAATACAGGTGACGAGGTTCTGTCTTTTGTTTTTTGGAAATGGGATTCTAAAGGCATAGCCCCCCGTCCTTTGCCCAAGTAGTCAATATGCTGAGAATTTGGGGTCATATTCTTTTATTCTGTTTTATGGGGTTGTGTTTTTCAGGCTGTGGTCAGACGGCGATTTCTGATTGGGCATGGGAAAGCGTTGAAACTTATGGTCTGCCAACGGCTCGTCATGAAGCCAGCCTCGTCGCTTTTGAAGATAAATTATATCTGATGGGAGGGCGCCGCCTTAATCCTGTTGAAATTTATGACCCCGATACAAGTCAATGGACTGCTGCATCAAAACCGCCGGTTGAGATTCATCATTTCCAAGCGGTAACATATGGGCAAGCGATATATGTGATTGGGGCCATGACAGGCCAATGGCCTCATGAAACGCCGCTGGCGCATGTGCTGATTTACCACCCGAAAGAGGATCGGTGGGAACGAGGAGCTGATATCCCGGCTGATCGTCGCCGCGGCGGGGCTGGAGCGGCCGTATATGATGGAAAAATTTATCTGATTGGCGGTATTACAAATGGACATATGGACGGATTTAAGCCGTGGCTTGATAGTTTTGATCCGCAAACAGGGGAGTGGGTGCTTTTACCGGATGCCCCGCAGGCGCGGGATCATTTTCAAGCTGTCGTTTCCGGCGATAAATTATACGCTTTTGCGGGCCGCCGGACCCATTACCGGGAGAAAAAGAGCTTTGAATTGACGACAAGATTTGGCGATGTTTTTGATTTGGCCACAGGAAAGTGGCAACCCATTAATACGGCGCAATCGCTTCCCACGGAACGGGCTGGAGCCATGGCCTTTGCTTGGAATGATAATATTATTATAGGCGGCGGGGAAAGCGGAAATCAGATCGCGGCGCATGACGAGGTGGAGGTTTACAATACGCAAAGCCAGAGGTGGCATATTTGGCCTGATTTTAATCAAGGACGTCATGGATCCGGCTTTGCGGTTATTGGTGGTTATCTTTATACGGCATCCGGCTGTGGAAATCGCGGGGGAGAACCGGAATTAACAACTCTGGAACGCTTGAAACTGCCCTCCAAAGACCGCGATTTAGAAACTAAACAGACCGCTAACCGATCCGTATTTCGTCAATGGCATAAGATCGAATTAGATTTTACAGGTCCTATGAGCGCAGAAGGTGCGTTACTGAACCCTTTTACGGATTACCGACTTTGGGTCACATTTAAAAATGGTGAGCAAAGTTATAGAATACGTGGGTTTTATGCCGCCGATGGAGAGGCGGCCGAGACGGGGGCATCGTCGGGCCGTATTTGGCGAGTTAGATTTTCGCCGGATAAACCGGGTCTTTGGTCTTATAAAGCTGATTTTCGTACAGGTAATGATGTAGCCTTCTCTCTTGCATCAGAAGCAGGTGATCCTGTTTTGCTCGAAGATCCATCCGGTGAATTTTTAGTAATCCCGACAGATAAAGCTGGAACGGATTTTCGGGCACAGGGCCGTCTTGTCCAGCAGGGGCGTTATTTTAAATTTGGGGTTGACGGTGATTATTGGCTGAAGGCCGGTGCCAATAGTCCTGAAAACCTTCTGGGATATGCCGATTTTGACGGAACGTATCGTATTCAGGACGGTTCCCGCGAAGGTGAAGCGAAAGTTGATAAACGCTTGCATGAATTTGAACCCCATATTGGGGACTGGCGTGCGGGCGATCCCACATGGCAAAACGATAAGGGGAAAGGTTTAATTGGAGCTATGAATTACCTTTCGGGCCAAGGAATGAATGCGGTCTATTTTCTGACAATGAATATATTGGGCGATGGACAAGATGTTTGGCCCTATATCCGTCCTTCTGAATTTGACCGTTTCGATGTCAGTAAATTAGCGCAGTGGGAAATAGTGTTTTCGCATATGCAAAAAAAAGGAATTTTGCTTCATCTTGTGACGCAAGAAACTGAAAATGAATTAATGCTCGATGCGGGTGAGACCGGACGTTTGCGGCAACTCTATTATCTTGAACTCATCGCTCGGTTTGCCCATCATCCTGCTTTAGTCTGGAATTTGGGGGAAGAAAATGGCCCAGCCCATTGGCGACCCGAAGGTCAAAATACACAGCAGCGCAAAGATATGGGGGCCTTTTTTAAAGCCAATGATCCCTATGGGCATTCTGTTGTGCTGCATACGCATTCAGCGGCGAGCGATAAGGACGAACTTTTAACGCCTTTGTTGGGTTATCAGGATATAGACGCGTTATCCTTTCAAGTAGCTGAACGAGAAACCGTTAATCGTGAAATCCAAAAATGGAGCGCCTTGTCTGAGACGGCTGAAAAGTTATGGCCTATTACCATGGATGAAATTGGTATGTGGCATACGGGTGCGCGGGCTGATGAGGATGACCCGGGTCATGATAGTTTGCGAGAACATGTATTATGGGGGGCGTTATTGGCTGGCGGTGCGGGCGTAGAATGGTATTTTGGAGCTCGGCAAAAAGGGAATGATTTAACAACTGAAGACTGGCGTTCCCGACACACTCTCTGGGCGCAGACCCGTCAGGCCACCCTGTTTTTCGAAAATTATCTGCCTTATTGGTCAATGGAGCCCTGTCGTCTTGCAAACGGACTTTATTGTTTTGCCAAGAGGGGGGAAATTTATGTGCTTTATGTTCCCAAAGGGGAGAGAGCGATGTTGGATTTAAGTGCTGAAGACGGTGATTTTGATATTCACTGGTATGACCCTATCGCAGGCGGAGACTTACAAATAGGCGCTCAAGATCAGGTTACAGCCGGCGGGGTGATATCTCTGGGTATGCCGCCCACGGATAACCAAGATTGGACGGCTTTGATACGCTTATCCACCGAGTAAATGAGGGGTTTATGGATTTTATTATAGAAAACCGGGCTTTATTAGCCACAATTGCAGGTGTGACGGGGTTGCTCTTTCTGATTATTGGACGGCGGGTTCCCGCTTTTCCGGCCTTAATTTCTGCCGCTCTTTTTACAGGATTGGCGGCGGGGCTGGCCCCTGATGCGGTTATTGGATCTGTCCAAAAAGGTATGGGCGGTGTTTTAGGATTCATAGCCGTGATCGTTGGTCTTGGCGCTTTATTAGGGGCTTTTTTAGAGGCAGGCGGCGGCGCGCAAGCGATGGCTATGGGACTTGTGCGCGGACGCTCCAGTCATTTCGCTGTCTGGGCGATGGGCGCTATCGGGATAATTATTGCAATTCCTGTATTTTTTGATGTTGGCCTTATTTTGCTTATCCCGCTTATTCATGCACTTTCAAAAAAATCCAAAAAAGCGCCTTTGTTCTTTGGGTTGCCTTTATTGGCTGGTTTGGCGACGGCCCATGCTTTTATCCCGCCTACGCCTGGTCCTATTGCTGTGGCTGAAATTTTAGACGCTGATTTAGGGTGGGTGATTATATTTGGATTATTATGCGGTATTCCCGCGGTTGTTATTGCCGGGCCAATATTTACAAAATTTGCCGATCAACAGGGTTGGCTTAATCAAGCCCCTATAGGTCAATCGGATGAAATATTTGCCGAGACGGCTGTTTTCGACAATACTTTAGCGTTAAAGGCATTGGCGACAATATTAATTCCGCTGGTTTTGATTGTAAGCGCAGCTTTTGTTAAAATTAGCGGATTGTATGAAACAGGTTTTGGACAAGTTCTTGGTTTTTTAGGACATCCATTTGTAGCTCTTTTATTGGCATGTGTTTTAGCGCGGTATATGTTGCGGCCAACAGATGCGGCAGGGCAGACACGGTTGAAAAATGCTTTGCAGCGCGCTTTAGAGCCTACAGCAGCTATCTTGTTGGTTACGGGCGCGGGCGGAGCCTTCAAGCAAATTTTAATAGATACAGGTGCAGGCGCAGCTTTGGCTGATGCAACCTTATCTTTGGGTATTACTCCCATTGTTGCCGGATTTGTTTTGGCTGCTCTTGTCCGTGTGGCGCAAGGGTCTGCGACTGTGGCGATGTTAACTGCGGCAGGCCTTGTTGCGCCGATTGCTCTGGCGGCGGGTCTTGGCGGTATAGATTTAGCCCTCATGACGATTGCTATTGCGGCAGGGGCGAGTGTGTTGAGCCATGTAAACGATTCTGGTTTTTGGCTTGTTGCTAAGTATTTTGACTTGAGTACCGGAGAGACATTACGGACATGGACAATTGCATCAACACTTGTGGGCGGTGTTGGGTTTACGATGGCTTTGATTTTAAGTCTTGTTTTTTAATTGGGCGGTGATCTCTGTACATATTTGGGCCGTAGTTTGATTGGCATTGATCCATATAGCCGTGTCGGGCGGAGATAAGGTTTCGAGTTGATTCTGTAATAGGCTGGCTGGCATGAAATGATTCTTCCGTGCTAAGACTCTGCTTTTCAATACGTCCGGCGATACGTTCAGCATGAAAAAGTGACACTGGCCATGTAATTCATTAATAAGCCGGTTTTGCACATAGGCTGTGAGTGCGGAATTTGCGAGTATAATAGTCCGCGATGTCATGGCATTTATATGGGTAACGATTGAGTCAATCCAGTGCGCTCTATCTTTATCGGTCAGAGGCTTTCCGGTAGCTTGTTTTATTTTGTTACCTTCAGGGTGGTGATCATCTCCATCAATGAAAGGCCAACCTGTTTCTACCCATAAAGCCAATCCGGTCGAAGATTTCCCGCAGCCCGATGGGCCCATTAATATAATAATATCTTGCGCCATTTTTTGTATCAAATATCACCGCAGCTTTGGTTAGCGTCTATTGCCGGTTCAAGCCGAATATTTGATAATCCGATAGAGGCGTCTTGCGAAGTGCGTATGCGAAAAGCTTCTTGAATATGGGACATGTCGACCCCGCGGGTTTCAAAACATTTCAAGCTGATACGATGCTCAGTCCAATCTGGTGATGAAATTGTTACCGGGATTTCGGCTAAGCCTTTGCAATCGTCTCCACCATTGCAAACCATACCAATTGTGACTGTGCGCGTGTCATTGAATGTTTTGGCAAAAAAGGCTAATTGCATTGCCCCATTACTTTGGCGCGACATATCAACCTGCTCATGTGTTGAAAGGCGTATTTCTGGGCCGCCTTCCTGCCAATCAATACGGAGCGAATCTTCTTGGGACAAGTGATCCGTTCCAGAGATAGTTAAGCTTCCAGCATTCAAGCGATTATCTGTCATACGGGTTTGAGTGCCATCAACCACGCCGTAGAGTGACCAGGGCTGATTGGCTTGTCCCGCTGTGAAAAACCTATCGGGATTATCTATACTTGTATTATCAAGTCCCGATATTTCAGGTAGAGCCTCTATAGTTATAGCGTCAGAATATGTGAGGCCATAACCATAAGCGAAGAGGGGGTCATAATTATCTTTTCCATAATTGAGTTCCCCTTGTACGGCTGTTTTAGGCCATGAGAACGAAAGTTTTCCATTGAAATCATAGTCAGGCGATGTCCGAAATAAAATATCAGAAATGCCAGCCCCTTCGCTTCCGGGTAGCCATGCGGCAATAAAGGCATCTGAATTATTGATTTCTGGATTTACCCATAAAGGACGACCCGATAAGAAAACAGAAACAACGGGTATTCCGCGTGTTTTATAATTTTTCAAAAGCGCAGTATCAAAACCATTTGGTTCGAAATCAAGATTAGATTGATCACCTTGAAATTCAGCATATGCATTTTCGCCGTAAACAGCAATAACAGCATCGGCTTTTACGGTTGAGGTGCCGTCTTTATCAAATATGACCTTGCCGCCTTTGGCTTTAACCGCCTCCTCAATCCCGCTTAAAATCGTTTGTCCATTTGGGAAATCGTTATTTTCATGTGTGCCGCCTTGCCAAGATAAGGTCCAGCCGCCAGAGGCTTTAGCTATATTGTCAGCGCCATCGCCAATAACTAAAATCGTTTTACTGGCATCAAGCGGCACAGTTTGGCTATTATTTTTCAGCAGGACAAGACTTTCACGTACGGCCTGCCGGGCTATTTGTTTATGAGTATCTGACCCTAATAACTCTGTCTTTCCTGAAAAGGGGCGTGTGCCAGGGGCACCTTTATCAAATAATCCATAGGTGAGTTTTACGCGCAATATTCTGCGGACTGCATCATCAAGACGCTCTTGGGAAATACGGCCAGATTTAACATGCCCTAAAAGACTTTCATAAAGTGGTTTCCAACTGTCAGGTGCCATAAACATGTCAATACCCGCGTTAAAGGCTTGGGGACAATCGGTATTCGTACAGCCTTCGACTTGTCCATGGGCATTCCAATCACTGATGACAAGGCCTTGAAAGCCCATTCGACCCTTTAATACATCCGTAATAAGGGCTTTATTGCCTGTCATTTTTTTTCCATTCCAACTGGAAAAGGAAACCATCACGGTTTGCACTTGTGATTTGAGTGCCGGTAAATAACCCGCAGTATGTATATCACGCAATTCGGTTTCAGTGATTTTAGCATCCCCTTGGTCTTTACCCTCAAAGGTGCCGCCATCGGCAATGAAATGTTTAGCAGCGGATAAAATACGGTCACTCGCCATAAAGCTATCGGTTCCATATTGCCCTTGAAGTCCATTAACGATTCGGTCGGAATAGGACACCACAATTTCGGGTGTTTCTGAAAATCCTTCATAGGTGCGCCCCCAGCGATCATCCTGCGGTACAGCAAGGGTCGGGGCAAAAGTCCAATCATGACCAGAAACGAGTAATTCGCGTGCCGTCACTTCCATAATATCCTGAATCAGGGCGGGATTACGGGCTGCGCCTAACCCGATATTATGAGGAAATACGGTTGCGCCAATAAGGTTTGTATGCCCATGGACAGCATCTATGCCCCATATAACAGGTATTGCAATATCGACACCTTCGAGGTCGACAGAGGCCTTATAATATTTATCGGCCATATCCAGCCAAGCGTGTGTGCCAGCATAAGGAAGGGGACCGGGAGCCGAATTGCCGCCGCTTAGCACGGAGCCTAAACGATATGTTTTTACCTCCTCTGGCGTTACAGAATTTGAGTCAGCCTGTAAGGTTTGCCCAACTTTCTGTTCCACTGTCATTTGGCTCAATATCTCATCAATACGCGCTTCTATCGTAAGGTCGAGAGGGGGGAGAGTTAGTTTTGGCCAGACGTCCAGATTTATCTGAGTTGTTAAAACAGGTGATGAGTCCTGAACACTATTCGGTTTGTCAACAGTAATTGGCGCTGTGGTTTCAGCGTTACAGGCTGTTAGATATAGCGACCCAAATATCAGGCTACCGATTTTTGTATAAGTCTTCATTACATTATCCTTTTTTCCCAAAGTTGATGAGATCAGGTGATCATTAAACAGCCTTAGGAATAGCTCTGAGAAGAGCTTTTATTAAATTCGGGCTTACAGTGAAATAAAAATTGACAAGGTTGTCAATAGCGACTTGAATGAATCTTGAAATTGTCCTTCGGTTTCAGATATCGGTCTGATTTTCGGGGGATGAAATGGATATTTAATCTAAAAAGGATTGACGATGCGACGAACAAGGCGAGATATTCTATTGGGCATCGGTTGCGTTTCCTTAGGGTCGTGTACGGCGCCCTTTACAGAAAAGGGATATGAGACAAATGCGAATCAATCTGCGCATATAGATCAGCCTATTAAAATCGAATTATTTGATGACCGTTTGCATGATGTTGTGGATATAACCCAAGAGGCTGAGATGCTGTCGATGGGATATCAATGGATTGAGGGTCCGGCTTGGGATAAAACCCGCGGACGGTTATATTTTACAGATGTTCCCCAAAATAAAGCCTATATATGGACGCAAGATGAGGGAGTTTCGGTATTTTTGGATCCGTCAGGCATTGAAACTACGAAGGCTAAAGGTTTTCGTGAACCCGGGGCGAATGGGTTGCTTTTGAATAATGATGGAAAATTAATCATATGCAATCATGGTAAACGATCTGTCGAAATTATGGATTTGGATACTTTGGACCGTGAAACATTGACGCAGAATTTTGACGGAAAACGGTTTAATAGTCCGAACGATGTTATAGGAGCCAAAGATGGGGCTTTATATTTTACAGATCCGCCCTATGGCCTAGAAGGACTCAATGCCTCGCCGTTAAAAGATATGCTTGTAAATGGAGTGTATAAATTATCAAAAAATGGCAGTGTTGACCGTATTTTAGATGATATGACATTTCCGAACGGGATTGCCCTGTCCCCGGATGAAAATTGGCTGTATATTAGCCAGTCAGATCCCAGAGCACCATATATTCGCCGGATAAATTTAATGGATCAAACTCAAGATTCTATTTGGTTTAATGCAGAAAGCTATATGAAAGATGGTGCTGGCTTGCCGGATGGTATGGCTGTCAGTCAGGAAGGATACTTATTTGCAACGGGCCCCATGGGTGTTTTTATCATCCACCCGTCTGGTGACGTTTTAGGCCGTCTGAACACTGGACGAGCATGTGCGAATTGTACATTTGGTGAATCCGGTTCAACTCTGTTTATTACAGCGCAAGACCGTTTGCTTAAGATTAAAACCCGTCACAAGGGGCTCTATAGCTTATAAGGGATATGATTTGGCCCAGCTCACTCCCCCTGGGCGATTAAATGATATAATCACGGCTAAATTGCTATATTTCATTTGTTTTATCAGACCTATCATGGGAGGCTAACTCCATGATTATTGGTAAAAAGATGCGAACACTTTTAGGGTATGGTGTTGGTGATTTTGGCTTAAATATCTATTGGAACAGCCTCTCACTTGTTCTTGTTTTTTGGTATGCGGAGGTTGTTGGTATTGACCCCCGAACAGCCGGTTTTATATATTTCATAGGATTAGTATGGGATGCGGTATCCGATCCTGTTGTTGCGAGTATAGCCGAGCACAATAAGAGCCGGTATGGCTCATACAGACCGTTTGTTTTGGTTGGCAGTGTTTTTCTGGGATTATCGTTTTGTCTTTTGTTCTGGGTTCCGCCACTTGACGGTTATGTATTAATCCTCGTTCTAACTATCATCAATATGTTGTTTCGAACCTGTTACACATTGGTTGCAGTGCCTTATGCGGCAATGTCTTCGAGACTAACATATGACAGCCGAGAACGCTCGGAACTTTCCGGAGTTCGGATGGGGTTTGCCTTTTTAGGTATGCTGATGATTACAGGTCTTTGGTTCCCGCTTTCTCGATATTTTGGGGGCGGTGAAGAGAATACATCACATGGGTTTCTTTTAACCGCTGTCTTAGGAGCTATTTTGGCGACTTTAGCTTTAATTCTGTGTTTCTTTTGCACACAAGAAGAGCCGCCTCTTGGGAAAGCTAAAGGTGATAAGGGTGGTTTGTTAGTCCGTTATATAAGTGCATTACGTCATAATGATGCATTGTTAAGTTTACTCATTGTTGTTTTTCTCAATGCAGGGGCTGGGGCCAGCCTTCTTATTCCCATGGCATTTTATCTTGAGGCATATTCAGAGAGTTTTGCTGCAAAAGAAGTCATTATGACGATTTTTACATGCGCTACTCTTATAACGATTCCGTTTTGGACAATGTTGGCGATACGATTGGGAAAACGACGGGTCTGGTACATTGCTACTATATGGATGGTGATTTCTGGCGGGGCGCTTTTTATATTAGGCCCTATTCTTTATAAGGGAGTACCTTTGCAAATTATTTCTTTCGCTTTAGGCGGCAGTGCTTTTGCTATTATCATATGGTCTATTATCCCAGATGTGGTTGAATATGGACAATATACCTATGGGGAACGGACAGAGGCAGCCGTGTTCGGATCGTCTCTTTTTGCGCAAAAAGCATCAGGGGGATTGATGGGGTTGTGTGTCGGATATGTCTTATCATGGGTTGGATATGATGCAAAACGTGATCTGCAAACGCCAGAAGTTGCCGAGAAGTTGGGTCAGTTTTTTGCTATTACATCACCCTTGATGTTGATAGCTGCATCTATTGTGTTATTTTTTATGCCATTGAGTCGCGAAGAACATGCGCGTATTGTTAATGAACTTTCGGAATAAGATTGGGGTTGTTTATGCCGAATATGAAGGATGTTGCAGAACTGTCAGGAGTGTCAATTAAAACTGTTTCCCGTGTTTTAAATAATGAGCCCCATGTACAGGATGCTTTGCGCGAACGTGTGCGTAAGGCCGTAAAAGAATTGAACTATGTTCCTAGTCAATCGGCAAGAGCATTGCGGGGGCGTAAGTCCTATAATATTACCCTGGTTTGTCATTCTGGTGGCAGTACCTATATTAGTGCCCTTCAATTTGGAGCCATTATTGCCTGCCAAGCTTTAGGGTATCAACTTTCTCTGTTTTTCTCTGAAGATCTTTTAGAGAAACCGGCGTCCGAAGTGCGGGATGAATTCAAGGCCCTTATTCTGGCTCACCGTCCTGACGGTATTATGTTAGTGGCGCCATATGCAGGGAACTCTAAGATTGCGGATGCGTTGGATGAATTAAAAATCCCGGTTGTAAGAGTTGGCCCTATACCGATTGAAAATACCGGCGTCGTTGTTGAAATTGATGATTTTGAAGCCGCTATTGAACTCACAGAGCATTTATTAAATTTAGGACATCGGAGAATTGGATTCATTCGCGGGTTTGAAAATCAGCAAGCCACAATTATACGCTATGATGGTTATTGCGCGGCCCTCAAATCGGCAGGTATTGAGGTGGACCCTGCCTTGGTATGCAAAGGACAATTTGATTTTCAATCAGGTTTAGATGCGGGCGATAAACTCTTATCAATGAATAATCCTCCTACGGCTATTTTTGCGGCCAATGATGATATGGCAGCCGGTGTTGTAACAGCTGCAAATAAGATGGGAATTAATGTTCCCACAGGGCTTTCTGTTATTGGATTTGATGATTCGGATATTGCAGTTCGTATGTGGCCCGCTCTGACAACGGTGAAACAGCCTTTGCGAAAGCTTGGAGAGATTGCAATCGAAAAACTGGTTGAAAGCTTCGGCAAAAACACACCAAAGACCCGTCAAAAAATTATATTAGACTATGAATTTATACAGCGCTCATCAACGGGACCAGTATAAACGCCCTGTATATATATTTCGCGTCCGCGTGAATGATTGTACTGATTATAAAAATAAGGCGATCTTAAAATTGGTTCGTATGAATTGACAGCGCTGTCAAGTATGTGTAAGTCTTTTCTGAAATTCAGTTGGAAAAACTGTGGCCAATAAAACAAAAACTATGGGGATATTATGCAACTTGGAACGCTAGATCTAGTTATTGTCGCGCTTTATGCCTTAGGCCTGTTTGGTTTGGCTATGTGGGTATCCCGTGAGCCGGCGGGGCAAAGTAAAGATACTGAAGATTATTTTTTAGCGGGTAAAACACTGCCTTGGTGGGCCATTGGTGCCTCATTGATTGCTGCCAATATTTCTGCAGAACAGATTATTGGACAATCAGGCCAAGGATTTGTCGTTGGACTGGCTATTGCGGCCTATGAATGGCAAGCCGCTATTGTTTTGCTCATTGTCGCGGCCGTGTTTTTACCGATTTTTCTCAAACGGGAAATATATACGATGCCGCAATTTCTTGATCAACGCTATGGGGGCGGGGTCAAGACCGTAATGAGTGTTTATTGGATCGCCCTTTACACACTTGTGAATTTGACAACCGTTTTATGGTTGGGTGGATTAGCCGTTCAATCCTTGACAGGGTTGAGTATTTTTTGGGCTATGGCAGCTCTAGCCGGATTTGCTGTGCTTTATTCGCTTTATGGTGGATTAAAAGCTGTGGCACTTACCGATATTATCCAAGTTGTTATTTTGGTTATTGGGGGTTTTGCTGTCACGGTTATTTCTCTTGGACTTGTTGGCGGAGATGCTGGCGTGATGGGGGGGCTTAACCGGCTACAAGCCGAAGTGCCCGGACATTTTAAAATGATCTTGTCAAATGATCATCCTAGCTATGGAGATTTGCCGGGGATATGGACGTTATTAGGCGGTTTATGGGTTTTGCATTTTAGTTATTGGGGGTTCAACCAATATATTATTCAGCGGGCTCTAGGAGCTGAAAGCTTGGCAGAGGCGCAAAAGGGATTGGCCTTTGCTGCATTGCTCAAATTCTTAATTCCAATCATTGTTGTTATTCCGGGTATTGCGGCTTTATTACTAACAAAGGATGCTTTTGGTGCGCAAATTGCGCCTGCTGTACTCGATCCAACGATATGCGGCGTTGCTGGGGATGTGGCTACTTGCGGTAAGCCTGACCGTACATATGGTGAGTTAATGCGCCTCATGCCAACGGGTCTTCGAGGCCTTGTTTTTGCGGCGCTTATTGCTGCGATTGTTTCGTCATTGGCGTCGATGATGAACTCTATTTCGACAATTTTCACAATGGATGTTTATAAAAGTTTAAAGCAGGAAAAAAGCCAAAAGCATTATGTGATGATAGGGCGGATAACGGCCCTGACAGCGATGATCATTGGTTTACTTGCAGCCCAACCCTTTCAACAAGGCTTTGAAAGCGGCTTTCAAACCGTACAGGAATATACGGGCTTTATTGCGCCTGGCGTCGTCGGTGTGTTTCTGTTTGGCTTCTTTTGGAAGCGTGCGAATGCAGCCGGAGCTTTTGCTATATTAATTGGTTCTATCCTGATGAATATTGCTTTGAAAATTGGTGCAGGAGATATGCCATTTGTAATCCGCGTTTGGCTTGTTTTCCTAGGGTGTTTAGCGATGGGCGCGGTTGTGTCGTTGCTCACAAAACGCCCGAGTGAGGATCAAGTCATTATTTTGGGCGATATTAAATTTGCAACAACCAAAGGGTTTAAGATCGCCTCTATTATTGTTGTTGTGATTTTAATCGGTATTTATGCAATCTTTTGGTAATGATATAAGTCGTTAAAAGCGGCTTATTATTCATTTGATTGCTTGGGATTTAGTTGAAATTTCATATGTAATATATCTCCGCCAAATGTGGTCTGAGAGCAATTTGTCTCAGCGGCGTGGACGGCGAGCTTATGGTTAGAGGCGCCCTCAATCATCATCATGAAAGTGAACGAAGCGCATTCGCATGATGTTGTAAATGGTCGTCGATAAAACTGGTAATGAAATAATAGCTGTGATCATAATCAGGGTGTTGGCGCAGGGTGAGGGCTTGATTTGCAGTTTTACAAGCTGTTTCGAAGAGCTCAGGTCGTAAATGTTCTTTTAAAAATTCATCATCCAGACCTTGGTCAATAAGAATATGCGCCTGTGACGCTGATTTTTGCACAAGGCTGACTGCGTCATAATGGGCCCAGAGGGACTCATCTTTACCAAGATAACCTTCAAAGGCTTTGCGTCCCCATGCGACTTGGGATGGAGCAACGATAGGGGCGAAGGCCGAACATGTTTTAAATTGTTCGGGATTTTTAAGATGTAAGGTCAAGGCGCCGTGTCCGCCCATGGAATGCCCAAAAATTCCGAGGCGGGTCATATCCACTGAGAGGGTGTCGGCTATCCATTCGGTTAAGTCATCGCGAATATAGCGTTCCATATTGTAGTGTTTATCCCATGGCGGCTCTGTTGCATCCAAATAAAATCCAGCGCCTTTGCCAAAGTCATACCGCGTGTCGATATCGGGCACATGATCGCCGCGGGGGGAGGTATCGGGAGCTATTATGACTATCCCTAGCTGCGAGGCTAAGCGCTGTGCACCGGCTTTGGTGATGAAATTTTGTTCCGTACAGGTGAGGCCAGAAAGCCAGATCAGTGCCGGGGCATTTTGGGCTTTATCGGGGGTAAACACTGCCACACGCATATCGCAATCACAGGCCTGTGAGCGGTGTTCATAAACAGCTTGTGTCCCGCCAAAAATTTGATGACTAGATATGAAGGGCATAGATTTATCCGCTTGGGTTACTAAAATTCGACAACGCTACGAATACTTTTTCCTGAATGCATTAGGTGGAAAGCTTCATTGATATTTTCTAAAGGCATTTTATGGGTGATAAGGGGATCAATCTGAATTTGACCTTCCATATACATATCAACAATAGAGGGAACGTCCGTGCGCCCGCGTGCACCGCCAAAGGCCGTTCCGCGCCAACTGCGACCCGTTACAAGTTGAAAGGGACGCGTGCTGATTTCTTTACCTGCACCAGCAACTCCGATGATAATACTCTCGCCCCAGCCTTTATGGGCTGTTTCCAGAGCTACTCGCATAACGTCTACATTACCGATACATTCAAAGGTATAATCGGCCCCACCGCCTGTGATATCGATAATATGGCCAGTTAGTTCGCCTTTAATATCGTTCGGATTAACGAAATCAGTCATGCCGAATTGACGGGCAATGGTTTCGCGGGCCGGGTTAAGGTCAACACCGACAATTTGCTTCGCTCCGATCATTTTCAAGCCTTGGATGACATTTAAGCCAATGCCGCCAAGACCGAAGACAACGCAACGTGCGCCGGCCTCAACTTTGGCAGTGTAAATCACGGCACCTATTCCTGTTGTGACCCCGCAGCCAATATAGCATGCCATATCAAAAGGCGCATCATTGCGTATTTTAGCAAGGCTAATTTCGGGTAAGACCGTGTAATTTGAAAAGGTTGAACAGCCCATATAATGTAATATTTTTTGCCCCTTGTACGAAAATCGTGATGTGCTGTCTGGCATAAGGCCTTGGCCTTGAGTGGCTCGCACGCTTTGGCACAGATTAGTTTTCGGGTGCAGGCAATAATCGCATTCACGGCATTCTGCCGTATAAAGCGGAATAACATGATCGCCGGGTTTCAGGGAGGTAACGCCCGCTCCGACATCCCTTACAACACCTGCGCCTTCATGGCCAAGGATGGCCGGAAAGGCGCCTTCAGGGTCATCGCCTGACAAAGTGAAAGCATCTGTATGGCAAATACCCGTAGCCTTTATTTCAACTAAAACTTCGCCTGCCTTTGGGCCTTCGACATCAATCTCGACGATTTCTAAATCTTTTCCAGCCTCAAAAGCGACGGCAGCACGTGATTTCATAGGAATCTCCAAATCATTTCCTGTGATTAGCAAGCTTTTTGCAAGCTGTTAATCATATTTTCGCCTTAGGCCATTATGGGACAGTTATGCCGTCGAATAAAACACAAAATCATCATGGGCGCAGTGAATATTTTGCTGCACTTGATGGGTTTAGAGGGCTTTTGGCACTCTGTGTTGCAATTCATCATGCTACTTGGTTTTCTTATTTAAATTATCGCTCATTTATTAATGAGGGTTTCGTTATCATTGATTTGTTTTTTGCCTTTTCAGGGTTTTTAATGTTCACCTTATACCAAGGCAGACTAACGGATAAAGCAAGTTGTATGGATTTCATGCAACGTCGATTTGCCCGACTTTACCCGATTCATTTGTTCATGCTTATTGTGTTTGTGGGCTTTGCCGCGCTGCGGATTATAGCTCATAAAATTGGAATTGCTGAACATGAGGCTGGAGAAATTTTACCCTTTTCATCAGGTGCAGTTGATGGATGGGACAGTCTTTTGAGCAATCTTACGCTTACGCATTCTATGGGGGTTCATGAGTATTTGACATTTAATTTTCCGAGTTGGACGATTAGCGTCGAATTTTTCACTTATTTTGTCTTTATGGCCATGATGGTCTGGAGCCCACCTAAAAAACCATGGCATTTTGCCCTTATAGGGTTGGGCGTGGCTTTTATTTATATTGGGCTATCACGCATAAAGCCGAATATGGATATTACCTATGATTGGGGTTTTTTTAGATGTTTAGGCGGGTTTTTTACGGGTGTTATTGCCGCTTGGGTGCATGGAAAGCTTAAAGTAAAACGCCTAGCGGCAAGCCCGACTAATCTTATGCTCGCAACAGGATTAGAGCTTGGCATTATGGCATTAAGTGTCTTTTTTGTTTTATATTTCAAAGACCAATTACAGTTCTTTGTTGCCCCTGTGATGTTTGGTTTCATTATTGTTTTTGCTGCGGATGCCGGTTTAATTTCGCGGTTTATGAGTTTACCGGTTTTCCGCTACCTCGGGAAAATTTCCTATTCTGTCTATATGGTTCATGTGATTGTCGCGATTGGTTTTGCTATTATTGGAACACGCCTATTTCCCAATCATTTAATCGCCGGTGAGAACGGTAGTGGATTATGGGGGGATTTGTATAATATTCCCTATTTGATAGCTGTCATTGGCGTATCGCACCTAACCTACCATATCATAGAGCTACGGGGCGGTCGATATTTACGCTCTTTGACCTTTGGTAAAAAGACAAAGACCACCGTGAAGACTTGAACCCTGTGTCATTAGAGGTTAAGCGCCGCTATGACTGAAAATCGATATAATAGATTAAATCAATTGGGTGCTAAAAACCCGTTACCGCAATCACCGGAAGATGCGGTGCTCGAACGGGTCGCTAACCCTTGCGATGAATCTTATATGATTCGCCTTGTTGCGCCCGAGTTCACCTCGATATGCCCAGTAACAGGACAACCGGATTTCGCTCACCTTGTTGTGGATTATTGTCCTGATAAATGGATTGTGGAAAGCAAGGCTTTCAAACTGTTTTTAGGCTCATATCGAAACCACGGAGATTTTCACGAAGCTTGCACGACAGGCATTGGCCAGCGTCTTGTGAAAGAGATTATGCCGAAATGGCTCCGTATTGGCGGGTATTGGTATCCTCGGGGCGGCATTCCGATAGATGTGTTTTATCAATATGGCCAAGCACCAGAGGGGTTGTGGATTCCGGATCAGGGTGTGCCACCTTATCGTGGCCGTGGTTAAGGCCCGTTAGCAAAGTAATTTATCAATAATTTATTTGGCATTGGGCGTATTGCCCCCTATTTAAGGCTATAGAGAAAAGCGAAATGAGGATGAAATGGGTAATATTAACCTCGCAACGGATAATGAGCGTAATGCATGCGTTTGGACCGAATTACGGAAAGAAGCTGCAGCTTATGCGGTTAAAGAGCCGGCTTTGTCCTCTTTGTTACATGCAACGATCTTGGAACAAGACAGCCTTGGCGGAGCTTTGGTCAATCATTTGTCCGAAAAATTGGCAACCCCTGAGTTTTCGACTTTAAAAACCCGCCGGGTTTTGGCTGAAGCGATTGATAGCGACCCATCACTGGTTGATCAGGCGGCCAAAGACTTGATTGCTGTTCGCGAACGTGACCCGGCCTGTCAGTCACATTTGCAGGCTTTTATGTTCTTTAAGGGCTATATGGCTATTCAGTCCCATCGTTGCGCGCATGCACTCTATAATGTTGACCGCGATTTACTGGCTTTTCATTTTCAAAACCGTAGCTCAGAGAAATTTGGTGTTGATATTAATCCGGCGGCTCGTATTGGCCATGGTATCATGCTTGATCATGCCACAGGCTTTGTTATGGGCGAAACAGCGGTGATTGGGAATGATTGCTCGATTTTGCAAGGGGTTACTTTGGGTGGAACTGGTAAGGCCGATGAAGACCGCCACCCTAAAATCGGCGATCGTGTTCTAATCGGAGCTATGGCTTCTGTTTTAGGCAATATACCTGTCGGGGATGGCGCAAAAATAGCCGCCGGATCTGTGGTCCTAAAAGCTGTACCGGATAATTGTACTGTAGCTGGAGTTCCGGCTAAACCAGTTGGTGGACCCTGTTGTGGTAATCCGGCGAGTTCTATGGATCAGAATTTTGGAGAAGACCTATGAGTCCCGAACAAATCATTAGTGTAAGAAATTATCTTTGCAAACGATTAGGAACAGAAGCCATCACGATAAAACCGCGTAAGGTTGCGGATAGCGTAGAAGTTTATTTAAACGATGAGATTTTGGGTCTGCTCTATATTGATGACGAAGATAAAGATGATATTTCTTATGATATGAATATCTCGATCCTTCAGGCAGATTTGGACACATGACCCTTTACACATTGGATGGCATTGCCCCTGAACTTGCAGATGATACCTATGTAGCCCCAACAGCAGATGTTATGGGTAAGGTTAAGATGTTGTCACAATCATCCGTTTGGTTTGGCGCTATTGTTCGGGGTGATAATGATTGGATTACGATTGGTGAACGGTCGAATGTGCAGGATAACTCAGTTTTGCATACCGATCCCGGCATACCGCTTGATATAGGAGCGGGTGTGACCATTGGGCATCAGGTGATGTTGCACGGATGTACAATTGGCGACAATACGCTTATTGGTATCGGAGCGACCGTATTGAACGGAGCTGTTATTGGAAATAATTGTATTATCGGCGCGCATGCGCTTATCACGGAAGGGAAAGTGATACCCGATAATTCAATGGTAGTCGGTGCGCCGGGTCGTGTTGTTAAAACCCTGACAGATCAACAGGTTAAAATGCTAGAGTTAAACTCAGCTGTTTATGTCGCGAATGCGAAACGGTTTCAGGACGGACTAAAGTTGGTTGAATGATTTAACAGGATTAACTGAAATCCCAAAGCCCGCGAATACGGCGGTCAAGTTCGGCGCCAATATTAAACCAGGCTGTCTCATTTTTCAGACTATCAAGAATAAAAAGCCGATCTTGTTTCGAGAGGGTTTGACTGAGGTGATTGCGTGCGGATTGCACCGTATTCGTTCCGCGTAAAAGCCAGACGGTATCAGCAATACGTTCTGCTGTTCCCATGGCCTGTAATTGCGTTAGAAACCTCATAGGATTTTCAGAACGAATTTCGGCTACAATCATTAAAACAGTTTCTTGATCGGAATTTAACGTATCAGAAGACAATGGTGATTCTGGTATTATATCTGGAGGCGTTAAGGACGATATAGGGGGAGTAGAGGGTATATCGTGTTGACGTAGGGGAGGGCTAACAGGCGTTTGGACGGGTTGTAGAGGCTGGTTAAGCATTAAGGGGGCTGATTTACCGAAAAGAGGCTCCGAGTGTTGGGGGTATTGCGCGGCGTGAACATGCGGTTGGTTAAACTGCGGATAGACGCTGACCGGATAAAACCCGCGGGATTGATCCGCTGTAATTAGCGAGTTCGGAGTGAGCCGTCCTTCTATAATAAAGTCTTTAATATTGGCATCGGAATAGGGGCCATAGTTGGCTCCGTTAATCTGAACATACCAAAAAGCGTCAGCAATCATGACACCTCCTCGCTTTCTGAAATTTATTTGCGTTGATTCTTGTGTTTCTGCCAAGTGTAAACCTGAAATGCGTGGGTTTTACTTGGCGCTCACTACCAACCAAGTTAAGAAAACTTATGCGGAAAGAGCCTTTATTTAATTTTACAGAACCATTGCCTGTTTATTTAGCCGGCGTCTTGGTCATTATCCATTTGACAATGTTATTTGGCCCAACTTTTTTGGTACGCCAAATAAGCTTATTAGGTGTTTTGCGACCCTTCGGGCTGGGCGGCGTTGGACTGGCTGACGTAACCAGCCTCATTGGACATGGGTTTTTACATGCGGTTTGGACAGGCAGTCGAGCCTCTGGTATGTGGACGCATCTTTGGATGAACGTCTTTATGATGATCGTTTTTGGAATTATTACAATTCGCGGTGCCCGGTTACAGGCAACTGCGAGAGGTAAACGTCCGAACGGACGCTATGCTTTTATTGGCGTGTTTTTAGCTGGGGTTATTATTGGAGGGTTGAGTCAATGGGCGCTGTGGGCCGCTCTCTCCCAAGACGGGGCAGCGATCGGAGCCTCTGGCGGCGTATCGGCTTTATTCGCGACAACAGCTTGGGCCATTGGCGGGAAAAGTCAGATGGTCAAATTCGGTTTGGGCTGGACAGTTATCAATGCTGTTATGGTGGTTACGGCCCCAATTTTGGGATTTAATGTGGCATGGGCCGCCCATATTGGAGGCTATGTCGCCGGGGCTGCTTTAGCGCCGATATATATTCGTCCCAATAGTACGGGATGGGCTGTCACTTAGGATTGCCGACGGGTTTTGCAATGGTGAATTTATCCAATTTCCATTGATGTTAATGGCGCTGACTCTAGCACGATGTTTGTTATCGATAGCCAACTCTAAGGAAACAGGCCTATGGTTCTCTGTATCAGGGTAAGCTTTCCGGGATGGACGGTAATGTTCAAAACCATAGGCGATCTGGATAACGGATCCTGTTTTATCAATGACTTTGCCTTTGATTGCCGGTGTTTCGTTTTGTAGAATTTGGCTAATTTTTGTTACAGCAAAGGGATAGGCTACACTGCCTTGCTTTTGGAAAAAATGAACGAAAATCGGATCATGAATATGAAATATGTCATCCCCGCTAACCATGTGAAGGTCGATCTGATTAAGCGGAGTTGAGAGTTGCATTCCGGGTGATATTTCGGCGGGGATATCAATATATATATGTTTTGGAATAAGGGCCTTCTCATAGGCCAGAAATCCGCTTGGAATTATTGAAAGAAATACGCCCGCTGCAATAAAGCGCGAAAAAAGCATCACCCCGTCCTGTTCATGGGGGTGTTATGCGGCGCTGGGGTATATGGCCTTTGGTGCCGCATGAGGTAAAGGTTTTTTCCGGCAATCCATCCGCCAACTCCAAATGAAACGATGGCGGCGACAGTAAAAACAATAATGTTTTCAACAGTTAAAATTTCAGGGCGCATAAGTAAAAAAGCAAGGCCGGCAATTCCTGCGAGACCGCTTAATACCATGATAAATTTATCGCGGCGAACACCATTTAAAGCAAAGCCGACAGCACTGGCACATAAGGCCGCACAAATGGATAATCCAATAACGGGTGAGTCATAATCAAACGCCGGATTATATAAAGCCGCGTCCAGTAAGGGCTTAAACCAAACCGTCAACGGGATAAGGGCACTGATTAATGTAATAAGAACGGCACGAGTTAATGTGAGTTGATTATGGGCAATTCGGATAATACCGGTTAAGAAAATAAGGCCTAGAATAACGGCTGTAGCTGCTTTCCACCCGAGTACAAAAAGAGGGGATGATAAAGTGTTTTGCCACAGGCTCGATTCAGGAAATAACCACATATGGGCAATAGTTGCGGCCCCTAAAAAGGCTACTAACCACCCAATAGAGGTGTGTAGGGATGATCCGAAAGCAGCTTCGTCATTCATGGCTTTCCCTGTACGATATTGCAGAGCGCCTACAATAAAGAGGGAACAGGCCAGTAAAGACGGGGCAATATGGCCCAGCTTAAATTGTTCTAAAGCAAGTCCTCCGAGCCAATAATATCCGGAAAAGATTGTCGCAAATATGGCTAATCGTGATTGCAGCCGGCTAGATAGGAAAATCTGCATAGCCCATATTGCCGGATATATCATCATGGCAAGGACGGATAATGTTATATTGCTCAGGTGAAGGGCGGACATTATTAAAGCCGCTGAAATGGAGGCTATAAGGGCAATACGTGAATTAAGCAGGGCGCTTATACCGAGCGTGGCTAGCACAATAACACTTAAACTGTCGGAAAGTGAGAGGGGGACGGCAAAATTTGTGACTGCCGTGAAGAGTCCGAAAACTAAACCGATTACCGCACTGAAAATCCCTATATCCGAGAGGCGAGGATAGTTTTTTTCTTGGCCAATATACCCTACCCATAATCCAGTCCAAATAAGAAAGGTGCTCGAGAGCATGCGGGGTAAACCGTCAAGATTCTGTCCAAAAGCAAAAAGTGTTGCTGCTATGGCGCCAAGCCAGCAAAAAACCCCAAGACGATTCCAGACAGTCGGGTTGTGATCAAGCGGTTTCGCAGATGTATTTTGGGGGTTTCTTAAGGGTTCGTGCCGGGTAGGTGTCGGTCTCATAGCCGGTAAGACTTGGCTCCGATTTGAAAAATCTACAGGGATATTATCATTAGCTGTCGATATTTTCTTTTGCATATTTGGCATAGGCGAAAAATTACATGAAAAAGGGTTTTCAGCTAATCTTTGCACCTAAGAGGAGAAGCTTTATGGTTAATGCTGCCCGCCATAGGCTAATTGCGTTGATTTTCATCCAATGGGTGAGCCGAAGGAATGGTTGATAATACATCTATGACAGACTTTATGAGCGGAATTTCATGTTGCATCGCCCGATAACCCCGTTCAATCAACTCATCGGCCTTAGTAAACTCAAGCATGCCAATATGCCCGATGCGCGGCGCAATGAAAACATCGGGCGGATCTCCAGCCAAGCGTGACCGCGAAATTCGGTCCATGACAATGTTAAGCGTACTCATCATAACTGCCCCTAACTTTGGCATCCCATCTTTTCTTTTTGCGGGCCCCATCATGCTTTTTAAAAGCAGGCGGTCCGGCCGTAATTTGTTGAGGGACTGACCTGCCAATTCAAACGGATCAACCGTGTTTTTCGTATCGTCTTCAGCGAGGTCTATTTCATGCGAGCTGCCTATAGGGCCAAAGGCGTCCCCATTTAAACTGACAGCAATGACAATATGGGCGCCTAAGGCACGACAAGTTGAAACAGGAACGGGATTGACCAAGGCTCCGTCAATCATAAACCGTCCGTCTATTTTAATCGGTTCAAATGCACCGGGCAGGGCATAAGATGCTCTTACGGCCGGGACAAGCGGGCCTTGTTGTAGCCAGACTTCGTAACCCGTACGCAAATCACACGCTACGGCGGCAAATCGGCGATCCAAATCTTCAAAATTTACATCACCGAGGTAATGGTTCAGCACTCGGGCCAAACGCTCACCACGCATAAAGCCAGAGCCTCCCCAGCGTACATCCATATAGCTCATCATGCGTCGTCGGTTAAGTGATCGCGCCCAATCTTCCAGCACATCAAGTTTACCTGCAAGATAAGCACCGCCGACAACGGCGCCAATAGATGTGCCTGAAATGATGTCGGGTCGAATACCTGCTTCGATCAAAGCTCGTAAGGCCCCGATATGGGCCCAGCCACGTGCAACACCGCCGCCCAAAGCCAAGCCAAGGGGGGGACGATCTGTTGCTCCAAGGTTTTTTGTGGGAGTTGGTAATCGCATATTGTGTTTCTAGGACGGAGTTTCGCAGGCGACAAGCCTTATGTGCGGTTCAAGAGTATTAGTCGTGATTGCGTAACAATAGATCAATTTTGTTATGATTCCCGCCGACACAAGCATAAGCCCCTGCGGTTTGCACCGCTTCACCAAAGGCGGCATTTTTTTTCTTTTTTACAATTTCGATTATCAACATCATCATAGTCCTCCCCCTTATTATTCGTAGGATCGACTGGTGGCATCCGACGCTTAAAAATCGAGTGCTGCTAGAAAATTACTGTCTACCTGGTGACCTAGAGCGCCAGATCGAAAGCTTCGTGGAGCATTATAATCATGTGCGTTACCGCGAGAGCCTCAACAACGTCACGCCAACCTATGTTTACTTCGGCCGTGCATAATTCATTTTAAACCGCAGAGAAAGGATCATAGTTAAAACAATCAAACTAGACGCTTGCAATGCCGCAAAGCTGTCGCTTAATATCAACTAACAAGGTGAGCAAAGTCTCTCTTAGTCTAGACCTAAATCTGAGACAATTTATATGACGACGGACACCGAATCTAGATTTGAATCGAGGGAAAATTATTTCATGCGCCAGAAGATTTTAAAAAACCTTTCAACACTGAAATATTATATAGGGATTGCGGTTTTAGGTATTGGTTGTCCGGCAATGGCGCAAACAACTGGTGGTGTAATTCCTCCGAATGTCAACGAAGGCCACCAATCTTTAAGGTACCGTGGGGCTTACAATCCATCGACAGGAAATTTTCAACAGAGGTTTCATTATCAAGAAGCCCTCAATGATGACTTTATGATAAGAGGTGTCATTCAAACACGCAAAACTGATGAGAGTGATGTTGATATAGACTTTTTCCAAACGGAACTTTTCTGGGATCTCAGTAAGGATACAGATAGATGGCGAACAGGATTGCGATTTGATGCCCGTATTCGAACGGAAGGTCGTCCGGGCCAAATCGGTGCGAATTGGTTGAACCGTTGGAAGCTTTCAAATGATTGGGAAGGGCGGTTTGTGGTACTCAGTGCCTTAAATGTTGGAGATGATGCGCCAGAAGGCGTGTCTATACAAACACGTGGGGCAATTAATTATACAGGGTTTGATCGCTTCCAAACAGGATTGGAACTTTATAGTTCACTCGGGTCAACAAATCAGTTTAACGCGATCAAGAATCAAGCTCACTCTTTTGGCCCAACACTTAGTCTCGGTTTTGATAACGGGATTTCATTATTTGGCGGCCCGCTCATCGGTCTAACCGACGCCGCTCAAGATTTTGAATTTAGAATTTGGCTAACAAAAAATCTCTAAGTTAGAACAAAGGATTTGTACCGCGCAGAAAAAAGGTGCGTCCGTCATTTTAACCGGAAAGCTAAGCCTGTGATTGAACAATTTGCCTTGCTTTATCTATAATGAAATCCAGATATTGGTAGATATGATGGCAATAATTCCTGAGTCTATGCAGTCCATTTACAATATCCCAGTTTCAGTTTGATGCGTAAAACCCTCCGTCCAAATTCCCGTAAATTCCTCTCCATTGTCCAGTGTTTTCAATCGTTTATAAAATAAACCTAGAGATTAATCCTCACCCGCTCCCATGTTCTTATAATCCTGAGTGTTGAAGTTCAGGGTTTAGCGCCTTGCCATGGTTCAAAAGGGCACAAAAGGCTCTCCGCGCATGGCCTGTGCGTTTGTCACTGCATGGAAAACATATAGAGTTTTCTCAAGGCTTGGACAGGTAAGACGTCACTTGCTGCTTTGAGAGACGATGAGACTGAGCGCCGGAGGGTTACGTCTTCGGAGGAGCCGGGTCTTTGTGGTGGAGTTTGACCGCTGCGCCTAGCGGCTTTGGAATTGGGTCGTGTACGGGCGTAACTGCGGGAAATCCCAATGAGACCGCCACAAAAAAATCATCGCCGCAGGGCTGTAGAGGCTAATGAAGCTTAGGTTTCAAAGCTGCATCGGCATCTTGTAAAACATTTTAGATCATTCGGTATCCATCAAGGTGCCGGCCCTGTGGGCTGTCCACACTTTGTGTCCCGGTCAGTTGTTCCTCCTGCCTCGCCTCATGTTAAGGCCGCTGGAGATAAAGCTTTGGCTTCGCATTTTAGCGTCGAAGTCCGCCAAGGTTTTCGCGTGTCCGTTAATAAGCCGCACTCCTCGTCTCCGACCTATCACGCGCAATAGCTATAATGGTTCGAACTTCACATCCTATGATGTGGGCGCAGCCATAGGGGATGCCACGCCTACCGCCCCCGAGCGCCCAAAACGGGCGATGTGGTATCTTCGGGATGGTCCTGCTCGCCGTAACCACTGCGGCTGGGACAATAACGGTTGCCCCTGTAGAGTGTGATTAAATTGGTACTGATAAGGACAGTGACGCGACCGGGGTAACTGCGGTAGGCGGCGCAGCTAGGGGCCATTTGTTCGATTATTTTCAAGCCATAGGGGTGAACATACAGGAAAAATTCAGCTTTAAGAGGGGCTCTGGCCGTTATAGAGCACTATTTTGGTATAACGCCCTAAAAATCACATCTCATATTTCTTACTCCGATGTGATTTTGGGCCAATTTGGCATTGAGAGGAGTATTTTATTGACGAGCTTATCGAATGTTTCTTTTTCGTCTTCAGTCAATGCTTCGCGCATTGCGTATTGCCGATTTCTAAAAAAAGGCATGATTTCGACGATAATGTCGTGTCCGGCTTCGGTTAATACCAAAGTCTTAGCGCGGCGATCCGTTTCATTTGTACGGCGGCGGATAAGTTCTTTTTTCAAAAGTATAGATACGGCTCTACTGATCGTATTTTTAGGTTGTGATGTGGCCAGAACAATGTCTTGGGCCAGTAATTCCTTGCTTCTATACAGACAATAAAGGATGGCAACCTCGGCACGGGTCATGTTATATTTTCTACCCACTTCCGCATAAATCGGGACATTCAGAAAATTAGCGATAAAGCTTAAGCGCCAAAGGTGCCGAATTGAGCTATCTTCAACTAGGCCAAAAATAGCAGGCCCAAACCGGCCTTCCAGCTTTTCTTGGTCTGATGTCATGTTAAAGTCCCAATCATTTACAGTGTGACTATCAATTTATTATTTGTACACTAATAATAAGATTCGAATAGTGTGCATATCCTAGCATGCCGCCGGCCAGATGTCTCACAGTCGGAGACATGTTTTATCTTAGCTGGCAATGCCCAATCCACGCGCCAGTGACCGCATGAAATCCACTTCAAATGTCCGGCTTAGATGTGATTCTGGTGCCAGATAAAAGCCATGCGGCGCGCCTTTATAAACGTCAAATGTTACTGAGATATCAGCCTCAATAAGGTTTTGTGCATAACGTTTATTTTCAGTGAAGAATAAATCGAGATCACCAACACCTATCCACGCAGAGGGTAAGCCTACGAGATTTTCCGTGCGTGCAGGAATGATAGCATCAGCCGCAGCTGTGTTGCCTAAATATGACGCCCAGCCATATTGGTTATTTTCTGCTGTCCAGATAAATTCACCAAGGTTTGGATCAAGTTCATAATCTAAGGCGCCTGTACGGTTATCAATCATTGGGAATACAAGCTGTTGATGGCAAATAGGATACTCGCCTTGATCGCGTGCAAAAATGGCAAGGCTTGCCGCAAGCCCCCCGCCGGCGCTTTCCCCGCCAATAGCAATGCGGGCTGTATCTATGCCTAACTTTTTCGCCGATCCATGAAGATAGGATAGGGCTGCATAACAATCGTGAAGGGCCGCAGGATAAGGGTTTTCAGGTGCTAATCGATAGCTTGTTGATAAGACAGTTATGCCAAATGTGTCACATATTCGCGTGCATCGCTCATCTGTGTGCTCTGGCGCGCCTACAATCATACCGCCGCCATGTATATGTAAATAAGCCGGCGCATTATTCTTGGGTTGCCGCGGCTTATAAAGATAGCCGCCGACATCAGGTGCGCCATTATATCCGGGCATTGTTATTTTTTCTCGAATGACGGTTTCGGGTGGAGTGCCAATTTCACCTAGCATTGAGGCCATACCTTCACGCAATGCCGGCATGATATCATCAGCAAAATCATGAATTGGGAAACTTTCGCAAAATTCGCGAATTTCTGAATCTACTAAATGTTTTGTGCTCATGACTATCCTCGTTAACTATGAAAAGTGATTGATAATTTTTTGGCTCACATATTACCGATACTATGTGCCCCGTCGACGGGAAGGGCAACACCGTTTATAAAAGACCCCGCATCACTGGCCAGCAGCATAAAGGGAGCTAAAATTTCTTCCATCTGTCCGGTTCGGCGTGCTGGCGTCGTTGCGATATAGGCCTGTCCTTTTTCGCTGCCAAAATAAGCTTTGTTGATCTCTGTCACAAAATAACCGGGACACAGGGCATTGACGCGAATATTTTTACGACCCCATTCCAGCGCTAGCACGCGGGTAAGCTGTATAACGCCCGCTTTGGATGTGGCGTAGCTAGCTTGTGAAATCGCCGCGCGTAGCCCTAAGATAGACGCTGTATTGACAATGCTGCCTGGTATTCCGGCTGTGATCATCCGGCGGCCTGTTTCTCTTGCGACCATCCAAGCGCCTTTGAGATTGGTATCAAGCACGAAATCCCAGCTATCTTCTTCTATATCGAGAGCCATTTTTGAATCTGCGACGCCTGCATTATTGGACAAAATATCGACAACGCCGAATTTGGCTTCGGCGGTGTCGAAAGCGGATGAAATACTCTTAGCATCTGTTACATCCATATTGACCGCTAATGCTTCTCCGCCGTCTCGCGTAATCTCTTCAACTAAAGTCTCAAGCCGCTCCATTCGGCGGGCTGCGAGGACAACCTTAGCGCCATGTTCGGATAAAACTTTGGCAAAATGTGCTCCAAAGCCGCTGGAAGCCCCCGTAATGAGCGCTATTCTTCCAGTAACGTCAAACATTGTTTCTTTCATAATCTATTCCAGCTTTGACTGTTTAGGTCTTTATTGTGTGTCAATGATGTCCATTGCCATTTCGGCGAGTTGCGGCGCGAGAGCACCATAATCAAAGGCTTTTTGGCTTGAGGCGTTCCCGTCAATGGCACGCTTTAAAACACCTTGCAAAATAGCTGCGAGACGAAAGAAACTAAAGGCGACATAAAACGGCCAATTGGGAATGTTGTCTATACCGCGTCTATCGCAATATTGTGCAACATATTCAGCTTCTGTTGGGATACCATGCGCCTTACGGTCCATATCACCAAGCCCGGCAATGACAGCGTCGCGCCCCACACGTAATTGCATACATTGATAGGCAAGATCAGCATATGGATGACCTAATGTGGAGAGTTCCCAATCCAGCAAGGCCAACGCTTTTGAATCGGTCGGGTGAAATATAATATTATCCATGCGGTAATCCCCATGTATAAGGCTGACTTGCCCGTCATCTTCGGGCATGTTTTTGCTAACCCAGTCAATCAACTTATCCATCGCGGGAATAGACTCTGTTTCCGAGGCTCTATATTGTTTTGTCCACCGACTGATCTGGCGCTCGAAATAATTTCCGGGACGACCATAATCGCCTAGACCTACAGCTTTGACATTAATATCATGTAAGGCCGCGAGGATACGGTTCATTTCGTCATAAATTTCTGTGCGCTGCGTATTTTTTAGATCAGGTAAGGCCGGATCCCAAAAAATACGTCCTGCCTCGAAACTCATCACATAAAACATGCTGCCGATGATATCTCTGTCTTCGCAGAGGTGGTCTGCCCGCGCGACAGGTACATCTGTATCTTTTAAAGCATTGATGACCCGGTATTCACGGTCAACCGCATGGGCGGATTTTAACAAGGTACCCGGAGGTTGACGGCGCAAGACATATTGACCTGATTGTGCGGTCAATAAATAAGTCGGATTAGACTGTCCGCCCTCGAATTTTTTAGCGCGCTCAAGACCCTTGAATCCGTCAATGTGCGCTTCGAGATAGGGGCCCAATATTTTTAAATCAAGATTTTGAATATCCACGGCCTAGTCCAATCCGTAACGCTCGATGATTTGCTTGCCAAGTGACATTTGATGAACCTGATCAGGACCGTCGGCTTGGCGGCACCAGCGGGCATAATTAAACCCTTCCGCCATGAAATAATCCTCGGTTAGCCCGCCTGCACCGTGCATTTGCATACAGCGGTCAACAATGGTTTGCACCATGATTGGAATGCTGGTCTTGGTTGCTGCGATCATATCACGCGAAGCCTGCGCCCCGACCGCGTCCATCTTAAGGCAGGTTTTTAAAACCAGAAGACGCGCCATTTCAATCTCGGAAAAACTTTTGGAAATTTCTTCCCGAATAGATTGATGCTTGGATAGCGGGCGGCCAAATGTTGTGCGCTGCGTGACGCGCTTACAGGCTTGTTCTAATGAACGTTGTCCAACACCGATCAGGCGCATACAATGATGCATACGGCCCGGCCCAAGTCGGCCTTGTGCAATCTCAAAGCCGCGACCTTCGCCGAGCAAAACATTTTCATAAGGCACACGCACATTTTCAAACACGATCTCGGCATGGCCAATTGGCGCGTCGTCATAGCCAAGGGTTGTCAGAGGGCGTATCAGCGAAACACCCGCTGTGTCTTTGGGGACAAGCACTTGGGTTTGTTGTTTATGACGGCTGGGATTATCAGGGTCGGACTTACCCATAACAATGAAAATTTTACTGCGTTCATACATCGCTCCAGTAATGAACCATTTTCGGCCATTTAAAACCCACTCATCCCCCTCGCGTACAATGCTGAGTTCGACATTGGTGGCGTCCGATGACGCGACTTGAGGTTCAGTCATTGCGTAACAGGATTTAATCTCGCCAGCCAGTAACGGTGTCAGCCATTTATCCTGCTGTGCCTTGGTCGCATATTTCATGAAGACTTCCATATTGCCTGTATCTGGCGCGTTGCAATTAAAGACCTCGGGCGACCAGATCACACGGCCCATCATTTCAGCAAGCGGGGCGTAATCATAATTACTTAGCCCGCCGTGATCGCAATATTGCGCATATTCTTCGGGGACAAACAGGTTCCATAACCCGATCTCTTTTGCTTTCTCTTTCAGTGTATCCATAAGGGGCAAGGGAGCAAAGCGGTTTTCGGCTTGGTGCAATTCCAGCGCATAGGCTTTTTCATTAGGATAAATATGCTCGTCCATAAAGGCGCTTAATTTAGCCAGTAAATTTTGAGACTTTTTTGAATGTTGGTTTTTCATTATGAACTCTTATCTAATGTGCGTTGCGGGCAGGTTTATAGAACAGGATTATTACGTCTTGATGTTGGATGTTTTACCGACCTTGAAACTTGGGTGTTCGTTTTTCTTGGAAGGCGCTTAAGCCTTCGGCCATATCGGCCGAGCGTAAATGTTGTCGGAATATGATCTGCTCATGTCGCAAAGCATCAGCCGTTGTCTGCCCGTGTGTTTCTGAAGCCACAGCTTTCATACGGCGAAGAGCTATAGGGCTTTTAGCGGATATGTGATCGGCTAAAGCCTGCACCGCCTCTTCTAATTTGTCGGGGGCAACGACCTCATTGACAAAGCCATAATTCATCATCTCTTGGGCCGAGAGGGTTTTGCCGGTAAAGAGAAGATATTTTGCAACATTATAAGGCAGAAGACGTGGTAATACCGCTGCTCCGCCTGCGCCGGGATAGACCCCGAAATTAGCATGGGAGTCACCGAGTTTTGCTTTTTCAGAGGCGACCACCAAATCGCAACACATCGCCATTTCAAGTCCGCCTGCCAAAGTGTATCCGTTCAAAGCGGCGATAACAGGTTTAGGGAAGTTTCTAAGTTGGCCATAAACCTCACCTACGCGGTCGTAAAAATCTGGTTCTCCCGCGGGCGGTGGGGGAGCATGTGCTGTTGATTTTAAATCTGCTCCCGCGCAGAATGCCCGGCCATTTCCTGTTATAACGAGACACCGAATTGCGGCATTGTCTTCCGCTGATTTCAGGAAATTGTCTAAACCATTTAAGATGTCATCATTAAGCGCATTCATCTCATCTGGCCTATCGAGTATAAACCAAGCAGTTGAATTTTTGATCTTCGAGTTAAAGTCAGTCACCTTTATTCCTATTGTTCTGTTATCAAATTGTCATTTATAAATTGGGTCTTGAATAATAGTACCATATAGGACTAATATATATCACTAACATCACCTCAAGACCAATAGAAAATGTAGTGTTATAGTCTTTAAGGCAAACAATAAGGGAAAAGCATGACAAAATCAGGACATTTTATTTTTGGTCAAACGGATGAGGTGATTTTTGGCAAACCTGCTGCTGAAGCTCTTGCAGATATAGTTTCACGACTCGGGGTTTCGCGTGTCTTTTTAATGGTAAGCGGAACTTTAAAGCAAAACACAGATGAGATAGATAAAATTATATCAGCTCTTGGCAAGCACTATGTAGGGGTATTTGACGCTATGCCGGCACATACGCCACGTAAGGCTGTGATTAAAGCCAGCGAACAGGCGCGCGAGGCGAAGGCGGAATTGATCGTGACCATTGGCGGGGGATCGATAACAGATGGGGCCAAAGCTGCCCAATTGTGTCTTGCAAATGATGTACGCACGCCAGAGGGCATGGACATGTTTCGGATGCCTCGTACGCCAGAGGCCGCCGCCGCTGCGCCAGTCATTAAACCACCGCAGGTTCGGCAGGTGAGTATCCCGACCACGCTTTCTGGTGGGGATTTTACTCCGCTTTGTGGTATTACGGATGAACGCACCAAAACCAAAGAGCTTTATCGGCAACCTTATATGGCACCCCAAGCCGTTATTCTTGACCCAGCTGTAACGGTTCACACGCCAGAATGGCTCTGGCTGTCAACGGGTATTCGCGCGCTTGATAATTGCGTCGAAGGCGTGTGCTGTCTTGGAGCGAACCCTTACGGCGATGCACAAGGTTTAAGAGGTATAAGTTTGTTAAGCGAAGAGTTACGGCGCGTAAAATCCGAGCCGAATAATCTGGATGCACGGTTGGGCTGTCAAATGGGCACATGGCTCTCTACGGGACCTTATGCATCAGGGGCGATGATGGGGGCCAGCCACGCCATTGGATATATTTTAGGTTCTATGTACGGGGTCCCGCATGGTCACACGTCCTGCGTTATGTTGCCATCGGTTATGCGGTGGAACAAAAGCGCTAATCCTGAATTACAAGAAAAAGTGGCAGCGGCTATGGGACGTCCGGGCGAAGATGCAGCTGACCTTCTTGAAGAATTGATTGCTGAGCTTGGTATGCCTGGGTGTTTAAAAGATGTAGGAATCGGGCCTGATAAGTATGAAACAATCGCCGCCGCTTCGATGGCTGTTCCGTGGATACCTCATAATCCGCGTCCTATTTCTAATCCGTCGCAAATTATGGAAATTTTGGAAATGGCGGCATAGTCACTCAATGATCACAAACAGGCAGGCTTTAGGGTCGGAAAAGTTGAATTAACCCAGATGACAGATACGGACAAAGCATATGTAGTGCCCAAGGTTTGGACGTGGGAACTACAAGAGGGGGTGTTTGGCAAGATTAACCGCCCGATCTCTGGCGCGACCCATGAAAAAGATTTAATAGTTGGTGAGCATCCTATCCAAGTGTACTCTGCAGGTACGGCCAATAGCCTCAAGGTCTCGATTTTACTCGAAGAGCTTTTAGCATTGGGTAAGACAGGGGCGAAATATGACAAGCATATTATCAATATTTTTGAAGGCGATCAATTTGGTAGCGGGTTTACTGAGATAAACCCAAATTCAAAAATTCCGGCAATTGTAGATCATAGTACGACGCCACCGACCCGTGTGTTTGAGTCCGGAGCGATTTTATTGTATCTTGCACAAAAATTTGAGGCCTTCTTGCCAAAAGACCCATCAACGCAGGCTGAATGCCTGTCTTGGCTGTTTTGGCAGATAGGAAGCGCGCCTTATCTCGGCGGCGGATTTGGGCATTTTTATAGATATGCACCAGTAAAACTGGAATATCCGATTAACCGGTTTACGATGGAAGTTAAACGACAGCTTGATGTTCTGGATAAGCATTTTGCAGTAAAGCAATATCTTTGCGGTATAGATTACACCATTGCAGACATATCCCTTTGGCCATGGATGTATGCGTTAATATTTGATGATGGATATGGCGGATCTCAATTTTTAGATGTGATGTCATATAAACATTTAGGGCGCTGGACGTTAGAAGTTGGCGAGCGTACGCCTGTAAAAATAGGGTATGCTCAACGGAAAAATTAAAGCTTTCAAAGTGCAGCCTTTGAAATTTGAAATAGAGTTAAAGTTAAGGGGAGAATAGTGAAATTCTATAATTGGTCAGGATCGCCAAGTCCGCGCCGTGCGCGCATGTTTATCGCTGAAAAAGGTATTGAGATAGATACAATAGAAATCAATTTGGCAGAACGTGAACAATTCACGCCGGAGTTTTTAGCGATTAATCCGCGAGCAACAGCACCGGTTTTAGTGACGGAAAATGGATTTGCTCTTACGGAAAATATTGGCATTGCGGCTTATCTAGAAGATAAGTTTCCAAACCCTCCATTAATGGGGACAAATGCGCAGGAAAAAGGCGCCGTGTTGATGTGGAATGCAATTTGTGAAACGCAAGGATTTTTGGTCCTTGGAGATTATTTTCGAAATATAAATCCTGGACATAAAGGCCGTGCTGTAACTGGTACAATATCATTTGAACAAATTCCGGAGCTAGCCAAACGCTCACGACACCGTGCAGACTTGTTTTTTCATACGCTTGAAGACCAACTCGCAAAAACAGAATATTTAGCATCAGATAAATTTACCGTGGCTGATATTACTGGGTTTGTTGTATGTGAATTTGCGCGGTTAGTTAACATTTCAATCCCCGAAGACTGCGTTAAAACGCAAGCTTGGTATGATAAAATTTTAACGCGCTCGAGTGCGAAAGTCTAATCCAATGATGGTGAGCTAAAATAATAAAATAAAGGATAAATTATGAATAATTCTACAGAATATATCTATTGTCGTTATCGTGACATTTAGAGCTGTCAATGGCCTATATGAAGATCCTAAGAGGCTGATCTTCACTATATTGGCGGCACCGCAACAGCGTGATAGTTGTGAATTATTACGTGTGGTGGGTGATGTAGAAGCGGGCACCTTTACATTTTATGAATTTTGGAGAAAGCTGAAAAGTCATCAAGTCTACCAAAATGGAGTGGCGAAAACCGTAACCAGTGGTGCCTATGGTTTATCTGCGGCACCCGAGCTCAATCATAGGACATGTTATCTATAGAGACATGCCTTGGCAAGCTTAATGCTATATGAGACAGCTAACTTTGCCACTACATAACATTACCTTTTTAAATCATATAAGATAAATCCCTCTTGCAAATAGGAACTCAAATGAAAGCTTATCAGATAATTGGCGAAGACGGCATTGACGCTTTGGCCCTTAATGAGATTGAAAAACCTGCCCCAAAGGCCAATGAAGTTTTAGTTCGCGTCCGGGCGTCATCGATTAATCCACGGGATATGTCCACGATTATGAAACCGGCAGCGCGTAATTTACAGTATCCGCGTATTCCTAATTCCGATGGTGCTGGCGAAGTTGTGGCCGTGGGGTCATCTGTCACGAAATTTAAAGTCGGAGATAGGGTTTGCTCTACACTGTTGCAAAGCTGGCATCGCGGTAAAATACAGCCCGCCGACCATGCAAGCGGCTTGGGTGTCGATATTGATGGTATGCTGTGTGAGTACCGGTCTATGCCTGATACGGGATGGGTACATACACCGGCACATTTGACCGATATCGAGGCCGCCACATTGACCTGTACGGGCGTGACGGCGTGGCATAGCCTTGTTGAAGTCGGGAATGTAAAGGCGGGAGATACGGTCTTATTATTAGGGACGGGCGGAGTTTCAATTTCCGCGCTACAGATATGTTTGATGCTCGGGGCACGCGTCATTATCACGTCATCAAGTGATGAAAAGCTCAAGCGAGCATCTGAATTAGGCGCGTGGAAAACGATAAATTACAAGACACATCCGAATTGGCACGAAAAAGTTCTCGCCTTGACCAATGGTGTTGGGGTCGACCACACAGTTGAGGTTGGCGGAGCCAATACTTTAGGGCAATCCATCATGGCGACGCGCCATGCAGGCTCTATCGGTCTGATTGGTGTATTGACAATGGGGGAGGTTAATCCAGTGATGATTTTGTTAAAATCAATTCGTCTTCAAGGTATTTATTGCGGCAGTCGCGAAATGCTTGAAAATTTGTGCCACGCCGTTGACGCTAATAAAATGAAGCCGGTTGTTGATAAGGTCTATGCGTTTGAAGATGCCCGCCAAGCCTATCATGACTTGGGTAAGGCCAAACATTTCGGAAAACTCGTCATTGAAATTTAAACATAGCGGCCGAATTTGCGCCTTTGAAATATTATCATTGGACTGACTATTGGGAGATATAATGGCTCAATTAAAAATTTATATTACAATCAAATGAATATGTTGCGGACGCCAAAAAGGGACTAAAGCTCGTTTGTCAAAATGACATTCAAAGCGCGCTACATATATTTTGACGGTAAATATGCCATAATTGGCGATCAGCCGATTGACACATTTATTCAAATGTTAGGAAAAATGAGCCTAAAGGGCTGCGCGTCTGAACGTAAGTTAAATCGCGCCGGCATCTTTCATTTTTTGTAATTTTTCCGGCGTATACCCCAGAGCCGATAAGATGCTATCAGTATCAGCCCCTGAAGGGCTGACACGCCCCGCTTGCGGTTTTGTTTGACTAAATTTCGGTGCAGGCGAAGGTTGAACTATCCCGTCAATTTCAACAAAATTATCACGGGCAATATTATGAGGATGTTTCGCGGCTTCGACTAAGTTTAATACGGGGCCAAAACAGACATCTGTGCCTTCCATTAAATCACACCAATATTGGCGGGTCTGCGTTTTAAATAATTTTGCAAATTTTATTTTACCTGCAGGCCATTTGGATTTGTCCCATTGATGGGCAAAATCTGGATCCTCTTCAAATCCGCAGCTTTTAATCAAGAGGGCATAAAAAGCGGGTTCCAATGCGCCCACAGTAATATAGTTTCCGTCAGAACATTCATAGCTGTCATACCAAGGGGCTCCCGCTGTCATAAAGCTCTGTCCACGCGGTCCGTCGGGCAGCATGCCTGTAGCGCGAGTGAAGGCCAGCAATGTCGACATATAAGCCGTGCCGTCCACAATCGCTGCGTCGATAACCTGTCCTTCGCCTGTTGCTCGGGCATGCCATAAGGCGCAAACGAGACCAAAGGCCAAAGTTAATGATCCACCACCGACATCTCCAACAACTGTCGCCGGAGGGAAGGGTACTTCGCCGTCATGACCACTATAATAAAGCGCGCCTGAAAGCGCTAAATAGTTTAGGTCGTGCCCTGCATTTTTTGCTAAAGGCCCTGTTTGTCCCCACCCTGTCAGGCGGCCAAATATAAGAGCCGGGTTTCGTGCAAGGCAAATGTCCGGTCCAAGACCAAGCCGTTCCATTACGCCGGGCCGAAAACCTTCGATTAAAATATCTGCCTTATCTATAAGATCTAGTACGGCGGACGTTGCTTCGGGCTTTTTTAAGTTCATAGTCATGGTGCGCTTACCGCGATTATAGAAGGCATATTGGTTAAGCGCGTTAATAGAGGGCGCATTTGGATTAGCTGTCTTACGGTCTATCAGAATGACCTCGGCCCCCATATCGGCTAGCATCATTCCGCAGACGGGGGCAGGTCCAATACCTGCAATTTCGACGACCTTTACGCCGTTTAACGGACCTGATTTTTCTGTCACTCTATACTCCGAAGCTATCTTACCGCATTAATCTGGCGCGGCGGCAAGATCCTCTCTTAACGTTTTCGCAGCCATAAAGAAATGTAAAATAGCCCATAACTGTACAGCTGGGATCAAGAACAGCATAGCATATCTAAGAGACTCTGATCCTAAGCTTGGCGTTAAATAATCACTTAATACACCAACAGCAACAGGGCCAATTCCAAGGCCTATTATATTACTTATGAATGACATAACAGCAGAGGATAAAGCGCGCATGCGAAGCCCTACTAGGCCATGAGTTGCTGCAATAGAAGCGCCCAAATAAGCACTGGCAAGGCTTCCCGGTATAATTGCGAATAGTAAAGCCGCATGAGAAGTCTGTGCAAGGTAGACACCAATGCCAAACGGGAGGCTAATTAAGCCCGCTATCGCAGGTAACCACATATACCACCTTTGGTCTCGTTTACCCAATCGATCCGCTAAAAATCCACCACCCAGAACGCCTATAGCTCCGCCAGCGCCCAAAATCATAGCAAGCCATAAGCCTAGCTCTGTCGTGTTCATACCGTGGCTTCGTATCATATAAGATGCCATCCAACTGGCAACGCTATAGAGAACAAAGGCGTTTAAGCCTGACGCCATTGCAATATGACGAAAAGAGCGACGGTTCCAAAGCAGGGTCGCAACCTCTCGAATGGCAGCAGGTTTGTCGCTGGCGCGTTTACTCTCGACAATGCCGCGCCCCGGTTCGGCAAGGGTAAACCGAACCACAAAGGCTAAAAGTATTCCGGGGAGTCCGACGACTATGAATGCGATACGCCACCCAAATACATCGTTCAACCAGCCACCCAGCAGGAAACCAAACATAATCCCGATGTTTACCCCGGTGAAATAAACCCCCAGAGCTGTGGCGCGTTGATGGGCCGGAAAAATATCCGATATCATAGAATGTGACGGTGGGTTTCCCCCGGCCTCGCCAATGCCCACGCCAATACGGGCCAGTAATAGCTGGACGAAGTTTTGCATGAAACCACTAATCGCGGTCATCAGGCTCCATATGAAAACCGAAACTGAAACGATGTTCCGTCGATTGCCATTATCGGCCCAGCGCGCGATAGGAAAACCTGCTAAAACGTAGAAGAGGGCGAAGGCAAAACCCGTCAGCAATCCAAGTTGACTATCGGAAAGATTTAATTCCAATTTGATAGACTCTTGTAAAATCGCTAATAATTGCCGATCGATAAAACTAAAACTATAGACAAGTGTGAGAACACCAAGCGCGTAATAAGCCGCCCCTTTTGTGGCATAGGGATTATCGCCGACATCATGAGATTGTGTCTTTGGAGCTTGCCCATGTTGGACAATTTTGTCTTCAGAGTTCCGCATACATATCCCCTGTTCTATTTATCTAGCGTTAAAATAACGCCTATCTTGCTGTTAGTCTTGAGCAGGCGTCGACGCGAATGTTTTCTCCGTTTAAAAAGCCGTTTTCTACCATATAAGCACAGGTATGCGCAAATTCCTCAATTGATCCGGCGCGTTTTGGGGTTTCGACACCGGCGATGAGTGAGTCGATCACTTTTTGGTCTAGGGCTCTGAGCATAGGTGTGTCAAACAGGCCAGGTGCGATTGAATTAACGCGAATTCCGTATCTGCCGAGTTCACGGGCGGCGGGAAAGTTCAGTCCCAGTACACCTGACTTGCTTGCGGCATAAGCGGTTTGACCGATTTGGCCCTCAAAGGCCGCACCGGAAGAGATATTAACAAAGACACCGCGTTCATTGCCTTCATCGGCCTCATTCTTAGCCATTTGTTCGGCGCATTTACTCATAACATTAAAGAGGCCGATTAGGTTTACATTAATAACGGCTTTAAACTTATCAAGGTCCATGGCTACGCCTTGACGGTCCAAAACTTTAGCTGGCAGAGGAATGCCCGCAGCATTGATGCCAATATGTATCGTGCCAAATTTCGAGACAGCTTGCGCGATACCTGCACGCACCGAATCTTCGTCGGTGACGTCAACGTTGACAAACAAAGCCTTATCGTCTCCCAAGTCTTTGGCGAGCTTTTCGCCCTTTTCGTTATTGATATCAAACAGCACAACTTTGCCGCCTTTTTTCTCTACAAAATAGCGCGCGGTTCCTGCCCCAAGGCCTGACGCACCGCCTGTGATAACGGTGACTTTATCCTGAATATTCATGTGTCTCTCCAATTGAACTGCCAGCGATGCTGACGTAGGTCTCGTTAGGCAAAGGCGCTGACACCTGTCAGGCTTCGCGCTATAATTAATTTATGTATTTCGGTTGTTCCATCGGGCATGGTTACAATCATAGCCTCGCGTGCCAGCTTTTCGACAAGAAACTCTTTTGTTAATCCGTTACTCCCGTGGATTTGTACAGCATCCCGTGTGGCGTGTACCGCCAGTTCAGTGCCAAACCATTTGGCCATGGACAATTCGACATCACAGCGCTGACCCGCATCAATTAAAGAAGCTGCGCGTTGCGCCAGAAGGCGGGCAGCATCAATCTTTGTAGCCATTGTTGCGATTTTATCTGCGATGAGTTGGTGGCCAGCAATTTGTTTTCCAAACTGTTTACGGTCTTGGCTATATTTAATGGATTCTTCCATAGCGCGCCGCGCGAGCCCATATCCCCAAGCCGCCATATGTAAACGCGCGCGCTCAAAGACAACCATTGTGTTCTTAAGGCCCATACCTTCTGTGCCGATCATGTTCTCAGCCGAGACTTCAACGTCTTGAAAAAATACCTGCGCCGTGGATTGTCCGTTTAAAGCTATTTTAGGAATGCCGCGGATTTCAATTCCGTTTGTCTTGGTGTCAACGACAAAATGCGACAGGCCAGACCGGGCATCATCTCCCGTCCGGCAGGTGACGATCATAAGGTCCGCATATTCACCATTTGAAATCCAAGTTTTCTCGCCATTGATAATAAATTTATCACCAGAGCGTTTAGCCCGAGTTTTTACGCTTGAAACGTCCGAGCCCACGTCTGGTTCAGAAATCGCTGTGCTGATAAATAAATCACCATTTAATAAGCCCGGCAGATATTTGTCTTTGATATGTTCAGGGGCCAGTTTTAGTAAAAGGTCAATTGCCACCGTGTTAATTACAATGGGCACAGCCAAGTCTGAAGAGGTGACAGCGACTTCTTCAAACAACATGAGGTGGGTTTGCCAGTCTAGACCCATACCGCCATATTTTTCCGGGTGAGGGGCGGTTGTGAGGCCAAAATTCATCAGTTTTTTTTGAATCGCCTGCATTTTATCACGAGGAATGAATTTGTCTTTATAATCGGCCACAATGGGTTCTATTTCCTTGTCGAGAAACTTCCGTAGCCCGTCGACAGCCATTTTCTGTTCTTCTGTTCGTGTAAAAATCATGTTTATTTATCCAAATTATTCTTATTGTTTTGCGAATATATTGACGGCGACAGCCGCTTCTTCAAGGCCGAGTAACCCACCGCCATTTTCGTGAAGGGCATGTCGCGCGCCTTCGATTTGGCGGTTTCCGGCTTCTCCGCGAAGTTGGGTGACGAGTTCATATATTTGTCCCAAGCCTGTTGCGCCGATAGGATGGCCTTTGGACTCTAGACCGCCTGATGGATTAATAGGAATGCGCCCGCCAATTGTAAAATCTCCGCGCTCTGCCGCCGGCCCTGCGCCGCCAAAAGGCACTAATCCGAGATTTTCAGTATGTAGGATTTCGCCCATAGCCGTTGCGTCATGCAACTCAACGACATCAATATCTTCGGGGCCAATGCCTGCCATTTCATAAGCCTTCTTGGCGGCAATGACTTCGCAATGCAGCTCTGGCTTATCAGCGGGACGGGTGCTAGCACTGCGGATGACACTGGATAAAACGCGAATGGCGCGTTTCTTGTCAGCCCCTATACGCTTGAGGCCCGCCTCACTGCATATAATTACTGCGGCCGCGCCATCGCTAATCGGGGCGCACATCGGCAGTGTTAAAGGATAGGTGATTGCGGGGGCTGCCAAGACCTCATCAACCGTATAAGGCGTTTGATATTGTGCAAGCGGATTATGGACGGAATGCTGATGGTTTTTAGCACTAATAGACGCGATTTGACGCTGCGTTGTCCCGTAAGTTTTCATATGGGTTCTACACCACGCCGCATATACCGACATAAAGACACTATAGGGTCGATCCGATTCGTGTCCGTCAGGCACTTCAAAACCCTCCGCGGGTTTTAGCAAGGTTTTGAGGTTTTTTTCAGGGTCTTCAACATCCCACCCCGCATCGAAAACACCAAACATGCGTTTCTTGTCCGGTATGTTCATTTTCTCAGCCCCGATTGCCAGCGCAATATCATAACTTCCCGCTTTGATCCCCTGCATGGCAAGATGAAAGGCGGAGGTGCCAGAGGCACAAGCATTTTCGATGTTGAAAATAGGAATACCTTCAACCCCGACCTTGCTCAAAATGATTTGCCCCGGAATTAAATCCTGTCCCTGTAAATACCCATTTGTCGAGCCGGAATAGAAGGCCGTTTCAATATCGTCTTTTGTGCAGCCAGAATCTTTTAATGCCTGATTGAGCGCTTCACCCGCAAGGTCTTGTAGGCTGCGTTCAGGGTGACGCGTAAAACGGGTCATACCAATACCTGCAATAAAAACATCCGTCATATTGATCTCCTTTTAACCGACAGACCGTGTCTGGCCTTCCCAATATTGATCCCGAACGCGGCGTTTAAGAACTTTTCCGACAGGGCTTAAGGGTAACTCATCCCAAAAATCGACAGATTTCGGGGCTTTCACGCTGCCAAGCTTTTCCTTGCAAAGCGCAATGAGCTCTGATGGTTCGACACTCTGTCCATTTTTAAGCTCGATAACGGCTTTGACGGCCTCCCCCCACTTCGGATCAGGCACACCAATAACCGCGCAATTTCTAACGGCAGGGTGGCTAAATAGCACATTTTCGATCTCGCCCGGAAATACGTTAAACCCGCCCGTAATAATCATATCTTTTTTTCGATCGACAATGGTAATATAGCCGTTTTTATCTCTTATCCCCATATCTGTGGTATGATGCCAGCCAAAGGTCGAGACTTCTGCCGTGGCTTCGGGGTTTTTGTAATACCCTTTCATTACCGCGTTATTGCGGACAACGATTTCACCTTTTTCTCCTGCGGGAAGGATATTGCCATCATCATCCATAATTTCTATCCAGCATGTATGATTGGCGCGGCCCGTCGATTTAACAATTTCATCAATAAAGTTTCCATCGGCATCAAGATAATCTTCGGCTGATTTAATCAGGAGAGGGAAGCAGGCTTCCGATTGACCGTAAAGCTCCTCTAGGATAGGCCCAAACACTTCGACGGCTTGTTTGAAACGATGCGGTGAGATAGGAGAGGAGCCGACATAAAGCTTTTGCAAACTGCTCGTGTCAAATTTATTGAGATCAGGAAAATCCAATAATGTATAAACCGCAGACGGCGGTAAATACATATGAGTAATCTTGTCACGCTCGATTGTTTTGAGAACAGTCTCGCAATCAAACCCGGGTAATATGAAGGATGTCGCACCACGTGTATAGAAAATAGGAATAAAATAGCCTGCCGCATGGGTAATGGGGGCTACAGCGAGATAACGAGGATGTTCGGGGATATCCAAGAGCATTTGATTGATTAGCATGGCCTCTGCGCCGCGATGGCTTTGCATGACACCTTTGGAAGGACCGGTTGTTCCACCTGTAGCCATAATCACGGAATCGGCCATGGGGTCTTCGGGTTCATTGTAATGGCGCGCATTTGACGTCTTTAGCAACTCTGGCAGTGAGTGCCCATGTTCCGAGCTTGCATCAATGCAGATCGTCGTTTTCAGGCTTGGAACACGCTTACGAATTTCTGCGATTTGGTCATCAAACTGACTATGATAAAATAAACATTCCGTGTCAAAGAAACCAAGCTGTTCAATTGTCGTATCCAATGTATTACGGTAGTTCATAGGTAGCCACACCATATCCGCGCGGTTCAACCCTAGAACGGCCAGATAGGCCATGACCGCATTCGGACTGTAAACCGCCACTTTTGAAGCTACAGGCAATTTTAATGATGAGGTCGATAAAATATTGGCAATTTTATGTACAATATCACGGGTTGTCCCGTAATCCATTCTAAGATCACCTTCTACAAAGGCTTCATGTTCGGGATAAAGCCCTGCCGCGCGATCAAGATATTCAGAAAATCTCATGAAATTACCCCTCTTGGAAAACCCTCATTTTATATTCATAATATAGGCTAAAGCCTAAGTGCCTCACAACCATCCTGATTGAATGCCTGAACCCAATTATACTTTTTTCTGCCATTTAAACGGAACAAATGCTACGTCCAAAGGTGTATCAGCTAAGTGATTTGTATAATTAGACATAACTTTCATTGATATACCTAAAATGACCTCCAAGATTTGTCGCTTTGTGAAGCCAGCGTTTAGAAAATCCTGAACGTCCGTATCATCAACAACTCCTCGATTGCGGGAAACCTTAAGTGTGAAATTACGCAAGCTCTCGAGCTTTGCGTTGGCAAGCGGTGTTTCATTTCTCAAGGACTCTGTAATATCGTCGTCGAGCTTCATGCCTTTGGCTATGGCCGTGTGCGCGGGAACGCAGTAATGACAATTATGTTCAACGTTAACCGCTTGCCAAATAACCGTTAATTCTTCGCGCGTGAAACTGGATTTCAGGAACAAATCATTAATGGCTCTATACCCTTGAAGAAGCCCCGGGGCTTCTGCCATGACTGCATGTAGATTTGGAATAAAGCCGACCTGACTTTTGGCTTTTTCGAGTAGAGGTCTGCTGTCTTCTGGGGCTGTTTTTTCGTCATGTATCGTGAAGTCAGTCATGTTTTTTCCTCTGTCAATAATTTGCTAATCCATCACACGCCCTATTACGGGTGCGGTGTATTTTACTAAGCCTATATAGTACCATATGGAACTTAACACAAGATTCAATTATTGAATTCTAAACTTGTATCAAATTGATTTGGTTTCAAAGGTTGTTGACCGACTAATCAGAACTCAGAACTTTAATGGATAGCAAAAAGGTAAACATTGCGTCTGTTACCATCGTCATCATCTCCTATTGTCATAAAATATCATTACCATGTTCTGACAGGGCCGATTGGCTATCGTGTGCGGGATATCAAATGTCAAATTTGTGCTGAAAACGGCGTTGAGAATATTACAGATGTTTTGTCCAAAAACCATGTGCATATGTTTTTTTCATTGTCGTCAAAATAATCGGTCAGTGATTTCCCGACGATAAGTGGCCAAAATACAGACGACATTATACTTCTGCATCCGGAGCAACGTAATCCTACCGACGACAGTCAGTAGGGGTTTGGTTCCGCAATTCCTATCTGGAAGGCATTTGGTGGTTTCTATAAAATGCATATTGTTTGAGGACTTGCCCGAAAATTTACCTGTCTGGACATAATATCGGGTCCGCGGCTGCCAAATGGGCAAGCGCTAATCAATCAGTTTAAATATGACCAACATGCGCTTACAGGACTGGGTAAATGCGAGACTCTAGAGGCGGCGGCATTAGGTGTTCATGTCAACACGATTTATCCCGGAATGGTTAGTATATATGGTCTACAATTTTGAGACACATGCAAATATTGCAAGAGTGGATATGGATGATTTAATTAAAGGTGTGTGTTTAAAAATCCAATAGGGCGGTTCATTCAGTCGGCTGAGACCGTCATTCTTATGTCTTATCTGGGCAGTGAAGACGCAAATGGCATGACGGACCAGACCTTGGCAATATCTGGCGGTATGTGCATGGACTAGAGTTTTAATGAAGAACCTCCCGAATTTTACCTGTGCGTTGACAAATAGTACCAAATTGAACTATGTAAGGGCATGAAATATCGTTATGTTCGATGTATTGAGTTCAAGGATATGGTGTTTCAATAGACTATAACAGCAGTTAGCGTGAGTAGGAGCCAAGCGATGAGTGCTAAAAAAATGGCGGCGGGCCAACAATTTCCGCAAATCGTTGTTAATAAGTTTGGCGGCGGCACGCTCGATTTGTCAAAACCGCCTACGAAATTTGATTGGCGAATAGTGGTTGTATATCGGGGTAAGCACTGCCCGTTTTGTACAGAGTACTTAGTAGAACTCAATGATTTGTTGGAAGATTTCAACGATGTTGGACTTGATATCGTCGCCATGTCCGCAGATTCAGAGGAAAGGGCAAATATGCAAATTCCTGATTTGAATCTGAAGTTTGACGTTGGCTATGACTTAAGTCTTGAACAAATGCGCTCCTTAGGTCTGTATATCACGACCCCGCGTTCAGAAGCCGAGTCTGATCGGCCTTTTGCAGAACCAGCCTTTTTTGTGATTAATGAAAAAAATCAAGCGCAAATCATTGATATTTCAAATATAGCTTTTGGGCGCCCTGAGCTTAAAACCATGCTGAGAGGCTTGATACATATCCGTAAGCCGGGGAACAATTACCCCATTCGTGGCACACATTAAGCGGTACACTTAGAAAGATCATTATGACCAATAATCATTTCAGCAATTTTAAATCAATATTAGCCGCCAGTGCCTTGGGGTTGCTTATGACAACTGCAGCCTGTAGCCCGCAGGCCGATAAGAGCGGCGATACAACTACTAAAGAGCAATCAGTTACAACGAAAGCTGAAGCTACAGATATTCGCATATACACTATGGATTGCGGAACAGTTGATTTTTCTGACCTTGGACTATTCAGTAGTGGGGAATATGCTGGCCGGGCGCAAAAAATGGCTGTCCCGTGTTTTCTCATCAGACACCCAGATGGAGATATGATCTGGGATGCTGGAATACCTGACGCAATCAATCAGATGCCAGATGGCCTCCCAATACTGGATGGACTAGCGGTTGCGAGCGTGCCCGTTACGATGAAGAGTCAATTTGGAGAATTAGGACT